>CAZCOH010000009.1:0-48918 GCA_964500645.1 uncultured Dehalococcoidia bacterium
CGAGACCTCAAGAGGACTTCAGAGGGTTGGCAGCAGCCGGGATAATCGTATTATTGGTGATTTTGTTAACTATGAATGCTATAGCTGTGTTTTTAAGAAATAAATACCAGATCAGGTCAGAGGAATAATCTAATAAATGGGGACTAAAATATCTTCTCAACAGGATTCTATTGAGAATTCGGAAATAGTTTTAAAGGCTAAAAATTTAAATGTTTATTATGGAGACTTTTTGGCTGTTCGGGATGTGAATATGGTAATGAAACGCAACACCGTTACGGCCCTAATTGGCCCTTCCGGATGTGGTAAAAGTACTTATCTTCGGTGTTTGAATCGGATGAATGACCTGATAGTAGGTGCTTCCGTAAAAGGTGAGGTTTTGTTTGAAAACTTTAATATATATTCTGACAATGTAGATGCTACGGAAATACGGTCGAGAATAGGGATGGTGTTTCAGAAACCCAACCCGTTTCCTAAATCGATATACCAGAATGTAGCATTTGGATTAAAAGTTAATGGTTATACAGGAAATATGGATGAGGCTGTGGAGAGTTCTCTACATAAAGCGGCTTTATGGGAAGAGGTTAAGGACAGGTTACATGACAGTGCGTTTGCCCTGTCTGGTGGTCAACAACAAAGACTTTGTATAGCTAGGGCTTTAGCTGTTGAACCAGAGGTTCTTTTGATGGATGAACCTGCATCTGCTCTGGATCCCATAGCCACATTGGCCATTGAAGATTTGGTTCGTGAGTTGAAAACTCGTTACACGATAGTCATAGTTACACACAACATGCAACAAGCGGCTCGCGTTTCTGATGAAACTGCTTTTTTTATGGTTGGAGATAAACGTTCTGGCTATCTGGTAGAACATGACGACACACAGAAAATATTCACTAATCCCAGTAATAAAAGAACTGAGGAATACATAACGGGACGATTTAGCTAGTTGTAAAGGGGGTGATTTTATGCCAAGAGAAGATTTTGAAAGGAATCTACAATTTGTGCAGGACGAGGTAGTACAACTTTCAAGTATGGTTGAGAAGTCTATCTTTAGCTCGATAGATGCACTAAAGAATAGAGACTTAGAATCTTCGCAGAGAGTTATTGATGATGATGACGCGATTGATGCCAAACAACAATCCATAGAAGATTTTTGTATAGAGTTGATCGCTTTAGAATCTCCTATGGCCGTTGATTTGAGATCTATCATAGCTGCGATGATGGTAGCTAATGAGTTGGAGAGAATGGGTGATTATGCTGAAGGCATAGCGAAAATCAGTCTCCTAATGGGTGAGGTAGCGCCACTAAAACCTCTTATAGATATACCAAGGATGGCTGATAAATCGGCCGACATGCTAAGAAGAAGCATAGATTCATATGTGAATCGTGATGTTGAGGCGGCTTATAAGGTATGGGAAGACGATGATGAAGTAGATGAAATATACAATCAGGTTTATAGGGAACTTCTAACTTTCATGTTGGCGGATCCAACTACTATACAAAGGGCAACCTATCTTCTATGGGTAGCCCACGACTTGGAAAGAGTGGCGGACCGAACCACAAACATTGCTGAAAGAGTGATATTTTTGGTCACAGGGAAAGCAGACCCCCCCAGACTAAATTAAAAATTTGAAGGATATTTCTTCCAGTGAAGGTGGTAGTGAAATTTTTCAGTGATAAGTTTTGCTATTGGTTGTAGTGTGTCTTCTATTAAAACTGGCGTAGCTATATGACTTGATAAAGAAGTATTCTTTGATTCAGGGATACCACAGGCGATTATGTGTTCGAAATACGATAAGTC
Organism: uncultured Dehalococcoidia bacterium; assembly: GCA_964500645.1. Taxonomy (GTDB): domain Bacteria; phylum Chloroflexota; class Dehalococcoidia; order Lucifugimonadales; family UBA826; genus CAYFIW01. The sequence goes on from CAZCOH010000009.1 coordinate 1,799, forward strand.
GTTGGATATGTTTAAGCTAAACCCGTGTGTAGTTGTACCTTTGCTGATTCTTACACCAATTGATGCAACTTTGTGGTCCCCTATCCAAACACCTGTAGGTTTCTCATCTGTATTTACTTCGATATCATAAAGAGCTAGGAATTGAGATATAGATTGCTCCAGCTTCTTAACATACTCGGTGGGTCCTATACCACCTAGTCTCCTGAGATTTATTATCGGGTACACAATTAGCTGTCCAGGTCCGTGGTAAGTGACCTCTCCTCCACGTTCGGTGTCAAAAACCTCTATTCCTAGTTCTAACATCTTTTCCCGACTGATCAATACATCTTCTTTACGGCCTCTTCTACCCAGTGTGAATACGTGTGGGTGCTGCATCATAAGTAAAACGTCGGAAGCGCCAGCACTTACCATTTCATGGGATTTTGCTTGAATCTCAAGAGAATCTTCATAAGGCACTAAACCATGATAACTTGCTATCAACTTTGACATATCGACCCTTTAACAGAGTTTCTCTTGAAGACTAGTAAATTTGAGTGCCAGCGTTGATTGATTCGAGGATCTGTTTAACATCGGAGTTGAATGCACCTGCTTCCTTACCGTCCATAATTCTATGATCAAAAGAGAGGCAGATATTCATCATAGATCTAATCGCGATCCCATCGTTAACAACCATTGGACGCTTCGTTATTGCTTCAGTTGTCATAATGGCTGCCTGTGGGTAATTAACCAGCGGCTGTGAGGCAATAGACCCTAATACACCAGTATTGTTGAGGGTAAATGTTCCTCCAGTTACGTCTTCTATAGCCAAATTTCCTTCTCGAGATTTTCTGGTTAATTCATCCACTTTTTGAGCAAGGCCTGTAATACTTAAAGTATCGGCATCGCGTATGACTGGTACAACCAAACCGTCATCAGTTGATGCTGCGATTCCGATATTTATCTTTCTATTAATAATTATGTGGTCTTCTTGCCACGAGGAATTCAATAAAGAATTTGTTTTTAGGGATTGGGCCACAGCTTTTAATACGAAAGGTAAATACGTAATATTTACACCTTCCTGTTTAAGAAAATTTTCTTTAATGCTTTGCCGAAGATTAACAATGCCAGTAACATCCACTTCAGTAAGTGTCCAGGCCTGAGGTATTAAGGTTGCGCTTTTTACCATGTTACTGGCTATTATTTTTCGAATTGGACTAATATTTTCTCTGTATTGTCCGTCTAGCGACTCCTCATTTGATTTATTGGGGATTTGCTCAGGTTTATTGTTAGTGTTTCCCAAGTGGCTTTGAACATCTTTTTTTGTAATTCTTCCATTCCTACCTGTGCCAACAACTTTGGATAAATCAATGTTGTTTTTCTCAGCTACTCGAGCCACCACTGGAGAGATGTAGTTGTTAGTTTTTGTAAGTTTTTCTGATGAGTCGCTAGACGTTTCAACCTTGTCATCTGTTGAAATTGGGCCTCCAGAGCCAGTAGGCCCGACGGGCGCCGTATTTTTTAAGAGTTCTCCCGTAGTTCCAATCTGCGTACCTACAGATTTAGATATTATAGATGGTTCAGGCGGTATGGAAACATCATTGTCATGTTCTGATTCTATGTTGGCAATTTCCGCACCTATTGGTACGGTCTCACCTTCTGCCACTATTATTTCTTTCAATATTCCTGAAGTTGGGGAAGGGAGTTCCATGGCGACTTTGTCGGTAATAATTTCTACCAGAGGATCAAATTTTTCAACAGAGTCCCCTACATTTTTAAGCCACTTACCAATGACTCCTTCAGAGATCGATTCGCCCACTTGAGGAAGTTCGATAATCACAGTTAGTACTCTGCCAGTTCTTTTATGGACTTTTTAATGTCTTCGGAACTAATCATATACACAGCTTCCATTGGAGGACTAAAAGGCATCGCTGGTACTTCAGGACCTGCGAGTCTCGAGATTGGAGCGTCCAGAAATTCAAAGACATTTTCTGAAATCATCGCTGAGATTTCGGCCCCGACTCCCAGAACTTTGTTATCTTCGTGAACGATCAATATCTTGCCTGTTTTTTTTGCAGACTCTAAAACCAATTCTTCATCAATAGGCCTAACGGTGCGTAGATCCACTACTTCTACGTCTATATTTTCATTAATTAAGTCATTAGCAGCTTCCAAACAGTGATGAACCATTAATCCGTAAGTTATTACACTTATGTCGTTACCGCTTTTTTTAACGTCCGCTTTTCCGATCGGTATTGTGTACTCTTCGTCAGGTACTTCTCCTCTAACCAGTCGGTATGTTCTTTTGTGTTCTAAGAAGACAACGGGGTCATCGTCTCTTATGGCGCTCTTTAACAGGCCTTTCGCATCATATGGAGTCGAAGGAGTGACTACTTTAAGTCCTGGGGTGTGTGCAAACAAAGCCTCTACGCTTTGAGAATGGTACAAGCCGCCTCTGACGCCACCCCCATGGGGAGCTCGAAGAACCATAGGAGCCCACATTTTTCCCTCTGAACCATATCTCACTCGAGCTGCCTCTCCCACGATCTGGTTAATAGTTGGCCATATAAAATCCCCAAACTCTATCTCTGCTATTGGCCTCATACCATGCATGGATGCTCCGAGGGCTATTCCCGCAATTGAAGATTCAGCTAGAGGGGTGTCAATAACTCGCGATTCTCCAAATTCTTCTAGAAAACCCTCTGTTGCTAGGAAAACTCCTCCTCTGGCACCAATGTCTTCACCCAGAACGAAGACTTTGTCATCGCGGCGCATTTCCTCGCTCATTGCCTCTCTTACGGCTTCAAGTACGGTTTTTATCGCCATTAGCGGTCTCCAGGCGGTTCTGAGAATCTGGAAGTAACGTGTTCGTAAAATCCCGAGGTTTCCGGAAATTTGGCATTTTCTGCTTCTTCTGTAGCTTCATTTACGATGCGCTTGGCTTCATCCAACATGATCTGATTTTCTTTATCATCAAGGACTCCAAGTTTCGTAAGCGTGTCTTTCAGCAATACTAAAGGGTCTCTTTTTTTTGCTTCCTCGATTTCTGATGGTGCTCTGTAGATGGAGTCGTCATCATCACTTGTATGAGGTAAATACCTTTCGACTTGTGCTTCGATGAGAGTTGGGCCATGACCCGCTCTTGCTCTTTCGGCAGCTTCTCTGGTGGCTTCAAATACTGCAACCGTATCGCATCCGTCAATTTCTAATCCAGGCATTCCGTAGCCTTCAGCTCGTGAGGCTATACTGTCGACTGCCATTTGTTTATTTAAGGGAACCGAAATGGCATATTTATTGTTTTCACAGAAGAAAATGACGGGCAATTTGTGGATTGCTGCAAAATTCATCGCCTCATGAGTATCACCAGCACTTGATGCTCCGTCCCCAAAGTAGGTTATTACTACTTTTTTTTCATTTTTCATCTTTGCTGACAAGGCAGCACCAACCGCTTGAGGTATATGAGTTGCGACTACATTAGATAGATTGACAACTCCGAAGTCTGGATGACCCCCATGTGTTGGGAATTGACGTGCTCCGCTCAGTGGTTCGCCTTCTTTGGCAATGAAGCCTTTGATGATTTCAGTTGGAGTCAATCCTAGTTCCAAAAGGACGGCTAAGTCTCTGTAGTAGATGTAGAAAAGGTCGGTGCCCGGTTCAAGAGCCTGAACAGACCCTATTTGTGCTGCTTCATGTCCTTGTGATGAGGCCATAATTGCTGCCTTTCCCTGGCGGTTTAGCATCCAAATACGTTCGTCCAGAGTCCTGCATAGAGTCATGCGACGGTAGATCAAAACCAGGTCTTCGGCAGTTAGATTGGTTGTCTCAGTCGGGATTTCTAGAGGAGGGTAAGATTCCGTTTGAATCTCTTCTTCTCCCCTATCACTCAATAAATTTTCAGAGGATTCTTGGGCATTACCTAGACTACTAGTGACATCGGAGCCAGCGTTTTGTACAGCTTTCTCAAATGCAGGTAATTCTGCTTTATCTGCATTCTGACTATTTATCTCTGCTTCGTTATCTTTCAGAGTATCCGTCCATTTCCCTGTAGGTGGTAGTTTTTTTTCTGAATCGTGAGAGTTTTTGTCTTTTGGATATTTACTGGAACGGGTCCATAGTTGATTAGATTTGTTGGAGCCGTTAGATGCCATTTTACTCACTGAGTGGTAGATGGGTCAAAATAGTATTTAATTCGTGTGGTGCACTCATATTTGAGGTACAAATGACACATGGCAAATATTATTTATCAAGCGAGATTCTCCTCGGTGCGGAACCTATAGCCGACGTTCCAAATTGTTTCAATAAACGGGTTGTCCGGATCGTGCTCAATCTTACTTCTAAGACGTCTTATGTGGACATCTACCGTCCTTGTTCCTCCAAAATAGTCATATCCCCAAATTTGATTTAGTAAAGTTGCCCGATCGTAGACTCTTCCCGGGTTTGAAGCGAGTAATAGAAGAAGTTCATATTCTTTAAATCGTAAATTTATTTTTGTATTGGATACGACAACTTCATAGCTGGTTGGGTTTATGGTCAGATTCCCACGAGTTATCACAATGTCATCTGATAATTTGCGACTATTGAATACGGCTTTTCTCACCCGTGTGATCAATTCTTGATTATTAATGGGATAGGTTATGAAATCTGCAATGCCTAGATGAGGTTCAATGAGGCTGACTTCATCTTGGGAGACTATTACTAATAATGGCAGTGAGACTGATTCACATGATTCAATAATCTTATCTAAGTTCTGAGAAGGAAAAAGGGCAATATTCACTAGTACGATTTGATATTCAGCGAATTTTGTCATTGCATTAAGGGACGAAAGTAATTCGATCACTTCTTTAGCAGTTTCTGCATAGAGGCAATTTATTCCAGCGGATCGAAGAGTCGAATCGATTGAAGATCTAGTGATCGTTTTAGGTAATTCTGTCATAGTCCAGATAACCGTATTCTCTGTAAAAGACCGCATCTACAAAGCGCAATTGCCTAGTAGAAAGTGGTGACACAGTATAACAAAGAGGCAACATGTTTTTTTTGTCCATGGCTTTTTTTGCCCGTGTAGCCGTGATTACTGTAATATTAATAGACTGCTTGAACAACTAAGCCAATAAATTTTAATGAGAATGGAGATTTATTAATGAATCCTCGGTCTATGAGAAGTATTTTCATATATTTGCTCATTGTTGTGGCTGTAGTTGCCATATTTTTTACTGTGTTCAGCGAACCGTTTTCTGGTTCTACAGAGGTTCCTATCAGTAAGGTCATAACCATGGCTACAGAGGGAAGATTGAAAAGTATAGAAGTGCAGGGAGATACACTAGAAGCTTTCACTATAGATGACAAGAAGATCACGTCTCGTAAGGAAATGGGATCATCAATCATTGAACAGCTAGAAGCAGCGGGTGTAAACAAAGGCTCCGGGTATGTAGATGTAAGTGTTAAAGGTAACGGGGGATTTGGAAACCTTGTTGGGATATTGCTTAATTTCCTTCCAATAATTTTCTTCGGGGCGGTTTTGTTGTTCATGATGAGGCAGGCTCAGGGAAGTAGCAGTCAAACCTTTAGTTTCGGAAAATCTAAGGCGCGATTGTTCAATACGGATAGTCCTGAGGTGAGTTTTGCTGATGTCCGAGGAGTTGATGAGGCGAAAGAAGAATTACAAGAAGTTGTTGAATTTTTGAAAACACCAGAAAGATTTCTTGCTCTAGGAGCCAAGATTCCAAAGGGAGTGTTGCTTATGGGACCTCCCGGAGTTGGAAAGACATTGCTGGCCCGAGCTGTTGCAGGAGAAGCAGGGGTTCCGTTTTTCTCTATAAGCGGTTCAGAGTTTGTGGAGATGTTTGTTGGCGTTGGTGCTTCAAGGGTGAGGGATTTATTTGATCAAGCGAAACGAAATGCGCCTTGCATTGTATTCGTGGATGAAATTGATGCTGTTGGTAGACACAGAGGCGCCGGGTTAGGCGGAGGTCATGACGAAAGAGAACAAACTTTAAATCAAATTTTGGTAGAAATGGATGGGTTTGATACAAACACTAACGTGATTGTACTTGCATCTACAAACAGACCGGATATTTTGGATCCTGCTTTGTTGAGACCGGGGAGATTTGATAGAAGAGTCACTTTAGACAGTCCAGATGTGAAGGGCAGAGAAGAGATTTTAGATGTTCACTCTAAAGGAAAGCCTTTAGCAGAGGACGTTAATATGGAAGCGATAGCGAAGCAAACAGCTGGTTTCAGTGGTGCTGACCTTATGAACCTAGTTAATGAGTCTGCAATACTAGCTGCCAGGCGTAACAAAAAAATAATTACTTATGATGAACTTGCAGAATCTATAGACAGGGTTATTGCAGGTCCTGAAAAGAAAAACAAAGTCATAAGTGCTCGGGAAAAGGAAATGGTAGCCTATCACGAGGCAGGTCATGCACTCGTTGCACATTTGCTTCCACATGCAGACCCACCATACAAGGTAACCATAGTCGCTAGAGGTCAGACTGGTGGCCATACTAGATTCATGCCTGAGGAGGAGACATCTCTGGTTACAAAGAATCAACTAGAGGCAAGAATGGCGGCCGCTATGGGTGGTAGGGTTGCTGAAGAGTTGATGTTTTTTGAAGTTACAACAGGGGCTGGGAATGATCTCGAACAGGCGACTAATATTGCTAGGGCTATGATAACTAGACTTGGGATGAGTAAAAAACTTGGTCCCAGAACTTTTGGTAAACGAGAGGAATTAGTGTTTCTAGGTCGAGAGATCTCTGAGCAGGCGGACTACAGCGATAGTATTGCCGAATCAATCGATGAGGAAGTCCATGGACTTCTTGATGGCGCCTATGTAACGGCGACAAAACTTATTAAAGGTAACACTGGTAAATTAACTGAGCTGGCTAAGCATTTGATCGAACACGAGACAATTGAGGGAGATGACCTTAGTCAGTTACTTGAGAGGGCCCCGGCAGCAGTTTAAAGGTAATTTATAGTTCTCTCAAATCACTATAGTAATCATCCGTTCTCTGTGGGGTTTTATTTAGCAAAGCCTACTGTTGGTAGGACCTCTTTTAAAGCGTCGATTGTCTGATCTATATCTTCTTGAGGGGTTATTCCCATGTGTCCGATTCTAAATATTTTTCCTGACAGTGTTGTTTGTCCGCCTGCTAGTACCACTTTATGATCGACTCTCATCTTTTCCACCAAGGAAGACCCATCGACTCCTTCAGGGACGGAGACCGCAGTGCAAGTATTTGATGCGATATCCTCGCTGACCGGGAATATATCTAAACCGAGACCACGTATGGCATCTCTCGTATATTTTCCTATGATTGAATGCCTTTCATATAGTGCACCTAATCCTTCTTCTTTAACCCTGTCCAAAGCTACATCCAAGGCAAACATACAAGATACCGAGGGTGTAAATGGCGGTTGCCCGATCTCATAGTATCTTTTGTACTCTGCCATATCTAGATAGAATCTTGGCATGGTTGAATTTTTGTGTGCTTCCCAAGCTTTGTCACTGAAACTTATGAACGCAAGTCCGGGTGGTAGCATCCAACCCTTCTGAGAAGCTGTGGCAACGACATCCAATCCCCACGCGTCCGTTTCAATCGGTATTGAACACACGCTACTTATGCCGTCAACCAAAATTAGCTTATCGTATTCTTTTATCACCGACGCAATTTTTTCTAAGTCGTTGGAGACTCCAGTAGAAGTTTCGTTATGGGTCACCATAACTGCTTTGACTTCCGGATTTTCTTCAATACATTCACGGAGTTTGTCCGTGTCTACATCTGTTCCAAACGGGAAACTTAAAGTTGTAACGTCGACTCCATATCGCTCGCAAATAATTCCAAACCGATTTCCGAAAACACCTACCGTGGCATTGATAGCTTTGTCTCCCGGAGATAAGGTGTTTACAACGGCAGCTTCCATTGCGGAGGTTCCCGAACCAGTAATGATGTAGACGTCGTTTTTGGTTGCAAAAACTGTTTTCAGTCCCTCCGTGGTTTTGTACAGAAGGTCCTTAAACTCCGGTCCCCTGTGATTTATCATCGGGGATCCCATGGTTTCTAATATTTCGTCGTCAACGGGAATTGGTCCTGGTATTCTCAGGTTAACCAAGGTAGTACCTCCCAGCCGAAAATTCATAATTTGTTCTTGATAAGCTTAATAGCTGATTCCATACTAATGTCGATCTGTTATTTGTCAGATTGAAGAGCATGAAACCATAAATTCAGACCGCAAGAAATTTTAACACAATTGATTAAATTAACGTGTGCGAAATTTTAATTTCGTTTCTAAGCTAGACTAGTCTCAGGTACCTGCGTCTTCCTATTCTTAAAACACCCTTTTTCAGCTCACTGGAGTCTAGGTTTGATGTCACTGGTTCATTGTCTAATTTAATGGCACCTTGTTCAATCAATCTTCGGGCTTCCCCTGTACTAGAGGTAATTCCAGCCTCTGTAAGTATGTTGCTTAACCTTAACCCGGTTTGGGAGACGTCGGTCGCTAAAATGTGTTCTTGGATATCTTCAGGCAGCTCATTGCCCTGGATCGTTTTCTCAAAGAAGGTTTGGGCTGTTGCCGCTGAATCTGTGTCGTGATACTCAGACACTAATAATTTAGCCACCCTTTTTTTAAGGTCCATTGGGTTTGCCGAATCATTTTCAAGGGAGTCCTTAATATCCGATACTTCTTTTGTTGGGACGTCTGTAAGCCATTCATAATAACGAGCTATCATAGAGTCCGGTATTGACATTACTTTTCCAAATATTTCATTTGCAGGTTCATCTATACCAATGTAATTTCCCAAGCTCTTGCTCATTTTCTGTACTCCATCCGTGCCGGGGAGTAGTGGCATTATGAAGCACTGCTGAGGTTTCATACCTTCACTTTGTTGCAGTTCACGTCCAACTAATAAGTTAAATCGTTGGTCTGAACCTCCAAATTCTACGTCTGACTTTATTGCTACGGAATCGTATGCTTGAAGTAAGGGATATAGAAGTTCTGTTATTGCTATGGGCTGATTTTCATTGAATCTTTTAGCAAAGTCGTCACGTGCTAATATTTGGGCGACTGTGAATTTACTGGTTAATTCTATGACGTTTGCGAGGCTAAAAGGTCCAAACCACTCGCTTTGCAGTCTGATTTCAGTCCGATCCCGATCTACAATTTTAAAAAATTGGTCCAGATATGTCTGTGCATTTGCGTTAACTTCTTCGGCGCTGAGCATATTCCGTGTTTGTGATCTTCCGCTAGGATCCCCAATTTGGGCGGTCCAATCCCCAACTATTAAAACAACCTTGTGTCCTAATTCCTGTAGTTGCCTAAGTTTCCTTAGTCCCACCGCGTGACCTAGATGTATGTCCGGCGCACTTGGATCGAACCCCATTTTTAGGCGGAGAGACTTTCCTGAATCAAGTTTTTCCACAAACTCTTTTTCAATAATTATTTCTTCCACGCCCCTTTTTAGGACATCTTCTTTATCAAGTAATGCCATTTGATCCTAATTCCTATGCCAGTTCGTCATCTAATCTCTTATTAAACACCTGAATCATAGCTCATTAAATGTTCCAGTGAATTTCTTGTTTTGGACACATCGTCATTTATTTGTGTAATCAATTCTTCTAGAGAATCGTACTTTATTTCATCACGTAGTCTATTCATGAATTCTAGGGTGACTGTTTCCCCATATATAATCTCGTCAAAGTCCAGTATAAATGCCTCTATTGTTCTAGAGCCATTGTCAAAAGTGGGTCTGGTACCAATACTTGATGCAGCCATGTATCTTTTCCCTGACACTGTCGCGATTGTCGAATATATGCCGTTTTTTGGAACGGCGATTCCGATTTCACTTTCAAGGTTTGCGGTTGGGAATCCAATTTCTCGTCCTCGTTTAAACCCTTCAACGACTTTTCCAGTAATAGAAAAGGGCCTTCCTAACATCAACGAAACGGTCTCAATGTTACCTTGGGACAATAGTTTTCTTAATTCCGTACTTCGTACAGAAATACCATTTCTTTGTTCAACTTCGACGACCTCTAATTCAAAGCCTAGTCTTGAGCCTAGATTATAGAGTTCATTCACATTGGCTTCCCGGTCTTTGCCCATTTGAAAATCTGGCCCGACGACAAGCATTTTCATTCCTAAATGTTCCTGTAAAAGTTTAATAAAGTCTCCAGCTCTTAAGGACGCTACTTCGTCGTTAAATGTTATAGGGCATACAAAATCTATTTCTGTGCTTCTCAACAAAGATATTCGGTGTTCCAAGGTGGTTACAAAGTCGGGTTTGAAATTCGGATTAATAATGGAGGCAGGGTGATTTTTAAAAGTAATCACCCCAGATGAATATTGGAGAATTTTTGCGCGATCTTTAAGATTGTTTATCAGGTGCTGGTGCCCTAGGTGTACACCGTCAAATACTCCTATCGTGATCACCGACTCAGTGGGAGTATTGCTGATTTTTAATTCTTCAGCGATGGTCATGTTTGCAACGGATGTAGAAGCTGGTTTTCACAGTCAAAAAATCCTTTGATCATTGAGAAGAGTTGTTTTTATAGCAAGAAAAAGCTAGCACGCCCTTATGTGGGGGTCAAGGAATTTAATCATAAAGAAGATTAGCGGTTTTGTTTGAAATGGATTTGAATATGTATATTAGAATCCGTAAATATTTCCAGCTATGGTCCTTCGTCTCGTGAATCTCTGATTTTCCTTTGTGGAAATGGAAGATATGGATAATCGCTTAAAGCGTTTTCGTTAAGATCAATACCTAATCCCGGAGATTTTGGTATTTCTATATAGCCTTCTTTTAAGTCTAGTTGGCCGTAGATTACGGAGTGAGAAAATTCTTCAAAATTGACAAAATATTCTGTTATTAAGAAATTTGGGATAGTTGCGGACACCTGAATCGTAGCGGCTAATCCTATTGCTGTGCTGTTGTAGTTGTGTGGAGAGACTGCGATGAAATATGGTTCTGCCATTGCGGCGATCTCTTTTAATTCTAATATCCCTCCCACATTACAGACATCAGGATTGATAATATCTGCAGCCCTTTTCTCAAAGATTTCTCTGAACTCAAATTTCGTATACAACTCCTCTCCGGTTACTACAGGAAGGTTTACTCTTTGTTTCGTTTCCGCAAGAGCATTTATGTTTTCAGCCAAAACAGGTTCCTCGTACCAAAAGGGATTGTATTGTTCTATTTCCTTGGCTATTTTTATGGCGTGCATTGGTGCTAATCGCCTATGCATCTCAATGAGAATATCTACTTCTTGTCCCACAGCATCCCTAACCGCACGGACATTTTTTATTGTTTGCTTTTCCACATCTTTACTGATGAAAGTTCGCCAAGGTCCTGGTACTGGATCGAATTTCAATGCTGTGAAGCCACTTTCAACAACTTTTTTTGCCCTATTGGCTAAATCCTCTGAATCCCACTCTCCTCCACCCCATCCGTTAGCGTAGACTCTTATCTTTTCGCGTACTGCTCCGCCTAACAATGTATAAACGGGTGTATTAAGGTGTTTTCCGAGAATGTCCCACATAGCCTGCTCTATTCCGCTGACAGCAGACCACAAGTCCATTGCACCTCTTCTACCAGCGAAGTCGTCATACACTACTTGCAAAAAATGTTTTATGTTTGAAGGGTCTCTTCCGATCAGGTACCGCTTCAAGGCATCTAAGTGGGCTGTTATCTGGATATCTCGGTCTGACTGTGTATAGCATTCACCCCATCCATGCAGTCCTTCATCAGTTTCTAATTTTACGAAACAAAGATTTTTACCTTTACCCGGATTGACCAGATAATATGTCATTTCAGATATTTGCATGCCTACACCTTATTACTACACTTATATTTCCCGACTATAGATGGATTTTATTGGAGGATTAGGTTGCTTACAAACCCAAGTATCCTATATTCCAATCGGTCAATAAATTCGGCTTGATAGGCCGGTTTTAGACATGATCGTTATATTTTAGATATAAAATCTAGGAAATTCATAAAGTTCTAGTCAGTAAATCTTATTGTCTTCTGCTTGACACTAGAAAACCGGAATGTGATACTTTTCACTTGGTTGAGGACTGTTATTCCGTGAGTTTCTCGGCCTTAATTTTTGTCGATGAGGGAAATTGGAATATTGAACGAATTGTTTGAGATGGATCCAAATTTCATCGGACCAGATGGCTGGTCTTTTATAAGCGTGTTCGTCAGAAATATATGGTTTTTTGTTGTGTCTATTTTGGTGTTTGCCACTAACATGCTAATAGGACACAATGCTATACCCTCATTGGTTGGGTCCAAACACTTACCGGAGTCTTTTCAGAAGTTGAGGATCCCTTTCTACGCCGTCGCAACAGTGGCGTTCGTTGCTGCTTTGTTTTTTGTTTACACATCCATTCAGGGTGCTAGAGATGCAATTAATCTCATATACCCAGAGTTTTGGATATAAATTGATATTTAACAGGGAAGAAAGAATTTGATACCTGGGGATTTTCAACCCAAAAGACCAACACCTAAACAGTTGGTCAAATTAGGAATATTAGGCATTTTTGGCTTAGGGGCTTTTGCTGGAGTGGTAATTGCTCTTACGTTCGTTATAACTGCTTGGTTAGGCCGCCCAGTTATCTTTGGTAGTACCGAGTTTAGAGAGGGTCCGAACCAGCCTATAGCTTTTCCACATGAGACCCATGTAAAAAATCTAGGAATGGACTGCACGTTTTGCCATAGAAATGTGGAAAAAGAGGCGGCAGCTTCTGTGCCAGCAACTGGTCTATGTATGACTTGTCACAGTGAAGTTGGAGATGGGTTGGAAGGTATAGAGAAAATGAGGGACCTATACGAAGATGGGAGGTCGATACATTGGGTTAGGGTCCACAGAGTACCTGATCATGTTCATTTTGTGCATGAGGCTCACATAAGGTACTTTTCGGAGGCTGAAGGTGTCGAGACGAGCCAGGTCTGTCAAAAATGTCATGGTGAGGTAGCGGAAATGGAAAAGGTGAGACAGGTCGAAAACTTAAAAATGGGCGATTGTGTGGATTGTCATAAGAAGAATGCAGCTCCTACAGATTGTTCAACCTGTCACTATTAGAGGCTTTTAAATGGCGTTGACGAGAAGACAATTTTTAACTCTTATGGGAGGATCAGCTGGAGCAGCGGTCCTCTTTCAGGCCTGTGGTGTTCCTGAAAAGGAACTCTTTATAGATTCTCCAGTTGAGATGCCTGAGGATCTGGTGAGTGGGATTGACAATTGGTATGCAACCGTTTGTCAGTATTGCGATACTTCTGAAGGAATCGTTGTTCGTGTGATGGAAGGTCGTGCCAAAAAGATCGAGGGGAACGTTGATTACCCCGTCAATATTGGTACCCATAGTGCCCGTTGTGAGGCAGGGTTACAGGCTCTATATCATCCAGACCGAATAAGCGCCCCCTTGGTTAGAACTGGCCCTAGGGGCTCTGGTGAATACAGCGAAATAAGCTGGACCGATGCTATTAGCCGTTTAACTGGCACGCTTAGTGATTTGGAGGACCAAGGAAACTCAGATCATGCCGTTTTACTTACAAATCCAATTGGTGGACATCTTGGTTTGGTGTTGGATAGCTTTGTGTCGGCTTCAGGATGTAGGCATTTAACTCATGAACCTATAGAAACTGCCTCAGTAAGGCAGGCTGTAAAGGAAGTTTTTTCACAAGACGCTTATCCTGACTTCGATATAAACAATGCTGATTTAGTCCTCTCTTTCGGAGCCGATTTCTTAAGCACATGGGTATCGCCGACCAGATACAGTAGAGGCTACGGGGAATTTAGGCAGGGGCATGATCACAGGGGTAAGTTAATACATATTGAGTCGAGATTCTCTCATACGGCAGCAAATGCTGACCAATGGGTGAGACCGAATCCCGGTACTGAAGGAATTCTTGCACTGGCGATAATTCAAGAAATAGTTTCCCATGAATCACCGGATTCTTCTGTTGTTGAGGCGTTGACGGGTGGAGATACATCTTGGTTGGATAGTTATGCTCCTGATAATGTCGCTGCTCGTATTGGGGTTGAGGCAGATGTCATAAAGCATATTGCTCACGATTTTTCTCATGCCTCTCATCCGATATCTATTGGAGGTGGGAGCGCTGCAGCACACTCAAATGGACTTTCGGCGATGAAGGCTGCTTTTTCGTTGAATCATCTTGCAGGGAATATAGGGACCAAGGGCGGAGTTATTCTCAACCCAGTTTCTCCGTTGCGGGGTGTTAATCCTGTAGGCCCCGGTAATTCATTTTCAGATTTTCAGAGACTTGCTGAGGATATGCAGGCTGGTAATGTAGAGTTGTTGATGGTCCGTGGAGCGGATCCATATTATGGGATTCCTAATGTCGCAGCATTTAAAGAAAGGCTGGCAAATGTGCCTTTGATTGTTAGCTTCTCGAATATGATGGACGATACTACTTCTGTAGCAGATCTCATACTACCTGAACATAATTATCTGGAGGATTGGGGTACTGATGTGCCGTTGGCTGGGGTTGGGTATCAAACTGTCGGATTCCAACAGCCGGTAGTTAGGCCTTTCTTCGAAAATCGGGGACAAAATTTGGGAACTAAAGGGTTTGCGGATATTTTGCTTACCTCCGCCCAAGTTATGGAAAAAGACCTCGGATTTTCCTCAGATACCTTCAAAGATGTAATAAGGGATGGGGCTAGAGAACTGTATCAGCGGAATGGTGGATCTGTCGAAGCCCCAAGTTTTGAGGCTTTTTGGAATGGAATTCTCCAACGTGGAGGATGGTGGGATGTTGAATCAACCGGCCCTTCATCTGCGTCACCGGTTCGACTTGATGGTGTTTCGGATCCGATAATAAGTGGAAATGGGGCGTTTAATTTGCAACCGTTCCTTTCCAGTTCGCTACTCGATGGACGTTTAGCATTTTTGCCATGGTTACAGGCAATGCCAGACCCGATTTCCACGGCAACCTGGCAAACATGGGTGGAAATAAACCATGAAGTGGCTGAAGAAAGGGACATCAAAGAGGGTGATGTGCTTCAAATAAGCACTGCCAGAGGTACGATCGAGGCTTTAGCCATGCCTAATCCCGCTACTCCACCTGATGCCATTTCGATACCTATAGGACAAGGACATAGGGATCATGGTAGGTATGCTTCAGGTCGAGGGGCGAATGTATTATCTATACTTGATGCTGTCCATGATGAGTCGACAGGCTCTTTGGCATGGGCTGCGACCAAAGCAGACATTCGGAAAACAGGTGATTGGATAAGGGTACCTAAATTCGAAAATACAGTACCTGACTTCCCGAGAGACGAGCACAATCACATTATTGAGCTTACAAGTGACCTAGGCGGGAATCACTGAACGCGGATTGATGAGTAATTAGGAGAATATTTATGGCTGATCATAGCCAAGAAAGTAGAAAATGGGGAATGGTCGTAGACATTGACCGGTGCACAGGATGCAACGGATGCGTGGTTGCATGTCAGTCTGAAAACAATATCCCTATTAATCTAGAAGAGCATTTTAACCAGCGTAGGGCTATACAGTGGATTCGGATAGAACGCTATTGGGAAGGTGAATATCCAGACGTTAAAGCTAGGTTTATACCTGTCATGTGTCAACATTGCGGAAATGCGCCTTGCGAACCGGTTTGCCCAGTTTATGCAACCTACCATAATGATGAAGGTATGAATGTCCAGGTATACAACAGGTGTATTGGTACTCGGTTTTGTGCAAACGGATGTCCCTATCATGTGAGGTTTTTCAATTACTGGGAACCTCAGTGGCCCGAAAGTTTAAAGAATCAATTGAATCCAGATGTGACCGTACGGGGTAGAGGCATCATGGAAAAATGCAGTTTTTGCATACAAAGGATTAAGAGGAGTACCAGGGAATCGGAAAGAGACTCTGTGCATTTAGAGGATGGGGATAGGGCGTTGAATCCTGCATGTGTTAATGCATGTGCAACCAATGCACTCACTTTTGGTGATTTTAATGACCAGTCAAGTGAGGTCTCGAAGATGAAATCAGATGCCATGTCAGAAGATGGTCGTGGATATCGTCTTATGGACAACCTAGGGACAGATAATAACGTTATTTATTTGAAAAAGGTCGATGAGTCGGCAGGAGCAGTGCATGGCCACTGAGGCGGCTAAAACAGATCAATATGACATCATAGACGAGCCTGTCGCAGAAACTGATAACTCGGTTGAAGCAAGGAAGGCTGTTTCAGATAAATTGTTGGGAATACATAATGTTATCTCCAATAGATTTTGGCAATTCGCAGCATTGACCGGAATTTTGTTTATCCTAGGCATAATCGGCTATATTATGAGGTTAAGTTCAGGATTCGAGGATAAACAAAATTGGGGATACTATGTTGCCATATTCTCGTTTTTGATGACTACAACCGCCTCTGCTCCTATGGTTGCCATAGCACCTAGAATAGCTAATGCGAACTGGCGACGATCAACTTCGCGAGCAGCTGAAATTTGGACGTTGTGTGGCTGTATCAATTTGATTTTGTACATACCTTTGATATGGCTATTGCCCAGTTTGGAGAATGGACGCAGAAGTCTTTGGTTTTATGGGCAACAAGAAGGGGTACCTGCGTATTCTCCTCACATTTGGGCCTCAATGGCCGTAGTTGGGTTAATAGTTTTGGGGTTTGCATTTGTTTGGTTGTCTTGTTTGCCTGATTTTGCCGTTCTTAGGGACCAGGGAACTGGATGGAGAAAGAAGTGGGGAAAGAGGCTTGCATTGGGATGGGTTGGAACCTCAGCACAATGGAATTGGCAACATCATAGAATGGGGGTCGTGAGTGCTTTTTATTTCATGATGCTGATTTTTGTACATTTCTTTATCAGTGTGGAATTTCTCATGGTGCATGTACCAGGTTGGATTGATTCGCTTTATCCGATAACACATGCTCATAATGCTTTGCAGGCAGGCGTGGCTACTGTGATGCTTACGATATTTTGCTTAAGGCAGTTTGGTGGTTACCGCGATTACATAGGTATCGATCAAATATGGGGATTGGGCAAATTATTGCTTGCTCTATCTCTTCTATGGTTCTGGTTCTGGTTTTCTAGTTTCAATCTTTATTGGTATGCGAAACTGCCAAATGAGGTATCGGTTCTTGAACTTCTTGTTAAGGGACCATATAGGGAGATGTTTATCATAGAGTTTTTATTGGTTTTCATCATTCCGTGGTTCACACTGATTTGGAACCCTGTTAGGCGTAGCGTATGGGGACCACCAATACTAGCTGTGTCGATTTTGATTGGAACCTTACTAGATAGGATTCGCTTATACGTTGGAGCATGGGATGTAGCCAGTCTGGATTGGAGCAGTACCAAGATGATGGAGATGGAGCTCAGCAAAGTGCCTAGCACAATTGTTCCGATGGGCGTTGCTGACATATTTTTGGTATTAGGATTTATTGGGGCGTCTGTCTTTACTTTTATGATGGCAACTCGGTTGATACCGGGGGTCAATATATGGGAACAAAAAGAGATGCTTTTATATAGGGCGGAAGTTCAATTCCATCGAGTTAAAGTTATTGTGCAGGGAAAACCTAGATAAATAATAGAAATGTATTGAGCAAACCCTATATATGTTTCTTATGAATAAATAGGGAAAACTAAAGAGAAATTATGCAGGAACACGAACAACTTAGTCAGAAACAGATCAATGATGATCTTACGAGAGACATATTTGTAACTCCTAAGTGGTGGCTACCTGCCGTCACTTTTCTGAGCATTCTTGTTGTGACAGGACTTGCGGCTTTTGCGTTTATGGTTTATCACGGGGTTGGTGTGACAGGTCTTAACAGGCCTGTGTTTTGGGGGTTTTTTATTGCTAACTTCGTTTTTTGGATTGGTATAAGTCACGCTGGTATCATGATTTCTGCTATTCTGAGATTGACTCAGGCGGAATGGCGTAGGCCCATCACTAGAGCGGCTGAGGTAATGACCATATTCTCTCTCGTCGCTGCACTACACACACCGTTATTTCACGTGGGAAGACCTTGGAGAGTTCTTTACTGGATTTTCCCATATGACTTTGACAGGGGTATATGGCCAAATATAAGGTCTCCATTTGTTTGGGATCCGAGTGCGGTAGGTACCTACCTGATTGCTAGTACATTGTTCGTTTTTGTATGTCTTCTGCCTGACATAGCGATACTTAGGGACAGAGCAAAGGCTTCATTTGTTAAGAAGATTTACGCAGGTCTTTGTTTAGGATTCCGGGGTACCCCTCGTCAATGGCGCTTACAGACTCTAGCTGGTATTTTGCTGTCTGCCCTTGTCCTACCCGTGTTTGTGTCAGTACACTCAATAGTGTCGTGGGACTTTGCAGTTCTAATAGCTGTAGAGGGTTGGCACTCAACGATTTTTGCACCGTACTTTATTATCGGAGCGATACACTCGGGCGTGTCGGCGGTGGCCATGTTGATGGCTTTGTGCGTTTGGTTGTATAAGCTCGACCGATACATAAAACCTGATCACTTTGATGCAATAGCAAGACTGTTAATAATAGTGGCGACTACATGGTTTTTCTTCTTTTTCCTGGAATGGGTATACGCTCTGTACACATTAGCCTCTCCAGAAATCGCCTTAAGAGAATTGCAAGCATTTGAATGGCCATATGGACCACTATTTGCATTGTTTGTGATACTTTCTTTCGTTATTCCGGTGCCCCTGTGGATGTTCAAGAGATGTAGAAGAAGCGCACTAATAATGTTTTTTACCACAATTTTAGTGAATATTGGTATGTGGTTAGAAAGATTCTTAATTGTAATACCCGGATTGGTACGTCGATCACACATGACATTTGACTGGGGTACGTATCATCCTTCATTGATAGAGATACTGATTGTGGTTGAGACTTTTGCGTTTGTAGCACTCGGTATGTTGGTGTTCGCAAAAGTTCTACCGTTAATACCTCTTTTTGACGTCAAAGAAGGGGTAGTTTTCAGACATGTGATAAAGGTGGGACGAAAGACTATACCCGCGACTATTAGGGAAGGTCTACCGCACCACTATTACGAGAAAAATCATTAGAAGAAGTATAGGTTAAATAAAGGTTCTGTTATGGCTAAAAGAAGTGTTTTGGGACTTTATACTGAGGAGGATGCGGCTGCTGACGCCTTAGATAATTTGAGAGACGCAGGTTTTGAAGAGAATGAATATGAGATTTTGACAGGGACTCCATATCCTGAAGGGACCTTTGGTGAGGCTGAGCCCCATCACAATCTATATAGATGGCCATTGATAGGGGCTGCTTGCGGTTTCACTGGTGGTTTAATAATCACTGCGGGAACCCAAATGGCATATCCGTTAATAACTGGTGGAAAACCAATTTTATCCATACCTCCCATGGCAATCATCATGTACGAAGGCACCATGTTAGGGGCCATCATATTCACGATCATTGGAATTATTTTTGAGTCGAGGCTACCAAGGTTATTTATGGGTGCTTACAGTGAGAAAATTACAGAAGGACATATCGGTGTAACCGTAACCACGGAAGAGGGCCGCACTGGTGATGCGGAAGAAGCTTTGAAAAAAGCAGGAACAACAGAGGATATTATTCGGGGTTGGGAATAAAGAAAAGAGTATTTTGTGATGAGATTCGATTTACATAGAGACAAATTTAGAAGAGTTGTTTTGCCTACTTCTCTTGTTTTAGTACTACTGCTGATTATATCTGCTTGTGGAAACACTCGAACTGGAGAGATTAAGGTCGGTCCTGCTATCACTTTTGAGGTGCCCGCATTTCCAAGAACTGGTTCGCATGCCGTCCAGGTTTTTTCAGAGATGCACTTCTCTCCTGCTTATAGGTCTCAAGAGATACCAAGAATTTTGCCCCCCGAGGGATCTGTGCCTGTAACTGGAGGGGAGGTAAGGATATTGGATATAGAGAAATCCAAATCTTTATTGATACCTGACGAGGTTATGGCAGGTTACGATGATGCTTTTGCATCCAAGTTGTATGCGGTTAACTGCCAAGTTTGCCATGGAATTAACTTGGATGGGGCGGGGCCAATAACGACGTTGAAAAGTGCAAGAAATGACGGCTCTAATGCTCTAGAAAAGGGTTTGCCGATCAATCTTAATAGTGAAAGAGTTAGGGTACTAAGTGACGGTGAGATTTTCAGTTATATCACATGGGGTGGTAGAGCCGGTCTGGCAGCAGAGACTAGAGGCAAAGAGTCTCCAGCTATTATGCCGAAATTTATCAGTCTATTGAATGAAGAGGAAAGATGGCAACTGGTTTGGTTCTTACGCCAGAGGATAGGCGCCGAATAAACTGACATTGGGTTAATTTATCTAGTTACGATCCATATATGTGAATACAGGATTCATTATTATTCAATTGGTACTAAATTTCCCTCAGTGCTTTCTCCAATAACGGATGCTACTGCGAACTCTTTTGAATGAGATAGGGAAATAGCTAGCCCCTTCAATCCAATTTGGGAGGCCCTTTTTTTTGCTCTGCCATGTAACTTGATGTGAGGGGCCATCCCTCTTTTCCTTGTGATTTCAACATCACGCCAGCCGACTCCTCTTATTCCTGTCCCCAGAGCTTTCATGACCGCTTCCTTGGCCGCGAATCGACTTGCGAGCTGGGGGGCTCTTCCCCTACAGTACTCGATTTCGCCATCGGTGTAGATTCTTTTTAAGAACCTGTCGCCATATGAAAAGGCAACTTTTTCAACCCTCTTTATTTCTATAATGTCCACACCAGTTATTAGCATTTATAAATAATTCTCCCATGTGAATTTTATTACCAAAAGTACTATTTTTAACTGCTATTAGCTAGTACTAGTTATAATGGTAAGCCTCAATATTTCAGGAAAATATTCCTTTTTAATAATCTGGATTATTAGACTTTAAGGAAATTAAGCATGGATAGTAAAATTATTGATGGAAAATTGATTTCGACTCAAATTTTGGAAGAGGTTAAGCTCGGAGTCGTCGATCTAGAGAACTCTTCGGGCTTGGTGCCCGGTCTTACTGTCATATTAGTTGGTGAGGATCCTGCTTCCAAAGTCTATGTGGGCAGCAAGGAACGCAAAGCTGGCGAGGTCGGAATGAAAGGTCAAACAATTAATCTTTCCTCAGAGTCTTCAGAACGGGACCTCATTCAAGTTATAGAAGCTCTAAATGAAGATGATTCGTGTCATGGAATATTGGTTCAACTTCCTTTACCCAACCACATTGATGAGAACCGCATCATATCCTGCATTAATCCTTTAAAGGATGTTGACGGTCTTCATCCATACAACGTGGGTTTACTAGCGTCTGGTTCACCTAGGTTTGTTCCAGCAACGCCAGGTGGCATAAAGGAGATGATGATACGTTCAGATATTACTTTAAGAGGGAAGCATGTTGTAGTTATTGGAAGAAGTAATATTGTCGGTAGACCAGTGTCTAATCTTTTATCTTTGAAAGGTGAAGGAGGGGACGCAACTGTCACTATTTGTCATAGTCAGACCCGAAATTTAATTGAAATTTGTCAATCGGCTGACGTAATAATTGCTGCGATTGGAATACCAAATTACATCACCGGTGGTATGGTATCTGAAGGAGTAGTTGCGATTGACGTAGGTATTAATAGGATAGAAGATTCGCAAAGACGTAGAGGATATAAATTAGTGGGTGATATTGAATTTGATACGGTTGCAGAGAAATCAGTTGCTATTACCCCCGTACCGGGAGGGGTTGGCCCTATGACCATTGCCATGTTGCTATCTAACACACTCCTTGCGGCAAAACTTTCGTCATAGTTTCCCAGTAATATTATTAGACATAAATTTCGGCCGTAACCTTTTACTAATATATAATTGGCCCGACAAATTAAGAGTTCAATAGAGCAAACCATCATGACCACACAAAAAAGAGATTATTATGAGGTTCTGGGTGTATCCCGGAATGCTACTGAAGATGACCTGAAGAAGGCTTTCAGGCGCCTAGCATTTGAATATCATCCTGATAGGAACAAGGAAGAAGAGGCGGAGGAAAAATTCAAGGAAATAAATGAAGCGTATCAGGTTCTGTCAGATAAAGATAAACGGTCAAGGTATGATCAGTTTGGACATGCAGGTGTAAATGGTAATGTATCTTCTGGGTTTGGCGGGTTTGAAGATATTGGCGGTTTTGGAGACATATTTGATTCGTTTTTTGGCGGATCTGGATTTGGTAGGTCTTCACGCACAAGGAATTCAGCCTCCAGGGGATCTGATTTACAGTACACGATGGATATAGAATTTGAAGAAGCTGTATTTGGAACAGAGAAAGAATTTGAATTGACTCGTGTGGAATCGTGCGGCAGGTGTAGAGGGTCTAGAAGTGAACCTGGCGGAGACATTGAGACTTGTGTTACCTGCAAAGGCGCAGGACAGGTTCGTAAGTCTCAGCAAAGTTTGTTCGGACAATTTGTACAGGTAGCCGATTGTAGTTCATGCGGTGGAATGGGCAAGTCTATCAAGACACCATGTGGTCAATGCAGGGGTCAGGGCAGAGAAAGGAGGAGCCGGAAAATGGCAGTGACCGTCCCGGCTGGGATAGAGGAAGATACACAGATTAGATTAACTGGCGAGGGAGAGCATGGCGCTAATGGAGGTCCTTCAGGAGATTTATATGTTGCCTTTCGAATAGCGGAACATAATTATTTTGTTCGTGATGGGATCAACATAAGATGTTTGATTCCAATTAATATTGTCCAAGCTTCTTTGGGTGCAACTCTCAAAATTCCTACTCTAGGTACGGAAGAAGAGATTGATATACCGCCAGGTACTCAAAGTGGGCAAATTTTCCGACTTAGAGGAAAAGGGGTGGCTCAACTTAGAGGTAGCAGAAGAGGTGATCAGCTTGTGACAATTCAAGTACAGGTGCCTGATAAACTTTCAAAGGAACAAAAGGATCTTCTCGAACAGTTAGGGAACACGCTTCCAGAAGCTAAAGTGGAATCCGATAATGGGTTGTTTGATAAATTTAAGAACGCTTTTGGTGGGTAGTTGATATTTTGAAATGGGTTGAACTAAGTATAGAAGCTCCTCCAGAATTTGTTGAACCTCTGACACACATCTTTTATCGTTATGGCCAAGGTGGGGTTTCGGTCGAAAGTCCAGCTGAATACAATCCTGATGAGGGAGAGCTACCACCGGTCCCTGAAAAAGTTTTAATTCGGAGTTTTATACCAGCAGACAAACTTTCGGAGGAAATAAAAGCGAACATAGAAGTTGGCGTGCGATTGGTGAATCATTTGTGTCCCATTGGGGATCTTCAAGAAAGGGAAGTGAGCGAAGAGGATTGGGAGTCGAATTGGAAGGAATTTTTCCATCCGATAAGGGTAGGGAGAACAATGTTGATATGTCCAACATGGAGAGATCATGATACGGACGGCAAATCAGTAATCTATTTGGATCCTGGGATGGCTTTTGGTACAGGACATCATCCAACGACAAGAATGTGTATGGAGTTGTTGGAGGAAGTTGTCCAAGTTGGAGATAAAGTCCTGGATTTGGGTTGCGGTTCGGGCATATTGTCGATAACTGCGGCTAAATTGGGAGCGGCTAACTGCGTAGGTTTAGAAGTTGACCCAAATGCAGCGAAAGTTGCTGTAGAAAATTGTTTCGTGAACGACGTTTCCGAAATAATCAATATCTACGCGGGAACGTTGCCTCATCATGATGCTCCGTCGGGACATTTTGACATCGTAGCTGCAAACATTTCCGCAAAGGTCATTATGGAATTGATCGTTCCACTAACAAAAAGTATGACGAGGGAGGGGAAGATAGTATTGTCCGGGGTTCTTCAGGATTCTTTAGATGATCTGCGTGATTCTCTGAATTCTGCCAAAGTTAATGTGGATCAAATATTAAAAGATGGGGATTGGATTGCTGTGTTAGCTTCTCGGACTACATAGGTGACTCATAATAATATGAGTGCTACGCACAGGTTTTTCGTTCCCCCGGGCTCAATAGTAGAAAACAGAGTATTTTTTCCTGATTTTATGAAAAACCAGCTTGAAAGGGTGCTTCGTATGAATCGCGGTGACAAAATCACGGTACTGGATGGAGCAGGGTATCGGTACATTGTTTCAATAGAAACTGTTGGTAAGAACATTGAGTCAGGTCTCATTTTGCATACTTACTACGGTGATTCGGAGCCTTCTCTTAAAGTTACGTTATATCAAGCTTTAATAAAGCATGATAATTTTGAATACGTTTTGCAGAAGGGAGTTGAGTTGGGAATTTCAGAATTTGTTCCATTCACATCTTCAAGAACTGAGTTTGCTATACCAAGCGATTCTCGCTTTAATCGGTGGAGAAAAATCATTAGAGAAGCCGCAGAACAGTGTGGACGTGATAAATTGCCTGAAATCACCTCTCCTCTAACCATTCAGCAATCATTAATGGAATCGGATCCATTGTCATTTATTCCGTGGGAAGAAGAAAAAAATTGTGGTCTCAGGGATTTTTTGAATAAGGATAAAAATGTTTTATATATGCAAGGTGGCAAAGCGTCTATCTTCATAGGGCCTGTCGGCGGATTTACGTTTACGGAAATACAATTTGCTCAAGATCAGGGCGTGACCCCTGTATCTTTAGGTAAACGTATTCTTCGTTCAGAGACGGCGGGATTAGTAGCCACTACAGCTTTGTTATATGAAGCTGGAGAAATGGATGTCTAGGATCTCAAATATTTAATCTAATTTTCAGAAGTTGGTGCTCGTTCCATCAGAGATGATACTGCATGTGTGGGTTCTACTCCATTAAATAGAACATCGTAGACCGAAGATGCTATTGGCATGCTTATTCCTGTGGCCTTTGAGATTAATATGGCAGCTTCAGTTGTTTTTATACCTTCAGCTACATTTTTCATTGTTTTGTGAATGTCTTCAACAGATTTTCCAGACGCTAACATCCTTCCTACCTGATTGTTTCTACTTAGGGAGCTTGAACAAGTAGCTATAAGATCTCCCATACCAGCGAGTCCGGAAAAAGTGGATTTTCTAGCGCCTAATGATTCACCGAGTCGGGCTATTTCCGCAAGCCCCCTTGTAATTATCGCAGCCTTAGCGTTGTCACCAAACTTCAGCCCATCTGATATACCTACTGCTATGGCGGTTATATTTTTAAGAGCTCCTCCTATTTCGACGCCGATTATGTCATCATTTGTATAGATTCTTAGCTGTTTAGAATTAAGTAGCTTTTGTGCTTTTGTACACATTTCAATATTGGAACTGGCTATCACCGTTGATGAAGGTTTACCATTCACGATTTCCATAGCCAGATTTGGTCCTGAAAGGGCACATATATTTCTTTTATCCAAATTAGGAAGTTCTTCAGCTAATATCTCGCTCATCCTTTTACCTGATCCGACTTCCAATCCTTTTACCGCGCTAACGATGATAGTCTCAGAATCTATTTTATTGGCTACTGTTTTTGCATTTTGTCTAAGAGAATGGGATGGGACAGCGAATAGTACTATGTCCGGTCTATCGAAGGCGGTATCTAACGAGTCTGTGGCTATGGCAGTTTCAGGTATTTTTACCCCAGGCAAAAATCGAGTATTCTCTCTGTTACTGTTCAGGGTGGTTGCTTCTTTCTGAGATCTTACTAGTATCCTAGTGTCACTACCTTCTCTAGCAGCGTTAATCGCCAAAGTTGTTCCCCATGTGGTGGCTCCAACGACGGTGAGTTTTGTCATATTTATATCTTGTTCCCTGTCTCTTTAGTATCTGAGTCACCAAATTTACTCTCTTCTCCTCGAAGCAACCGTGATATGTTCCTGTAGTGCAGCGCTATAGTGACGGAAGAACCTATAAATCCATAAATACAATAGATATCAGGTAAATTGCTTGTGAGCGACATTATTACAATACATATTCCACCTGCTCCCGAACCTATCATAGAACCAAGTGACACATATCGTGTCGTCACCATAATCGGTGCGGCTGCTATTATTGCTACGATGCCAGACACTGGTGAAAGTACAATTAGTGCCGACCATCCAGATGCTATTCCCTTACCTCCTTTGAAATTAGTGAATAATGGCCATGAATGTCCTGCTATTGCCGATAGGCCTATTACTGGATGTGACCATTCGGGAGTTTCAACTAAATACATTGCAATGTAGAGCGGAATAGCCGCTTTCCCCATGTCTAATATTAGAGCTAGTATTCCCAAGCCAGTACCACAATTGCGGGCTACATTAGTTGCCCCTGTGCTACCACTTCCATACTCTCTAATGTCGATTCCTTTCGAAAATTTTCCTATAAGTAAGCCGAAAGAAATTGAAGCAACAATGTAGCTCGACAAGATAAAGGCAATATATGTGAGTTCTGTGGTCACCCTTTCCATCCTTTGAAACGTAATTTCAGCGGAGCTCCCTCAAACGTATATTCCTCTCTCAGTCGATTTTCGAGATACCTTCGGTAGGAGAAATGAATCATGTCGGAATGATTCA
Organism: uncultured Dehalococcoidia bacterium; assembly: GCA_964500645.1. Lineage (GTDB taxonomy): Bacteria > Chloroflexota > Dehalococcoidia > Lucifugimonadales > UBA826 > CAYFIW01. The sequence continues at coordinate 28,249 of CAZCOH010000009.1, forward strand.
CGAAGAAAGTAAAACTTGGCGGCATGGTGTCATCTTGCATTGCACTATATATCTTTAATTCACGTTTTCCTTGTGAAGCTGGAGGATGTTCTGCTACTGCAGATAGAATCGTCCTTCTCACATCTGGCCTTGGGATCCCTTTAGACCACTCACGTTGCACTCTTAAAGTCGTGTCCAATAGCTCATTTATTCCCATATTATTGAGACCAGACGTAAAGCATATTGGCGTATATGATGCAAATTTAAATTTTTCTCTAACCTGTGCTTCAATGTTATTTTTATTTAGCCCTGAGGATTTGGACAAATCCCACTTGTTTATAGCTATAACCATCCCTTTGTAGGCATCTAAAATATAGTTCGCTACGTGGGTGTCTTGGCCTGTTGCTACTTCGGAAGCGTCAAGAACAAGTACGGCAACATCACTTCTATTGATCGACCTTATTGACCTCAGAACACTATATTTTTCGATTCCTTGTTGAATGTTTCCTCGACGGCGAATTCCAGCTGTGTCGATTATTTGTATTTCCCTGTGATCATATTTGATCACGGTATCTAGTGAGTCACGAGTCGTTCCAGAAATTTCACTGACGATTGCACGATTTTCACCGGTGATTGTGTTCATTAGCATAGATTTTCCCACATTGGTTCGTCCAACGATCGCCAGTCGCAAGTCCACATTTGGTTCGGGGAAGCCGGCCTCCTCAGGGAAATGCTTAAGTGTTTGTTCCATAAGATCGTCAAGACCAACGTTATGGTAAGCGCTTATTGGTATAGGATCTCCAAGACCCAATTCATAAAGTTCTGGGACGCTCAAAACACGGTCGTGATTATCTGCCTTGCTTGCGACTAGTACAGTAGGTTTACCAGTGAGCCTTAGAAGGTCAACCACATCTCTGTCTGCACCGGTTATTCCTTCAGCTATGTCCACAAGAAATATAATAACGTCCGACTCTTCTATGGCATATCTGATTTGGCTCTTGACTTGGTCCCATAGATCGGTGTCTGGAAAAAGTTCGAGGCCACCCGTATCAATTAGTAGGAAGGGTTTTCCTCCCCATTCTGTTTCAGATACGACCCTGTCTCTTGTTGTACCGGAAATATCTGAAACAATTGATCTTCTAAAGCCAGTTATTCGGTTGAAGAGAGTAGACTTGCCTACATTTGGCCTGCCTACAATTGCCACAGTAGGGTTAGGCGAGTATTTCTTTTGTATCTGCAATGGTTCCTCCGTTACTAAGGTATGTGCGCATAGAAATATCTAATATCCGAAAAGCTCAGCTAACACTGCTTTTTGTGCATGTAATCTATTTTCTGCTTGATCGTATACAACGGAGTTTGGGTGATCCAACATAGTCTCAGATATTTCTTCTCCTCTGTGTGCCGGCATGTCGTGCATGAAAATGAAATCATTATTCGCGTGTTTAACTAAATCTTCGTTGACTTGATATGAAGAAAATGTGGAAAGTCTTTTTTCTTTCTCTAATTCGTCACCCATACTAACCCACACATCTGTGTATATTATGTCTGCACCCGATGCAGCTTCTTGGGGATCTTCAGTCCAAACTAAATTAGTACCATTTTCACGTGCTATTTGGTCCGCACTTTCCCATATGGACCTTGGGAGCTTATATTCTGGAGGGGATGAAATTGTAAAATCCATTCCTGAATACGAGCATGCTAATGCCAAACTGCCCGCTATGTTGTTTCCGTCTCCAATGAAGGCCAATTTCAGACCATCGAGTTTGCCTTTATGTTCGAAGATTGTGAGGCAATCTCCCAAAGCCTGACATGGATGGGCTTTGTTGGATAAAGCATTTACTACGGGGACGTTTGTGTTTTCGGCTAGGATTTCTAGACTTTTGTGTGAAAATACTCTTGCGACAATACAGTCCACCATCCGGTCGAGCACCTTCGCTATATCCGATTCTGGCTCTCTGGTCCCTAACCCGATTTCTGTATTGCTTAAGAAAACGCAATGCCCACCCATTTGTTTAATACCTACTTCAAAGCTAACTCGGGTTCGTAAAGACGGTTTCTCAAATACAAGGGCGACGGTTTTATCTGACAGTATTTTTGGGGCGCCATTTATCTTGATATCTAAAGCCTTTTTGATGAATTGGCCTATGTTTCCATCCGATATATCTAGGATTGAGAGAAAATCTTTATTTTTCACAGTGGTACCTTTTTACTCTGGGTTATGCTCACTATTAAATTGGCTCGGATTATTTGTTGGGCTATTATCCTCTAGAAGATCTGGCCTATTTTTTTTGGTACGAGTTATTGACTGCTCTTTCCTCCACTTTTCTATATGGGCATGATTGCCTGACAGTAAAATATCGGGTACTTTGTGACCTCTAAAATCTGCTGGTCTAGTAAATTGCGGATATTGTAGGAGATTAGAAAAGAAAGAGTCATTCTCGGCTGATTGGAAGTCGCCGAGTACTCCGGGTATTAGTCGTGACACTGAATCTACTACGGCTGAAGCAGCTATTTCCCCCCCACTTAATATGAAGTCTCCAATACTGATTTCATCAGTAATTAAGTTTGTACGTATCCTTTCATCAAATCCCTCGTATCGGCCACAAATAAGCACTAAGTCATCGTATTTAGAGAGTTCAGTTGCTAGCCCATGATTGAATTTTCTGCCTTGTGGGCTCATTAGAATAATAGGTGTTGTCCTAGGGATGATACCTTTTTGCCATAGAGTTTCTACGGCTTTAAAAATCGGTTCGGGTCGTAGTAGCATTCCGGGACCGCCTCCAAAAGGATAGCCATCCACTTTATTGTGCTTGTCGCTGCTATATTCTCTAATGTCATGAACACAAATAGAGATGGTTTTATTTTTAAGTGCTCTCGAAATGACTCCCTCTTCAAATAAGGGAGAAATCATTTTTGGGAATAGGGTGAGGATATGAAAGTTCATGTCATTTCAAAATGTTTTCCAATGGAAAAATGATCTGAGTGTTTAGTGTGTTCTCCATCCACGTATCATTTCTAACGCGTGAGGAAGAGTTGGGATAATTATTTCGAGACATTCACTTACGCCTTTAGGGCTACCTGGTAGGTTGATTATTAAACAACCTGAACGTACACCGGATACGGATCTACTAAGCATTGAGAAGGATGTTTTTTTCATACTTTCCATTCGCATAGCTTCTGGTATTCCTGGTATTTCGATATCTAGAATAGCCTTCGTAGCTTCAGGCGTGACATCTCTAGGACCTAGACCAGTACCCCCAGTAGTTAATATGGCGTCCATTTCACCTCCGTCTGACCATGTCCTCAATACTTCAGAAATGGTCCTTTTGTCGTCCGGGACTATGTTCCTAGTTATTTCTTCCATGCCTGCTGATGAAATCATTGAACTTATAGTGTTTCCGCTTACATCGATTTCCCTTTTTCCGGCGGATCCTGAATCACTTATAGTCAAAATACCCACCTTGAATGGATGAGGATCCTGCTGAATATTATCCGACATATGCGTAACTCCGAAAAATATTTGATAAGTTCAAAGAAAAGGGAACAAAAAACACCTTGCATAGCCCTGCTAGTGCTTGGGAAACTATATCGCAAGAGAGTGAATGTTCGGTAGGCTGAATCGGGTCTGTTTGTCAGATAATTCTAACATGTGTAATTAGGTGGTGAGATTGCAAGATTCTCAGGAGAAAGACCTCTTGAGTTCCTCGCATGTTCCGGTGATGACTGGGGAGGTTCTAGAAGCATTTTCTGACTCCGGAGATGGGGTTTTTGTAGATGGGACTTTAGGCTTGGGTGGGCATGCAGAAGCCATATTGGATACATATGATGGTCTTAGCTTGCTAGGTGTTGATTTGGATTCCTATGCAATAGGAATTGCAAAAGAAAGACTAAAGAGGTTTGATGATAGGTTAAGTGTCCATCAAGGTTCATATGTTGATATGGCTTCAATATGTGAGCAACAAAATGTTTCCGAAGTATCTGGAGTGCTACTTGATTTGGGTATTTCCTCCCTGCAAATTGATACTCCTGATAGGGGCTTCAGTTTCAAGAATGATGCTTTATTGGATATGCGGTTTGGACAAAATGGAGAAGTCAAAGCTTCAGACATAGTTAATTTTTATCAAGAAGTGGAAATTGCAGATCTCATATACAAATTTGGAGAAGAAAGGAGATCTAGAAGAATAGCAGCGGCAATTGTACATAATAGACCTCTAAAAACAACTGGACAGTTAGCAAGGTTGATTGAAAATGAATTAGGTAGGGGGCGAAGTAGGATTCATCCAGCTACTAAGACTTTTCAGGCACTGAGGATCGCAGTAAACGATGAGCTTGAGAATGTCCAGAAAGGGCTAGAAGGAGCTTTAGGCATACTGAGTCCGTCGGCAAGATTAGTTGTTATTTCTTACCATTCGTTGGAAGACAGAATAGTGAAAAGGTTTTTCAGGAAAGAATCTAGTGTGGAAAGTAGGTGCGATAAAGGGGTGACTTGTGAGGTGCCCAGAATAAAGCTAATAACCAAGAAAGTTATCAAGCCGTCTCGACAGGAAATAATTCAAAATCCTAGAAGCAGAAGTGCAAAATTGAGAATAGCAGAAAGAATTTAAGATTCAGGTTATAGGGATGAAAAATGCAGTCAAGTGATGTCATAGCTGCGATTGATGTTGGAACTACCAAGATATGCACCATAGTAGCAAGAAAAGTAAACGGACAATTCCCTGAAGTTATAGCTCATAGTGTTGTACCTTGTTCCGGGTTAAAGAAAGGTAATGTAGAAGATATAAATTTAACTACTGAAGCTATCAGGGAAAGTTTATATGCAGTTAAGTCTAAAACGGATTTGCCCGTAAGGTCTGCTTATGTTGGCATAACAGGTTCCCATGTGAGTTTTGAAAACAAAGTCGATTATTTTGATGGCGTTGGGGCTAAGGGTGTGATTACTGACGATGAGGTTCGTAGCATTCCTGATTTGGTCACATCCGGCGTGGAATCTTATGGTAGAGAAGTTATACATGCATTGCCAAGGACATACAGAGTAGATGGTCACAATGGTATAAGTAATCCAACTGGGATGCATGCGTCGGGACTTGAGGTTAGCGCTCATGTAGTAACGGCAGGCTCGTCATTTGTTAGGGATCTTGAGAGTGCTGTTACTAGTGCCGGAGTTCAGGTGAAGGGCATGGTGCTTGAACCATTAGCCAGCAGTGAAGCTGTATTAACTCAAAAGGAAAGAGACAGAGGGGCTTCTATTGTCGATATTGGAGGAGGAACCACGGATATAGTTTCTTTTAGGAAAGGAACCATCAACTACACTTCAGTTATTCCAGTCGGAGGTTTCCAATTCACCAATGATATAGCGATCACTTATAACACAACCTATCATGATGCCGAGCAGGCAAAACTTAAATATGCTAGTACAGAGCCGGCGTCCGTCGATATGAGAGAAGAATTGTCACTACCCGTACTCAATTCTAATTCCGTTGCGAGTGTATACAGGAGGGATTTGTGTCAGCTAATGAGGGAAAGGACATTGGAATTGATAAGGTTGATAGATTTAAAGCTACAACAGGCAGGGGTTCGACAAGATTCTACGGCTCAAATTGTAATGACAGGTGGCGCATCAACGATGCCAGGCTTTTTTGAAATGGCAGAACAATATATCCCAAACTGCAGTATCAGAATGGGTGCCCCAAATCATCTCTCTGGCATGTCTGCTGAACTTGAAGCTCCTGCCTATTCTACCGGAGTGGGGATTTTGCTTTATGGATTTCGCCAAGAGATTGCGGCGGACAGATCGGTTGTTAATCATGTGCGGGGAACAAACGGAGGGGAAGGTCAGGGACTAATGAGTCGTATCAAAAACATTTTCAATTCTTAGCAGCATTACTTAGGACATGGAGGTCGAAATGACAATAAATGGTAGGGAATTAGAAGGAGTAGCACGGATAAAAGTAATAGGAGTTGGAGGAGGTGGATCGAATGCTGTTTCAAGGATGTTTAGGGATAGGGTTTCTGGGGTCGATTACATCGTAATGAATACGGATGTGCAAGCCTTAATGGGAAGCGATGTCCCGATCAGGATACGAATTGGAGAGCAACTGACGCAAGGAATGGGAGTAGGTGGCAATCCAGACAAAGGTGCTGCGTCTGCTGAAGAAAGCAGGGAAGAAATTTACGATATTATAAGGGATTCTGACATGATATTTGTTGCCGCGGGAATGGGAGGAGGAACTGGTACGGGGGCTGCTCCAGTTATTGCGGAAATCGCGAGGGAAACCGGGGCACTTACTGTAGGGGTGGTTACGAGACCATTTTCTTTTGAAGGTAATAGACGATCAAAGCAGGCCCAGGAAGGTATCGATAGATTGCAGGGGAATGTCGACACATTGCTGGTGATCCCTAATGAAAGGCTTAGTGTCGTCTCTAAAGACGAAATAAGTGCTGAGAATGCTTTTCATCTTGCTGATGACGTTCTTAGACTTGGAGTTCAGTCAATTACTGAATTGATCACAAATGCTGGCGATATCAATCTAGATTTTGCTGATGTCCAAAGTATTATGAGAGACGCAGGACCTGCCTGGATGTCTATCGGATGGGGCTCAGGAGAATCTAGAGCGAGGGACGCTGCTCAACAGGCAATTACTAATCCTTTGATGGATGTATCAATAGAGGGTGCTTCAGGGGTATTGTTCAATATTAGTGGTGGTACCGACTTAAAACTCAATGAGCTTCATCAAGCGGCTGAGGTAATTCAGAGGGTTGTTGATCCCGACGCGAATATAATATTTGGGATGACGACAGATCCCAAAATGGACGATGAAATTAAACTGACAATCATTGCTACGGGTTTTCCAACTACAGAGACTCTTATACAAAGGGATATTGAAAAAACGGTGATTGCTGCACAAAGGGTTGAAGGGAATGAAGATTCCTTGGACGTACCGCCTTTTTTGAGAAGAAATGTGGGTGGCTTTTCTGTAAATAGATCTATCAGCCAAAATGGACATTCTTCGTGATTATTAAGAACATGTATGTATTTAATTAGCGCTAATTAAATACATACATGTCTGTACATTTGTTAGTTAAGTTGTTTCACATTAGGTTGGGTCCGTGTGAGGAATTTTTAGTCAAATTTGACACGTAAATAACCTTGAGAGAATCGTTGACACACCTCAATATGTAGTGTAGATTCAAGGTTGCTACACGAGCTATAGTGTCTTGGCTGGCTCAGCCTACGCTTTGTAGTCATCCCTTTTAAGAGGTTTTTTGTTAATAGATGTTCTGTCCATTTTGTAATAACGATAACTCAAAGGTTATTGATTCCCGTGACTCTGGTGACAGTATAAGACGTAGAAGAGAATGTTTGAGATGCGGGTTGAGATTCACCACATATGAGCGCGTTCAGACAAGGGCATTGTTAGTGGCTAAAAGGGATGGGCGAAGAGAAGAGTTTGATAGAGAAAAACTTTGGGCCAGCGTTAAAAGCGCATGTGCTAAAAGACCACTTCCAATAGGTAGTATTGAGAAAATTATCGACGAGATCGAGACTCAATTGTCCAATGCTGGTAGAGCAGAAATTCCTTCAAGGTCGATCGGCGAGTTGGTTATGGAAAGGCTGAGAGATCTTGATAGAGTTGCTTACATCCGATTCGCTAGTGTTTACAGAGATTTTAGAGATATAGAGAGTTTTAAGGAAGAAGTTGAAGCTTTACTTGATCCTACGCAGTCTTCTGAGGAAAGTAGTCAATTATCATTTCTTCAAGAGGACGAACTCGTTGCGCCTGGCAAACGTAAAAGAGGGAGAAAGCCTAAAAAGAAATCTCCTAGCGAGGGATACTTCTTGAAAAAGTAGCACTTTGAGTCTAGATGAGGTTTAATATGCGTACCGAACATATGTTCGTATATAAATAATACGGTCTAAAGAAAATATGAATGTTAATGATAGGAGCTTAGTGAATGACCCAAGAAATAGTTTCTGATGGTTCGGAGGCCAACGATGACAGAAGTGATGTCATTAGTGAAGTAGTTAAAGCCCTTGAAAATGCTGGTGTGACAGGAGATGTTGCGGCTGCAGTAACGAGCAATTTGATGAAAGGCGGTATAGAGGTAATAGATGAGGATTTAGATGATTCATTACCCTTATCGGAAAATGCTCGTTTCATAATTGAGAAAAGATACTTGATGAGGGATGACGAAGGTGAACCAAAGGAAGACGTAGAAGGATTATTTCATAGGGTTGCAAACGCAATAGCTAAGGGTGAACCAGAAGCTAAAAGAAAAGAATTTGAGGATAAGTTTTATGAAAAGATGTCGTCTCTGAAATTTCTTCCCAATTCACCGACTATAGTAAATGCAGGCACTGGCAGAGGTTGTTTGTCAGCTTGTTTTGTGGTTTCACCAGATGACAATATCCAATCTATAATGGAGGTCGCTAATGATGCGGCTATGATAGAGAAGTGGGGTGGTGGGATCGGATTCGGTTTGTCTTCTCTTAGGCCCAAAAAAGATAAGATATCCACTACGCACGGTCAAGCATGTGGGCCAATAGCAGTTATGAAACTTTACTCTTCTGTAGGAGCCACGCTGACACAAGGGGCCTTCAGATTGGGTGCCCACATGGGTCAGCTTATAGTTTCACACCCGGATATTGAAGAATTTATTCATTGCAAGGATGGTGATGACACTCTTCAGAACTTCAATATATCTGTTCAAATAACAGATGAATTTATGAAAGCTGTGGACAATGATGATGAATTTGCATTAGTGACCCCGAGAGATACAGGTGAGGGCCCAGTGAATGAGGTCATTGCCACGATTAATGCAAAGGATCTTTGGAATGATATAGCCGAGTCAGCCTGGAAAACGGGTGACCCTGGTGTGGTTTTTGTCGACAGGGTGTGGGAGACTGCTCCAAACCCTCAGATGGGTAAAATAAAGACCAGTAATCCCTGTGGTGAAGAGTTCCTTGAAAATTATGGAAATTGTTGTCTAGGTTCTATAAATCTTGACCTGCACATCAATGATGGTGATTTTGACTGGGATCTTTTAGAAGACACAACAAGAACGGCTGTCAGATTTCTTAATGACGTTATTGAGGTAAATTCGTTTCCTCTACCCAAATTGAGGGAAGTTAACTTGGATACACGTAGGATTGGGTTGGGGGTCATGGGTTGGGCAGATGCACTTGTAAGGATGAAGTTGTCTTATGACTCTGAGGAAGCTTTGGAATTGGCCGATAAGCTTGGGAGTTTCCTTAATTCTACTGCTTGGGATGAATCAGCTAGAATCGCTGAAGAGAGAGGACCTTTTTCTCAATATGAGGATTCTGCTCTAAAAGAATGGGGCATGCCACCAGTCAGAAACTCAAGTGTCATAACTATAGCTCCCACGGGAACTATCAGTAGAATTGCTGGATGTTCAAGTGGTATAGAACCTCACTTCGCTATGGCCTGGTGGTCGAATGTTTTGTGGACGGATCATGAAGGTAGTAGTTCTCGGTTGTTAGATGCTCCTGCATCGGTTACCCAAAGTCTGGAATCTGTTCTCGGATCTGAAGAAGAGGTCAAACGTATTCTTGAGCAAATAATAGAGGACCCAGATAATTCGGACAAAATAATGGGAGACCATGGCTTAGATGCAGCTATCTATAGGACTGCTATGAAAGTATCTGCTGAAGCGCATGTAAAAATGCAGGCTGTATGGCAAAAGCATGTGACAAATTCTGTTTCTAAGACTATCAACCTTCCTAATTCTGCCACAGTTCAAGATGTGAAGGATGCATATAGGCTGGCCTGGGAAACTGGTTGTAAAGCAGTCACTGTATATAGAGATGGATCTAAGTCTATGCAGGTGCTGGAAACTGGATCTACTAAAGAGGAAGATGTTTCTGGTGAAGATCATCTAAAGGTACCGCGACAAAGACCTGTTTCTGTGACGGGAGTTACTGATCGTGTTAGAACTGGTCACGGAACTATGTTTGTTAACATAACTTTTGATGAGGAGGGACATCCCTTTGAGGTTTTTGCAACCTTAGGGAAGTCTGGTAGCAGTGACTCGGCTTATTTGGAGGCCGTAGCGCGGCTTTCATCGATGGCATTGAGAGCTGGGATAGATCCGGAACAAATAATTGACCAACTTAAGGGTATTACTGATGTGCCTGCTTGGGACGGCGGTACCCTTGTCAGATCTGCTCCAGACGCAGTTGCATTGGCTTTGAGTCGTCATCTTACCAAGGAAGATTCACAAAATAACGTTATTTCTATGGCAGGTAATTCGGCGCAATTGGGTCTTTTTCCGTCTTCTACTACATCATTAGAATCACCTGATGCATTTGATGCACCCAGCGGCGCAAAATGCCCAGATTGCTCTGGTTATTTGCTACATCAAGAAGGTTGTTTGAGTTGTCCAGACTGTGGATATAACAAATGTGAATAGAAGGACTACTTGAACCTTCCAATCAATTGTGAATATTAGTAGCCAACACTAGAATCAATTTAGTTCTATGTGTTGGCTACGTTTTTTTGGGTATCGATCTGAATTAAAATATTGTCTATAGACTTCTTGGAGATAGATTTATGAATAATCAGCCGCTTTTGGCGATTACGATGGGAGATGCAGCCGGGATAGGGCCTGAAGTCACAGCTAAGGCCTTACTAGAGGAATCAATATATTCAAAATGTAGACCTTTCGTTGTTGGAAATGTAGATGCCATGAATGATGCGCTCAGAATAATTTCTTCGAAGGTTGTTGCTACTTCTCATTCAGACTTGTCTACTATCAAGGGTAAATATGGTGAGATAGATGTTTTAGACCTTGATAATCTTAATTTTCAGGAAATTAAATATGGAGAGATCTCGCCTTCGTGTGGTAGAGCTTCTGTTGAGTGGATTTTGAAGGCTGGGGAATTGGCTGCATCTGGTGCTATTAAAGCGATCAGTACTGCTCCTATAAATAAAGAAGCCTGTAATGAAGCAGGTTTCAAGGATATTGGCCATATGGAAATATTTCAGCGTCAAACTGGGGCCGAAGATGTTGCGACTATGTTGATGGCTCGGACTTTGAGAGTAGTGCATCTAACCACTCATAAATCCTTGAGGGTCGCGTGTGATTATGTCACAAAGGAAAATGTTTTATCGAAAATTATATTGACGAATGATCATTTTAAGAAATGGGGATGGAAAAATCCTCGTATTGGGGTAGCCGCTCTTAATCCACATGCAAGTGATGGCGGTCTTTTGGGAGATGAGGAGTTTACGCAAATAGGTCCAGCGATAGAATGTGCCAAACAATTAGGAATAAATGTTAGCGGTCCTGTTCCAGCAGACACAGTGTTCAATCAAAATATAGACGGCAAATATGATGTCTGTATTGCTATGTATCATGATCAGGGTCATATTCCAATAAAGGTTCATGATTGGAAATTAAGTGTGAGCGTGAATTTAGGTCTGCCATTTGTAAGAACATCAGTAGATCATGGCACAGCTTTCGACATAGCAGGAAAAGGGCTTGCGGATCACGTTAGCATGTTGGAATCGATTAAAGTGGCTGTCTCGGTAGCCAGCGACAATATTCTTCCCTGATAAAATATTTATCTGAGTTTGAGCAAACGGAATATAGGATAGGGTATTAAGATGACTATTTCATTTGTTGGTGGTGGGGTCATGGCCGAAGCGATTATCCAAGGTATATTAAATGCCAAGATAGCGAGTCCAGAGGAGATCATTGTCACCGAACCTGTTGAGGGTAGGCGATCTTATTTGGAGTCAAAGCTTGGTTTGAGGACGTATGTAGATAATGAATCAGTTTTGGATTCGGATGGAATAATAATATTGGCTGTGAAGCCTCAGACCCTAGGTTATATTTTTTCAGATCTAAAAGGAAAAATTGATAAGCGTAGAAGTGTGGCATCAATAATTGCAGGAGTAGGTCTAAAAACAATCCAAAATGGTCTCTCTCATAATGCCATTATTAGGATTATGCCAAATACACCTGCGCAAATAGGTGAAGGTATGACCGTATGGACGGCGACTCCCGAGGTGACGGAATCTGACAAGATCACGGTTTCGAAAATTTTAGAGACCTTAGGTGATGAATTGTATGTCGATGACGAGAAATTAATCGATATGTCTACAGCACTCAGCGCAAGTGGACCGGCATATATTTTCCTATTTTTGGAAGCACTAATAGACTCTGGTGTCTATCTAGGTATGCCTCGTGATTTGGCTCGTAAATTAGTCCTTAAAACAGTTTTGGGCAGTACTGATTTAGTCCTGCAAACTGGTAAGCATCCGGCAGAACTTAAAGATATGGTAACTTCTCCTGCAGGTACTACCATCGAAGCCTTAGTGTCATTGGAAAACGATGGATTTCGAGCCGCAGTAATTAATGGTGTTAGAGCAGCATATGACAGATCTAACGAACTAGGTGGGTAGGGTTATATTGGGTATTGAATTTGTCAGCCATTTTCTGAATATATTGTCTACCATATTGTATTTTGCAATATTGGGAAGAGTTTTAATGTCGTGGATAAAAGTCGGGCCGGGTAATCCGTTAGTCCCTTTGCTGAAATTAATCTACGCTGTTACTGAGCCTGTCTTGGGCCCTATAAGACGGGCACTTCCCAAAACAGGAATGTTTGATTTCTCTCCAATAGTCGCACTTTTATTGTTGGATCTAATACGGAGAGTGGTGAGCAGATTGTTAATTTAGTAGTGCTATTTTATAAAATTGTACTGCGTAATTTTTACAATCGTTCATGCATGAGCAAGCGCTCCTCCGTCAACGAATATGGTTTGACCATTGACGAAGTCACATTGATCCGAGGCTAAGTAGATCATAAGGGCGGCCAAATCATTCGGATGGCCTCGTCTACGAGATGGTAAGAATCTAACTAACAATTCCTTTTGAGTTTCCTCGTTTTGCTCATCGGTTGTTATCCATCCAGCCCCTATGCCATTTACCCTGATGCCAGTTCGGGCCCATTCCAGTGCTAGTGACTGCGTGAATTGATGAATGGCCCCCTCAGCTGCGCATGTCGCCACTGAATTTCCTAGGCCTCTAACCGATAATGTAGAGGTCATATTGATAATACGTCCTTGCCCTTGTGTCGCCATGTGTTTACCTACTTCTTGACAACAAAGGAACATAGATTTCAGATTGAAAGATAATAATGAATCCCATTCATTTTCCGTTACTTCATTGAATGGTTTACCAAAATCGGCCTTGGCATTGTTTACTAATACGTCGATATTACCGAGTTTCTCTCTGGCAGATAGCATCATATTTCCAACTGATTTTCTGCTTGTTAAGTCAGTTTCTATTGTTAACAATCGGGTTCCATGTTTTTGTGCGCTGGCGCTAGCTTCATTCATATCTGAGCTTTGTGATCCAGCTATAGCGACATCTGCTCCTGCTTCTGCTAAGGCGTCGACGAAATATTTCGTCCATCCTCTTTTATCTGCCGTTATTAGTACTTTTCTATTTTCTAAGTTCCAGCCTCTAGGAATTTTCATCTATTAGACTCTCTTTTTGTTTTATGGCATTTTTGACGTTGATATGTTGACTTAGTTAGGAGCGGCTAATTTTAGAAATCTAAGGGTATATCGGGAGCATGTCCGGTAGGTGCTATACCCCCTGCTAATCCGCCACCATCAATCGCGAAAAACTCTCCATTCATGTAGTCAGAGGCCTCAGATGCGAGGAACACTGCTATAGGTCCCATTTCATGTGGAATACCGGTTCTACCGACCGGGATGAACTTACCTCTTTGTTTTGCTCTGTCACTGTTAGGATCAGTGTTGTCAGTAGGAATGAAACCGGGAACAATACAATTTGCCGTAACGCCATATTGACCTAAACTTGTGGCTAAGGCTCTAGTGAAATTGACAATGCCACCTTTTCCTGCGGCATACATGTAGTTATTTCGACCACCTCTGAATCCGTATCCCGAAGACACGTTTATTATTTTCCCTGCTCCCCGGTCTACCATGTGTTTAGATACTGCTCTCGAGCAATAGAAAGCCGTTGAAAGGTTTACATCAATACCTAACTTCCAACTTTCGTCCGTTATTTCCCAAATTGGTTTTGGAGTATCTTCTCTCACTATTCCGGCGTTGTTAAATAAAACATCTATCTTTCCGAATTCAGATAAGACGTAATCGAATAATGACTTTACGGAATCTGTATTTGTGGCGTCAGTTGATATAGCTATACTTTTAGAACCGTTCGCTCTTATCTGCTTGGCAACTTCTTCTATCGGTTCAATTCTTCGAGCTGCTATTACTATATCTGCTCCGGCCTCTGCCATGGATAATGACATTTCTTTACCAAGTCCTGTTCCTCCTCCTGTAATTACAATGGTCTTGCCAGTCAAATTCAATTTCTCAATCATCTATTTGACGCCCCCTTTATGTGATTTTCTTTACCCTCGAAGAGTGACTTCTCCCGCAACGGCTGTGAATATAGTATCGTCATCCTGCCTGACCAGTAGAGAACCGTCCTCTTTTACGGATTCTGCAACTCCCTTTATGGATTTGCGACGGGTTCCTGGGAAAGAAAGATTGATGGTTTCACCAATGGTATTTATTCTGTTCGACCATTCAGATGTCAAAGATTGTCCATTTTTGACTTGTTCGTAATATTTGTCTAGGTTACCTATTAACGACTTAAAAGTTTGAGATCTACTTACAAATTTGCTGGTTTCGTGGCTTAGACTCGTGGCGGTGTCTTTGATTTCAGGGTTTTTTAATGGATCTAAATTAACGTTTAATCCGATTCCAATAACCGCATATTCTACTGAGCTTCCCGATATTTCGGATTCTATAAGAATTCCACAGAGCTTTTTATTTGATATTTGAACGTCATTGGGCCATTTTATTGAAGCACTCAAACCTGTGATTTCAAAGGCTGTGTCAGATACTGCTAGTGAAGCTACCATATTAAGATATGTAAGATGGGATATTTCTGGGTACACAAGCACCGACATTAATATATTTTCGCCGGACGGAGAGATCCACGATCTTTCAAAACGTCCTCGACCAGATCCTTGTCGGTCGGCGGAGACTATTGTTCCTTCAGGAGCTCCTGATTTCGCCAGTGTCCGGCAATCGTCCATTGTTGAACTTGTGTTCAGTAAATAATGTATTTCTGAGCCTATAACCATTTTGTACCTGACTAGCAAAGTGTCCTAAGAAAAATTAAATTAGTTTGCACAGTTGGGGTGCTAGCATAGCAAATTGGCTGGGCAAGGCGCGATTTGTTTAGGGATCATCAAGTGAACACTTATTGAATCAGGTTGATAATGGGCAGGGCGCGATCTACAATGGGCGGGCCATTGATAGTGCTATTAGGCACTATTTATTGGCATAAGTATCCTAGATAATATTTTCGATGGAGGGATTTGATTTATGAAAATACTCGATGCTGTGGCGCGTATTTTGAAAGAGGAAGGAATTCAATGGGTAGGTTGTTTTCCTTCAAATAATTTGATTGAGGCGGTTGCTCAGGCAGGTATTAACCCCATTATGTTTAGGCAAGAGAGGGGAGCTGCCATGGCGGTGGATGGGTTTAGTAGGATGAAAAATAGGGAAGAATTTGGTGTTCTAATAACACAGGGCGGCCCAGGTTCAGAGAATACCATGGGAGGTCTTGCCCAAGCCTATGCCGATAATGTTCCGATTTTATATCTGCCGGGAGGATCAGCTGTGGCTGCAAGGTCAGTAAAGCCCAATTTTTCTCCAGCAAGAACATATGAATCTGTTTCGGTATCTTCTGAAGTCCTGTTTCAGCCCGAACAAGTTTCTGCAGTAATGAGGAGAGCATTTCACGCTCTAAGGAACGGAAGAGCGGGCCCCGTAATAGTAGAGATACCTGGTGATGTTGGAGAAATGGAAGTTGATGATTCTATAGTGGCTTCTTATTCGCCTCCTAAAAGACATCGGTTCGCTCCGTCTAATGACGATGTCAAAAAAGCAGTGGAAATTATTTTGGCTGCAAAAAAGCCAGTTATTTGGTCAGGCATGGGAGTTTTAATGTCTGGGGCGTCAGATGAACTGACTGAATTAGCAGAATTGACCGAAATACCTGTCTATTGCACTATGCCAGGGAAATCTGGATTTGATCAGCGACATCCTCTTTCACTAGGTTCTGGAAGTGGAGCTACGTCGCAAGAAGCGCGTACTTGGTTACAAGAATCGGATGTTTTATTCGCTGTAGGTTCTAGTATGTCTAGGACGAGTTATGGACAGCCCATTCCAGATGGAAAAGTAATAGTACACAACACGGAAACTGTAGAAGATCTAAACAAAGATTTTAGTGTTGATTGTGGATTAGTAGGGGACGCGAAATTAACCCTTCAGATGATTATCGAAGAAGTTAAGTCGCAATTAGGTGCTAATGGAAGAAAAGGTCAAACAGGTGTCGCTGACGAAATAAAAAAGATTCATAATGAATGGATGTCAAAGTGGAATGATGTTTTGTCCACTGATGAAACACCTATCAGTGGTTACCGGGTCATCGGAGAAATGATAAACGTTCTTGACTTGGAAAACAGTGTAGTAACTCATGATGCAGGGGCTCCAAGAGATATGATTATGCCCTTCTACCCCGGTACAGTTCCTCATAGTTATGTAGGTTGGGGGAAGACTACTCATCTAGGGTACGGTATTCCTTTGATGACCGGAGTTAAATTGGCATCTCCTGAAAAGTTCTGTATTAATTTCATGGGAGATGGAGCTTTTGGAATGTCAGGTTTGGATATAGAGACTTCAGTTAGAGCTGGAGCCCCCATAACCACGGTTGTATTGAATAATGGGGGTATGGCTACTTACCCTGGTGGCTACCCTACTGCTCGCGAATCGTTTGGCACAACACATATGACTGGAGATTATGCGAAGATCGCAGAGGGTATGGGTGCTGTAGGTATAACGGTGACAAAACCTGGGGATGTTGCAGGTGCTCTTCAGCAAGCAAAAGAACTTAATGCGAGCGGGAAGACTGTATTGATCGATGTTCACTCTAATTTGGAGGATCGTCGCTCTACTTTCTAGTATGGTTTTTTTATAAAATGGATCTGGTAGATTAATTTTAATTGGATGTGTGCCAGATCCATTTTAATTGTAGTGAATGTAAAATAATTGATCCAATTACACTCCCATAATAGTTCAGTAAAAAAATCTGTGGCAATACTCGTATTGGCATTAATAATCGCTGGATTCACAGTATTCTTGGCTTTAGGGCTCATGGGTAAATCTACTGCGACTGGCAGGAGTGGAGAGAAACTTATAGACGGACCACCACCTTTTTTTGGTGGACGTGAAATTCAGGGAGGTTTTTTTTCACTTGATGATCACAAAGGTTCTCCTTTAATAATAAATTTTTGGGCTTCTTGGTGTCCTCCCTGTCGAGAGGAGACTCCCGATATTGAGGAAATTTGGAAAACTCATGAAGATCAAGGGTTGGTTGTTGTGGGTGTCAATGTCCAAGATACCGAGAAAGAAGCTGAAAAATATTTATCTGAATTCGCTGTTACATTTCCAAATATTTTGGATGAGGATGGCAAAATCACCGTCGATTATGGTGTTACGGGGCTACCCGTGACTTTTTTTGTATCTCGAGAGGGACGAGTAATTGGCAGGTGGGTTGGCTCGATAAGTGAAGAGCGCCTGAATTCATGGGTAGCCTTCTTGATGAAAGGAGATTTTAATTCGTCAGCGTCCAGTGGAAACAACAAAGATGGATTTAGGAGTTTAAATTAGGTCATGGATCTATATCCGGAAAATAAATACTTTGACCATGACGGGATACGATTATCGTACGTTGATTGGGGGAAACATGACTCCGATACATTGGTATTAATGCATGGCCTTCAGGATTGCGCAAGAAGTTGGGATGATTTGTCGACCAGTTTGTCAGATCAATTTAGGGTAATTGCTCTAGACAGCAGAGGTCATGGAGATAGCGGTCGCGCATCTAATGACTCCTACGGGTTTGATGATTATGTGTCCGATCTTGGCGCCTTACTAAATCACTTGTCAATAAAGCAGCCAATCCTTATAGGGCATTCGGCCGGTGGTCGTTATTGTTATACTTACGCTTCTAGGAATCCAGGAATAGTAAAAGCATTAATCGTGGTTGATATAGACCCTGATCCTTATAATGAATCTTCATCCCATATGTTTGATCGTTATTTTAGTGAAGAGGATGTGTGGCCTTCCTTAGACGCAGTTGTAGAAAGATTAAGATCCAGACAACCTTTGTCATCAGAGACATTTTTGAATCATCAAGCTGAAGTTATGACAAGGTTTTTGGACCATGATGATAGTGGTCAGAGAGAATGGAAGAGAGATAGGCTTCTCTTAACCTGTTATGAACGACCAGATCTTTGGGAAGAATGGAAACGTATTTCATGTCCAACCGTCCTCATTCGTGGTCGACAAAGTGATCTTTTGACACATGATACAGCCGTGAAAATGAGGGAAAGCCTGCAAGGAAGTTTACTGATTGAACTAGAAGGTGGAGGGCATTGGTTCTATCAAGAATCTCCGGGCGCATTTGAAACTGCAGTCAGGTGGTTTATAGAAGAAGTGTTATGAAGTATTAACTGAATAGAAGAACATTTTTTATTTACCAGAAAATTGTGGTGGTCTTTTTTGGATAAATGATTCGATCCCCTCTTTATGATCATTTGTTTTTCTGGCAATGTCTT
Source organism: uncultured Dehalococcoidia bacterium (assembly GCA_964500645.1). Lineage (GTDB taxonomy): Bacteria > Chloroflexota > Dehalococcoidia > Lucifugimonadales > UBA826 > CAYFIW01. The sequence goes on from CAZCOH010000009.1 coordinate 46,928, forward strand.
GAGCTGGTCCTGCAAGCCTCAAACTTTCTTCGAAGTCGGTTTCTAGCGATTTGTAAACAAGTCTTTTCATCAGGGACATTGAATAAGTTGCACCATTACCTATTCTTCTAGCAAACTTGAGGGTAGACTCAATAAGATCTTCGTGGTCAGCGATTTTGTTAACTATACCCATTTCATGAGCTTCTTTAGCGTCAAGCACGTCCCCACTGTATTGCAGCATCAATGTGTTACCGAGACCAATCATACGAGGTAACTGCCAACATGAGCCATCAGCTGGAACCAGTCCTCTTTTGACGAACATCTCAGAAAAGGTCGCGTCTTTAGAGGCGAATCTAATATCGCAAGAAAGAGCTATTCCCATGCCTAGCCCCATTGCAGAGCCATTAACGGCTGCAATTGAAGGTTTTTGCAAATTGTGTAGTCTTAAAGGAAAATACCTGACCCCTTCTATCTCGTCTCTTGCTCTTTTACCTGATGCAGCTTGATAGTCCCATTTTTCCTGTAGTAGGTCCCAGGGTGTTCGATCTTGAGGTAGAGATGACTCTTCTAAAGATTTTCTCTCTTCTCCCATATCTTTAACATTGGCACCCGAGCAAAATGAAGGGTCTGTTCCCGTAAGCACCAAAGCTCTTAATGATGAGTCCGATTCCAATCTATCTAATTCTTGTTCCAACTCCGCCATCATATTTAAACCAATAGCGTTTCTAGTTGAAGGGTCATGCATAGTGACTATCAGGACGCCACTATCAACTACAGATTTAATATAATTCTTGTTCATATTTGAATACCTCTATTGTGACGGGGGTTATTTGAACATGAATTTTATCAGTATCGATGGTCTTGATAAATGTAATGGCTAATCAGAAAAGAATCTGGCTAATTCGTCCCTTTCAAAACTTGGCATCTCGATTATCTGATTACTGGTACTGATCTTTATTCCATATGATTTTGGTTTCATTTCGCCAATCTTCATGGCAGTAATTCCGTGATGTGACAAAGCTGCAATTATGGAATCTTCATCTCTGGGATCGGAGCATATCAATAGGCTTCCAGAGGCAATCAGTCCCATAGGATTAATATCTAGAACATCGCAGATCTTTTCGCATAAACGTGTGACAATGATATTTTCTTCAATAATGTGCATGCCTAGATTAGAAGCTTTGGCTAGTTCTGCTAACCCTCCATATATTCCGCCTTCTGTTGGATCATGCATTGCAGTTACATTGCCGTATTTTGTAGCAATCATTGCGTCACTGACTACGCTTATCCCCGGATCGTTCAATAATTTTCGTGCAGTTTCTATTTCACTTGAAGAAATGCCGGAATCAAGCAATTTTTCTCTGGCTTCGGTAGCTAGAATCGCACATCCTTCTATAGGAATCGACTTAGTCATAATAATCGAATCGCCTATGCGAGATCCTGAGGATCTGACTTCTTTGCCTTTTTCTACCTCTCCAAGCATTGTTCCTGAAACAATCGGCCTCGAAAGTCCATAGGTTACTTCCGTATGCCCTCCTATTAAAGAGATTTCCATCTGATCGCACGCATTCGTAATTTGCTCTAAAATTAATTTGGCATCATCGTCTGAGGCTGTGTCTGGAAGTAAAATCGTCGCTAACATCCATTTCGGAGTTGCACCCATGGCGGCTATGTCATTGGCGTTTACATGGACCGCATACCATCCTATTTTTTCTGTTGCAAATGTTATTGGGTCAGTTTTAGCTACCAGATATTTGTCACCAATATCAATAAGTGCAGCGTCTTCTCCTATGGCGGCTCCTAATTCAACCCGAGGATCGTTGTTTGGAATTTTTTTTAATAGATTTTCTAGGTGGTCTAGAGGCAATTTTCCAGGCTTCAAAGTCTTATTCTCATACTTCTTGACAGTCTTATAGAATTGAAGGGATTCTTTATACAAACGTAATTCGTGGGAGATATTATATCGGTCTGATGATAGAAGCAGTATTTTTTGACATGTATGGAACTCTTTC
>CAZCOH010000010.1:0-48520 GCA_964500645.1 uncultured Dehalococcoidia bacterium
TTGTCATAACAAAGATCCTTTTTTCAAGTGCAAGTCAAAAAAATCTTCAATAACGGAAGAATGCAAGAACCTACCTGCTTCATGTCCATGTCCATCGTATTCATATAGTTTCTTGTTTTTACTTCCTATAGACTCAAACAAAGAGTAGCCAGTCTCAGGCGGGCAGACATTATCCTGAATACCTATATTTAATATGATCGGACATTCTATTTTGTCTGCAAAATTTTGGCCATCGAAATAGGCCAATGTATTCTTTACAGAATCACGGCTTTCAGGGTATTGCATCAAGTAATCATTGATCTCCTGATACGGGTAACTGTCTGTAAGTTCTATTGCGTCCATGAACCCACATAAATAGGGAGCACCCGCTGCTGCTGCCTTAATTTCATGTCTCATCGCTGCTGTAGTTATCGTTAGACCTCCTCCTTGGCTACTACCTGTAACTCCTATCCTCGATGCGTCAACTTCATCTCTAAATGTCAAAAAGTCTATCCCTGTCCATACATCCACATAAAAACCTCTGTAAGAGTAAGTGTTTTTATCTGTAATTGAATAAGTTAAAAGGCCTGGATAGCCTGGGTCGAATTGCTGTCGACTTCTCACTTTGCCTCTAGGGTTCACGGAAAGGCACGCATAACCCTTCCGAGCCCAATCTTTGGGTATCGCAGGATCACTTTGGTACCCAGGTAATAAAAGAATTGCAGGTAGTTGACCTTCATGTTTAACAGGCAGGCTATACCATCCAGAAACTCTAACGTTATCTATACTGTCGTAGAAAACCTCATAGACTGAAATATCATTTGAGGATCTTAGAGGATCCTTTTCACATACAGCGTTTAATGGGACATTATCAGCCTGCGAAATCACATCCTCCCAATATGACTCAAAATCATCAGGTTTTTTGACATTACACCTGTAAGATTTGATTTTTGCCACTAGATTCCCCTTTCCTTTAAGGTTTTAACGTTGTAATTCCACACCGATGATCCGATTCTACCCTTCAAAACTCAAATTTTCCAAAATATCCATCATGTAACTCAACGCTTGTAAGAATATAATCATGAGTAATCAAGGGATTAAAAATGTTCTTGTTTATTTCATCACTAATCAATCGACGATATGCGAAAGAGCAGCTCTTCTGGGCGACTCTCGTTTTTATAATGTTGGTAGGCGGCTTTCTAAGGTTCTATGGCATTTCATGGGACAACGGCTTTCCATATACTCCACACCCTGACGAAAGAGCAATTCTGATGAAAGCATCAGAACTGAAAGCACCCAAACTTTCTGAAATGGAAACTTTGTTCAACGCAGAGACAAGCCCTTTAAACCCGAAATGGTTCCCATATGGAAGTTTTCCACTGTACGCCCTGAAAACCATTCAGTATTTCATAGAGAAATTAACACCTTATGAAATCGTTGATAGTCGTATTTTGGCCAGAACGATATCTGCCATTGCTGACGTTGGGTCTATATTAGGAATCGCTGCACTTGGAAAAATAACATTTGGAAGAAAAACAGCTTTATTAGCTGCCCTATTCCTATCTTTTTCTGTTTTGCATATACAGCTGTCCCATTTTTTTGCTTTCGATACTATAACGACTTTTTTCGCGATTTGGATTATTTATTTTCTATACCAAACATCAGTGCATGGTAAGAAACGATATTCAATAGGCGCAGGTGCGCTAATGGGTCTGGGTCTTGCATCCAAAATCAGTTTGGCACCAATATTTGGCGTCTTCATCCTGGCTCACCTTATCTATGCATCGAATGAATACAGAAATAATTTCATAGATATATCGAGAATCAAAAAATCTATAAACCTGTGTCTTGTTGGTCTTATAACGTGTTTGCTTTTGTTTTTCGTGGGACAACCTTATGCACTCTTAGACTTCAACGTGTTTATAAAAGATATCCTCGAGCAATCCGAAATGGTGCGCAGGATTAGAGACTACCCCTACACCAGGCAATACATTGACACGACCCCATATATTTACCAGATTTTGCAACTTGGAAAATGGGGATTGGGATGGCCTCTTTTGATAACCGCACTAGCAGGTATTTTATGGGCATTGAAAAAAGGCATCAGCTACCCAGTTTTTTTAATATCCCTACTAGGAATCATAGTGCTCCCCGCTTCTATTTTGATCCTGAATAACAGTATATTTGCTATTTTAGCTTCCTCGACTCTATGTCTTGTATCTCTTTATTTTCGTTATCTCTTAGGCTCAAAGATTTCGCATATATCTGTGATATTACTTTCTTGGCTGGTCCCATACATGCTTATAACAGGCAGCTTTGACGTCAAATTCCTAAGGTACACACTACCTGCACTCCCGGTAATGTGTTTACTTGCCTCAGCATTTATAAATGGAATTAATCCTAGGCACTCTAAATACTCCAAGATATCCAAAGTAGGATTGATAGCAATCACTTTGTCAGTAACTATTTGGTATGGATTATCAACAACCGGTATTTACCAATCTACACATACTGCCGTAAAAGCATCTCAATGGATCAACAACAATGCTTCTGAAGGAGATGTCATTCTTAAAGAACATTGGGAAGAATCTCTTCCTGAATTGCATAAATTTGTTCAGATTGAACTGCCTATTTATGAACAGGACACAGAGCAGAAAATACACGCTATGGCAGACCATTTGTCAAATGGTGACTACATAGTTCTATTCAGCAACAGACTTTATGGCAGTGTAACCAGATTAAACGATAGATACCCATTTATGAGGGCATATTACAAGTCACTTTTCTCAGGAACACTCGGATACGAGCCTGTCTTAATTAAAAGCTCCTATCTAAATTTTGGCGGAATACATCTCATTGAAGATACTTTCAGAAATCCTGATTTACCAGACCCTACAAAAGCTGTAGCTTTTGACAATCCTGTAAAAGGAATAAACCTAGGTTTTTCAGACGAAAGCTTCTCAGTGTACGACCACCCCAAGGTATTAATATTTGAAAATCGCAAAAACTATACAGCAGACTTGATCGTCGAAAACATTTTAGCTTTTGCGGACTTGAGTCCCCATACCACTTTTTCTAAAGATATCTATTCCAAAGACCAAGATTTTCAAAACTTGATGATGGACCCAAATCGAAAAACCATACAGCAATCTGGTGGCACATGGTCAATGATTTTTGATGACTCCATCGGTTCCATATCGGCTAGTCTACGATGGTTCCTTTACATCCAGCTGTTTGCATTATCGGCTATAGGGTTTACCTTCGTTTTATTCTCCCAATTTACAGACAGGGGCTATTTATTTTCCAAGATTATTGGATTATTGCTCGTTTCTTTCACAGCATGGATATTAACAACCTACGAGGTTATGAAATTTGAATCATTCACAATCTGGGTTTGCATTTTTATAGTCACTCTATTTTCAGTTCCGATCATTTTTTATAACAGAAAACAATTCGTAGTGTTTATCCGGGCTAGATGGAAACATATTGGAATCCTTGAATTGATATTCTTGGTTTCATTTTTAATATTTGTGTTCATAAGGATGTGTAATCCAGACCTCTGGCACCCTTACAGAGGCGGCGAAAAGCCTATGGATATTGCCTACCTAAATGCAGTAGTTAAATCAACTTACATGCCTCCATACGACCCATGGTTTTCGGGTGGAGTATTAAATTACTACTACTGGGGTCAATTTGTAATAGCATCAATTATTCACATAACCCGCATACCAACAGAAATAGCTTACAACTTGGCGATACCGACATTATTTTCGTTAGCAGTGGCAGGGTGTTTCACAATAGGTTACAACCTCGTATCACAGGGTAGGAAACATACAGTATTTGCATACCTAACGGGAATGACAGCGGTTGCATTCGTGTGTGTAATAGGCAATTTAGATGGACTTTTGCAGGCGTCAAACCTTCTTTTTGAAAAATTATCTGGGAATACGATGATTACATCCTTCGATTTCTGGAGAAGTAGTCGCATGATGCCTCCAGATCCTCCTGGTCATGAAATCACTGAATTCCCATTCTTTTCTTTCTTATTTGCAGACCTACACGCCCACTTGATAGCAATTCCGTTTACCTTACTAGTTATAGGAATTTCTCTATCAATAATCCTCGCCAACAATCGTAGAACCCCTCCAAAATTTCAAGAATTCTTAACCTTAACTCTACTTGGTTTAACGATAGGATCGCTTAGAGCTATAAACACCTGGGACTTACCCACTTACACCATTTTAGGACTGGTAAGTATAGGGATAGGTGAATTCTTAAGACACGGAGGAGTGGGACTCACAGTATTTTATAAAACTGCTTTAAAAGCCATATTTGTCCTCATCGTAATTTTTGCTGGATTTGTTCCTTATCAAATAAGTTCTGAAACTTTTTTCAACAGTATAGAAAGAACAACAAATACAACTTCGTTATCCCAATTATTATCGATAAATGGGCTATTCATATTTTTGCTGTCAGCAGGTGCCATTTACTTAATACGGAACAAGCTATTACTCGCATTGTCGGGAATTAAATGGATAGCAAGGGCATCTGTAACCCCGGGAGTTCTAAAACTAAGCGAACTTATCCTAGTTTTAATTGTTGTAGGTCTTGCTGGATTTATTATTACCTTCTTATTGTCCGGGGTATTGGGAGGTGCCATTCCTACAGCTTTATTGTTATTCCTTCTTATTTCATATTCAGCGGTTCAAAAGCCTTCTGATGAAACTAGAAATCTGCAACCTATTTTCCTATTTGCATGCCTTCTTGCCCTAGGAGGGTTGGGCCTCATCATAATGGTGGATATATGGAGAATAGAGGGTGATATAGAAAGAATGAATACGGTTTTTAAATTCTATATACAATCATGGGTGATGTTAGCGATTTCATCTAGTTATTTCAGTTACAGGGTATTGTCTTCATTTAATCAACTCACTATTCCTGCCAAGGTATCATGGAGTCTGATATCCACAATTTTAGTTTTAGGCAGCCTCATATATCCAGTTATGGGGACACGCGACCGGATTCAAGACAGATTTGCACCAACCGCATTTTCATTAAACGGATACAAGTACATAGAAGGCACTACTTATAAAGACCCTGTCGGAACAATTAATTTGGAAAACGACTTTAAAGGAATCCTTTGGCTCAGACAAAACATCGAAGGATCTCCTGTGATTGCAGAAGGACTAACTCCATCTTACAGGTGGGGAGGTAGAGTTTCAGTTCATACGGGCCTTCCTTCAGTCATAGGGTGGAAATGGCATCAGGAACAACAAAGATGGGATTACAGACAATCAGTGGAAGATAGAAGAAGAGATATAGACTTACTTTACAGTAACCCATCGATGGCAAATGAGGTCATAGATAGATACGGAATCAACTACATATATGTAGGAAGTGTTGAAAATTTATATTACCCTTCAGAAGGGATTAACGCTCTTAAAGAGGGACTAGACGGCAAACTTGACATAGTATTCGAATCAAATGAAGTAACAATTCTAAAGGTAAAATAAGTGACTTAAAACCCTGTATGTTTCATCAATTAATTCTCGCACCAAACAAAAGCTTTTGCCGCCCATTGATGTAAGTAGACTACCCAAATAATCAGGACGTCATCAATACCTGATAAGGTCCTGTAATTGACACTCCTCCTATTGGTATAGACAATGTCGCATACCTCGTAGTCCTCGGAGAATTAAAAGATTGCCATACACAGTACTCGACAACTTTTTGGTGCTTGACTTATCTAATCGTTTATCAGGTTCATTTTGCGCGAAAACCCTCGGTTTATATGGATGCGACGTCATTAAAGTAGAACCAGTCGATGGTGATCCAAATAGAGAGTGGAAGGACTACGTTGATAATGACAAGAACACGATAAATCCTTTGTTTCTACACCTTAATGTTGGGAAAAAAAGCCTTTCTCTAGATATAGAAAACCCTGAAGGGTCGAAAATATTAAAACAATTGATAAAAAAGGCCGATATAGTTGTTGAGACATTTAAACCTGGGTACCTCGACACTATTGGATTAGGGTATGAATCAAGTACAAAGGACAACCAAAGACTCATCATGACGTCGGTTACTCCATTTGGACAAAGTGGCCCTTACCGAAACTATGACTACACAGAATTGACTATATTTGCCATGTCAGGTGCAATGCATAGAGAAGGTTTGCCAGATAGATCCCCATTGAGATATGGCGGGGAAATAGCGCAATACTATTCAGGAAACGCCGCAGCGGCTGCGACTAGCGTGGCAATATTCCGTAGGTTACAGACAAACTTGGGGGAATGGATAGATATATCCATTCAAGAATGCATGGCAGGCCATCCGCACCAGATAGGAAGAAGAGCACCATTTATATACTCTGGCGAAACAGACCCACGCACCGAACCTAGAATATTACCAGGCATAGGAGAATCCTACGCTATTGGAACTTTCCGATGTGCTGACGGTTATGTCAGTTTCCTTCCACTTGGAGCCAGAATGTGGCCAAACATTGCGAGAATGATTGGTCGGGATGATCTTATAACCCATCCAGATTATTTAGATTCAGAAAAGCGATTAGAAAACAGGAAAAGCCTAGAATCTATATTTCAATCATGGCTAGATCAACACACAAGAGAAGAAATATTTTCGGCAGTGCAAAAAGCCGGAGTACCCGGATCACCTATTTTAAGAAGTGACGAAGTAACCGAAAATGAACAATTTAAGGCGCGAGATTATTTCACTGAATTAAATTATCCGTCAGTAGGAACCCAAAAGTATACTGGAGACCCATTTAGATTAACTTCGATCCCTAAGAAAGATGCACTCCCCCCCCCTACATTAGGTCAACATAACCAAATAATTTTAGAAAATTATTTAAACTACACAAATTCAGATATTGTTCGATTGAGAAAAGCCAAAGTTATATGAACCAACAGAACCGAACCCAAGATAGTTCCCCTCCCCTTAAAGGAGTCCGAGCTTTAGAGTTAGCAGAAATATGGGCTGGTCCATATTGTGGATGCCTATTGGCTGATATGGGGGCTGAAGTAATAAAAATAGAATCCATACAAAGAATATCAAGAGGGCCAGTATCTCCTCCTAAAGGGAGCAGTGGATATCCAGAGTATGACCCAGGCTTACGCCCCTGGAATCGTCAAGCTAATTTTAATTCAACCAACAGAAATAAAATGGGAATTACCCTAGATTTAAAAACGCCGGAAGGTGCCGATACATTTCGAGATCTTGCAAAAGCGAGTGACATTATTTTTTGCAACTATGCCAGGAATGTTATGGATGGATTTGGTCTAGGTTATGAGGCTATAAAAAAAATTAAACCGGACATTATTTACATGCTGATGCCCGGATATGGAAATACAGGGCCATATAAGGATTACAGAAGTATGGGAATGGCTATCGATGCAATAAGCAGTCATTCATTTCTGCGTGGCTATCCTGACTTGGATCAATCTTCAAATTCGCTTGTTCATCATCCGGATGCGGTCGCGGCTGTAAACGGCGTACTCGCCATAACCACTGCTCTTATTCATAGGGAACAAACGGGACAGGGTCAATTTATTGATATGTCGCAAGCCGAATCATTCATGACACATTTGGGTGAAATATATATCGAAAGCCAAATGCGTGGTACTCCTAGAAAACGGAGAGGAAATAGAAACCCAGGATACGCTCCACAAGGAGTATACAAATGTTCTGGAACCGATAATTGGATCGCCATAAGTATAGTAAATGAGGATCAATGGAAATCTTTTATCAATATAGCTGATATAAATGAAATTAGAGATATTAAATACTCAACCGTAAAAGGTAGACTAGAATCTCATGACGTGTTGGATTTCCACATAGAGAACTGGACTTCCACGAATGATAGATACGAGTTAATGGGAAGATTACAAGATAACGGAATACCAGCTGGTGTAGTTATGGACTGCGGGGCAGACACTTATGCAGACCCGCACTTAAACGATAGAGAATTCTTCCAGATCGTTGACCATCCGGATGCAGGAATTTACCCAATGTCGGGTCCGGTAATTAGATTTGCAAGTCAAAAAGATATTATTCGTCACGAACCATCGCCTACCTTAGGACAACACAATGAATATGTTCTAGGTGACATACTAGGCTACGATCAGAGCCACATTGATGATTTAGAGCGAGAAGAGATTATAGGCATAACTCCTCTCTTAGGCGCCGATCTGGGAGGATCTCGTAGAGCTAAGGAAGAATTGAAGCGTCAACAATCGAACGAAAACTAATTGTTACCTATTTCTTATAAATAGTTTAGTGGCAAAAATATCTGATAGCTAAGACATCCGTAAAAGGAGAATTCCATAAATCAGCAACGGTCCTACGGTCTTTGGGAATCACCGATTTCAGCGAGCCTAGTCGCCTCAAGTAAGATCACTTTTGGCGATTTAGAAATAGACGGAAATGACATTTACTGGACAGAGACCAATCCCGATGAAAACGGCCGCTCAGTAATAGCGAGGTATAGACACAATACCCCAGTCAAAATAGTTAACAGGTCTCCATTTGATGCTAAAAGCAGAGTCCACGAATATGGGGGAGGCTCATTTTGTGTCAATAATGGAACCGTATTTTTCTCAAATTTTACCAATCAGAAGATTTATAGAATTAGAGAAACCGATGAAGACCCTGAACCTATTACCTCCAATTCCAACAATACAAGATACGCTGACTACATCTTCGATAACTCAAGGAAAAATCTTATTGGCATACGGGAAACTCATAGTGAATCAGGATCGGTAGTTAATTGCATAGTTACGATTGATGCTGAAGGGAGCAAAAAGGAAAGAATCCTAGTTGAGGGCGCCGATTTCTATGCCTCACCAAGATTGAGTCCAGATACCAGGTTTCTAGCCTGGATACAGTGGAACCACCCAAATATGCCATGGGATTCAACTGAGCTATGGATCGCAGAACTTGATGATTTGGGTAATGTGAGCAGTTCTTCAAAAATTAAAGGGTTTCACGGAGAATCTGTTTGTGACCCGTCATGGTCCCCTGAGGGAAAACTACATTTTGTGTCAGATGCTTCAGGCTGGTGGAACATATATAAACAGGACGATAATGAGGCTATCAACATAACCCCGTTTGAAGCGGAATTTACACAACCCAAGTGGGGCCTTGGCTCAATTTTTTACGGGTTTACTAATGAGAACGAAATCTTTTGTGCATTTACCAAAAAGGGCATATGGTTTTTTGGAAAAATTTCCCATAACAACGTATTTTCCAAAGTTAAACTCAATCGTGAAATAAACAACGTAGGGCGCTCAGGACTTAAAGTGAATGGTAATCACATTCTGTTCAGCGGTGGCTCACATGTCGAACAGGAATCTATCTTTTTAATAAAAAGAGACGGTGACCTTAAAAAATTGAAAAGTTCCGGCGATTATGAATTCCCTGTGAATCTAATTTCGGTGCCAGAACCAATTGTTTTTAATACAGATCATGACGAGATAGCTCACGGATTTTTCTATCCTCCGAAAAACCCTGAATTTTATGCCCCCGGCCATGAACGACCTCCATTGATAGTGATGAGTCATGGAGGCCCCACAGGATCAACCTCTACAGCATTAAATTTTTCTATGCAATTTTGGACCAGTAGAGGATTCGCGATTTTGGATGTTAACTATAGGGGAAGTACAGGGTATGGATCGAGATATAGAAAAAGCCTTTATGGCAAATGGGGTATATCAGATGTACAAGATTGCATAAATGGAGCAGATTTCCTATCGAGAGAAGGGAGGGTAGACAAAGAGAAACTTGCCATACGTGGTAGCAGTGCAGGGGGATTCACAACTCTGGCCGTGCTTACATTTTCTAACAAGTTTCAAGTTGGCGCCAGCTACTATGGAATAAGTGACCTTGAGGCATTAGCTATAGAAACTCATAAATTTGAATCACATTACATGGATTCATTGATAGGAAAATACCCTGAAAACAAAAAGGTGTACCATGATCGGTCACCTCTCGTGCACAGCAAACTATTATCATGCCCAATAATTCTTTTTCAAGGATCCGACGATAAGGTAGTGCCTCCAAATCAATCTCAAAAAATGGCTAATTCCCTTGAAGCTCAAGGAATAAAAGTCTCATACACTACATACGAAGGTGAAGGACATGGATTCAGGAAGCCAGCCAATATAGAGGATAGCCTTAAATCCGAGCTTGAGTTTTATTTGGACGTCCTACCTATATAAATAAATTGGGATCAAAGCCCCTTCAACTTTAGCTGAACCTCATCTTCTTGATTTTCCAATGACCTAAATCCAGATATTCCTACCCCCACCAGCCGAAATTTGGACGCTCCAGATAACTCGACTTTCAGCAATTCTAAAGCTGCCTCAGATATCTCCGAAGAGAGTTGGATATATTCTGTTAAAGTAACCTGTCTTGTGTAAGTCTCGAAATCCGAATCTCTCAATTTCAGTTTCACCGTTTTACCTTTCATTCCTCGTCGCATCAAAGAGTTCCCCACGTCTTGACTCAGTCGCTGCACAATTTCTTCTAGTTGCTCTCTGTCTGAGGTATCAAATCTGAGAGTTGTCTCTGAGCTGTAAGACTTTCGAATTCTCTGACTTACAACAGGACGATTATCAATACCTTGAGACATAAGAAGTAACGAGTTGCCATTAACTCCAAAAAACTCAGAAAACCAAGTTTTACTTTGTCGGGATAATTGACCTATGGTACGTATCTCTAGTGTCTCCAATCTCTTTGTGGTTTTGGGCCCTATCCCCCATAGACTCTGAACTGGCAATGGAGACAAAAATTCCTTTTCAGTGCCTGGTCGGACGATCGTAAAACCATCCGGCTTATCCTTGTCAGAGGCGATCTTGGCAACAGATTTTGATGTCGCGATACCTACGGATATTGTTAAACCAAGTAGAGATTGGACTTCTCTCTTAAGAGTTCTTGCAATTTCAGGGGGGGTGCGTTGATCATCTTCTAGGTTAGAAACATCGATGTATGCCTCATCCAGTGACAAAGGTTCTACTCGATCAGTAATTTCACTAAACATTTTCATAACTTGGACTGATACCTCACGATAAACATCAAATCGAGCACTTCGTCGTATCAAGTCAGGACAAAGATTTACAGCTTTACTCATAGGCATAGCAGATCGAATACCAAAACTACGAGCTTCATACGAGGCAGACGCAACCACCCCCCTCCTTTCATGGCTACCTCCGACGACTACAGGTTTACCAACAATATCAGGATTATCTCTTTGCTCAACCGAAGCGTAAAACGCGTCAAAATCGGCGTGGATTATGCCTCTATTAATTTCAGAAAGTTCTCTCTTCATTTAGCCCCACAAGCGATAACCCGAATACAGACATTTTGCGAAATAAGTGCACCATGCTCATTTTAAATATAGAAGTGTTGACCTTACCTTGAAAACTATAGTAATATCTCTACCGTGGAGCAACTATACCCCCAAGCCTTTATCTATTTCATTCATAAAATAGCGCGTGTGCACGCGTTTATTCGTGTTGGTCTACCACCTACCGAGCAGGTACCTAAGCCCACAATAGAAATCTCATCATAGCCACCCCATCAAATTGATTACTAAGGAGTGTGACGACCTATGACTTCGTCTGCATCGCCCAAATATAACGATATTTTCCCATCGGTAAAGTCGTTTTCTAAAATTGAACGAGTCTTAGATGTACCAGATTTAATAGACGTACAAAAAGATTCTTTTAATTGGTTTACAACCAAGGGGCTCACTGATTTATTTGAGGAAATATCTCCAATAGAAGACAATCAGGGTCAAAATTCCAGATTTTCTTTGCGTTTCGTGGGTCACGATTTTGAAGATCCTAAATTCACTGAAGAAGAGTGCAGAACACAAGAAAAAACTTTTGACGCCTCTCTATACGTAACAGTAGAACTCCAAATCAATGCGGCAGGACCAGGTCAAGGGGAAGTAAAAGAACAGAGGCTTTATGTAGGTAACATACCAATAATGACTTCTGCTGGAACTTTCATAATTAATGGGGCAGAGCGAGTTGTTGTGAGCCAATTGGTTAGATCACCAGGTGTTTATTTCACTGAAGATAGAGACCCGGGATCGGGTAGACCTCTATCCTCTGCTAAATTAATTCCCTACCGCGGAGCGTGGATGGAATTTGAAACTAGCAATAGAGACGTCTTGTATGTGAAGGTCGACAGAAAGAGAAAGACTCCAGTCACAACTTTGTTGAGAGCTCTCGGATATGAGACAGATCAAGAGATAATCGAACTGTTTGAGGATGTCGACACAAACGATGACCATCAATTCATTCCGACAACGATAGCAAAAGATTCCTCCGTAACTAATAGTGAAGAGGCGTTAATAGAGTTTTATCGAAGGTTACGTCCCGGAGAACCACCAAATGCTGAAAATGCAAGGAATTTAATTGATAGCCTTTTCTTTGACGCCAGAAGATACGACCTAGGAAAAGTCGGAAGGTACAAATTAGACAGCAATCTAAAAGGACCTGAAAATGCATATCAGGACAGTGTAGACGACGAAAGAATCTTAGCAAGAGAAGACATAATAAATTTGTTAAGAAGACTGATAGAGATAAACAATGAACGGCGCAGAGCGAACGATATTGATCACTTGGGAAACAGACGCGTTAGAGCAGTGGGGGAATTGATACAAAATCAAGTACGGGTTGGATTGCTCAGAATGGAGCGAGTCATCAAGGAAAGGATGACCATACAACCTGACCCTTCCAGTACGACACCAGCCGCTTTGATCAACGTACGACCAGTAGTAGCAGCTGTCAGAGAGTTCTTTGGCGGGTCACAACTATCCCAGTTTATGGATCAGGCGAATCCATTAGCCGAACTAACTCACAAAAGACGATTATCTGCGTTAGGGCCGGGGGGACTATCCAGAGAAAGAGCTGGTTTCGATGTTAGAGATGTCCACCATTCTCATTACGGCCGAATATGCCCAATTGAAACCCCAGAGGGTCCAAACATTGGTCTTCTAGTGTCTTTGGCTACCTATGCAAAGACTAATGCATTCGGATTCATAGAAACACCCTACCGGAAAGTCTTGACCGAATTAACTAATGGAGATGCCAGTCAACTGATCGGGCACACTCCTGTTCAGAACATCGTGTCAAGCGATGGTAAGACAATTGTAAGAGGTGGTACACAAATAACTGTTAGAACAGCGGGCAGAATATCCTCGCAAGAAACAAAATCTTTCGTAGTAAAACCATACGTTTCACGTTCATTAGAGGATATTGTTCATCTTTCAGCGGACGACGAAGAGAACTATTTCATTGCCCAAGCAAATTCGCCTATAAATGATGCGGGTGAATTTATTGAGGACAGAGTCGAGACCAGAAAAGGTGAAATAGTTGGAATGGAGTCAACATCTGAAGTCACGTACATGGACGTGTCTCCACTTCAATTAGTCAGTGTCTCAACATCACTAATTCCTTTCCTAGAGCACGATGATGCAAACCGGGCACTGATGGGGTCTAACATGCAAAGACAGGCCGTACCACTTATGAAACCAGAAAGTCCGTTGGTCGGCACAGGAATGGAAGAAAGAGTAGCTAGGGACAGTGGACAGGTAGTACTTTCTAAAGCAGATGGCCTTGTCACCTCTGTGACAGGTGACCTTATAGAAGTGACTAGTGACGATGGAGAAATACACACACATAATTTAGTTAAATTCCATAGAAGCAATCAAGGAACCTGTATAAATCAAAGGCCCATCGTAAATAAGGGCAAAGAAGTCAAAACAGGAGAAGTATTAGCTGATGGTTCTTCCACGGATACTGGAAAGCTAGCCTTGGGACAAAATGTGCTAGCTGCCTTCATGACTTGGGAAGGATACAACTTTGAGGACGCAATAATCCTGAGTAATAGGCTAATCAAGAGCGACAAATTCACATCAATCCACATTGAGAAACATGAAATCGAAGCCAGAGACACCAAACTAGGCCCGGAAGAAATCACAAGAGATATTCCCAATATAGGCGAAGAAAGTCTAAGGAATTTGGATGAGGACGGAATCATACGAATCGGTGCCGAGGTTGGAAATCGAGACATTCTTGTAGGGAAAATTACTCCCAAGGGGGAAACAGAATTAAGTGCTGAGGAAAAATTACTGAGAGCGATTTTTGGTGAGAAAGCACGCGACGTGAAAGATTCGTCCCTGTACGTACCACACGGACAGGGAGGGAAAATAATAGACGTCAAAATTTTAGAAAGAGATAAAGGCGATGACCTGTCACCTGGAGTGAACAAACTCGTAAGAGTTTGGGTTGCTCAAACAAGAAAAATAACAGAGGGAGACAAAATGGCTGGACGCCATGGTAACAAAGGCGTTATCGCAAAGATAATGCCTGAGGAAGACATGCCTTTTTTACCAGACGGAACTCCCGTTGACATCATATTAAACCCTATCGGGGTACCATCCAGAATGAATCTAGGCCAAGTTCTAGAAACCCACCTCGGTTGGGCCGCTCATCAACTAGGTTTCGGAGCAGAAACCCCTGTGTTTGATGGTGCTGAGGACATAGAAATAGAAGATGAGTTGGCAAAGGCTTGGATTATAGGACAATCAGATGCTGTTCCAGCGGAAGCGATGATAGAAAATAACCCTGAAAGCGTAGACATTGATTCCATAAAAAAATATTTGGACGAAAGAGGGGAGAATTTCCAAAACATATTTGTTGACAAAATACCTAATGCTGCACGCGAAGCGTGTCTTAGAATTTGGCTTAGGGAGGTTGCAGGTCGCGATTCTGAAAATCTCAATTTAGATGAAATGATGGATCAGGCTCTTGTACTCAACAGAGACTACCAATTAGCTGCACCTATACTGGGTAAATCAACATTATATGATGGTAGGACAGGAGAAAAATTCGACCAGCCTATCACTGTCGGATATATATACATGTTGAAACTCATCCACTTGGTGGAAGACAAAATCCATGCTAGAGCTACAGGTCCATATTCGCTGATCACGCAGCAACCCCTGGGAGGTAAAGCTCAAATGGGTGGGCAGAGATTTGGAGAAATGGAGGTTTGGGCATTAGAAGCCTACAGTGCAGCCCACAATCTGAGAGAGATGCTGACAATTAAATCAGATGACGAAATTGGACGTGTCAAAACCTACGAAGCGATTGTAAAAGGCGAGGATGTTGCACAACCAGGAATACCTCAATCGTTTCATGTTTTGATGAAAGAATTGCAAAGTCTAGGGCTTTCAATTGAACTAGAGAATCAAGAGCTCGACCAAATGGCATTAGACAGGGACGGAGTGGGAATTTTTGGAGAGGAAACCCTATCTGATATATCAGATCCTTTGGCCCTACTAGAAGGATCAGTTTTAGAGGATTCCAACGATGACTCCGATTCATCAGACCGTGTAGCTCTTGAAGATGAAGATGGTGAGCAGTCTGTTGAAGACGATCAACCAGTCACAGGAAATGACAACTAGAAAAAAGATTTTACATAAAGATTATCAACTGTTGACGGAGTATGAATATGGCCCAGTCTGGAAACGATTTTGACTCAATAACTATATCGCTTGCTTCACCCGATGCAGTGTCTAAATGGTCATGGGGGGAAGTTACAAAACCGGAAACCATCAATTACAGGACTCTTCGACCCGAAAAGGACGGCTTGTTCTGTGAGCGGATTTTTGGACCAACAAAAGATTGGGAATGTTACTGCGGTAAATATAAAAAAATCAGATTCAGGGGGGTCACATGTGACAGATGTGGTGTTGAGGTGGCAAGGTCAAAAGTCCGAAGAGAGCGAATGGGACACATTGACCTCGCGGCCCCAGTGGCACATATTTGGTTCTCCAAGGGAACGCCGAGTCGTCTAGGCCTATTACTGGACCTGTCGCCTCGAAATTTGGACCGAGTCTTGTACTTTGCCCAGTATCTGGTAACGGATGTCGACCAAGAACTCAAAGGCCAACTGCTAGAATCATTACACTCTGATCTGGAAAACTTGACTTTAGAAAGGGACTCTAAAATTGAAGATGAGGTGACTCGACTCAAATTAGAATCTGTGACACACGACGATGAGTCAGATGTTGAAGAAGGCACTGAAGAGAATGTAAATGAAGAGATAACACCCATCGAGGTCGATGAAAATTTAGCCGAAAAGATATCTGATGCTACAAGTTTGATTCAAGATGAATACGAACCTGGATTAAGCAAAATTGTCCAATTAATATCTGATCTTGAAGAGTTGAAGATAACCAAACTTTTGACCGAAACTCAATATCGGGATCATAGAGAGAGCTTCGCGGGTATATTCACGGCGGGAATGGGTGCCGAATCCGTTTTAAATGTTCTGCAAAACCACATTGACCTCGATGACCTCAGAGAAGAATTGCAAGACGAAATGCAATCCACATCTGGACAGCGTAGAAAAAAAGCTATTAAAAGACTTAGGGTCGTTGAATCATTCAGAAAAAGTACCAACAGAGCGGAATGGATGATCTTGACAAACCTACCAGTCCTCCCTCCGGACTTGAGGCCAATGGTTCAATTAGATGGGGGACGATTCGCAACGAGTGATCTAAATGATCTATATCGCAGAGTGATAAACAGGAACAATAGGCTAAGAAGGCTAATCGAATTACAGGCTCCTGAAATTATCATCAGAAATGAAAAAAGGATGTTACAGGAGTCTGTAGACGCTCTTATAGACAATGGAAGACGAGGCAGAGCTGTAGCTGGGAGTCACAATCACAAACTGAAATCACTTTCTGATCTGTTGAGAGGTAAGCAAGGCAGGTTTAGGCAAAACCTCTTGGGTAAAAGAGTCGATTACAGTGGCCGTTCAGTCATAATAGCAGGACCTGAACTAAAGCTTCATCAATGCGGTCTACCAAGAAGAATGGCCTTGGAACTGTTTAAACCATTCGTAATGCACAGATTGGTATTGAGAGGATATGCCCACAATATTAGAAGCGCAAAAAGACTAGCAGAAAGAAACAGATCTGAAGTATGGGATATATTAGGTGAGGTAGTAACTGAGAGACCTGTATTACTCAACAGGGCGCCGACACTTCATCGGCTTGGCATCCAAGCCTTTGAACCTGTATTGATTGAAGGAAGTGCAATTAGAGTGCATCCCCTTGTTTGTACCGCATTTAATGCAGACTTTGATGGTGATCAAATGGCTGTACACGTTCCTTTATCAAGAGTCGCCGTCCTTGAGGCAAGAAAATTAATGCTGAGTACGTTCAATATGTTGGCTCCAAGCTCAGGAGAACCAATAGTTACACCTTCACTCGATATGGTATTAGGTTGCTACTATATGACATCAGTAGATCCTAATGCGCACGGCACAGGGCAAAAATTTAGCAACTTTGAAGACGCTATATTAGCTAATGAAGTCGGAGCAGTCTCACTAAGAGCGCTAATAAAGGTAAGAGATCAAAACGGTGATTGGTTAGAGACAACTGTCGGACGTATTTTGTTCAACTCCGTTCTACCAGATCAAATACCTTTTGAAAATGATGAGGTGGAAAGAAACAGATTACGGGAATTAACAAGTCAGTGCTTCCGTTTCCTAGGCAATGAAGGGGCCGCTGTAGTATTAGATGACATAAAAAGTCTGGGTTTCAAAAATGCATCGAAATCTGGAGTGTCTATAGCAATCAATGATGTGAAAGTGTCCCCAAAAAAGACAGAAATCGTACGTAAAGCAGAAGAATTTGTCTCCCAGCTTGAAGACCAATATCTTGACGGTCTAATCACAGATGAGGAAAAGTATACTGCCACTGTTAAAATCTGGACTGACGCAAACGATGAATTAACAGAAGTAATTGCCGAAGATCTTCCAAATTATGGTGGGATCTATATGATGGCTAACTCTGGGGCAAAAGGTAACATAGCTCAAATCAAACAAATGGCTGGTATGAGAGGTTTAATGTCGAACCCCAGGGGTCGCATTATAGACAGACCAATCAAATCCAACTTCAGAGAGGGACTTTCCGTTCTCGAGTATTTCATATCAACCCACGGAGCTAGAAAAGGATTGGCCGACACGGCGCTACGAACTGCAGACAGTGGGTATCTAACTAGGCGACTAATTGATGTAGCACAAGAAGTGATCATCATGGAAGAGGACTGCGGTGTAGACCATGGGATGGTCATTACAGGGTATGAAGACGAGGCTCTGAGTGGCTTATTTTATGACAGAATAAAATATCGTCATGCAGCAACCCCAATCCCTAACCCGGAAACCGGAGAAATTATTATAGAGGCCAATCAGATAATCGAGGAAGAGGACATAGAAAAACTCAAAAAAGCTGAAGTCAGCGTCGCTGAGGTAAGATCACCACTTACCTGCCAAGCTGAAAAAGGACTCTGCCGACTCTGTTACGGGTTATCACTTGCTAATCTCAAACCCATAATGGTCGGAGATGCGGTAGGTAT
This sequence comes from uncultured Dehalococcoidia bacterium, assembly GCA_964500645.1. Classification (GTDB taxonomy): domain Bacteria; phylum Chloroflexota; class Dehalococcoidia; order Lucifugimonadales; family UBA826; genus CAYFIW01. The sequence goes on from CAZCOH010000010.1 coordinate 18,441, forward strand.
CATAGCTGCCCAAAGCATCGGAGAACCCGGTACACAGCTAACAATGAGAACTTTCCATACTGGAGGAGTGGCTGGCTCGGACATAACAAGTGGCCTACCAAGGGTAGAAGAATTATTCGAAGCGAGATCCCCTAAAGGATCTGCTGTCTTATCTGAAATCGCAGGCTCGGTTGAAATTATAGAGACCAGCGAGGGACGCACTGTGCGAATAATAAACTCCGAGGAATTGGTGGATGAGTACACAATCACTGGTCTAAACTCGCTAGTAGATGCGGGTGAGACGGTCATCATTGGTACTCCCATAGCTTCCTCGGACGAAGATGACTCAATTTTGAACGCAAGAAACTCTGGAGTCGTCGGTTTAGATGGCGACAATATAACAATCACATGGACTGATGAAGAACAAAGAGAGTACCCAATTCCAGCCGCTTCACATCTTGAAGTCTCCGATGGAGATATCATAGAAGCTGGCCAAGCCATCACAGCCGGACCCAAGAACCCCCAACAAATACTGGAAATTCAAGGCCGGGAAGCTGCACAATCATACCTAATTGAAGAAGTTCAAAAAGTGTATAGATCACAAGGAGTTCCAATACACGACAAGCACATTGAAGCAATAATTAGACAAATGCTCAGAAGAGTACAAGTGCATGAACCGGGTGACACAGATTTATTACCCGGTGACCCAATGGACCGGAAGGAATTCGAAAACAAAAACGGGGAAATTATTGCAGAAGGTGGCGATCCTGCTACTGCGGTACCCATCTTACTGGGTATCACAAGAGCATCGTTGCACATGGACAGTTTCCTAGCCGCAGCCTCGTTCCAGGAAACTACTAGAGTACTGACGGAATCTGCGGTCATGGGAAAAAGGGACCATCTAACTGGACTAAAAGAAAACGTAATTATCGGTAGATTAATACCTGCTCGATATGATAATACAGAAGAAGGTAAAGAAAAATTAGGGTTGGATGAACTGGAAAAACTACTAGCTATAGAAGATATCCCAGACAGCCCACCCCCACCAGAATTTGAAGACGAAAATGGGAATATAGTACCAGTCACTCAAGTAAGTGCATCAAATGGGCTGGTTGAATCGTCATCAGAAGAAGACGGTGAAATCGAATAAATACTAAGATAAACTATAATCTTGGCTTGTGTACATAGAACAAATGTAGGAGAATGTCGTAGTTAAAAACTGAAACATCAACAGAGACTAGGTGCCCCAAAGGTTAAAGAGGAAGTCGGTCAAATTCCGACACTGTCCCGCAACGGTAGGTCCTTAAAAGGATAAGTCCGGTCCACCACCTAAGTCAGAAGTCTAGGCCTTCGCGGAAAGGTATCGGATGAAAAATACCGTTACCCTGTATCCCCACTTTAGGACTTTGATACAGGGTATTTTTTTACTTCCTATACAACATCGCAAACTGACGTAATTAATAGGAGAGTAAATTGAAACCATCCAAAATTTGTATAACTGTATTCATTTTTTTCGCAAGCTTTGTGTCACTTTTGGCATGTTCCGAAGTATCCCAACAAAAACCGGATCCGGCTCCGCCTGCTCTCCCAGCCAATGTAGTCGATTACATCAAAAAAGAACCGCTGAAACCAGAATATCCTAGAGCCGCAGCTCAAGTAGAAGTCAAAGCCGATTCGCCAAAAGATGAAACCCCAAAAATAACAGGAATCAAAACCCCTATAGAAAAAAAATACCCGAAAAAGACTTCGAGTTCCAATGAGTCATTGAAAGTTACTTTCCCAGTCTCTATCACTGACATAGATAACCAAAAAATTATTTTTGATTCGCCACCAGAGCGAATAATAGCATTTGATTCCGCTGCTGTTGAAACACTCTTTGCTATAGGTGAAGGCCACAGGATAATTGGCACACATGACTACGTCAGTTATCCTCCTGAGGCAAATTCAATTGAAAAGGTTGGAGATGCTTTCAACATGGATGTAGAGGCCGTAGTTGGCCTAAATCCAGATTTAGTTTATCTTTTCTACCCATCATTTAAAGAACAATTAGAAAATGCAGGCCTTAAGGTTCTTTTGATCCCGACGATGGGCGATGATATTTCTGAAATGGCTGACCATTTTCGGATGTGGGGACGTATTACTGGGGCCGTGATGGAAGCAAATAATCTGGCAGACGATTTCGAGAGTAGAATTCTGAATATAGAATCTACTCTTGCTCCTTACACTGAAGGACCATCCGTGTTCCAAGACGTGGGCGGCCTATGGACTCCCGGTAACGATACCCTTGTAGGTAATGTGTTTAAACTACTGAAACTACAAAACATTGCACATGATATTGACGGTTACCAACAAATATCTCCTGAGGTAATAGTTGAAAGAAATCCACAATACATCATTTCTTCATACGGTGACACTTTTAGTGACGACCCTAAATATTCAGGGGTGGTAGCAGTCAAAAATGGATCCATATACATACCTTCTGCAGATTATTTAAGTATTTCAGGACCAAGATTTTTAATGGGCGTGGATGAACTTGCAAACTTCATTTATCCCGGCATATTCAATTGAAATCACTATTCAAATGACGACACCCATAACACCTAAAGATCATAAGTCATTGTTGCCATGGAGCAGGATCATAATATGGATTTTTGTATCCTTAGTGTGTTGTGTTTTAGCGGCATCGATTGGGTCAGTGTCAATACACCCAATGGAAACGATAATGATTACATTATCTAAATTTCCATTCATTAACGTAGACAAAACTTGGGAAGATTCGTCATACACTATTCTATGGGAAATAAGGTTCCCTAGGATACTGCTCGCACTATTGGTAGGAGCATCTCTTTCAGTAGCAGGAGCCACGTACCAGGGATTGTTCCGTAATCCTCTGGCTGACCCATATTTTATTGGTGTTGCTTCTGGTGCCTCGTTAGGGGCGACGTTAGTGTTTCTGACGAATGTTCCCACTGTAATAGGCAACTTCAACGTCCTTCCTATTGCGGCATTCATTGGAGGTACAGGCGCTGTTGCTATAGCGTATAAAATATCTAGCACATCATCAAACACAAAATTGGCGACACTTATCCTCGCTGGTATCGCTATTGGGTCTTTCACAACCGCCGTAACAAGCATACTCATGATTCGTACTGAACCTGATCTTAGACCTCTATTAAGTTGGATTATGGGTGGATTTATTAGGGCAACATGGTCGGATTCATTGTTTTTACTACCCTACCTGATACCCAGCATTTTATTGGTGTGCATCTATAGTCGTATATTAAACACGATACAACTTGACGAAGAGTATGCTGAGAGCTTAGGGGTAAATACCGAAAGAACAAAAAAAGTCCTGATCATAGTTTCAACTATATTAACTGCTGCCGCAGTATCCTTCAGCGGTCTTATAGGATTTGTCGGACTAGTAGCACCCCACGTAGTGAGGATTTTATGGGGAGGAGATTATCGATCACTTATTCCGACGGCAGCATTAGTAGGGGGAAGCTTCCTGGTTTTATCAGATTTGATGGCAAGAACCGTGGTAAGCCCTGGGGAATTGCCAGTTGGAATAATAACTGCTTTATTTGGGGCACCATTTTTTATTTTTCTCCTAATCAAAAACCGCTCGAACATTTACTGACATGAATGAAGGAATATATCTCAAAAACTTAGAGTTTTCATATTCAGATTTGAGTGTCATAAACGGCATCACAACGGAAATTAAGGCAGGTGAAATAGTCTCTATAGTTGGACCAAATGGGGCTGGTAAAACAACCCTAATAAAAATTATAGACGGCCTAATAAAACCCTCCAGAGGAGAGGTTTTGGTACATAATAAAAAAGTCCACAGACTAAGTTCTAGGAACCGCGCCAGATTAATTAGTTATGTCCCTCAAAATCCACGTCTGCCCGGAAATATGAAACTAATCGATTTTGTGTTACTTGGAAGAAATCCGCATCTATCTTTAGTGGAATGGGAAAATGAAAAAGACATAAGAACAGCGATAACAGCAATGGAGCTTACAGAAGTATCACATCTGGCAAATAGACATTTAGAAGAAATGTCTGGGGGTGAGCTACAAATGGGTATGTTATCTCTTGCATTGACCCAAGAATCACCGATCATGCTACTGGACGAACCCACATCTAATTTAGATCTCTCTCATCAGGCAAAAATAATGAGTCTAATTAAAAAAACCCACCAAACAAAAAATGGCGTGACCATCTTGGCAATACATGACCTTACTTTAGCTGCTCAATATACAAGCAGGGTGATCTTGTTGTCTGAAGGTCGTATATTTGCTGATGGGACTCCGTCAGAAGTTCTAACAGTGAAAAATTTGTCAGAAACTTACGGAGCCAACGTGGTAATAATGCCTCACCCAAGTGGAGGAACTCCTGTAGTTTTACCTGTTACCGAAAACTATCCTAGTACGACCTAAATAGTCATTCAAAATTACCTTCATTCTTGTATCTCTGGGCTTTCATTTTGTATCCATCCGCCAGCCTGCCCTGTAAGACCAAATGCTTTTCTTGAACTTCTCCCCTGATCTTACCTGGTACTCCCATTACTATGGAACGTTCAGGAATATCCATATTTTCAATCACCATAGCTCCTGATCCTACGATCGAGTTTTTGCCGACCACTACCCCATCGTTAATGACACAACCATTACCTATGAGTGATCCATCCCCTACAACTGCTGCGTGGCACATGACTCTATGGCCCACAGTCACATTGTCTCCGATATATACATCTGCATCGCCATGAACGACAGAATTATCTTGTATGTTGGTATATTTACCGATTTTTATTTTCCCGCTATCCCCTCTAATTACTGTACCAGGCCATATACTTGATCCTTCACCAATTTCCACATTTCCAATTATGTAAGCAATTTCACTTACAAATGCCGTAGGATGTATTTTGGGCGTCATTCCTTCTAAGGTTTTTATCAATTTCATTCTCCCATTTTTTATACTATATGACCGATATTTTTAATTTGAGACTGCGTAAATATCTAAAGTTTTCGACATCGAGTTTCCATTTCATATAGGATTTAATATCAATACCATCTAAGAATCAATCAACTGGAAAAATTTGCTTAGACAAAATCACAAATATTTTATAGCAACTTGTTTGCTCCTCATATCTCTGGGGTGCTCCATTGTAAAGGACACTCAACAGGTCACCCCTCTGAACGAAGAAGTCGTTGCACCTCCCCAAATTGTGAATATTTCCAGCACACCAACAATCCAGGTTACTAAAACAGTGGTTCCATCACCAGCTCCATCTCCTACTGAAACAACAACGGAGCTAGAATCACTTTTCATTTACAACAGTGCAGTACATGCATTGAGAATAGAAGAATACAATGACTCTGCCAACAAGTTCACTCAAGTGATAAGAAGAATGCCAGATCTCGCAATTGCCTATAAAGGGAGAGCCGGGGCATATTATTTTGATGGCCGCATAGAACTAGCCAAAGAAGACCTTCATAAAGCGCTAAGTCTAGACGTGGATCTTGGAGGCGCTCATTTATACATGGGACTGATCTATAAACATGAAGGAGATTTACAAAAAGCCAAAGATGAACTAACTATGGCTGTTAACACCATTCATCCCATAAGAGAAAGATGGGAATTAGAAATTGCTCAAAAAGAACTGTTCAGTATTCAATTAGAATAGTCCCTGATTATTATTTATCATATGACATATCGGTCCAACCAAATAACTCCATGAGACGAGTCAACTTCGTTTCTTGTATCTAGTGGTATAAAAATGATTCAAAATGCGGTTATGGCGGCCACTTTCAAGGCCAGAGTTTTTACAATGTTTGTCAAGGATGCAGATCTAGTTCTGCAGTCCCTTGGAGTAGCAGTAATTTCGGCTATATCTTTATCAGTTACTCTTCTCTACACCGCACCTTCAACAGGATCGGATTTTCAAAACCTACAAATGATGATGGTATCGTTTACAACTGTCCTTGTTGGTTGGATGTTGTGGTCTTTCATTTCTAAGGTTATTTGCAACCTATGGGGTAGCGAAGTTGAATTCCGAGATTCTATGAGAACAATAGGTATATCCTACGGACCCGGAATATTTATAATCGTGGCGGCAATACCATTAATTGGTCAGTTCATTTTATTCATTATATGGATTTGGATTCTTGCATCCGTAACCTACGGTATAAAATCTACTCATGACGTATCACTTTCCAAAGCATTAATTCCAGGAGTTTTAGGTTGGTTTCTAGCTTGGATAATGCTTCCTTGGTTGATGTTGGGAAGTTACCTTTATGCCCCGATAAATTAATCGTCTCCTGCGAATTTCTTTACTGTTTCCCAACGATAACTTAATACATCCTTCATATTATTCAAAATCACTTCCTCCACATCATCATTATCTCTTTGATGTAACTCCGCTACCTTCTCAAGAATTGATCTTAAATGCCGAGGTTCTGTCCAATTGTTTCTATTTTTCTTGAAAGGTTGTGGAAAAGCATCTGTCTCTAAAACAATTTTCTCTAATGGAATTTTAGAAATGACTTCTCTGAGATGTTCGAGGCGAAATATAGGTCTTGCCACTGAAATATAAAAACCCAAATCAATTATCCTATCAGCGTCATATTGGGTACCTTGAAAATAATGCATAACGCCACCAACCTCGTATGCCTTTTCTTCTCGAAGCACTCTAAAACACTCTTCGTGCGCGTTGCGGCTATGGAAAACAATCGGTAATTTAAAATCTTTGGCTATACCAATTTGTTTTCTAAACGCATCAAACTGCCATCGTCGGTCTGGCATATCATCCATAAAATCCAACCCTATCTCACTCATTACTAATACTTTTTCAGAAGACGAGGCCAAATCAATTAGATGACTATAATCAGAATCACCTAATTCTCTCTTAAGATCCATCGGATGTACGCCGACACCAGAAAAAAAATTAGGGTACTTACCTGACAAATAAATAGACCTTTTCGATGTTTCAATTGTAGTACCAGCTGATATTACAAAACCCACCCCTACAGCCTCGGCTCTGAACAAGATACTATTTACCTCACGATCCGAATATTTATCTAGATGAACATGTGTGTCAATAAGCATTTTTTAGATCTACAAATGAATTGTTACTAGTATAATTCTAGGCTGTATAGAGAATAGCAGATATACATATCAAAACTATATTCACTTGAGTAACAGTAATGAAAAAACACCCTATTGTGATGATCTTTTTCTGCACATTTAGTGCTCTGTTAACAACGTTATATGCTTGTAATAATTCCCAAGTGACCAAAGAACCCCTTACAGAAATTGTTATAGCGAAAGTTGAAGATACGTCATCCATACCAGCACAAAAAATTAACATGCCCAATAACCCACAACAAATAGATCATACCCCTGTGACACAGACCAAAATTGGTAGCGCCATCCCTCCAACACCTATACGTGAAACATTACAATCCACTCCAACCTCTCCGGTCGAAAAACTTTCTAAGGCAGAAAGAAAAGGCAGTTTGAAAGTCCCAGCTAATTCTTGGTTTTCAGAAATGGATCCTCACAAAGAGCCGTCATCTAGTTTTGCGGCCTGGGGTCCCGGAATTGCCTATCATAGGCTGATGAAGTTTTCCAATGGACCGAATGTGAAATTACCATCAATGAAAACCGAATGTGATGTCTGCTCAGAATGGCAATTTCAAGATCTGCATACTATTACCTTCACTATAAACTCAGATATTCCTTGGGTGACATCCAACGGTTCCATTATTGATACTGTCTCCGCCCAAGATATTGCTTTCAGTCTTAATAGGCAAAAAACAGAAGGATGGAGTAATTCACACATACTACACATGATAAAAAGCGCAACGGCCAAAACTCATTCCGAACTAGAAGTAACGTTATCCGCACCCGATGCAGACGTATTTGTCGCCCTTGCCAACGGACGAAGTAAGATCTTACCCCACAAAAATATTACAGGTTTAGAATCTCAAATACCTGAAAACTTTATATCTTCAGGATCTTGGATACTGGAAAAAATTGAAAAAGATTCTTCAACACGAATGATCGCTAACCCAAATAATTTATCCACCCCCCACCTAGAAAGTGTAGAGTTCCACTATATACCAGAGGCAGAAACGCGACGTAGCGCCTACCTAGTCGGTTTGTTAGACGTCCATAGAGTTGAACAGTTAGATAGAGATAACGTTGAATTAGAAATTAAATTAGAAGACCCAAAGCCTGGAATAGGTATACAAGTAGTATTCAACACCCAGAAAGGGCCATTTGGTAATTTACAGTTCAGAAGGTCCGTAATGAACTCAATAAACCCTAAAACTATAATCGAAAATGTTTGGAAAAATAAAGCTTTTTTCTCTATGGGCTACCCAATGTTATCTTCCGATTGGGAGGTGAAAGAATCCATATGGTCAACTTATTTTGGGAATCCCGATAAATCTCTAACTGAATTAGAGCAACAAGGCCTGCAAATCCCGTACCCGATTACAATTACTTCTGCAGATTACGGTGACATGCACATTCAAACACTGGATGTGATTTCAGAACAATTATCCATGGGAGGGTTCAACCCAACGTTGCAAATTTTGAACAGGAGAGAGTTTGGAGAAACCGCCTTGACGAATACTGACTACCAGATGTTAGTTGGTCCAACGTTTCCACAAACATCCCCCAACGGACACCTTCTAACACTCCTACACAGTAAAGGTGCCTGGAACCGGTCCGGCTATTCGAACGCCTCGCTCGATCATTTATTGCAAACACAAGCATCACAATTCGATCATAAAAAAAGAAGTCAAAATATTTCAGAAATTAATTTGATTCTATTGAATGAAGGAGTGAGATTCATGCCTGTAACAATGATTCATTTGTGGGCATGGAATAATCAAATTAAACACTTTTATCCAAACTTTTCATTGGAGGAATATTCCCACTGGGAGCAGATTAGTATAATAGATTAATAATACCCTTATAGAACCTACCCGAAGTTAATCACCTAATCCATCGTCAAGAGCGCTCCACGCCAATAAAGCACACTTTATTCGAACTGGAAATTTCTTTACTTGGCATATAACCGACAACTCTCCTAGAGATTCCTGTAGATCATCAATTCCTAAATCCCTACTTCGCATATGGTTTGTAAACCTGACAAGTTCATCTTTAACCTGGAGGATACTCATGCCTTTTATGTACTCGGATAAAAGCGATCCAGATGCGATATTTATAGCACAACCTTCACCTTGAAAAGAAATCTCGCTAATCAAATCATCTGCCCCTAATCGGATCTGAATATGAATTTCATCTCCACAAAAGGGATTAATGGCATCTCCAGTAATATCTGGAGATTGTACTTTTCTCTGGTTTCTAGGATTACGACAGTGATCAAGAATCACTTGATCACGATAGATCTGGTCTACACTACCTCTCGTCATGACGAAAATACCTTAAAGAATCAAGCAACCCTTCTACTAAACTGTCAATTTCGTCGAAAGTATTATAAATGTAGAAACTCGCTCTGGCAGTTGCGGCGACTCCTAGGCTTTTAACAAGCGGCATTGCACAATGATGTCCAGTTCTAACAGCTATGCCCCTTTGATCCAGCAGTGTACCTAAGTCATGAGGATGGACCTCACCAGTTGTGAAAGACAATATGCCCCCCCTTTTTGAAGCCTCTTTAGGTCCATATAGGGTTATACCTTCTTCTTCAACCAGCTTAAATTTCTGCAAGGCATACGAAGTAAGATCTTGTTCATATTCATGAATATTCGCCATGCCAATTTCGTTCAGGTAATCTACTGCCGCTCCAAGTCCAATAGCATCAGCTATGTTGGGGGTTCCTGCTTCAAATTTCATAGGTAGATCCGCCCAAGAGGCCCTATCATACGTAACCTGCAAAACCATTTCCCCACCTGTCAGAAAAGGCTCCATTGTTTCCAAAACGTCCATCTTTACATACAAGCAACCAATTCCAGTTGGGCCTAACATCTTATGCCCCGAAAATACAAGAAAGTCACAACCGATTTCTTGAACATCAGTAGGCATGTGAGGGACACTCTGGGCACCATCTACGACCATTTTTGCACCCACTGAATGGGCAATTTTCGTCAATTTTTCTACAGGGTTGATAGTCCCCAAAGCATTAGACATATGGACAGCAGAAATGATTTTGGTATTCGCATTCACAATTTGATCTATGTCTTTTAGATCCAATTCCCCATTTTCATCCATAGGAATGAAAACGATTTTAGCATCCTTTTCTCGAGCAATTTCTTGCCATGGCACCAAGTTGCTATGATGCTCCATAGGGGTCAAAACAATTTCATCACCAGAATTCAAATTGGTCTTAGCCCACGTGTGAACTATTAAATTGAGGCTTTCAGAAGCATTACGAGTCCATATTAATGACTGAGAGGTCTCAGAATTTATGAAACTTGACACCTTTTCTCGGGCCTCTTCAAATAGATCCGTTGCCTCCATACTCAGTGAATGAACACCTCTATGAACATTGGAATTCGAATTCTCGTAATAATTGACTAACGACTCAATAACTTGTCTGGGTTTTTGAGTAGTTGCAGCATTGTCTAAATAAACAAGTTGACTGCCATTAATTTCCCTCTCTAATATTGGAAAATCCTTCCTAATATTTTGAACGTCGATCATCTTAAAACCACCTTATGACATGGCGAATTTATCAATTTCCTAGACATTTGTTGGCACTTTTATCATAAAATCAACATTAGAAATTCTCTTCGTCTTGACTGCCAACATATCAATCGTCGTGGAATCCAAAATGCTGAACACAGCATCTTCAACATTTTTCCAGACATCTTTTTGAGCACAACATGTTTGAAAAACACAAAAACTTGAATTGTCAAAACATTGAACCAGATTTTCAGAACTATCCAAACTATCCATAACTTCACTAAGCCGTATTTGATCCGGAGGAATTGCCAACGCATGGCCCCCGCTAGGCCCGCGAGTACTTTTGACAAATCCCGACCTTCTCAGTGCATGCAAAACTTGGGCTAGATATGCTTTTGGTATTGAAGCCCGACGCGAGGTATCTGCCGCCCTAACAGATTCACCTTCGTTTCCATAAATCGCGAGATCAACCAAGGCCCTCACACCATAATCAACTTTAATTGGTATGTGCATCGAAAAACCTCCTTAAATGACTTCCTGCTAGTCGATTTTTACGAAATAAGCGAAATTATCACTCAGTCGTGACAGTGTCATCATCCTCATCTAAAGCAGATTGCAACGCATGCCAGGAGAGCGTTGCACATTTGATCCTAGTCGGATACTGTGAAACTCCTTGTAGAATTTCGAGATCACCAAGAATTTCGGACTTGTATTCCTCACCAGGTTTCTTAGTAATCATTTTTCTAAAGGATTCAAATACCGCTTTTGCTTGTTCCAAGCTCTTTCCTTTAACACTTTCTGTCATCATTGAGGCTGATGATTTGGAAATGGCACAGCCAACTCCGTTAAAAGATACGTCTATAATCTTCCCTTCCAATACTTCCAGAAAAACAGTCACTTCGTCTCCACATACAGGGTTAAAACCATTTGCTTGATTGGTTGGATTTTCTAAAGCTCCGAAATTTCTGGGGCGTCTGTTATGATCCATAACAATTTCTTGGTAAAGTTCTTGAAGGTCAAACATAGTTAGAACTCGAACCTGTAACTTGGTAGAGAATTTAGAAATATCTTCTCAAGATATTCTTTTAAAGGAACAATTTCCACTTTGTCTATGACCTCTCCAGCAAATCCATAAATGAGTAGCTTACTAGCCGTTTCAAGATCTACTCCCCTACTCCTCATATAAAACACGGTATCAGCATCTATATTGCCAGCCGTGGCACCATGTGCGCATTTGACATCATCCGCATATATAAACAAAGCAGGTTTACTATCTACCTCAGCATGAGGAGAAAGCAAAAGATTTTTATCAGATTGCACAGAGTCAGTTTTCTGAGCAGCTTGCCGTACCAGTACAGTTCCACCAAATACAGCTTTAGATCTACCATCCAAAATGCCTTTATAAAAAAGATTGCTAGTCCCATTAGGCTTTGAGTGATCAATATTTACGAAGTTATCCATGTGCTGGGAATTTGAAGTGAAATAAAGGCCCTGTAAATCGCATGAAGCCCCTTCACCGTCCACAAGTACTTCCAGATCGTACCTACCAATATCAGCACCTTTAAAAAATGACCTTGAATTAAATACTGAATCCTTATCCAACTTAACTCGGCCATATCCAATATCAAAGGTCTGATCACTCTCAGACAGCAACCGATAATGACTTATCTGAGCCCCTTCACCTACAAAGATTTCAGAAACTGAATTGGTAAGTGTTGTAGACCCACTACCACCAACATAACTCTCTATAACTGATGCACAACTGTTGGGCTTTGCAACTACTAAGACACGCGGGTGTGAAACTGTATTTTCGGAACCATGATTATAGAACACAATGTTGACGGGCACGTCAATGACGAAATCTTTCTCAATCTCTATCGCCACACCATCCGAAAGAAAAGCCGTGTTTAAAGCAGCAAACCCATCATCAGATATGTTTATAGTTCCCCCCAGATATTCAGAAATCATCTCGGAAGGATCTTTCTTTTGTATTTCATTGGAAATGTTCGTCAATACAATACCAGGCACGTTACTTTGATCCGATAGATCGGATTTGTATTGACCATTTACGAAAACTATATTTATCCATGATTCGTGCCAGGGAGCAGAATTTTTTACCTCCTCCAAGGACAAGGGAACAGAATCGGCGACTCTATATTTATTTTTAGCAACTGGTCCTACATTAGTGTATTTCCATTTTTCATTACCCCGCCTTTCCAAAGGCAGTCCTATATCCCTGAACACCTCCATTCCACGACTACGGAAATCCCCTGACCACTCTGTACAATCATCCTGCAAGGAATCAAATTCCTCACCGTAATACATATTTTCTGGAGAAACTTTTTGCATCAATCTGATCCTTCAGAAGCAATCGATTCACGGATCCATTCATAACCCTTTTGCTCCAACTCTAGTGCCAGATCACTTTCCCCAGACTTAACAATTTGACCATCAACCAAAACGTGAACGTAATCTGGAGTTATGTAGTCCAAGATCCTTTGATAATGGGTAACAAGCAAAACAGATTTTTCAGGACTTCGAAAATTATTCACACCCTCCGAAACGATTCTCAATGCATCTATGTCTAACCCTGAGTCTGTCTCATCAAGTAATGCCAAACTAGGATCTAGTAAAGCCAATTGCAATATTTCGTTTCTTTTTTTCTCCCCACCTGAAAACCCCTCATTAACAGAACGCTTAACTAAGTCTGAATCCATTTCAACCAGACTTCTCTTCTCCTCCAGCAAATTGTCAAAATCTCTTACACCCAACTCATCCATACCTTTTTCTTTCCTGACTGCATCCACAGCCGCTTTCAAAAATTGCCAGGTTCGAACCCCAGGTAACTCCACGGGATATTGAAAGGCCAGAAAAATACCGTTACGAGCCCGTATTTCAGGATCATAATTGAGAATACTTTCGTCTTTGTATCTAATGTCACCGGAATCAACCGTATAACCTGGTCTGCCTGCAATGACATTTGCAAGAGTGCTCTTGCCAGATCCGTTTGGTCCCATTATGGCGTGAACTTCGCCAACACCAATTTTTAGATTAATTCCGTTCAATATTTTTGTATCTTCCACTGATGCGTGGAGGTCCACTATCTCTAATAAATTGTCTGTAGTTGTCATTTATCCAACCGTACCTTCCAAGCTCACTCTTAACAATTGTGATGCCTCCATAGCGAATTCAAATGGTAACTCCTTAAATATTCCACGGCAGAAACCATTGATGACCATGTAGTTCGCTTCCTCAAGATCAATTCCTCTCTGTTGTAAATAGAAAAGTTGATCATCATTGACCTTTGAGGTCGTTGCTTCGTGACCCATCTGCGCACTAGGGTTTCTAACTTCAATATATGGAACCGTATGAGCTCCACACTCATCACCAATCAACAGTGAATCACACTGGGTGAAATTCTTTGCATTATCAGCGTTAGGAAGTATAGACACCTGGCCTCGATATGTATTCTCTGCTTTCCCAGCCGAAATACCTTTAGCAATTATGGTGCTTTTAGTGTTTTTACCGATATGAATCATTTTAGTGCCTGTATCCGCCTGTTGATAGTTGTTAACAAGCGCCACAGAGTAAAACTCACCAACCGAATTATCCCCCTGTAGAATAACGCTAGGATACTTCCATGTTATTGCAGAACCAGTCTCTACCTGTGTCCAAGATATCTTAGAATTTTCCCCTCTTGCAGCCCCTCTCTTTGTAACAAAATTGTAAACGCCCCCGTTTCCATCTTTATCTCCGGGATACCAGTTTTGAAGAGTAGAATACTTAATTTCAGCATCCTTAAGAGCAACTAATTCCACCACGGCAGCATGTAATTGATGTTTTTTTCTCATGGGGGCTGTGCAACCTTCTAAATAGCTAACATAGCTCCCCTCATCTGCAATTATTAAAGTTCTTTCAAACTGTCCGGAGTCAACTTCATTTATTCGAAAATAAGTCATGAGCTCTATAGGGCATCTCACGCCTGGGGGCACATAACAAAATGAACCGTCACTGAATACAGCGGAATTTAGAGTTGCATAAAAATTATCACTGTAAGGAACCACAGAACCCAGATACTTTTGTACCAATTCAGGATATTTTTGAACAGCTTCACTAATCGGACAAAATATCACTCCAGCTTCTTGGAGCATATCTTGGTACGTTGTCGCCACAGAGACACTGTCCAAAACAGCATCGACTGCCACTCCACTAAGTTTTTTCTGTTCTTCGAGAGGAATCCCTAACTTATCAAATGCTTGCAATAACTCAGGATCAACTTCATCCAAGCTACCTGGTGCGTCATCCTTACTTTTAGGAGCCGCGTAGTAAATGATGTCTTGAAAGTCGATATCGTCAAACACCACTTTAGCCCACTTTGGTGCTGCATCATCGCCTTGATTTTGCCAATGCTTAAACGCTTTCAAGCGCCATTCAAGCATCCACTCGGGTTCTTCTTTTTTTGCGGATATAAATCTGACTATATCTTCATTTAATCCCTTTGGGGCTAAATCGGATTCAATATCAAACTCGAACCCCCACTTGTACTGATTATCCTCAACTCCCGTCTGTCGGGAAATGACCTTCTGCCCAGTCATATTTTCACTGTCTCCTTTGTGTACAGAACACCACATTCCGTATCAAAATTATATTTAAATCTTGGAGATAAAGGATGAATTCCTCTACGATATAAATATTTGTTGATCCCTCGGGTCAACAATACATACCTAAAATATATCATTCAGCTACCAATGGGTCAAAAAAACTGCCATTCAATGTGAGGCCCGAAGCAGATCACACAAATAGTCTTTAGCAAGCTCTGCATCTACGCATGTAGCCACGTTTGTATTTCGACTACCTGAAGCCATTAAGGTTCTGCCTATTTCATCACCGGATTGCACTACACTAATTTCACTCTGAACATAATCCACGACCTCCGGATATAGACAACTTATCAAAGCTAAAGGATCACAGAGCGGATACACGTCTATGTCATTATGAAATGAAAACCATGAAGACAATATCCTTTTACATATCTCCTGGCCCGTAGATCCATTGGTAGATAGTGGCCACGGTTGCTCTTCCCTGGATATTGCAACAGCATTACAAACGTCCAATCCAACCACGTACATAGGAACATCAGTGGAGAAAACTTCACCTGCTGCGACAGGATCATCAAATATGTTAAATTCCGCCCATGGGCTTACGTTCCCTGGACATTCAAATGCTCCACCCATGACAATGATCTTTTCAATTAAATTCACAAATTCAGGATCATCCCTAAGACAATTTGCTACGTTCGTTAATGGGCCCAAAGCTAACAGTATGACTTCATTGGGGTACTTCCGAGCGGACTCCTTAATGAAATCCACCGCATGAATATTGGATTGTTCTCTCTCACTAGAATCAATTTCCACTAATAAACCATTCGGACCATGGTAATCATATGCGTATTGAAAATCCCCTACCAAGGGCTTTGAAGCACCCGGATAAACCTCAATATCTTCACGACCTAAAAAATCAAGAATACTGAGAGCATTTTTTATACCGAGTTCTAACGGAACATTTCCACCAACCACCGACAAACCTAGAATATCTACATTTGCTCCTGTAGCGGCCGCAATAGCCAGAGCATCGTCAGTACCTGGATCAGTATCGATAATTAATTTCACAAAATCTATCAGTTCCTAAATTAGGAAATCATCCCAATGAAAAGCACATTGAATAAAAGCGATATTTACGAACCCAAGATTTGTACTATCACTTCTCTATAGCCTACTTGTTCTGCTTTCTCCCCATCCAATTCCACCATAAACACCCTCTGCCATTCTCCCAAAGTCATCTTTCCTTTTACTAATGGAACAGTCTCACTGGCCCCAAGGACAAGATGCTGGCAGTGAGAATGTCCATTTGGGCATTCATCTTCATGCATATGAACGGTTCTGACATCAAAATCGTTATGCCGATACTTTGCCTCACTGGGAGCAATTTTTTCAAGCAAGTTCTTAAAATCCTCTAGCAATAGAGGTTCGTTTTCTTGAATCACCACTGCCGCAGTCGTATGTTTTGAGAACACAACAACCATACCTTGAGTAACACCGGAAGATTGTATACAGCCTTCAACATCCTCCGTTATATCAATAAATTCAGGCGAAGTTGACGACTCTACATTCAGGGTATAAGTACAAGTTTTCATTACTAATTCTGAGACTTTCATCTACACACAACCTCTCAAAGTCAGGAAATCACCAGCTATCCTATAAAATTACTACCCCCTTAATTAAGGGTGAACCAGCTAGAAAATCTTCCCGCCGTACCATTTTAAACCTTTTGTATCAACCATTCATCCCAACAAAATAATCGAACCTCTATTTTAAGCTATATAGAGGCGACTGCAGATATAATTTGGTTGAGATCACACACAGCCTTTTTACGCCTTCTAGCTCTCTTTAACGAACCAAAAATATTGGACGGCATAATGTAATTCTTGTAAGTTGGATTAACTAATCCTCCTAAACTACGCCGGTCAAAAACAGATAACTCTTCGTCGGCAGTCACAACAACAAAACGGACTATCGCAAATGGCACATTTGAGTTTAAGCAAGTCCTTGATATATTTGATGAATCGATATCAATAACGCAGGAATCAAACTCTTCACCTATCCAATATCGCATTTTTGTTTTCGAAGGAATATTGTTTGCACATAATAAATTGCCTTCCGAAAATGTATCCACATTTTTCAAAACTTCATCTCCGAATTTGTCGAATTGTATCGAAGAGGAAATTTCCGATATATAACTGGAATCTTTGTTCCACAAAGCCATAGGACCTTCTAAAGCAGTAATCTTGCTACAAAACACAGAATCACCCGGAGCTATCTCCTGATTTAAAGACATCGCATAGCCAACCGATATCAAAAAATCTGGAGAATAATTATTTATCAACCAATCCGCCGACTCACCTGACTTACGGCCTAACCCTCCAACGACAATCACCATATCCTCCACAGAATCAGACAAAAAAGACTTATTCTCACCATGGGTTTCCGCAATAGTAAATCCATTTAATTTCATATACGACCTAGTAATAGATCCGTCTGTTACCAATAATCCCTTCAAATAATCACCCCTAACAATACCCCCTGATGTTTATCATGTGGCCTTTTTTGGTAACACATTGACATATAGATTGAACCTTGTAGCAAAGATCCTAACTAAAATCTCCTCTGAGCTAAAAAGTAAACCAGCTCTGAAAACCTATCCCTTTGGATAGAATCGAGAGGCGTAGACGCTACAGCATCTAACGCCCTGTCACGATATTCGCAGGCTAAGTCCTGTGAATATGTGTAAGTTCTAGTTTCATCCATTATTGTCAAAACAGTCTCCACCTCCAAATCCTCGATGTGATCCTTCGCAAAAATATCCAGTAATATTTTATTGGATGCTCCCGTGGATTCCGTAATAGCATGTAAGATCGGAAGAGACTTTTTTTTTCGTCTAATATCAGCTCCTACGGGTTTTCCTGTAAGTTCTGAATCCCCCCAAATCCCCAAAATGTCATCACGTATTTGAAAGGTGTATCCAAGGGCTTGCCCAGACTCTCTGAAACTCGATACATCCTGTTTATTCATTCCCCCCAACAACGATCCCATAGTTAATGAACAACGTATCAAAGCTCCTGTCTTCCTAGAAATCATCTTCATATATTCATCAAGCATTATGTATGGTTTGCTTTCAAAATGAATGTCCATGTACTGACCTTCTATCATCTCCAAGCAGGCTTCCGTCAACATAGACATACTTTCCAATAATTTATAGTTATCAAAATGATTTTGATCAAGTATTGCCATGTCAGCGATCACTCTCAACACATCCCCAGCAATTAGGGCCTTAGGTTTACCCCATACTGCCCATAGTGTCGGCCTATGATGTCGAGTCTCATCCAAGTCTTGGATTTCATCATGAATAAGGGAGAAATTGTGAATAAGCTCAATTGATGCGGCAGCATTCAACACGCTTTCTGGTGATCGGCCAGCACATTCACAAGCAAACATGCAAAGAGAAGGCCGCAAAGACTTCCCCATTTCACCTTCTATTGGATTCCCCTTGGTATCACCCCAACCCAAGCAGTAGCGTAACATGTCGTACACGAATAGGTTCCTATCAGTAACATCTCCTTTTATAGCATCACTAATATCTTTCCTGTATTTTTCCAAGATTAAAGGCACGGAACTATATGCCATATCGTTACCCATCATATCTCCAAAAAACTCCTAATAGCTTTATGAAAGTCTTCCAACAATGCCTACAATCGCATCTTCAATAGCTCTACTTAAACTAAAACAAATAGCACTGTTATACCAAGATAATAGTCTACGGTTCCCTAACCAGTACAAAAAACAAAAACATATCCATAGTCCAAAAGTTTTTTTCTATATATCTGACCTAATTTTTCTCTTGCTAGTCACGTACAATTTATGCTATATTTTTGCACTAGATTTCAGGTGTGTATAGATGGTTGAAATTTATCCTGAAATACTCGCTAGTTGCGACGGGAAGGATGCTCGACGAATACTTCAGACAGTACGGTGTAATTGCTATCTTTGCGGCGCTCGCGGTAGCGGTTCCTACAAGCATGTTAATAATATCTTGGCTTTTGTCTGTTCTTAAGGTCAGACCTAACAACCCTTCGGCCGTAAAAAACAGCATCTATGAATGTGGATTTGAAACGATTACAGAACGCTGGAATAACTTTAATTTCAGATACTACAGCATAGCTCTTCTTTTCGTGATATTCGATGTTGAAGTCGTCTTCCTTTTTCCATGGGCTGCTAGCTTCGGAATTATGTCGCAAGAATTTGGAGTTTTTGTTTTGGTTGAGATGATAGTCTTTGTTGGAATCCTTTTGCTAGGCTGGTTGTATGCTTGGCGGAAAGGGTCTTTAGAATGGAGTTAACATGACCTCTGAATTAATCAACCCTGAACCTGCTGATCTGGTCGTGCCTTTGCACGAGACTACTTGGAACCTAGATCATGCTGAAGGGAACTATATAAATCATCTAAAAGAAACTCATACTGAAGCACTTGCGGAACCCTTAGTTGACATCCCAGATGATCTGCAACGCAATATCGCCGTTACGTCAGTTGACGCTTTGATCGGATGGGGTAGAAAGTCTGCCGTATGGCCTCTTACATTTGGACTAGCCTGTTGTGCCTTTGAGATGATTGCCAGCGCAATGTCTCGGTTTGATATATCAAGATTTGGAATGGAAGTATTTAGGCCTTCACCACGTCAAGCAGACCTGATTATCATAGCGGGTACTGTAACGTGGAAGATGGCACCAGCGATTGAAAGAGTTTATGAACAAATGGCGGAGCCCCGCTGGGTCATATCTATGGGAGTCTGCGCAACAAGCGGTGGTCCATATTATGGGTCATATAGCGTTGTACCTGGAGTTAACCATATTATCCCAGTAGATGTATATGTGCCGGGATGTCCACCAAGACCAGACGCCCTTTTATATGGGATCATGCAACTACACGAAAAAATCAAACGCTACTCCATCAAGGAAAGTAAGCGCCCTTGACAAAATTTATAAGCGGCCAAGAAATGGCCAAAAACATAGAATCATCAGTACCCGGATCAGTAACAGAAAGTACTGCGGAATGTGTTTGGGTTAAATCCGACATGATCCGTGAAGTATGTCACTCATTGAAAGATGTTTCAGGAATGGATTTTTCATATCTGACTTCGATATCTGCCGTAGATTACATAGACAAATTCGAGATTGTTTACCACTTGCTGTCTATGAGAAACAATTACGCAGGGATAGTCAAATCCATTTGCATCGGACGCGAACAGCCTTCAATACCCTCTGTAATTGAAGTGTGGAAAGGTGCGGATCTCCAAGAACGGGAAATCTGGGACTTAATGGGCATCGATTTCCAAGGTCATCCAAATCTCAAAAGAATCCTGCTTTGGGAAGGATTCGATGGCCATCCACTTAGAAAAGATTATCTAGGCTAACGATGAATAGAATTAGAACAGAACCTGTAACAATAAATCTGGGACCTCAACATCCAAGTACACATGGTGTATTCCGATTACGGGTATCTTTTGATGGTGAAGAAATAATAGATGTCGAGCCCGTTTTTGGATATTTACACAGAGGGACAGAAAAACTTGCAGAGAGTAGAAACTATGTTCAAATAGTTACTTTGACTGACAGAATGGATTACGTAGCAAGTATGTCTAATAACTTAGCTTACGTTAGAACAGTAGAGGCGCTTTCAGACATTACAGTTCCCGAAAGAGCCCAATACATTCGAGTAATCAGTGCGGAGCTCCAAAGAATAGCTAGCCATTTAATGGCAACAGGATTTTTATTAAACGATCTTGGAGCCCTAGCTACCCCTTTAACCTACTGTTTCCGGGAAAGGGAAAGGATACTGGACCTTTTTGAAATGCTATGCGGTGCCAGAATAACTCTAAGTTACATGAGGCCCGGTGGTGTTTTTCAAGATGCTCCTGAAGAATTCTGGTATTCCTTGAATTCTCTAATGTCAGACATGCCACACTATCTTGATGAATTGGAATCGATGATAACTTCTAATGAAATCGTTTTAGCACGTACAAGAGGGGTTGGACTGCTGACAGATAGCCAAGCAATTGATTTCTCTGTGTCCGGTCCAAATTTACGAGCTTCTGGGGTGCAATGGGATTTAAGAAAAGCAGACCCTTACGAAATTTATGACAGGATTAAATTTGACATACCTATCGGGGTTGATGGAGACACATTCGACAGGTATTACGTACGTATATTAGAAATGCGAGAGAGTCTCAAAATAATTGCTCAATGCATTGAGCAGATTGAGGAAGGACCCATAAGATCCGAGACACCGTACTTTATTCGACCTCCAGTAGGGGAAGCATATAGAGCAGTTGAAGGACCAAAAGGAGAATTAGGGTTCTATATGATCAGTGACGGAAGCATCGCACCATACAGATGTAAAGTTAGGGCACCATCATTTCTTAATCTAACCCCTTTGAGAGATATGTTAAAAGGGTGGAAGATGGGAGACCTGATCATAATACTAGGATCAATAGATATTGTCTTAGGAGAGGTAGACCGATAATTATGCCTACCCTTTTAATAGACTTTTATACTTTTTATGACTTTTTTTTCCAAATGTTTGATTCCATCGGATTAGGTGAGTCAGCTGCATGGATGTCCTACCTTACAGCTGGAATTCTAATTTCCTTTACAGTCATTAACATAATGATACTGTCCACCGCGCTTTACACATGGTTTGAGAGAAGAGTTCTAGGAAGATTCCATGTCAGAAGAGGGCCTAACAGGCATGGTCCCTTCGGACTGTTGCAGCCGATTGCGGACGTGCTAAAACTCATAATGAAAGAAGATACTCTTCCGGACAAAGCGGACAAACCTGTTATGACCCTAGCCCCTATAGCACTGCTTGCTCCAACTCTTCTGATAATGACGGTTATACCTCTCTCAGAAAACTCATTTCTTGGAAGCTTGAACATTGGGATACTTTTTATAGTTGGAGTTACCTCTGTAAACTCAATTGCTATTTTTATGGCCGGATGGGGATCTAGAAATAAGTATGCAGTATTAGGTTCTATGCGAGGTGCTGCCATGCTAATCAGTTATGAAATACCAATGGCATTAGGTATAACAAGTGTGTTATTACTGTCAGGTTCATTGGCTATGACAGATATCATGATGAGCCAAGACATTTGGTTTATCGTAGTCATGCCAATGGGTTTCTTCGTTTTTATGGCAGCGGCTACAGCTGAGATGAGTAGAACCCCCTTTGACCAGATAGAAGCCGAATCAGAGCTTGGAGCTGGCTACAACACGGAATTCAGTGGTATAAAGTTTGCTATCCTGTTTTTAGCTGAATTTATGGCTCCAATAATTACTGCTGCCGTCGTTACTACATTGTTTCTTGGTGGGACAAAAGGATTTGATCCCGTTCCAGGGCAAGCATGGTTTGTCTTTAAAATGTTTGTCGTCATATTCGTTCTACTATGGTTCAGGGCAACGTGGCCTAGACTTCGTGTAGACCAAATAATGGGATTCGCATGGAAACCACTGTTTGGCCTAGGAATTTTCAATATTTTTCTAATCGCTTTAGAAAGCACAATTTTAAGTTCTAGCGACAACGACATCAGCTCAACGGATATGTTGTTGATGGGTGCCATCAATTGGATCATCACTATAGTAGTTTTGCTTATACTAGTTAACATGTTTGGTAACAAGAAACTTGAAAGACCTGATCCAGTGCCTTCCCCACTGGCAAATATGGGAACGGAGGCTGATTGATATGTACGGACTAGGAATAATCAAAGGGCTTGGTGTCACAATGAAAAACCTTGCCTCACCAGGACGACAATTTAACCTTCACCAGTACCCGGACAAGAAAGCCAGCCCTTCTGATTTGGCAAAATTGGACGGCAGGAACACCTTAGCGTTCATGTTTTCCAAACCAATAAAAACTCTAAAGTCACTAGCCGGGCTAGAAACAATAGAGCAAAAGCTCCCCCAAGATGCCAGGTTTAGAGGTGAGGAATTCGCATGGTACGACAATAGATGTACAGGATGCGCTAGTTGTGCAAAATATTGCCCACTGGGAATCATAAAAATAGTTACGGACACCAGCGGAGTAAATCTACAAGAGGGACAAAGCTACGACATTGAAGTTTTTGACATAGACATTGGAAGATGTATGTTTTGTGGGTTATGTGTAGAAGCATGTCCCTACGATGCACTCCACATGGGTAGCGGGTTTGAAGAAGGTACATATTCAAGAAGTAACCTAGTCATAGATGTAGAACGCCTAAAGAAAGCTGAGAAAAAACCAAGTACGTGGTTTAGGCCCCAACTCACTGATAGAGGTCATAATCCCATGGATGGTATGGAGGCGGATTGGGATGAAGTTGGAAGACATGAAAAGCCAAGCCTAGAAGATCAACAGAATAAATGGGCTAAAAGATGAACTTAGGAACCGGCACAGAAGAAGCAATAATAGTCGAAATAGTATTTTGGGTTATTGCTTTATGCACAATAATATCCGCAATTGCAGTGGTACAGGTAAGAGATCTCTTCAGGGCATCTCTTTTTCTAATAGTGACATTTCTGGGCATAGCTGGCATGTTTATTCTTTTGAGAGCAGAGTTCCTGGCTGGCGTACAACTAATGATCTATGTCGGCGCCATATCTGTATTAATAATATTCGCCATTTTAATGACAAGGGATATTGATGACGGGAATCCATCACACGGCTTCCGGCTACCTGTTGCGATAGTATCCCTTGTTTTTATGGGTATAGCGATTTATGCCGTGAGTCAAACGGAATGGCCTTTACTTGCATCGCAGTCACTAAGTCCAGACCAAATCAGTCAAAGTAAAGCAGTGTTTGAAAACACCATACCTGATACAGCCCAGATGCTTTTGAGAGATTATGTGTTGGCATTTGAGGCAGTATCTGTCCTATTACTCGCATCAGTACTAGGTGCCCTAGCATTAGTGAGGGAAAAGTAAGCTATGACTCTTGAGCGTTTTTTAATAATTGGAGCCATACTCTTTTCTATAGGTATTTATGGAGCATTATCTAAAAAAAGTGCGATCGCGGTCTTAATGTCATTAGAGATAATGTTCAACGGAATTAGTCTAAGTGCAGTAGCTCTATCCAGATACACTGTGCCATATGCATTATCATCCGGAGTCGATTCCGCATCTAAATTTCTTCTTACAGGGCACATATTTACAATATTCATTGTCACTATTGCAGCGGCCGAAGTGGCTCTAGGTCTAGCCATAATCATTGCGATATACCGTTCGAGAAGAAATATACTCGTGACCGAGGCCACGGAAATGAGGAAATAGTATGTGGGTCGAATATAAAACCGTACCTAATTTAGTCTCAGCAGAAATGTGGAAAGACACGTTTGAATCTGAAGGACTAACGACAAAGATTTTGCCTGTAGGCGACATAACATCTTGGGGAGAGCAGACATCTTTTAAGATTTATGTGCCAAAAGGGCGAGAACACGTAGCAGACGAAATACTTAGGAAACTATAATTTTATGGTGTCTGAACAACTAATCTGGCTAATATTTTTTCTGCCACTAATCTCATTTGCAGTTATTTCACTTATTGTACGGCCCTTTTTAAACCAAATATCATTCATCGCGGGGCCAATCGCAATCCTAGCTATCGGAAGTGCGTTCGCGATATCGCTCCTTACTTTTTTTGAAATAGGGCAAGGCAATCATCACCTAGTTGAAGGACCTTACGAATGGTTTAGCATAGGATCATTAGCTTTCACTGTAGGCATATTGATGGACCCATTAACGGCCATCATGCTTGTGGTAGTGACTGGTGTCAGTCTAATGGTGCAAGTGTATTCCATTGGCTATATGAAGCCCCCGAAAATTGAAGATCAATCGTACAACCATGGCCCCAGCGAATTGGGAAAACCAGTGTATGCGCGCTACTTTGCTTATATGTCATTGTTTACTGCCTCTATGCTGGGTCTGGTAATGTCCGCAAACGTTATACAACTGTTTGTATTTTGGGAACTTGTCGGTCTTTGTTCCTACTTACTTATCGGATTTTGGTTTCATCGTCCCGCAGCGGCGGCGGCGGCCAAGAAAGCATTTATAGTAACGAGAGTCGGAGACTTTGGTTTCTTATTGGCTCTGATGTACCTGTTCTTCAAAACATTGAATACATCTGACGGTCTGAATTATCTTGAAATAGATACCATAAATAATCACTTACCTAACCTTGTAACCTTAGGTTTCATAGGATCAGGTGCTCTCACACTGATAACAATAGGAATATTTGTGGGAGCAATAGGAAAATCAGGACAATTTCCACTTCACACATGGCTTCCCGATGCCATGGAAGGACCTACACCCGTAAGCGCTCTAATCCACGCTGCTACCATGGTGACTGCTGGCGTATTCCTTGTTGGCAGATTCTTTCCAATTTTCCAGGCCTCAGAATCCACCATGACTCTGGTAGCTTTGATTGGAGGTTTTACAGCCATATTTGCGGCTACTATGGGATTAGTTTCTAACGATATAAAGAGAGTTCTAGCATACTCGACAGTAAGCCAGTTAGGCTACATGATGCTGGCTTTAGGAGTGGGAGCCTACGGGGCTGCCATTTTCCATCTGTTTACTCATGCATTTTTTAAAGCATTGTTATTTTTGGGATCAGGAAGCGTGAACCATGCAACCGGGACGTTCGATATGAGATACATGGGAGGGCTTCGAAAAGCAATGCCCATAACATTTATTACGTTCCTTATCGGCAGCCTGAGTCTTGCAGGAATCTTTCCGTTTGCCGGTTTTTGGAGCAAGGATGAAATATTGCTTAACGCATTTGCAGACGGTACGGACGGTAATCCTGTAAGCATGTTAGTCTTTGCGCTAGCTCTTATAGCCGTTTTCTTGACCGCCTTCTATATGTTCAGAGCAATGTTTATGACATTTGGAGGAAGCTTCAAGGGAGGGTCCGATAAAGACCCTGAGGCGCATGCTCACGGTCCCGTTCATCTAGGTGAGTCGCCAATATCAATGATTCTCCCCATGGTCTTGCTCGCCGTGCCGGCAATAATCATAGGATACCTAGCAAACCCATTTACAGCATTATTCGGAATAGAAGCACATTGGATGTCTCACACGCTAGAACATTGGCTACCAAATGAAATCAAAGGACATGTTGCCGAAGAATTCAACATATTACTAGCGATAATTTCTTCTTTGATTGCGATTCTAGGAATAATACTAGCCTACATGATGTATAAGTCAGAACCCATCATATCCCCTGAAGCGGTGTCTAAACCATTTAAACCTATACATACACTTTTTTATAGAAAATATTATTTTGACGAACTTTACGAAGGTATTATCGTCAAAAAGGTTTATTACGGTACTGTCGCACTAGTTTTGGATTGGACAGACCGAAATATAGTAGACAGAATCGTCAACATAATTGGATGGACAGGAACAAACATTGGAGGACTTTTACGGCAGATACAAAACGGGCAGCTACAAATGTATGCCACAGCCACATCCATTGGCGTTATAGCTATAGCAGCTATATTTATTTTTGGTAGATAAATAAAGACATGAATGACTTCAACGGAATACTAACATTAGCAGTATTTATGCCAATCGTGGCATCGATACTTATAGCCCTTTTCATGACAGGTAAAATCGCCAGGGGTTTTGCCATAATCGCAACGCTAGCAGAACTTGTCATCACTTCGTATATTTTTATTGCATATAGAAGTAACCCTGATGGTTACCAAATGGTGGATCGAATTAGTGAATGGATACCGGTAGATTCGTTCAGGGTGGAATATTTCTTGGGAGTGGATGGCCTCAGTGCACCACTAGTTCTACTAACAGGAATACTAGGGCTAGTGGCTGTATTCGCCTCATGGAATGTGACTGAAAGAACCAAAGAGCATTTTATGTGGCTACTGGCATTACAAGGAGCCGTTATAGGGGTATTCACAGCGTTGGATTTCTTCCTGTTTTTCTTGTTCTGGGAATTGGAACTAATTCCAATGTTCTTCCTCATTTCGATATGGGGAACCGGTAGAAAAGAATATTCAGCCATGAAATTCTTGATCTTTACGATTCTTGGTAGCGCATTCATGCTAATTGGAATACTCGCTCTTTATTTTTCTACAGGAACATTCGATATGACTATTCTTCCTGAAAAAATAGCCGGAGCGGATTTAATAATACCGGCTTCCATATTATTCTTTTTAACCATAATTGGATTCGCCATAAAATTGCCAGTATTTCCCTTTCACACATGGCTTCCTGATGCCCACACTGATGCGCCAACAGCTGCAAGTGTAATGTTGGCTGGAGTGCTTTTGAAGATGGGTGGGTACGGTATGTTCAGAGTTTCCTCAACAATGTTTCCTGACCAACTCCTAGATTTTTCATGGCTATTAGCTCTTCTCGGGGTTATTAACATAATATATGGCGCCGCAATAACCATTAGGCAAACAGACCTGAAAAGACTTATTGCCTACAGTAGCATCAGTCACATGGGATTCGTGCTCCTGGGGTTGGCATCGGCAAGTGGAGGAGCTGCAATTCTGGGTATGACGGGAGCTGCATTGCAAATGTTCACCCATGGAACCATCACTGGCCTTCTGTTTCTAACAGTAGGGTTTATATACGAAAAAGCGCACACAAGACATATACCTGATCTAGGCGGGCTTTCCGGGAGAATGCCTTACCTAGCTACATCTTTAGTAATAGCCGGTCTGGCTTCTCTTGGACTACCAGGAACAAGCGGATTCGTCGCTGAAATCACCATTTTCTTAGGTAGTTTTCCTGCATGGAAAATATTTGCCGTAATAGCCGCATCAGGAGTGGTACTGACTGCTGGTTACATCCTGTGGATGATACAGCGTGCCATGTTCGGAGAAAGGCCAGAACATCATAATAAGCTTACGGATGCATCTATCCCTGAGATGATACCAATAGCCATACTCATTGTGTCTATCATCGGAGTTGGGATATATCCATCCATCATTTCTGACATGTTTGTCGGAGGAATTGAACCAATAGTTGAGGCATTGAACTAATATGACTCTTCACGACCTGTACCTGCTTTCCCCGGAATTGTCCATGGTGATCATTGCATCAGTCGTTATCGCCCTTGATTTGCTGCTAAAAGACAAGAAAATTCTTCCTGTTGTAGCTCTGATCGGACTTTTAGTTCCCATATTTTTTGGAATAAGACTTTGGGCAATAGATGACGAATATGCATTCTTTGACACGTTTCGACTTGATAGCTTTGCCCTCTTCTTCAAATATTTAGTGATTGGTGCCACGGCATTGGTAATACTATCTTCAACTAAATATGTAGAGAAATTCAAACATCATCAAGGTGAGTATTATGCTTTGATCCTGTTTTCAGCAACCGGAATGATGCTACTCGCATCATCAGTGGAGTTCATCACAATATACGTTGCCCTGGAGCTTACAGCCCTACCAACAGCCGCACTAGCCGCTTTCCTACGAGAATCACGCTCAGCTGAGTCTGGTATGAAATTCTTAGTACTAAGCGCAGTGAGCTCTGCAATTCTTTTATACGGAATGGTCCTGATTTATGGATATACTGGAACGAGCCATCTAAGTGAAATAGCAATTCAAATTTCCAAGATGGGTATTGATTCAAGTCCCGCCCTTATATTTGGTATTGTGTTAATTACCTGTGGATTTGGCTTCAAGATATCATCTGTACCGTTTCAAATGTGGGCTCCGGATGTCTACGAAGGCGCGCCGACACCTATTACAGGTTTTTTGTCTGTTGCCAGTAAAGCAGCAGGATTCGCAATAATTCTAAGAGTGTTTTATGCATTTTTTGAGACGGATTCCTTTGATGTTGAATGGGCGAATATGATAGCCATCTTGAGTGCAATATCGATGTGCGTTGGTAATTTAATTGCAATTAGGCAAAACAACATAAAGAGACTTTTAGCCTATAGTACAGTGGCACAAGCGGGCTACCTCATGGTGGGTTTGGCCGCCATGAGTACACTCCCTGGTGGTGAAGACAATGCTGGCCCTGCTGGAATACTTTTTTATACCGCAGGTTATGCGATGACGAACCTGACAGCTTTTGCTGTCATCATTGCTGTTTCAAACTACACCAAAGATGACAGAATAGATTCCTTTGCGGGCCTAGCCAAAAAGTCTCCATTTTTAGCATCTGCTATGACCCTAGCTATGATCTCGTTAATTGGGATACCCCCAACAGTAGGATTTATATCCAAGATATACATATTTGGTTCTGCTATGGATACAGGATTGGAATGGTTAGTAGTTGTGGGAGTACTGAACAGCGTAGTTTCAGCCTATTACTACTTGAGAGTAGTAAAAGTCATGTTCTTCTCAACAACAGAGAACACAAAAAGTATTAATTCTGGGCTTGGTGCAGTGTCCGCAACTACTATAGCTATGATCGCTACTTTTTCATTCGGTCTCTACCCCACACCAATAATTGAGTTAGCACAAACGGCAATAAAGTCGATCGTAAGCTAAGTATTTACACAAAAACCAAACTTGGGTGCTACCATATCCATATCTTAGAAAAGTAAATATTTTTTGCACATAACATGAGGACATGTTGAATCGAAACCAAATTGCATTTATCTTCAATTCTCAACTCAAAGAGACTGAAATTGAGGCCAGAAACCTTGTTGACTCTCTAGATATCAACGATAGAGCATGGATTTGCTCGGCTGAAAAATTGGTAGATAAATCAGATGCTTTAGACGAAACGTCTTTGCTAATCGTTGTAGGTGGAGACGGAACAATTTTACGTACTATTAGAGCGGTAAGTGCTTACAACATACCTGTCTTAGGCGTGAAT
>CAZCOH010000011.1:0-16122 GCA_964500645.1 uncultured Dehalococcoidia bacterium
TACCCTTCTAATTGAATTCTTATACTTTTATATTTCCTCTTTTTAAGAGATAAATTAAGAGGTGTTGTCCCAACTCGTTCACCATCTAAAAATACTGTAGCTCCGCTTGGAGAACTCTCAAAATTAATACTTTGTGTAGTACCTTTAAATACAGTTGCACACCCAGTAGCAAGAATCATCAACGCTGATAGAACTAATAATTTTATTAATCGAAAATCTTTTTTGACCTTGTAGAGGAGTGGTGATTAGAATTTGTTAACTAGGTTTAGCATAGAGCTATCCCATGTGTGCTTATAAACTTGTTAATCTGGAGGATGTGTAAAGTGGCACCAGTCAAAATTGATATTTTTTATGATTTTGCTTGACCTTTTGTTTACAATGCAGCCGTGTGGCTGGATAGAGTTAAAAAACAATCAGATGAAGACATAGAAATAAATTGGAAAAATTTCTCTTTGCAGCAAATTAATGCGACTGATCCTGGAGACTGGAGAGTTTGGAAGGAGTCAGATCTTACAAAGACACGATCCTTGATGGCTTCCCTCGCTGGCGAAGCTGCTAAAAAACAAGGTACTGAGAAATTTTCAAAATTCTTTCTGGAGTTGCTTACACAGAGACATGGAGGAAACCGTGTTCCTCTCAATGACAATAGCGTTTTCTTAGAAATCGCGGAGAATTGCGGACTTGACCTAAAGAAATTTGCAGAAGACTTAGAGGATGAATCATTACTAGATACAATAGCGAATGATCACACTGAAGCTACTGAAGTTTATGGTGCTTTTGGGACTCCTACATTCGTATTTGAATCAGGACAAACAGCATACCTAAAGACTTTTATACCTCCCGTGGAAGAATCTAAACAGGCTTTTGATAATTTTATAGAAATGTTCTCAAACAGATCGTATATTGGAGAAGTGAAACGTCCTCAACCGCCCTGGCCAAAAGGGGCAGTTTAATAATCCAGGTTACTTGGATCAGTCTTGTGAAATCATGTTCTGCAAATCCTAAATTTTTACCTCATGCAAGATCTTAAGAATATTGAAAAGGCACTTGGCCTTAAATTCAATAATGTGACGTTGTTAGAAGAGGCAATGACGCATAGTTCTGCGGCAAATGAAATTGGGGCTCCAAATTTTTATCTCAAACATAACGAGAGGTTGGAATTTCTCGGGGACGCGGTACTAGATTTAGTGGTCGGGGGTATTTTATTTGACGCTAGACCCAATGATGATGAGGGAGTTCTAAGTACTTTGAAGTCACAGATAGTTAATGCTAAAACCCTTGCGGTTTGTGCTGAAAGATTAGGTTTGCCCGAGATGATTAATTTTGGCAAGGGGGAACTCAAAAACTTTGGTAATAGTAAGACTTCTAATTTGTCCTCAGCATTTGAGGCTTTAGTAGGCGCACTTTATGTTGATAAAGGATTTGATGAAGCAAGAACAGTTGCAGAAAAGTGGCTTAGAGTTGAAATTGAAGCTAATCTAATAGAGGGTGTACAAATAGACCCAAAGACTAGATTGCAAATGACTTTGCAGAATCAAGATGGTACTGTGCCGACTTATAGGATTAAATCTCGGTCTGGCCCAGATCACTCTCCTGAATTTGTTTGTGAAGTAATGTCTCACGGAGTCGTTCTGGCTACAGGTATAGGATCTACTAAGGCAATTGCTGAGAGACAAGCGGCCACAAGAGCCATAAAAAACATTCAATCATGATATGCATAGAAGCATTTGATTTAGCTAAGAAAGTGCTAAGACAAATTAAAATGTAAATTGGGTTCCCACATAAGTTACCTAAATGCTTGAGAATAGGAGAGAGATATGACGAGGGTTACGGGGAACTACTTAATAGCCAAAACTTTAAGAGAAGAAGGTGTAGATACTCTTTTTTACTTAATGGGTGGTCCTAACTTCGATCTCGTCATGGCGTGTCAGGATCTTGGCATACGAACTGTCGATTTTCGTCATGAACAGGCGGCTGCATACGCTGCTCATGCATATTCAAGAGTCACCGGTAAGCCAGGCGTGGTTACAGCCGCCTCTGGACCAGGAACATTGAATCTTTTGACAGGTGTTTATGCATCATCTATCGACTGCGCTCCTTTGATAGTGCTCGGAGGTGCCAGTGCCGTGCATGAAATTGGGAGAGATACTTTTCAAGAAGTAGATCAGATGAGCATCATGCGGCCTGTTTGTAAATATTTGCACAGACCAACAAAAGCTGCTCGGTACCCTGAGATAATCAGTACAGCTTATAGACAATCGCTATCGGGCAGGCCAGGTCCAGTCTACGTAGATCTTGGAGGTGATGTTCTATATGAGGAAGTGGAAGAGGAGACCATCAATCCACCTACTAGATCTAAAGGTAAATCTAGACCGGCTGCTGAGCATTTAACGGTGGAAAACGCCTTAAGCTTGCTTTCTAAGGCGGAAAAACCACTGTTGTTTGCAGGGGGAGGTGCGTTTTTCTCTGGAGCATCTCAAGAACTAGAAAAGTTTATAGATTTAACCGGCATTCCTTTCTATACAGCTCCTATGTCAAGAGGTTTAGTGCCTGAAGATCACCCGGTGTCTTTCCCGGCGGCACGCTCTACAGCAATGAGGGAAGCTGATGTGGTTTTGGTAGTCGGTACAAGATTGAATTGGATGATGAATTATGGCAAGCGTTTCAACCCAGATTCAAAAATTATCCAGATAGATATCGATGAATCAGAATTGGGCCACAATAGGGACATTGAAATAGGTATATTTGGCGATGCAAAAACTGTTATGGGTCAATTTGTGTGTGAAGTACAGAACAGGCCATCTGCATTTGAGAGGTCTTTAGAGTCACCGTGGATACTTAATCTTCAAAAAACCCAGGAACAAAAGGAAACTGCAAATTTTAAGGTTTTGAATTCCAATCAAGTTCCCATTCATCCTTTGCGATTATGTAAAGAAATCACCGAGTTTTTGGATAGAGACTCAATAATCGCGGTGGATGGAAATGAAATACTACATTTTGCTAGGCAATCTATTCCAACATATTATCCGGGACACAGATTAAATTCCGGAGTGACCGGTACTATGGGAGTCGGTCTTCCATATGGTATAGGGGCTCAGATAGCAAAGCCAAATAATCAAGTTTTGGTTTTACATGGCGACGGGTCTATGGGTATGAATGCAATGGAAATAGATACTGCGGTGAGACATAATCTCCCAGTGGTCACGGTAGTTAGTAACAATGCTGGTTGGACTGCTAGAACACCTAGCAAGAGAAAGCCGGGAAGAGAATTAGGATTTACAGCATTCGACAAGATGTCAGAAGCCTTGCACGGCTATGGCGAGAGGGTGGAGAAACCTTCTGATATTAAACCGGCTTTAGATAAAGCATTTTCGAGTGGGAAACCTGCTGTGGTGAACGTGATTGTAGAGCCGACAGCTGCCGGAGTATCAAGAGCTTGGGGCGGCTCTAGAATGGAGTGATTGTAATTGAAAATCTGTTATTAAGTTTTTCTAAAACGTTCAAATCAAACAAGTTCTCAACTAAATTGAGGTATCTGGGGCACCGGATAGTTGCTCACAAGGTCCAAGACATCGTTCTTCACTTCTTTTTCGACGGTTTCATCGCCAATGTTTGAGAGAACTTTCAATATTAACTTTCCGACATTATCGACTGCAGCTTCGTCCATTCCTCTTGTGGTTATAGATGGTGTGCCAAGTCTCATTCCACTGGCCACACGTGGTGGTTTTTGATCAAAAGGTATCGCGTTTCTATTAATAACTATATTGGCTCTGCCTAGAGATTCTTCAGCTTCTTTTCCATTTATATTCATGGGAGAAAGGTCCACTAATGTCATGTGATTATCGGTTCCGTTAGAAACCATTCTTAATCCGCCAGCTTTAAGTGTTTCCGCGAGTTGCTGAGCATTTTTAATTACTTGTATTTGATAGTTCTTGAATGTCTCCGAACCGGCTTCTTTAAATGCTACAGCTTTTGCTGCTACTGTGTGTTCTAAAGGTCCTCCCTGCATATTTGGAAAGACAGCACTATTAATCTTTTTTCCTAGTTCAGACTTTGACAATATCAAGCCACCTCTCGGTCCTCTGAGAGTCTTATGAGTAGTGGTTGTGACAATGTCTGCATGATCTACAGGAGATGGATGTACTCCGGCTGCTACAAGGCCTGCTATGTGAGCCATATCTACCATTAACTTAGATCCTATAGAATCACATATTTCCCTAAATTTTTTGAAGTTTATAGTTCTTGTGTATGCAGAAGCTCCCGCAATAATTAATTTTGGACGATGCTCATTAGCGAGGCTTTGAACTTCTTCAAAGTTTATGGTCTCTAATTCCCGGTCCACACCGTAAGAAACAAAGTTATACAATTTTGCGGAGAAATTAACGCTACTTCCATGTGTTAGATGACCTCCATGGTCTAGGCTCATACCCATTACAGTATCGCCCGGATTTAGGGAAGCAAAATACGCAGCCATGTTTGCTTGAGCTCCGCTATGAGGCTGTACGTTGGCAAATTCGGAATTGAATAACGTCTTTGCACGGTTTATAGCCAACCTTTCAACAACGTCAACATACTCGCACCCTCCGTAATATCTCCTGCCAGGGTAGCCTTCTGCATATTTGTTTGTGAAAACTGAGGCCTGGGCCTCCATAACCGCACTGCTCGCGAAATTTTCTGATGCGATTAAATTTATATTATCTTCCTGCCTCTTTTGTTCATTTTCTATAGCATTGGCAACTTCAGAATCGAACGATTGTAGAACCATGTTGTTTTCATGCCTCGTTTAATATTAGGGTTTGAAGTAATTAATACTCTATTTATTGTATATGGTTTTCGTATTGTTATTTAAATATAATTCTCAATAGCTTACTTATGAATACTGACGTGAAAATTTTGCTACGATATTATTGCGGAATAGCATCTTAGAAAATCAAAAAACTGAGTAAGTCAGTTTTTAAGAAGGCAGCATCAAGTATTAAGGAGTGATTTTTAACTGATGACAACAGGAATTCTAGAAAGGTACAGCCACCTACTTCCTGTAAGCGACAACACTCCAATTTTTACTTTGGGTGAAGGATCCACGCCCTTAATCAAGTCTAGATCTATATCTAAATTTATAGGATGTGATGAGCTATATTTCAAATTTGAAGGATGTAATCCGACAGGATCGTTTAAAGACAGGGGTATGGTTGTAGCAGTAGCTAAGGCCATCGAAAAAGGTGTGGATACCATAGCCTGTGCTTCAACTGGAAATACAAGTGCTTCTGCCGCGGCGTATGGTGCATATTGTGGGTTGCGTACTACGCTCATCGTTCCAAAAGGAAATGTCGCTCGAGGTAAATTGGCACAGGCTGTTGCCTATGGTGCACATATTGCGATGATTGAAGGTAGTTTTGACAAAGCCCTAGAGATCGCTAGGGAATTGTGTGAAAAACACCCGATAGAACTCGTGAATTCTGTCAATCCTAATCGAATCGAAGGACAGAAGACGGCCGCATTCGAGATAATAGACGACCTCGGTCTGGCTCCGAATCAAATTTTCATACCGGTCGGGAATGCGGGCAATATTACGGCGTATTGGAAAGGGTTTGTTGAAGGAAAAGAGGCTAAAATGTCTGATTCTGTTCCTGTTATGAATGGATATCAAGCTGAGGGGGCATCACCTATTGTCACTGGCAAACCATTTATGAACCCTGAAACAGTTGCATCAGCTATACGTATCGGTAATCCTGCTAGCTGGTCGAAGGCTTTGGAAGCAAGAGATGAATCTGGTGGTCTTATCGACAGTGTTACAGATGATGAGATACTTTCAGCATATAGGAGGCTCGCTTCAACTGAAGGGATTTTTTGTGAACCTGCCTCTGCTGCATCTGTTGCGGGACTTATGAAACAGTATAAGAAAGGAACAGAATTTGAAGATCAGGTTGTGGTATGTATTCTAACTGGTAATGGGTTAAAAGATCCTGATATAGCTGATAGTCTTGAACCAGCTTCGATTGGCGAATTTTCCGCAGAACTTTCTTCTGTTGAAAAGGCATTATCGTTGGCATGAGTCAATTTGAACCAGAATGTTCTGATATCTCTGACATAAATGTAGCTGGTATTGAGGATGCGGTTTCCAAAATTCTAAGATGCATTGGGGAAGATCCGGAACGTGATGGTTTGACCGACACCCCGAGGCGTGTAGCCCAGCTCTACACAGAAATTTTTTCTGGGTTGAGGGAAAACCCAGTAGATGTTCTTGAACCATTATTTGAAGGTGATTACTACGACCCTGTTTTAGTCTCAGATATTCCGTTTCATTCGATTTGTGAGCATCATTTACTCCCTTTCACGGGGCTAGCCCACGTTGCATATCATCCCAGTGGTAAAGTTCTTGGAGCTAGTAAAGTCACTAGATTAGTAGATTGTATATCTCGAAGGCCTCAGATCCAGGAGAGATTGACCTCACAAATAGCAGACATCATACACAGTGGATTGAATTCACAATCAACTCTTGTTTATATGTCAGCGGAGCATATGTGTATGACCATTAGAGGAGTTGAAAAAAAGGGAAGTAAAATAGTTACACTTGCACAAAGGGGAAATAAAGACTTGGGGTCAGATTTAAAGAATTTGATGCGGTTACAGTGATTTCAGTATTAGAAAGGAAACCATGAGCTTTTTTGGAATAGAAAAATACGATCTTCTGGAAGATGTTTGGGAAGAAATCCTACCTAAATGTTCTACAAATACAATTTTTATAACCCCAATATGGCAGTCTGTATGGTGGAGGCGATTTGCTGCACAAAAGCAGCCAATAATAAGGCAAATAATTACTGGTGGAGATCCTATTGGAATTATTCCGTTACTAGATCATGGAGATGAACTGACTTTCATTGGTGAC
Organism: uncultured Dehalococcoidia bacterium; assembly: GCA_964500645.1. GTDB lineage: Bacteria > Chloroflexota > Dehalococcoidia > Lucifugimonadales > UBA826 > CAYFIW01. The sequence goes on from CAZCOH010000011.1 coordinate 6,887, forward strand.
TCCAATGTTTTTGACTATATGGATTTCCCTGTAGTATCTGGAAGAGAAGAAGAATTTTTCAATGCAGCATGGGTTGAAATTAAGTCTATGGATTGGGTGGGTATGAGGCTGGAGTCTATTCCCGAGGATTCTCCAACAATATATTTTGCAGAGAAATGGGCTCGCGCCGAAGGTTATTCGATAACCATTACTGAGACAGATAAAACCCCATACAGCGATCTTCCTGAAAGTTGGGAAGAATATCTCCTTAATCTTAGGAAGAAGGATCGTCACGAATTGAGGCGTAAAATAAGAAGACTAGAATCTACCTCTGATTATAAGCAGAGTGCAGCATCATTGGATCCAAATGATTTGGAAGGCTCAATGGATGAATTTTTCCGACTCATGTCCTTGAGTGGTGAAGATAAAGAAGCATTTCTAAATTCAAATAACAAAGAGTTTTTTCTAGACTTAGCGTCCACTTTTAGTAAGAACGATATGTTCAAACTTTATTTCCTAGAGATAGAAAAAACTAACGTAGCTGCGTGTATTTGTTTTGACTATGATAATAAATGTCTTTTGTATAACAGTGGATATGACCCATCGTATTCTTCTCTGAGTGTTGGATTGATCAACAAAGCACTCACGATTGAATCAGCTATAAACAATAATAATTCTGAGTACAATTTTCTTAAGGGTACTGAGAGATACAAATATCATCTTGGTGCCTCTGATAGGTCAGTGTTCAAAATTGAAATAGCGAGATAAAGTGCTCAATAATTGATACAATGTATCTTGTGCTTTGCACAGAGGTTTTAATCATTTCTAAATTTAAAAATGCGCTTGTTTTATGAGAATTGCTCTAATTAGCTTTCATGGATGTCCTGTTGCCCGTTTGGGTGAGAAAGATACCGGGGGTATGAATGTATACGTCTTGAATCTAGCAAGGGAACTTGGACAACTGGGACATTTTGTCGAAGTGTTCACTAGGTATCACGATCCTTCAGATCCTGAGATTGTAAAATTGGATGACCGAGTCAATGTTGTTCATATTGAGGCAGGTCCACATAACGAAGAAAAAGCATATTTACCTGCGCATGTCGACTCGTTCGTAAACAATGTACGTCAATACGCTTCATATAATTCCATAAATTATGACATTGTTCACAGCAATTATTGGTTGTCTGGACTGACAGCAGTCACGCTGAGTGATTTGTGGAATGTACCACACGTTGCAACATTTCATACTTTGGCTAAGACAAAAATGAGAGCAAGGGCAGGGGAGGAAGAATCTAAAGAGCGATCAGACATAGAAAGACAAATCATGGATAGCGCTACGGGAGTTCTTGTGCTCACAGACGTGGAACGTCAAGATATCGTAAATTTATACCAAATCAATGCAGATAAGATCCAGGTCATATCAGGCGGAGTCGATACAGATACTTTTTACCAGATTCCTAAGGACGATGCGAAGGATAGTTTGGGATTCCTCAATCCACATAAAAAAACAATTTTGTATGTGGGGAGAATAGAACCGATAAAAGGGCTCGATGTTTTACTTGATGCAATGAAGATATTGAAAGAATCTCAAGAAGTTCAATTAATCATCGTGGGAGGTAATTTATCGGATGATACTAACCTGAATAAACTTAGGGATCAGGCAAAGAATTTAGGAATCAATCAAGATGTTTTTTTTACAGGGTCTCTTGAACAATCAAAGCTGAAAAACTATTATTCAGCGGCAGATGTTTTTGTACTTCCATCTCATTATGAGAGTTTTGGACTTGTTGCTTTGGAGGCTATGGCATGTGGAACTCCAGTTATTGCTTCTAGGGTAGGAGGTATTTCATCTTTTGTACAAGATGGTGCTGACGGCTATCTCGTACCGTGGAGATGCCCTGAGCCATTTTCAGATCGAATTGAGGTGCTATTGAAGAATGATCCGTTGAGAGAGTACATGGGTAATTCTGCAAAAAAGAAGGCACATTCTCTGAATTGGAAAAAAATAGCTCACAGAGTGTCTGAATATTACTGTTATGTTTCTCAATGCGATAGTATGGACCAGGCGGTTTAAAATTATTATCCAGACAAATTTATCTCAAACCAAATGCTCTCTGATGATTTTGTAAAGCCTAGATTGAGATATAGCTCTCTGGCCCTCAAATTTTCTGAATCTACTTCCAGTTCTATACAATCGACGCCTCTCTTTATTAGATCGTGCATTCCCATCAGTACAATTGACCTGCCTAATCTCTTTCCCCGGTAGTCTGGTTCCACTCCAGTCATACTTATCCAACCGATAGAGTCATTATTATTGTTTGCAAATAGTGTCCAGTTGTACCCCACTATATTTGATTGGCTACGAATTAATAAAATTCCCTTTTCTCCACTGCGTTCCATCATCACTCTTTGTTTAATTTCTTCCACAGTATTTGGACTAAATCCCCAATGCGTTGAAAATGAAAGGTTGTGAACATTTGTGAATTCTTCAATGTCTGCTTTTGCATTTAGAGGAACCACTTCAAAGTTACTAGGAATTTTGGGAGATTCTAGAGTGTTCAGATTTTCCCCTTTACATTCCAAAATCCAATATTCTTTAACCGGTTTCCAACCAGCAGACACTAAATTTGATTTCCATTCATTTTCAGTTTTCCCGATTTGAGTGTGTAATGTCTGAATCGACTTGTTTTTTGTATATTCAATTGCCTTGGCTGAAAATAAATTTATAATCTCAGAGTAACTTGATGATCTAGACACGGTTTGCATCGCCACAGACCTGTTTATTGGACGCTCAATCACCATGTGTAGAAAGCCAAGAATGTTTTTTTCGTCATCCTCCGCTATATAACAATCTGTTTCAGGATTTGTACCAGGTAGTCGGTGAATTTGGGAAAAGAGATTGCAACTAATTTCCTTTCCTTTACCGGTGTTACCCGAAGAATTGTTTAAAAAAGAAACTACATTGGAGGTATCACTCCAATCAAAATTTCGTATGGTGGTGCCTTTATACATGTTTGTTTTTCTCGTGTGTGTTAACCAAGATTTTAACAGAGGGACAAAAACGGGATTTTCAGGAAGAAGAATTGAGAATTATTTTGCTAAAATTAAAATATTATCTGTTACATTTTTCTGAGGTAAATTATGAGTAGTTTGACTAAATTCAAAAGTCCAAAACGAGCATTAGTATTTACACCTCATCCAGACGATTCTGAACTTGGTTGTGGTGGAACTATAGCTGAGTGGGTCGCCTCAGGTACTGTCGTAACTTATGTACTCTGTACTAATGGTGATAAAGGCTCATCTGATCCTGATATGACATCTGAGAAACTAGCTGCAATTAGATCAGATGAGCAGGGAAAAGCTGCTGAAATTCTTGGAGTAAGTAATGTTCTGAAATTGGGTTATCCAGACGGGTTTCTTGAAGACACTGCAGAATTTAGAGAAAAAATAGTTAAAGCGATAAGGACTTACAAGCCGGAGGTGGTTTTGGCAACTGATCCAATACGTACCAAATTTTATCTTCACAGAGATCATAAAATCACAGGGACTGTTGTTAAAGATGCTCTATTTCCCTACGCAAGGGATAGGTTGTATTATCCGGAACACGAAAAGGAAGGCTTGTTATCTCACAAAACTCGTGATTTATTATTGTGGGGCACTGAATCTCCGAATGCATATGTAGATATCTCGAACACTATCGACATAAAAATCAAAGCTCTTTCAATGCATGCATCCCAAGTAGCCCCTGGACAAACGCAATTGCAGATGGATGAGGCTATAAGAAATTCCGCTCGGAGATCCGGAGAGTCTTCTAATTCTGAATATTCTGAGGTGTTTAGATGGATACGGTTCACTAATTAATGAAGCTATGTGATATTCATACACACATCTTACCAAGCATAGATGATGGTCCCGACACGATGCAGGAAACAGTTGAGATAATTAAATTGTCTCGTAGCCAGCATGTTTTCAATATTGTTGCCACTCCACATAAAAAAGATGTCAACGAGAGTGGAACAATATTGAAAATTCGAGAACTAATAATGGAGCTCAAGTCTATAATCGTTCATGAGGGATTGGGTGTAAATATTTTACTTGGCATGGAAAATCATGTGGACCATAAATTGCCTGAAGATATTAAAAATGGGAATGCCCTGTCTATTAACAAAAGTAGATTCATTCTTGTAGAGATGCCATACACCAACAATTTAGGTGATTCCGAGGAAAATCTATTGAATGTTCAAAAGCTTGGATATGTTCCTGTTATTGCCCATCCAGAAAGGATGGATATTTTCCAAATGGATCCTGAATTATTGCGTAAATTTGTTGGTCACGGCATGTTGACACAGATAACTTCAGGGAGCCTTATTGGTAAATATGGAGACGATGCCAAAACGTATGCGGAATCCATTTTTAAGGAAGGTATTGGTCATGTTCTCTCTTCTGACACTCACATGGCGGACGGCTGGAGGGCTCCTGATTTATTACAGGGGTATGAATTGTTGAAAGGAGTTATAGGAATTCGTAGAGCAACACAGATTGTGCACACAAACCCCATAAATATTATAAATAATTCTTCAATAATCAAATTCAGTTGAATTATATTGTTAAGTTTTGAAAGTTATTAAATAACGCTTTCTACATATCTCCATATCCGGGTATGTATTTGTTCAACAGGAAGCGAAGCGTCCACTATTTCCCATGTGTCAGGATCATTTTGGGCTAAATTCAAATAACCATTTCTAACTTTTTCATGAAATAAAACATCTTCGGATTCCCATCTGTCTTTCTTTTTCATCAATAGTCTCTGGATAGATTTGTTGGGCTCGAGATCCATTAGAAAGACTTTTTGAGGACTTAATCCTAACGTTGCAAATTTATTCACTTCGGTAATAAATGATTTGTCGATCCCTCTAGCATATCCTTGGTAGGCCAAAGTGGAATATATAAATCTATCTAGTATGACGAATTTGTCGGCCTCCAAAGCGGGGATTATTTTCTGTTGGATTAAAGATGATCTTGCCGCTTCTAGTAAAAAAAGTTCAGTTGTTGGATGTATGTCAGATTTTTGAGATAGCCAACTGCGAATAAGTTCAGCAATTTTTGTGTCACCTGGCTCTCTCAATGAAACAAATGGTATGTTTTTTTTATCCAGCCTGTCGGACAACATTCTGCATTGGGTGGATTTCCCGCTTGCGTCGATACCTTCTAGTACTATAAAACGGTTGGATCGTTTAGATGACAATTTAACTACCGTGAATTATTACCCTTCTGTTAGGTTCTATCCCAATACTTGATGATTCTAGCCCGTATTGGTTTGCTATTTGGTGTTGCAGTCGCCGTATGTGTGAATTTTGTGGCTTCAATTCAATTTCGTGACCACCGTCATTAAGTCCGTGAATTGCTCTTTCAGCCTCGAGGACGGCTAACGAGCGATCAGCGTTGGATAATGATCTGCCCTCGTCATTTCTAACGACAGCTTTCACGAATTGCTCTATCTGATTAACGGTGTTTCTTCTGAGGACAAACACAGGTTTTCCCATTTTTTCCGCCTTGTGCAAAGCTTGTGTTCCTCTCCGATGGTAATTTTTTGTAGTGACTACAAGGTCAGCCGTTTTCATGTCTCCTACTAATGACAGTGGTGCGTTCATTGCTTTTATTACCTGTTCGACGCGTCCCCTGTTAACTCCATAAGGAAGGACACTGGTTATGGTTCTGGTCTCATTCATATGAGTAGTATTTTGAGGCCCATCCAGACTTTGCAAGTGAGTATTTACATTACCATTATCTTTTAAATATTTGTCATCACTGTAAGTGTGTCTATTAAGTTCTCCATCATCAGACATAGCCCGGACCTCAGCTGACACTGTTCTTTTTCGCAGCATTTTATCCACTGTCGCAGCGACATCATCATGTACTGTCACAATGTTCCAGCCTTGGATTTCCACTAAAATGTCAAAAGTAGGGGGCGCATTTCTCTCAAGTACAGTTTTTTGAGAGCCTCGTCTTTTTGCTTCTATGTCACCTAGTGTAACGGTTTGAATCCCACCAACGAGGTCAGAAAGTGTGGGATTCATGATCAAGTTTTCAAGTTCATTACCATGGGCCGTGGCGACTAGTTGAACTCCGCGCTCTGCGATTGTTCTGGCAGCATTTGCCTCTAGTTCCGTTCCTATTTCATCGATAATGATCACTTCCGGCATGTGGTTCTCAACCGCTTCGATCATCACGCCATGTTGTTCCCTTGGGGAGGGTACCTGCATTCGTCTGGCGCGTCCTATTGCTCTATGAGGGATGTCACCATCGCCTGCTATTTCGTTCGACGTGTCAACTACTATGACTCTTTTATCTGCGTCGTCGGCTAGGACTCTCGCTACTTCTCGTAGCATAGTCGTCTTGCCCACTCCGGGTTTTCCTAGAAGGAGCACGCTTTTATTCGAAAGGATTAGATCCTCAATTATTTTTATAGTTCCGTAGACTGCACGACCAACTCTAAACGTTATCCCAATTACCTTGCCACTTCTGTTACGTATGGCAGATATGCGATGAAGAGTTCGCTCAATGCCTGCCCTGTTATCTGCTCCAAACAAACCTATTTTAGATATAGATTTATCTATATCTTCCTGAGTGACTTCACCGAAGTCCAAGATTTGGTTTTTACCCAAAAATCGGGCTTCTGGTTGCCTACCAATATCAAGAACAACCTCTAGTAATTCGTCAAATTTTTCATGTGAAAGAAGAAATTCTCGGATTCTTTCGGGAATAACATCTATCAATAATTGAAGATCAGTATCAGTTTTTGGTTTTAAATTATTCAAATTACTGTCAAAATTATAAAGTCGACATTTCAGCGAACATTTCATGCATCCTGACGTCTTTTGTCAATTCAGGATGGAACGACGTTGCTAGTATTTTATTCTCTTTCACCGCGACAGGCCTATCTTCATCCACTGTCGCTAATATTTCCACATTTTTGCCGACCTCAGTCACAATTGGGGCTCTGATAAAAATCGCGTGTAATGGTGGACCATAAATCCCATTTACGGAAAGATTTGTCTCAAAACTATCGACTTGTCTTCCGAAAGCATTTCTAGTCACAGTTATGTCCAGCAATCCCAAAGGAGAAGGTCTTTTATCCAGTAGTTTTTTGGCCAAAACTATCATGCCCGCACAGGTACCCCAAATTGACATGCCATCACTGACATGCTCATTGATCTTGTTTCTAAATCCATACGTGTCAATTAATTGGACTATGGTAGTGCTTTCACCACCAGGTATAATCAAGCCATCAACGTCCTTAAGCTGCTCGGGAAGTCTTATTTCCCGACTCTCCACACCGACTTCGTCTAGCATTTTTTTATGCTCTACAAAATCACCTTGTATTGCTAAAACGCCGATGATCGGCAAATTACCACCCTCTTGTAGCCATTTGTTCAGACTCTGGAAGCGTTCTTATATCTATTCCTGGCATAGCTGAACCGAGACCTTTGGATACTTCGGCAAGTATATCCGGATCGTTGTAATGAGTGGTGGCCTTAACAATGGCGTTGGCCATAATATCGGGACTTTCTGATTTGAAAATTCCTGATCCAACAAATACTCCATCTACACCTATTTGCATCATCAATGCTGCATCTGACGGGGTTGATATTCCCCCGGCTGCGAAATTAACTACAGGTAGGATTCCGTCATCATGAATCCCCTTTACTAAATCGAAGGGAGCCTTTAAATCCCTAGCGGTTGCCATTAATTCATCTGATTCCATGCTTCGTATGTGATTTATTTGCCCCAGAACTTTTCTGGCATGGCGGACAGCCTCTACGATGTTTCCTGAACCGGCCTCACCCTTGGTTCTTATCATTGCCGCACCTTCACCAATCCTTCTAAGAGCTTCACCCAAATCTCTTGCTCCACAAACGAAGGGGACTTTGAAATCATCCTTACTAATGTGATTGTTTTCGTCAGCGGGGGTAAGAACCTCGGATTCATCTATGTAATCGACTCCGAGAGCTTGAAGAACTTGGGCTTCCACAAAGTGTCCAATTCTAGCCTTGGCCATCACGGGTATAGTAACAGCGTCAATTATTTCTGAGATCATTTGAGGATCTGACATTCTGGCGACGCCACCGGCTTTTCTGATATCAGATGGGACCCTCTCTAGTGCCATCACAGCTACAGCTCCAGCGTCTTCAGCTATTTTGGCCTGATCAGGTGTGACGACGTCCATTATCACACCACCTTTTAACATATGGGCCAGACCAGTTTTTACGGTCCAAGTTCCTGTCTCTGATTTGATGTCTATCGCCATTGAGTTCCTCCAATCTAGCCACTTTAAGGTCACTATCTAACACCTGAATTATACTATTTACGGTTGAGGCGCATCAATGCACTCTAACATTTCAGTGAACAATGCTCACTAGCAAAGGCTCGTTATTTTGCTATGTGGCTTTATTTGAAATATGGCTGGCAAGGTCTAACGTACGTAGGCTATAAGCCCACTCATTGTCATACCAACCCACAACTTTTACCATATTCCCATCTAGAGTTATTGTAGATAACCCGTCAATTATGCAGCTGTAGGGGTTTTGTTTGTAGTCAGAACTGACCAGTGGTTCCATGGAAAAATCTAATATACCTCTCAGGTGAGAGTTCGACGCTTCTAAATAAGCTTCATTAATTTCTGTGGTCGTTGCTTTTCTTTTGAGGTTTGCTACTACGTCTGTTACTGAAACGGTGGATGTTGGTACCCTGAAGGCCATACCATGCACTTTTCCTTTAAGCTCGGGGATTACGGTACCTACTGCTCTTGCAGCCCCTGTTGTAGTTGGAATTATATTTGTAGCAGCAGCTCGTGCTCTTCTCATGTCTTTGTGACGTTTGTCTAATATCTGTTGATCATTTGTGTATGCATGTATTGTAGTCATCATGGCATGTTCGATTCCGAAATTATCATGAAGAACTTTTACTAAAGGTGCGACACAGTTGGTTGTACATGAAGCATTAGATACGATTTGATCCTTTTGATGATTGTATTCATCTTCATTTACACCCATAACAACCGTCACGTCTTCTCCTTTTGCCGGCGCGGAAATGATTACTTTGCTTGCTCCGGAACTAAGGTGTTCTGAGGCTTTCTTTACATTTGTAAATTTACCGGTACATTCCAGCACAATGTCGACCTTATGTTCGTCCCATGGGATATTACGAGGTTCTTGACTAGATAAACAAACTATGGGGTGTCCGTCTATGTACATGGA
>CAZCOH010000011.1:16222-45562 GCA_964500645.1 uncultured Dehalococcoidia bacterium
GCTATTGTCGTGTCTTCTGTTTCTCCTGACCTATGACTCATAACGGTTCCCCAGCCAGCGTTCTTAGCATCATAGATTGCGATTAGAGTCTCGCTTAACGTTCCTATCTGGTTTGGTTTTACCAACACTGAATTCCCACATTCTTCTTTTATCGCTCTATTAATTCTTTCAGGATTAGTTGTAAGTAAATCATCTCCGACTATTTGTATTCTGCTTCCTAACAATTTGGTCATTTTAGTCCAATCATTCCATTCATCTTCTGAAAGGCCATCTTCTATGCTCAAAATGGGGTAATCTTTAATCCAAGAATGGTAAAGTTCGATAATTTCCTCTGCGTCTATTATCTTGTCTTCGCGCTCCAAATTGTATTTCCGGCTGCTTGTATCAAATAGTTCAGATGCGGCCACATCAAGGGCTATGAAAAATTGTTCCCCCATTGAATAGCCAGCTCTATCTACTGACTCCATTATCAGGTCGAGGGCAGCCTGGTTTGAAGTGAGTTTAGGGGCGAATCCGCCTTCGTCTCCGACAGAGGTATTAAGGTTTTTTGAGGTTAGGATCTGATGCAGAGAGTGATATACCTCGCATCCCGCACGGATAGATTCAGAGAAGGTTTCGAATCCGGCTGGCATGACCATGAATTCCTGTATGTCTGTTGAATCATTGGCATGTTTCCCACCGTTGATAATATTAAGCATAGGTACAGGAAGTACAAATTCGCTTTCCATGTTCAAGCTTTCATATAAAGGTAGCGATGAGCTTTTGGCGTTCGCCTTCGCGTTTGCGAGAGAAATCGCCAAGATAGAATTGGCGCCTAGGTTACTTTTCGTCGATGTACCGTCAGTATCTATGAGTATTTGGTCCAAAGATTTTTGATCAGAAGATTCTATGCCTATTAAGACTGGCGCTATAGCCTGATTGATGTTTTCAATCGCTTTCAGCACTCCCTTACCGTTATACCTTTCAGGGTCTTTATCACGTAACTCTAGGGCTTCAAATTTTCCGGTGCTAGCTCCTGATGGAACTGCAGCACTGCCTACGGATCCGTCAGACAGTATTACATCAGCTTCCACTGTGGGGTTCCCTCGGGAATCTATGATTTCGCGAGCTCTAATTTCAAAGATAGTTGCCATTGTTCTTTCCCTTTGGAGTTTCAGCCGCCACTCGCGGACGCAAGAGCTTTTTCCACGGCTTCTTTTTCGTTTTTACAATGAGTTAACAATGGATCTTGGATTCCACTCTTAGTGATCTCCCAACTGTTAAGGGCAAATATTGGTTTACCATCTGATAATGCATGTCCAATTTCAGATAATGTTCCATATGCGCCGCCAATAGCAATCACAGCAGAACCTGTTCTTACTACTACTATGTTTCTTGCGTCCCCTAGTCCGGTACATATGGGGATGTCTATCCACTGATTTGCCTCGTTTTTACTGAGGCCTGGCAGTATTCCGATTGTCGATCCTCCAGCAGATTTTGCGCCCTTACATGCGGCTTCCATTACACCGTCAAGACCACCGCAAACCAAGGTTGCTCCTGATCTGGCAATGAGGACACCCACTTTTTCGGCAATTGAATAATTCTGATCTGTGGCCTTACTTTCACCAATTACCGATATAAGCAATTTACACCTTACACTTTTGCACTAGAAGTACTCCAGATTATATTATCGTACTCATACTTGTTTGATCCAGAAGTACTTTAATCAAACTTATCGGAAAAGTAACAGGATTGAGACTAAATTGACCACAATTTTTTTAACCGGAGGTTCTTCAGGTATAGGAAGAGCAATTGCATTGCGGCTGGCTAATAAAGGGTTCAGAGTTTTTGCCGCTGGAAGGTCTGTTGAAAGATTGAGATCCTTAAAAGAAGAAGCAGAGAGTAATGGTTATACAATCACTCCTGTTAGATTGGATCTTGATGATCCAGATAGTTTGACAATGATACGGGAAGAATTTGGCGATCAAAAAGTTAGAATCGATGTCTTGATTAATAACGCTGCTTTTGGTGTATGGGGTCCATTAGAAACGTTGAGTGATGAAAAACTGCGGGCTCAGTTTGAAACAAATCTTTTTGGTCTAATGTCCCTAACCAGGTTACTTCTACCAAGTATAAAGCTCTCATCACATGGAAAAATAATTAACGTTAGTTCGGTGTTGGGTAGATTTGGAACCCCTTTTAATGGTGCCTATGTAGCTAGTAAATTCGCACTAGAGGGATTAAGTGAGTCCCTCAGAATCGAACTCTCCGCCTTCAATGTGGGTGTGACCGTTGTCGAACCAGGACTCTTTGATACAAATTTTAGTAAAAATCAGGTAGACGGTACCTTCCTTTCAGAATCTCTATCCCCATACCACGACTATATTAAGGGATATAGGGGTCGTAGAAATACATATAGTCGGCCAGGCAATCCAGAACAAGTTGCCAAAACTATTGAGAAAATAATTGACTCCAAACGCCCTAAGTTCCGCTATGTGGTAGGGAAGGATGCAAAAATCGCACTAGCTTTAAAAAATATTATTCCAGATAGAATATTCGCTTACTTTTTACGCAGAATAACCATGGGGAAATAGCCCGGAGATGAATATCCGCCGGGCTACAGGTCTGGCTATTTTGATTCTGCCATTATGTCTATCAATTCTTGTACAGCATCGGCTGATTCTTTAAGCGCCGACCGTTCTGAGTCACTCAGGTTAAGTTCAATGATTTCTTCGACTCCTGCTGCTCCAAGTTTTACAGGTACTCCTACATATAAATCATTGATGCCATATTGCCCTTGTAGGTAGGCAGTGCAGGGAAGTATTTCCTTCTTGTCAAAAAGTATTGACTCCACCATTTGAACTATGGATGCAGATGGGGCATAGAAAGCACTTCCTGTTTTGAGGTGTCCTATTATTTCCGCTCCGCCATCTCTTGCTCTTTGAACAATTTCTTCTAGTCTGTCTTTTTCTATTAAATCAGTAATAGGAGTGCCAGCAACACTTGTAGTTCCAATAACTGGAACCATAGTGTCGCCATGACCCCCTAATACGTATGCAGAAACTGAGTTCACTGATACGTTTAACTCCTGGGCTAAAAATGTGCGGTATCTGGCTGTATCCAATATTCCAGCCATACCAACTACTCTCTCCGAAGGGAATCCACTTATCTCTAATGAACGTTGAGCCATCGCATCTAATGGGTTCGTAACGATTACATGAATACTATTTGGGGAAAATTTTGAGGTTTCGGATATGACACTGCTTATGATGTTCATGTTGGTCAAAAGAAGATCATCTCTACTCATGCCAGGTTTTCGAGCGATGCCAGAAGTCACTACCACGACATCAGAATCAGTAGTTTCTTCGTATGTGTTTGTCCCTGTGATCTGAGAGTCAGACCCACTGATCGGCCCAGATTCTAGCATGTCCAACGCTTTTCCCTGCGGAAGGCCCTCAACTATGTCCACAAGAACAACATCTGCGTATCCTTTGTCAAAAATTCTCTGAGCTGTTGTGGCACCTACGTTTCCAGCTCCAACTACGGTTACTTTCTTTCTCATATATTCCTCATTGTGACCGATACTATAGTCAAATATATTCGGCTTGTTTGTTTATAGAATCTCCTTATAAATTGAAATTAACACTAAAAATTATAGCTAACATCCGATCGGAAACAAACAATATGAATTTATCGGATAGTAATTACGCCATTTTTAGGCATCCGTCATTAATCAGAAGTTGTTTTTACACCAGTATTTGGTTAATAAACAGACAAATTATGAAAAATATTTATTGTCTATATTAGGCAGCAACATTAACTAAATTGATTAATTACTACTTTCTACCTGTCCAACCAGTATTATTTCTTGTATAAAACGGGTTTTGGTTCCGCGCTAAACCTAGTCGCCAGGGAGAAAGCAATCTGTCAAGGCTTGGCGCATCAACAGGTCCATTTTTCTGAGGCACGTAGAGTTCAACGTCAAGGTCTGCTAACGACGGGTACCGGTTTTGTATTCTAAGCTTAGTTATCATAAAGGAATGCTTCCATGTTTCTTGGGAGGTAAGTTATCTCTTTTATTAGCCAGCATTTTCAAAGATCTAATTATTTTTTTTCGTGTTTCTGATGGCTCGATTATGTCGTCTATAAATCCCCTGCTTGCAGCTGTATATGGGTTCATAAAACTTTTTTCGTATTCGCTAACAAGTTCTAATCTTGTCTTTTCGGGGTCTTTGGATTCGGCTATTTCAGATCTGTGTATGATGTTCACAGCTCCTTCTGCTCCCATGACTGCGACTTGTCCGGTAGGCCAAGAATAATTTATGTCGCCTCTTAGGTTTTTACTACTCATAGCTACATAGGCTCCGCCGTATGCCTTTCTCGTTATCACACTTATTTTTGGAACCGTGGCTTCTGCGTATGCGTATATGAGCTTAGCTCCGTGCCTAATGATCCCTCTGTATTCCTGTGCTGTTCCGGGCATAAAACCAGGAACATCAACGAATGTGATAATCGGTATGTTGAATGCGTCGCAAAACCTTACGAACCGAGCAGCTTTCACAGATGAATCTATGTCTAAAACGCCTGCCAAACGCTTCGGTTGTTGAGCAACTATACCCACTGTATCCCCGTCTAATCTTGAAAAACCCACAATAATATTAGGAGCAAATCTTTCATGTATCTGCATAAATTCTCCGTCGTCGACGATGGAGGTGATAACTTCCGTCATATCATATGGCCTGTTAGGATTGTCAGGCATGACTTCATTTAGTGACTCTACGAGCCTGTCTGGGTCGTCAGAAGTCTGTTTGCGAGGGGCATTTTCCATGTTATTTTGGGGCAAATAACTTATAAGTTCCCTCACCTTTGTAAGGCAAGTTTCTTCGTCGTCTTCAGAAAAATGGGCGACTCCACTTTTAACTGCATGGGCATCTACTCCGCCCAAATCTTCGTGTGTTACTTCTTCAAATGTGACTGCTTTTATAATGTCGGGGCCTGTTATATACATTTGGCCCATTCCACGAACCATAAATACGAAGTCTGTTAATGCAGGTGAATATGAAGCTCCACCGGCAGAAGGCCCTAATATAACGGATATCTGTGGTATGACTCCAGATGCCATGACATTTAAATTAAAAATTGCGCCATATCCTGCAAGGCTGTCAACGCCTTCCTGTATTCTTGCTCCACCAGAGTCTATTAGACCGACTACCGGGGCACCGCTTTCAAGAGCTTGTTCCATCACCTTACATATCTTTGTGGCGACTACCTCGGATAATGATCCTCCGAAGACGGTGAAATCTTGGGAGTACACAAATGTAACCCTTCCGTTAACGGTTCCATGGCCTGTGACGACTGCATCGCCAAGAAATTTTTGTTTTCCGAGACCGAAGTCGTCGGATCTGTGCAAAATAAATGGATCTAGTTCTTCAAAAGACCCATCATCTAGAAACAATTCAACTCTTTCTCTGGCGGTTAATTTTCCCCTTTTATGTTGTGCTTCTATCCTGTCTTTTCCACCGCTGAGAAGAGCTTCTTCTCTTTTTTGGGAAAGCTCGTCTATTTGATTTTGAGTGGTGCGTTTGGAAGGCATTGATTGAGTGACTCCTCATGGAGGTGTGATATTGGATGCCAAAATATCAGATAATAGTTAGAAGATACAAGGAATATTTGCAGCTATTTATCATCAATTAGAGATCACTAATTAATGAAAAATAATTATTGAAACTTTTATGGTTAATTTATATGAATACTAATAGTCAATTTATTTGGGGAACGAAAACTTACGTTATGGGGGTTATTAATGTGACTCCAGATTCTTTTTCTGGAGATGGGGTAAAAGAATCGGAAGCTTTGAAAAAAGCCATAAGTTTTGTAAATGAAGGTGTGGATATTATTGACGTTGGTGGAGTGTCAACAAGACCTCCTTCTCTTTATGGACAAGTTGATGAAGTAGCGGAAGAAGAAGAGATTTCACGGATAATACCTGTAATTTCATCATTGAGAAAAGAGTTGGATGTACCTATAAGTGTGGATACATATAGGTCAGAAGTAGCCTCACTAGCCATATCTGAAGGGGCGATAATGATTAACGATATATGGGGACTAAAATTTGATATCCATATGTCTGAAGTTATAGCCAAAAATAATGCTTTTGTCGTACTCATGCATAATACTGAAACTCCGAATTACAAAGATGTGGTAGATGACACGGTTCGTGAGTTAGAACTCATGGCAAAAGGGGCTATTAAGAAAGGGATACAAGAAGAAAGAATAATCATTGATCCGGGAATTGGTTTTGGAAAGAATTGGCGCGAAAACCTTGAGATTTTGAGAAGACTTGAGGAATACAAAACAATTGGATTACCTTTGATGGTAGGTACTTCTAGAAAATCCACCATAGGAAAAATACTTAATTTGCCTGTTGACGATAGGGTTGAAGGTACCGCCGCAACAGTATCTATAGCCATCGCAAAAGGTGCGGATATTGTTAGGGTCCATGATGTCAAAGAGATGGTCAGGGTTTCCAGAATGACTGACGCTATAGTCAGAGGCTGATATTTGTCATGATTAACACTGATATATACATAGGACTGGGTTCAAACATCGGCGATAGGTTGATGAACTTGAAGCAGTCTCTAGGGGATATAAGTAGATTTGCTATATTTGAAAAAGTCTCATCTCCTTATTTATCAAACCCTATCGGGTTTTCCCCTCAACCGTCTTTCATAAATGCTGTCTGCAAAGTAAGCACTGAGTTGGACTGTTGGAGATTTCTAGATAGGCTGAATTCAATTGAGGAATACCTTGGAAGGATCAGGCCCTTTAAAAATGCGCCCAGACTTATAGATCTTGATATTTTGCTTTGGGGGAATATGAATATATCTCAGCCAGGCCTGATTATACCCCACCCTGAAATTGAGAAAAGGAGATTCGTTTTAGATCCTTTAATTGAACTAAACCCTTTATTAGTAAATCCAGCTACAGGAAACCTGTTGACTAAAATCGATTCTCACTTAGTTGGGGAAACTGATTTGGTTAGGCTCAGCTGGTAGTTAGACTTATTCAATCTCGGATGGCATAAAGTCAGGTATTGAATCCTCAATTTTATATATGGTTGCACACGATTCACATCGAATCGAACCTTTGATTATCTCGTCATATTCGATAAGTTCAATTTCAAGGGTTAAATCAGATTTACAGGTCGGGCAGACGAGTATGTCCATGAGATCTTTTTTCATTTGAATTGAAACACTCCACGCTGATTGAAAGTCATTATCCCTGGGTTGAGTAATAAATGAAAGAAAGTAGATCTGATAATAGAAATACAAGCAATCCTAGAACTACAAGCAAATTGTACCCAGAAAGCATTCTAACCAATTTTACTTTTTTACTAACTTCCTGACCATTCTCACGGTTAGATGATAAGTTATTGTTTTGTCTTTTGGCTCTTATTATGTAAAACATAATTGCTACGAAGATGATTTTAATGCCTAATACTAGAACATAATTGGCGCCAACTTCTCCTGGAGTTAGTCGGTCAAAAGTCATTATTACACCAGTTGCCAAAAGTACAAAAACGCATGTGTCCACTAACGATCTGAATTCTTTTGCCACCCTTTCACCCAAGCCTTTGTTTCCTTGAGAGGAATCGTCGTGGGGGTTTTTCATGGATGGTTTCAATACTAAGAGCCAAAATAGGCTGCCTCCCACCCAGGCTGCTGCAGAGACCATGTGGGCCCACCTAACGACGATTTTGAATACATCAGTAAAATCCACCATATCAATCATCCGAGAGAATTAAGTCGACATTTTCCTTTAACTGATCTGCATTTATCGCTCCCTGCCAAGTTTTGACAACATCACCTTTTGCATTAATGAAAAAAGTAGTAGGGAAACCTGATACTCCATAAAGTACAGATATAGAACCGTCAGGATCTGAACCAACAGCGTAGGAGATACCTGTGTCTTTTACGAATTTCTTGCCATCGTCAACCGAATCCAAACCTACTAATTGAATACCTACAACGTCTATATCATTTTTGTGTTCGTGGTATAGATTGTCGATTTCTGGCATTTCAGCAATACAGGGTGGGCATGAGGGAAACCAAAAATTTAAAACCATTGGTAGAGATTTTCCACTTGTAAATCTATAAATTTCATCTTCAGAATAATTTTCGGTTTGATATAAAGTAATTTCAAAATCTGGAGCTTTTTGAGAAGGTTTCATGCCAGAGCATCCCGATATTGCCAATAGGATGAAAATGTAAACGACACATAGCAACACAGTTTTGGGATTTATAAATTTCGATAATGAATAATGCAAATGTTTGTTACCCATTTCTACAGGATTGTCCCAGGTGGATTTTCCTCAATTAAGGACTTGCCTCTTTCAAGGAGTAATTTCTTTTTTTCTTCTGGTAACTGTCTCTCTTCTAAATAAGCACTTAGCGCTTCTGCTGGAGCTATTGACTCTGAGAGAGATTTTCCAAGCCTGTTTCTGCTTTCAGTAATTATGTTCTTACGGACAGTTGCTACAAAATGCGCGCTTGCTAGATAAGATCTAATTTTAGTCTCATCGATGTCCTGTGACTTACTTGAGGGGGTTTCTATGAACACTTGGACTATCGCATTTTCAATGTCGTAAGTGTCGATACTGCGAAATATTTTGTCCATGGGATTGTGCTGAGAATCATCTATATCGATTCTTATAGTGACGAATTTCCGAGCGTTCACAGGAATAAATTGGAAGGACGTCTCTCTGTTTTGTTCTGTCTGGGAAGGGTCTAATGTAAGAGTACAAAATCCCTTGATGTCTTTTTCTTCTCCAAAGTCTATCCTTTGTAGACTTCCTGGATAGACTATTTTTGGTGAGTCGTTCAAAATTTGGTGTTTGTGAATGTGCCCTAGTGCTATGTAGTCAAACTCTGGCAGGGCGATTGCGCTTTTGAGTAACACATAATCCTTACCGAGCATCATAGATTTCTCAGAGCTTGTTGTTGCTGAATCTACGGAAACATGACCTGCGAGCACCGATGGTATTGTTGGATCCAGATCCTTAGCCAAATGCTTTACAGCAGTTGTTATTTTGTCTTCGATAGAAGCCTTTAAATCTTCGTTGGAAAGTGATTCGTTAGCTTCATCAATACTGGACATGAACTGCCCTTTCCTAATCCAGGGTAAAGCTACTATCTGTATGGGCCCACTTTTTGTATTAATCAGATGTGTTTCTAATGTGTTGGCTATATGAACATTTTCGACATCTAATGCAGTGAATATATCTAGAGCTGTTGCCGGTCCCGGAATATTAGGGGAATCATGATTCCCCGCAAGTAGGAAAACTTTGACTCCATTATTTGCCAGTTTTGAAACTCTGTAAGCAAATTCTCTTTGGTGAGTTTGGCTAGGATTGCGGCTTTTATATTGATCTCCGGCAAAAATCACTAAGTCTGCATTATGGGTTATTGAGTATTCGACTACTTCATCAAGTGTATCTAGAAAATCTTTTAATCGTGACGACGATCTTGTTTCAGGATCTGGTATGCCATAGTTCTCCACTCCAATATGAACATCTGCAGTATGGACGACCAGCAATTAGAACCCTCCTGATGTAGTAGTTAATTTATGGGGTTATTACGCTCAAACATTAAGCTTATCGGCGATGATTTGCTCGAGATCTGTAATGGACACTCTTGTTTGAGTCATAGAGTCTCTTTCTCGGATCGTAACCATATTGTCCTCAAGAGAATCAAAGTCAACAGTCACGCATAAAGGAGTCCCAATTTCATCTTGTCTCCTGTATCGTCGGCCTATGCTTTGGGCGTCATCAAATTGAACTAGACCTTCTATAAATCTAGATTTTCTTAAATCATCGTATACATTACGAGCTAATGGAGTTAGTTTTTCGTTTCTGCTTAATGGGAGCACTGCGACCTTAACAGGTGCGACACTAGGATGGAGTCTGAGGAGTACTCGAGTATCTTTTTTACCTGATGCTGTTTCTGTCTCTTCTTCGGTGTAGGCATCTACTAAGAGCGTCATGACAGCCCGATCTACGCCTAAAGAAGGCTCTATACAATAAGGTACTACATGCTCTCCTGATGCATCATCAAAGTAAGTTAGCCGTTCTCCACTCATCTCCATGTGAGCTTTAAGGTCAAAGTCTGTTCTATTAGCTATCCCTTGGATTTCTCCCCACCCCCACGGAAATTGGTACTCAATGTCCCAAGTGTCTTTTGCGTAATGAGATAATTCGTCACCTTCATGTTGTCTTAGTCTTAGTCTGTCTTTGGTAACACCTAAGTTGTAATACCAGTCAAGACAGTCTTTTTTCCACTCTTCATGAATTCTCTCGTCATCACCGGGCATGACAAAATATTCAATTTCCATCATTTCGAATTCGCGTGTTCGGAAAATGAAGTTTCCTGTGGTTATTTCGTTCCGAAAGGCTTTTCCGACTTGTGCGATTCCGAAGGGAAGTTTTTTTCTAGTTGATGTAACGACATTGCTGAAATTTACAAATATGCCCTGCGCAGTTTCTGGCCTTAGGTACACTACTGCTGCGTCTTCCTCAACTGGTCCCATATGTGTTTTAAACATTAAATGAAATAGTCTTGGTTCTGAGAGTTCACCACCACATTCCGGGCAATCAGTAGTTTCTAGATGGTCTTCACGGAATCTTCGATTACATTCCCTACATTCCACAAGAGGGTCCGTGAAATTTTCAAGATGTCCGCTCGCTCGCCAAGCATCTGGATGCATTAGAATAGCTGCGTCGAGACCCACCATGTCGTCTCGTCCCAAGACCATAGTTTTCCACCAAGAATCTTTGATGTTACGTTTGAGTTCTGCACCCAGTGGACCATAATCCCATGTGCTTGCAAGGCCGCCATAGATTTCACTGCTTTGAAATATGAAACCTCTTCTTTTACAGAGAGAAGATATTTTTTCTAAGCTTATTTCAGCACTTTCTTGAGACAAATTGAACTTCCTATTTGTGATTTCTAAGTGGGGAAATTATATCAGAACATCGACTTTTCACCTGATTATGAACCCTATTTCGCTAATAAAATGGCGTGGATGATAGGTTCATTTCAAACGGTCAACAAATGTAGGGCGCTTTGTTATAAACTCCTATATCGAAATGATTGTTACAAATTGGGACTTATGATGATTTGTCATCTGAATCAATTTAGAGTCCTGTAAAAATAGATATGCAGTTTAAATGTCAATATTTGGCATTGTGGCTGGATACTAAAAAGTAGAGGTAATTCGATGATCGATTTGTTGGCGATAGCAAAAACAGAAGGTTCCGGTGGAGATCTGCTTGCACACTTATCAGGACTCTTTGAATCGGCCGATGTACGTCCAAATGGATACCCTGATGCAATTGTATGGAAAGGGGGAAATCACGATGGTGTCGTAAATCCCGTTGCACATTCGTTAACAGATGCATATGCCCTGTTGGGAACAATTGCGGCTGCTGATATTTTGGGGTTGCCGTTTTATGGTGTTCCGATGTGGTCACAATACAGGCATGATTCAAACTTGGAGTCTCTGGCCTGGTTCGGAAATATGCCTTGTACGTCGATAAAATGGTCAACTGCTGGCGATGCCTACGTCAATGACGGCAAAGGCGGAAAAGTTGTCGTGGCAGGAAAGTCTGGAAATGCACCATTAAGAACACAGGCAGGTGTTTACTGCAATGTACGACCGTACGGTCCTATAACTGTGGTTCGTTGCATGCCATGTCTGCCATACTCTCAAGACAAGCCAGTTTTTGAGGTTAATGCTGAGGGAGTGGTTCATTCGGAAATGAACACGCCCGGTGTTCAGATGGCATACGCCAATCGATTGTTTTTGAAAATGGTTCATGAAACAGGAGCGGTTGGTAGGGTTGCCATGAAGCCAACACAAGCCATGGAAGACGGTATAAATGCCGGATTACATTCATGGTTACTACAAGGGACTAAATTTAAAGTTGGTCGTAAATACGCGGTAGATCCGTATGTTGAGCACAAGGAAAGTATAGATAAAATAGCAAGCTTATTACCGTCAGACTTCAGAGATGGCATGGAGAACTGGGGCGGTCAGATTGAGCAACATATTTCAGATACTAATTACGGACTTTTGATTTGGGATCTCATTGAGCATCAGGACACTATTGTGTTGGCTACCGATCTTGATGGGGACCGCTTGACAGATCTTCTTGCTGATATATCCGATCCATTGAGAGCCTTTGGAGGACAGATAGCTAAACACCTGGGACAGGATGTTGATATGAGGCAGGTATGGGGGGACATGGGGTTCACTACTGGAAATGGCCGAGATATGACATCGGTGATGTACAGGATGGATGGACCGCCTATTCATGAACAAACACTAGGGTCTGCGGACCAAATGTTGCTTCGCTTGCTTGATGGTGATGAATGGGTTGGTGGTACTAAACAGCCATATGACCCAAGAATTCATTTTGTCCTGATAAGAGATGCTTATATTGATGCTAACCCTGGTAATGATGAACTAAAAGCTTGGCTAGATGGGGCTTTAGATAAATTTGACGAGGTATACAGTGGTGAGCGTCCTGGTTTCCTTGAAGGGTATAAATCTCTTAAAAGCGCCATTACTCCCTGGGGTAATTAGAAGATTGTTTATAGGACTATAGTTTTTTAATCTAAACCAATCGTTTTAGTTTGGTATTTGTAAAAATTAAAAGGTGTTGTAGCTGTGAAAATAATTCTAGCTGGGATTGAATATGTTGGGACTACGACTATTGCACAACTCCTCCAACAGTGGAAGAAAGAGGTGATGGGCGAACCGTTCTACATGGATCTTGTTCACGACCATTCGAAGCTTCCACATACTTCTGGTCATCCTGACGATACCACTCTGGAGGAGCAATCCCAGATACTCGGGTTATCTCCAAAGCTGAAGGAAATGTACCACCGTTACGGTATGTACTATCACGTACACCATTACGTGCAAGAAGATGATTTAACGATAGGATTTCATATTGAAGAATCCATATATGCAAGAATGTTCTACGAATATGGTCTGCCTGGCGATCAATTTGATCGAGAAAAAGTGTTTGAGCAGGTGGAGAGAAGAATAAAACAAGTAACACAAGACCCTGTAATAATTGTCCATATGAAGGCTGAGCCTGAAATAATTCAGTCGAGGATGGAAAGACTGTCTAGTACTCCAGCTCATTCTAATAGTCTTGTTACTCCGGATAACATACCTCGGCTGCTGGCAGAGTATGAGCGTCTAGCTCATAAAAGTACGCTGGGTCCTGTCGTTCAGGTAGATACAAGTACGGATGGACCGGAAGACACGTTATTGAATTTGGTTAACCTTCTGGAGCCACATTTCACGGCAAAAGATCGTGAGAGGATTAAGGCCCACGGTTCCTCTACCTAGTTATCAGGAAAAGATTTTTTCAAGAACCGGTGCACTACTTCATTAAAGTGTTCAGGCCGCTCATAGTAACTTGAATGTCCTGCATTCCGAAATACATAAAATTCTGAATGTGGAATCAATTCTGAAGCAATACGAATCGTTTCCGGGTGTACCAAAACATCGTTTTCACCCGTGGTATAGAGCATGGGTAAGTTTAAATCTGAAAATCTTTCGTGCGTTGACATCCCCCATAATCTTTTAGGAACCTTCAAAAAATCAGCGTCGTGTTTTGGATTAAGTCTCATGATTTGCCTGTATAAAAAAGCTCTTTCCGGGGATTTCTCAGTAAACTCCTGAGAAATTGCCCGCAACGCACCTTTTGGAGTGAAAGGAGGATCAGATTTATGCCTTTGTCTAACTTCTCTGGCTTCAGAACTGTCTGAACCCCCGTTGCTTCCAGAGAGCACTAATGCCCATACCCGCTCTGGATTACGAATGGTAAACATAGAACCTGATCTCCCACCCATAGAATGAGCCACTATAGCGGTCCTTTCTATTTCCAGGAAATCCAGTAGGCATTTTAGGTCCTCTGCAAATTCAGAACGTCCCTTAGGGGGATCTTCGTCTTTTGTTAAACCAAATGTTCTGTGGTCATATACGACACACTTGTAGTACTTGGAAAAATAGGGAATCTGTTGCCACCATGATAAGTGGTTACCCCCTGATCCATGACAGAATACGACGGAGGGACCATTTCCATGGACCTCGTAATACATGTTCACACCGTTAATATGTGCTGTTGGCATGGTGGGCTAAGAATCCTAAACGTTTATCAAGAAGTGAGCTTAGAGTAAGCTATATTTCGCTGTCAGGTGCCCGATCTTTTTTGACGTTCCATTTGTCCCAGTGAGTAATATTTTCTACAGATTCTCTTTTGGGCTGAGACCATCGACCTTTACTTGGATATCCAAGAGGTATTAAAGCCATCGTTAGGGCGTCGTCCGGAATATTCAATAATTTTTTGACGTCATTCTCATGCCCTGAATACAAGGTTGTCAGAGTTGCCCCGATCCCATAGGCTCGAGCAGCAAGCATGAGATGTTGAACTGCTCCGTAAATTGATGATCCTGTCCTGGCATTAGTGGAGTTGGCGGCGTTTCTTAATACAGCAATTATCCAGACAGGTGCTTTGTTGATATTGTTTGCTAGGTGCTCTGCGCTCAGGTAGTTTCTCGGGCCTAATGTATCGTTTTCATCACTTCGGTTGAGAATTTCATTACGTCTCGTTCCATAAGCCCTGTTCCACCCTTCCAGGTACCATTCTGAAATTTTGTCTTTTGTTTCTTGATTTCTTACTACTATCCAGCCCCAACCCTGGTTATTTCCACCTGAAGGCCCTCTGATAGCGGCATCAAGTATTTTCCAAATTATTTCATCCGGTATCTCTGTATCACTAAGATATCTGCGTGCTGGAGTTGAATGTAGACCATCCAATAGGCTGATATTTTCGTTTGAAGATTGTGTCATGTTGCACCTTTTTTCGAGAGTAAGAAACACTGCAAAACGGGTCTAGTCTGAGGGGAGATTTTGGAGGCGACGGGCGGATTCGAACCGCCGAATAGAGGTTTTGCAGACCTCCGCCTTAGACCACTTGGCTACGTCGCCCAAAATTGTTGTCCTGAAGTGGTGCCGAGGAGGAGACTCGAACTCCTACAGCCTGTACGGCCACAGCGCCCTCAACGCTGCGTGTCTACCAATTCCACCACCTCGGCAGCATAGTTCGCATATCTTTCAGCCAACTTCAGTAGCTAGATATTATATCTATAGCGAAAGTGACTGTCTACAAACTAAAGTGAGATTTCCGATGGCAGCCCAAGTTTCATGGATAACTGGCTCTACCGATACATATACTAAGATTGTATGTATAAAGCATATGCCACCCTAAATCTCACGATAGGTTTGATTAATTTGGTTGAATTGTGCTGTGCAGTATGAAAGTGGGAACTCGCATATTTTCTTCAGTAATTTCTGCTAGGCGCTTACTCATCGGAGTCCCTGAATTTTCTCTCACTCTAGCATAACCTTCTTCCGCAGCAGCGAATGTCTCATATGGAATGCTTAGTGTGAGCAATCCTGCTCGCCCTGTTGTTGATTCAGAGAGAACTGGTTTTGTCCTGTCATCAGGAATATTATCGATGAATGAACTCATAATTTCGATTGCTTCATCGATGTATCCTCTTTTTACTTTTATGTAATTTCTAACAAGGCAACTGGGAGGATTTGATCCCACGTAATTTCCCTCTTTAATCAACCGTGATATTCGAAATGTTGTTGAGATACATTTTTCTGATAATCGTTGAACCAGTGCATTCCTTTCATCGCTCGAATTCATAACGGCACTATGGTAACTATCAATTCCTGAGGCATCTTCATGTAGTCTGCTCAAGACTGCTACTGGTCCAGGAAATCCCTGTGCGTACCCGGTTCCAGTGACCACACCTGGTGCATTTAGTTCAAGGCTTTTAAATTCCTCGACGACTTCAGCCATGAAATTTGTTCCTGCGGCGCTTGGCTTAAACGATCGTACAAAAACCGTAAAATATTTCGACATCTAATACTCCTTTTTTGTTTTTAATTAATATCAACTTGCTAAGATTTCTGATAGATAGAAAGAGATTTATTTGGTCAGTATCTCCTTACTGAGGAGGATGATATATAATTATTATTAAACGTCAAGTTTTAGTATAGTATTAATAAATATTCTCTTATTTATTAACGAAAATGGAGTTCTCTTAATATTGCAGAGCTCTTCACGCACTTTTAGTGTTCTTGACAGCCTTAATAGCATTTTCTAACCTTAACTGTGAAAATGTATCTATAAATAAATCGACTTTGACGGAGAAAAGTAACCTTAGTGAAAAGTTCAGCGAGCCCAATATGGTGAGAGTGGGCACTCGGAGCTTTGGTGAATATCACTCCTGAGTCTCGGCCTGAAAGTTAATATTTATTGGCTAGTAGGCGTCGACGGAATGTCACCGTTATAAGACAATTTACAAGAGCCTTTCTGCATAGAGAGGAATCTGGGTGGTACCGCGGACTTTAAAGAGCTCGTCCCTGTTGTGGGCGGGTTTTTTTTATTAACGGAGATAATCGCATAATGTTTAAATCAGTAGACTCGAAAATTGATTTTCCTGAAATGGAACGTGGTATCTATGATTGGTGGGAAAAGAATAATATTCCCGACAAATACATGTCCAGAAATGAATCAAGCGATAAAAAGTATTCATTTATAGACGGCCCTATAACCGCGAATAATCCAATGGGTGTTCATCATGCATGGGGCCGAAGTTACAAAGATCTGTTTTCCAGATTTAGGACTATGCAAGGTTATAAGCAACGTTATCAGAACGGTTTTGATGGCCAAGGACTCTGGATTGAGGTCGAGGTAGAGAAGGAACTAGGATTTTCATCCAAAACAGATATTGAAGATTATGGAGTAGATAAATTTGTAACACTTTGCAAAGAACGAGTGCAAAGATTCTCTGACATTATTACGAACCAGTCCAAACAACTTGCTTACTGGATGCATTGGGATGATTCCTATCACACTATGTCAGATGAGAATAATTACACGATCTGGAACTTTCTAAAGACTTGTAAGGAAAGAGGACTGCTATATGAAGGTACAGATGCTATGCCTTGGTGTCCAAGGTGTAGTACAGGTCTTTCTGAACATGAGATTGTCACTGAAGGTTACCAAGAGGTCGTTCACCCGGGACTATTTGTAAAATTTCCGGTGCTGAACGAAAGTGGCGATAAAACCCACAAGAACATTCTGATTTGGACCACGACTCCTTGGACTCTAACTTCTAATTGTGCAGCAGCTGTAAATTCAGAGATGGATTATGTGGAAGCATCACAGGATGGTGAGATTTACTACCTCGCAAAAGAACGAATTGCTTCTTTGTCAGGAGAACACACAATTATCCGTGAATTTAAGGGATCTGAACTTGTAGGATTGAAATATAGCGGTCCTTTCGATGAGTTACCTGCTCAAAATGGTGTAACCCACAGGGTTGTCGACTGGGACGAAGTTTCAGAAGGGGAGGGGACCGGAATTGTTCATATTGCCCCAGGTGCTGGTAAAGAAGACTTTCTGCTGGGTAAAAAAGAAGGTCTCTCCACCATAGCACCCTTGAATGACATGGGTGATTTCATAGAAGGGTTTGATTGGTTGACGGGTCTGAATGTATATGAAGTGAACGATCGTATATATGAGAACTTGAAGAAAAAAGGTGTGTTTTATCGTTTAGAAAGATACTCGCATAGATATCCTCACTGTTGGCGGTGTGGATCAGAATTAGTATTTCGAGTAGTGGATGAATGGTTTATAAAGATGGATCCTTTGAGAGAGGATCTCGCCAGAGTCACTCAGAACATAAATTGGATTCCCGAATTTGGAATGAAAAGGGAACTCGATTGGTTGAGAAATATGGATGACTGGATGATATCCAAGAAGAGATATTATGGGCTTGCTCTTCCTATATATAAGTGTGATTGTGGAAATTTTGAAATCATGGGTAGTGAGGATGAACTTCGTGATAGGGCGGTAGAAGGCTGGGAGAAATTTCAGGGTAATTCTCCCCATAGGCCTTGGATAGATGAGGTAAAAATAGAATGCGGTGCATGTGGAGAAAAAATTAGCAGAATCAAAGATGTTGGTAATCCGTGGTTGGATGCGGGAATCGTCTCTTTCTCAACTCTTAAGTATAGAAATGATAAAGATTACTGGAAGGAATGGTTTCCAGCAGACTGGATATCAGAGAGTTTTCCGGGCCAATACAGAAACTGGTTTTATTCCCTGATAGTGATGAGTACGGTTCTTGCTGACTCCGAACCATGCAAAAACATTTTTAGCTACGCATTAATGAAAGATGAAAATGGCGAAGATATGCATAAGAGCAAGGGCAACGCTATCTGGTTCGAGGATGCTGCTGAAAAGATGGGTGTCGATGCGATGAGGTGGCAATTCGCACGACAAAATCCAGCATCAAATTTGAATTTTGGATTTGGAACTGCGGACGAAGTTCGGAGGCAATTCTTGATTCCACTATGGAACGTATACTCCTTCTTTGTCACCTACGCCAATATCGATGATTTCAACCCACAGGTAAAGTTTCCAAAGCTCGAAGATAGATCTGAATTGGATAGATGGATTATAAGTGAACTTAATTCTGTGATTGGGGAAGTTACGGATGCCCTTGAATCATTTGATCCTGAAAAAGTAACAAGGGATGTTGAACAATTTACAGAGTATCTTTCTAACTGGTATGTAAGACGAAGTCGAAGAAGATTTTGGAAATCTGGAACCCTAGGTGATTCAGATGACAAATCTAATCTAGATAAATTATCGGCGTATGCGACCCTATATGAAGTTTTACTTAGTTTGGTGAAGTTACTGGCACCAGTAATCCCTTACGCAACTGAAGAAATATACAGGAATCTCAGCCAGTCTGGCGCTCATGCAAAAGAAAGTGTCCATCTTGAAGATTATCCCTTGTCAGATTCAAACAAAATAGACGAAGAGCTTTCTGAAAGAACCAGGCTTGCTATGCGTCTATCCAGTATGGGGCGTGCAGCTCGTAGTAGAGCAGGGGTTAAGGTTAGACAACCACTCCAGCACCTTTACGTACACACAAGAAGCGTGTCCGAAATTGATATGTTACCCCTTATCGAAGATCAGATACTGGATGAACTTAATATTAAGCAAATTACACCAGTTACCGACGCTGCAGAAATAGTTAGTTTTAGAATACAGCCTAATTTGCCCATACTTGGTCCCAAGTATGGAAGACAGATAGGGGAGATTCGCACAGCATTAGATCAGTCTGATCCGATTGAAATAAGGAATTTAGTGGAAGCAGGAAAAAATGTTTCTTTAGGTGAATTCGAACTCGACCCGGAAGATATTCTTATATCGGCTACCGAACTTGATGGAGTATCTTCGGTGACGGATTCTGGATACGCTGTAGGGATATCATCAGAAATTTCTTCTGAATTGATAGAAGAAGGAGTAGCCAGAGAATTAGTTCATCGAATACAAAATATGAGGAAGGAAGCTGGCTTCGATATTTCTGATCATATTAATTTGTCGATCTCCGGTTCCAGGGAGATCACTGAAATTGCTGAGACACATATTTCTTATGTGACCGAAGAAACCTTATCAGTAGGTTCTATTTCTGGTACGCCTAGTCATGAAACATATGATGAAGAACATGAGATAGATGGAGAGAAAGTCCAAATATCTATAAATAGAGCTGTCTAGTTAGGGTAAATTGTCTAGTTTCTAAGTTGAGGAAATAGAATCACTTCCCTGATAGATGGATTGTCTGTGAGAATCATTGTTAGTCTGTCTATGCCGATTCCCAACCCACCTGTTGGCGGCATACCGTGTTCTATTGCAACTAAAAAATCTTCGTCTAGCCGGTCAGTTTCTTCCGACTGAAACTCTTTGTGGAGTCTTTCTTGTTCTTCAAATCTTTGTCTTTGGTCTACAGGATCATTTAGCTCTGAGAATGCGTTGCAAATTTCCATACCAAAAACAAATCCTTCAAATCTTTCTACAATTCTGGAGTCTTTGTCTGATTTTTTTGCTAGCGGAGACATGGCCATAGGATAGTCAGTCAAAAAACATGGTTGTACTAACGTGGGTTCAACTTTTTCAGAAATTAACTTATCAAGGAGTCCACTCCAACTAACTTGCTGAGATATATCAATACCGGCATCCGTCATGGCAGATTTTAGTGAATCAATATTATCGTGGTCTAGAAAGTCAATTCCGCTAACTTCAATTATTTTTTGTCTCAGATCGATTCTCGGCCAGGGAGGTTGGAAATTCAGAAGAACATCTTTGTACATAACTTCGGTTGAGCCATTAAGTTCTACTGTGACTTTAGCTACTAGATCCTCAACCATAGTCATAACATCGTTGTAGTCAGCGAAGGCTTCATAACTCTCCATCGTTGTAAATTCAGGATTGTGTTGCTGATCAATTCCTTCATTTCTGAATACTCGGCCTATCTCAAAAACCTTTTCCAGTCCCCCAACAACTAATCTCTTCAAGTGTAATTCTGTCGCTATCCTCAAATAGAGATCTCTGTCCAATGCATTGTGATGTGTTGTGAAAGGGTGTGCCATACCTCCCGCAGCGATAGGAACCAGAATAGGAGTCTCAACCTCAATGAATCCTCGGTTCTCCATGAAATTTCTTATTGCTTTCACCAAAAAACTTCTGGATATAGCAGAGTTTTTTGCATTTTCATTGGCAATAAGGTCTAGGTATTTTTGCCGAAATCTTGTCTCTGTATCGGTTAATCCATGCCATTTTTCCGGTAAAGGCCTTAAGGCTTTGCATAGAATTTCAAAATCAGACACCTGAAGTGTTACTTGACCGGTTCGCGTTTGAAATAGGCTGCCTCTAACTCCAATCCAGTCACCAATATCAAGAAAATCAAGGAGAGAATATTTTTCGTCTAATTGATTTCTCCTCATCAATATTTGTATCTTTCCATCTACATCGGAGAGATCAATAAAGGTTGCTTTTCCCATACCTCGCCTTCCGACCACTCTGCCGCCCAGTGATATTTCCGGTTGGTTTTCCTCATCTAAGGAATCATCAAAGTTATCTAAAGCATCTTTGCTTGTGTGACTACGATTGAATTTAGAAGGGTATGGATCAATGCCTTGTTGCTTAAGTGATTTCGATTTCTCAAGGCGTATTTGAAAAAATTCGTGTTCAGATTGGGTCAATTAGAACCTCTCATAATTTTGGGGATATTTAGGTTATTGATTTTATCGTAATCTGAGACGTGCGTGCAGGTGTTTTCACTTCAATAGTATCCCCAACTTTGTGTCCATATAATGCTTTGGCTACAGGTGATTGGTCCGATATTCTTCCTTTAGTAGGTGAAGCTTCAGCGCTGCCAACTATTTGGTATCTTTTTCGTTTCCCGTCTTCTCCAACCACAGTGATCCTTGACCCAAACTCTACTACGCTGGCTTTACTTGAACGGGATCCAGAAACTTGAACGTTCGACAGTATTTCTTCAAGAGACCGGATACGATTTTCCAAAAATGATTGGGCATTTTTTACTTCTTCGTACTCGGCGTTATCGGATGTGCCATCCTGTTGAACAGCTTCTTTCAATCGGGAGTAAATTTTTTGACGTTTTTCTCCCCTGAGAATTTCTAATTCAGCCTTAAGGTCTTTCAAGCCCCGAGGCGTCAGATGAGTTTTCCTATGATCCATACATGCCTCCCCCCTGTAAACTCCAACATAGCTATGTGGCTACACATTTCTCCATGTCATTTGGATCCACTTTTCCAATGTTAACTGGATCAAATGGGGGCGTATTCTATAACTCTCTTATTCTCTTGTAAAACGGCCGGGAAATATAAGAATTGCCGAGAAAAATGACCAGATTCTGCTTTGACATAGATCGTTCGGTTGTTAGTATCGAATTCCAGAGAGATAAGACGTAGATCGAGGATGAGTTGTAAGTCCTATGGGTATCAAAGTTTGTCTATCAGGATAACAGGCGGGTTTTTAAAAGGAAGACGTATAGGTTCTCCCAGGCCAGGGAAAGGGATAAGACCGACGACGGACAGGGTAAAGCTTGCAATATTTTCTGTTATAGGTGTTGAGGCGGTTGAGGGAAGAAAAGTTCTTGATTTGTTCGCTTGTACCGGGGCTCTCGGCATCGAGGCAATAAGTCGAGGTGCGGATCACGTGGAACTGGTCGAGAAGAATAGAAGAAACGTTCAACTGATAAGGGATAATATCGAATTGTTGGGTTTAAGCGATCAATGTACTGTCCGCCATGCTGATGTGGAAAGTTTCCTAAAAAATTGTGATGATAGTTATGACATGGTTACGATGGACCCACCTTTTGAAATCTCTAATTGGCATGACTTGCTAAATCAGATAGGCCAGGCGGGATTTATACAACCTGGAGGAACTGTGGTTGCTGAGCATAAAAGTGGAATTTCCTTAGAAGACAATTACGAAAATATTACTAGGTTCAGTTTAAAGACTTATGGAGATTCTCAAGTCTCTTTCTATGAGGTAAAAAGTGGTTAAAGTATTTTATCCTGGTAGTTTCGATCCAGCTCACAATGGGCATAT
Source organism: uncultured Dehalococcoidia bacterium (assembly GCA_964500645.1). GTDB lineage: Bacteria > Chloroflexota > Dehalococcoidia > Lucifugimonadales > UBA826 > CAYFIW01. Next base: position 38,784 of record CAZCOH010000011.1, read on the forward strand.
AGATGTTGCGACAAGAGCTTCGAAATTATTCGACGAAGTCGTGGTTGGTGTTTACAAAGCTCCTCCTAAGACACTTATGTTCGATACTGATGAGAGAGTATCCCTTTTCCAGGAAGCTCTTGAAGGCGTTGACAATGTAGAAGTTGTCCCTTTTACAGGACTTGCACCCGATGTAGCTAGAGATTTTGGTGCCAAGGCAATATTACGAGGTCTTAGAGCCGGGTTTGACTTTGAACAAGAATTTGAAATGGCGCTCATGTGGAGGAATTTATCACCAGACATAGATGTGATCTGCATGATGAGCGCTCTCGAACACCAGTTTATATATTCTAGCCGAATAAAAGAGGTTGCCAGACTGGGTGCCAGCATTGACAACTTGGTGCCGCCTCATATAGCGGCGGCCCTTAAAGAGAGAATTTAAAGCAGAGGAAAAGTTAGCCCTTGGAGGATAAGTAACATGGATGTTAATAGCATAATCAGTGAGCTGAAAAGTCTTGGGGACAGTGGGACCAGGGTCCCAGGGTTTCGAGGAAAGGTAATGATCGAATCGGACAGGTTGGCACGTCTGTCGGAAGCAATCCGTGAAGGGATGCCTGCTGATATCGCAGAGGCACAGGCTATCATTGTTCAAAAAGAAAGTATCATAGATCAGGCTAATCTTGAGGCGAAAAGGATTGTAGAGGATGCGGAAAACTCTGCTAAGGATATGACCTCGGCAGCAAACGTGGAACATGACGAAAGAGTCTCAGATTCTCAGGTTCTATTGGAGGCAAGTACTCGTGGGGATGAGATAACCTCTAATGCAAGTGTAGAAGCACAAAGTATTGTTCAGGATGCTCAAAGGAAAGCTTATGCTTTAATGAGTGAGGCTGAGGCCAATGCTTTGTCTCAGAGAGAAGGTGCTGACCGTTACTCTATGGAAGTTTTGTCAGGTCTTGAAGAGAAACTGGCTGATGTTTTAGGACAAGTTCGTAGAGGAATTGACACGCTCAGAGTCCAGGATGACATTATTCCTCCTAGAAATGGTATTTCTGTATAGTCACCAGCTTTCGAACATTGATTATCTGATAGAAAGGCGAGCTCTCCATGTGGCTCGCTTTTCTTTATTATCCAAAAATGGTCAGCCTAATTCTTTTGTAAGTTTCTCCAGGGTAACTGCGTTTTGATTGAGTTCAAATCCGTCTACTTGATAAACGGATTTACCGCTAACCCCATCGACTGCACCGAGGTCGACCATCCCTTTTATCATGTCTTTTTCGTCAGCTACATCGGGAAGGAGGTTTTTACCAGTGGTTTGCGATAGTTTAGCCAGCAGCCCGTAGCCTCCCCAGTTAGAAACACTGGATATGACAAGTTCATTCACTTTCGTTATCGCAGGTTGTTCTACTAGCTGAGTTGATTTCTCTACGTTTCTGTAAACGTTACCCATCCCAATTTCATTTCCGCCATCACCAATTCCAATTGTGGTGTTGTGTAAATCAAACAATCTATCTATTTGTGCGGTGTATTCAGTTATGCTTAGATTTCGCATGTTTCTATATAAACCGTCCTGTGACCGGCCACACCTTTCAATGGAAATAAGTAGCGAAGGATTCTCCTCGGCTAGTAGGGTTTTTGAGTATTTACAACTTTCTTCATCGGAGCATATCGGAAAATCGATTAATCGTGATTTGGTAGATCTGTATTCATTGAGAAATTTTGAAGCATATGAATCTGTGACATAAACCACTTCATACCCTATTTTTTCTAATCCATTACCCAGAGCAATTGCGCCAGGGGGTCCGTCTGTTTCAATAGTGCCTGCGGTAAGAATGTAGAACCCTGTAGTAATAAATACTTTACCTGTGTTCGACAGTACTATTTCCGCAGACCTAGTAAGGTAGTCAGAGGGTATAAACTGACGTAGAGGTGCAATACCCCTTTTATCTTGTTCAAGAATTATGTCCTCTAGAACTGTCACAGCACTTGGCCCTTAGGTCTAGATTACTGAGTAATCTTCGTCTTTCATATCTGTCAAAAACATGTGCCCTGGGGAGTGAGTGACCATGATCTCAGGCTTTGAGTTCATAGCTACACTTTGAGGTGTTACTCCGCAAGCCCAAAATACCGGGACATCTTCATCATGGAATTCAGTTGGGTCACCAAAATCGGGTGTGTTTATATCGTTGATACCTATGGAGGATGGATCACCGACATGGATGGGTGACCCATGAACACTCGGGAATCTCGATGTTACCTGGACCGCTCTTACTACTTTGTCTTTTGGGATAGCTCTCATTGATACGACCATTGGTCCCGAAAATGGACCGGACGGTACGGTTTCTATATTAGTTATGTACATTGATACATTGGTTCCATTCTCAAAGTGAGGAAGATTTATACCATTATTGATTAGGGCTGACTCGAAAGAAAAACTGCATCCTAGTAGGAACGATACAAAGTCATCTCTCCATATTTTCTTAAGGTCCACGATTTCATCAGTTAATATTCCGTTTTCATACACTCTGTAGAGAGGGACGTCGGTTCTAATATCGCTGCCTGGGGCAGTAATTGTTGCCTCCACTTTGCCGGGCTCTATTACTTCAATGAGTGGACATGGTTTTGGGTTTCTTTGACAAAATAACAAGAATTCGAAAGCCTGATCTTTAGGCAGGATTGCCAAGTTTGTTTGGACAAATCCTGGAACTAGTCCAGTAGTAGGTTTAATTAATTGTCCTGACCTTATGCTTTCTCGCAGCGATTTAGGGGAATCTTTAATTTGTGCGTCTGCCACCATATCAAACTCCTTACGCAATCAAGTTTCGCGTTGTTATTTGTTTACGTGTCTGTAAAACACCATCACTACTATGATTATGATACTGCAAATCCAATTAACAATTTAATGTAGACCACTTATTTGGCCTGTGCTATTCTTTCACCTTGGTTCGGGGAGTAGCGCAGCTTGGTAGCGCACCTGCATGGGGTGTAGGGGGTCGCAGGTTCGAATCCTGTCTCCCCGACCATACATTTAGTCATGAAATGCCATCTTTTCGACTTTCCCCAAACATTCCAAAACCTCTAAATTGGACACACATTTTATTTTCTAGATGAGAGCGTCTAATAGAGACTGAAAATTCGTATTTAAATATTACTTATATTAAGAGGTAATACTAACTGGTAAATTACTGAAATGTTGGTGTAAACTCGCCGCTAGTTAATAAGATAAATTATAGGGAATAGATAGGAGTGTATATTTTATGAAACGAACTAAAATGCTTGTTTTGCTATTGTCTTCAATTATTCTCTCCGCCGTTGCGGTGGGATGTATTGGTAGTAGTGAGACTGTAAAGATAGGTCTCTTAGCGCCACAGACTGGTCCTATTGCACAGTACGCCCCTGGATTTGAAGATGCGGCGCAGGTGGCGATTTCGGAACTTAATGAAACTCACGACGGTGACTTCACATTTGAATTAATAGTAATGGATTCAGGTTGTGATGGCACACAGGCTGCCACTGCGGCCCAATCTCTAATTGACAGTGGAGTGTCAGCGATAATAGGGGCAGCGTGCTCAGGAGCAACACTTGGAGCCATTGCGGTTGCAGCACCCGCGGGCATTCCTATGATTTCATATGCTAGTACTTCGCCTGCTGTCACTACGGCTGATGATAATGGATACTTGTTCAGAGTGGTTCCGAGTGATGCTCAACAAGCTGTTGCTTTAGCGACTGTAGCGGCTTCCTCAGGTGCAAGTAATCCTGCGGTGCTTTATATGACAAATGATTATGGAGCGGGATTAGGTGACAACTTTACATCTAATTGGACAGGAAGTGTGTGTACCCAAGTAGGATACGATCCTACTGAAGGGTCATACGATGCTTCAGCAATGGCACAAGCTGTTATTGATGGTGGATGTGACTCTGTTTTACTGATGTCATATGCGACTGATGGTGCCGCATTAATGGAAGCTCTATCATCACAAGGGTTCGCTGGTAAAATATTTGGTGCCGATGGCCTTGCGGATGCTGCCTTCACAGAATCATTCACAGATGTGTCCGCAGTTGATGGGTTAGTAGCAACTAGACCACGTCCAGGTGAAGATTCTAGCGTCAAGGCCAAATTTGAGAGCGCATATGCTGCCGCGGGAGGAGCTGATGGCGCTATCTACACAGGTGAGACGTACGATGCCATCAATATAGCTGCTTCGGCTGTTGTTTCAGATCCTGAAGGTAATCTGTTGGATGCCTTGAACAAGGTAGGGGTTAGTTATAACGGAGCTAGTGGAATTCACACTTTTGATTCGGCGGGAGACGTACTCGGAACTGGGTACGAGGTTTGCCAGTTCTCTGGATCTGACTTTTCCTGCCCTCAGACATGGACTGCTGATGGTGGCCTAAGCAACTAAAAGTTAAGTATAAAATTGCGTAATGAATCGCTATGTTGTTGATAACGTTTCACCAGCATAGCGATTTTTGGTGATGGCAGGAAACATGAATAGCCTACATATGTCAGTGTGTCTCTTGTACGGGTCATTTTTCAGGTCAACGTGATACTGACTACTTCAGGTTTCCGGGTTTCTTGGTGGCATCATTTCCTGTTAGGTTTGTTTCTATCAGTCGACGCCTATTTTGGGTTGATACATGGCCTAGGTCTAGTTACATGGTCAAGGGTATTTAACGGAGATATAAAGTGGATCGCTTTGACCTTTGAGATGGTCATGGGTTCACTAATTCTAGTAAGAGCGATTCTACGACATGTTAAGCCGGCATGGAGAAGTTTGTTCGTCCTATTCACACCCTTTTTAGTTATATTGATTGGGTTCTTTGTTGTGGAACTTCTTCTGACTGGACTTGGTAGGTCGGCAACTATCAACCTCAACATATCATCTATTGGATTAAGTGGACTATATTGGACCGCCGCATATTTGAGCATAGCAATAGGTCTCACTCTGACATATAAAGTTCAGAGGTTTGCAAATTTTGCGCAAGCGGAAATGATGCTTGTTGGAGCGTACGTGGCTTTGACTCTAATGTGGTCCGATATGTTCTTTCCTATTTCAGAGGCGCCGGAAGACGGCATATTAAACTGGGAACTCATGATATGGGCCTGTGTTAGCGCGTTTGTTTTTGCAGGGTTTTTCGGACTAATTATAGACAGATTAGTTTACAGAAAACTTCGGAATATTATGGCAACGCCCCAAGTCATGATGATTGCTTCGCTTGGTGTGGCTATGGTCATAAGAGCTCTACTATTTATTAGGTTCAGTGCCAGTAGTTTCCGTTTTGTGCCAGACAAAGATTGGAAGCTTGGAACTTCAATATTTGAAGTTCCAACTGAACTGTTACAAGTTCATTTAGGTGATCGCGTCAATTTATCGTTGCTTCAATTAGCTGAAAGCGTAAATCCATACGGGTTTGCTTATACAAAAATAGCGCTTGTAATTGGTATGGGTTTAATTATTGGTTTGATATTGGTCCTTTTATATCGGACGCGACTCGGCAGGCAAATGCGAGCGGTCGCAGACAACCCGGGATTAGCAGCATCTAGTGGCATCCATGTTGAAAAAATACATGGGAGCACAGCGTTTATTTCCTCAGGGATTGCAGGATTTGGAGGGGCTCTGCTGGCTTTAATACTCCCAATTAACCCGGAACTAGGCCTGTCACTATTGCTACCAGCATTTGCTGTAATTGTCCTTGGCACAATTGGATCTGTGCCAGGTGTCATTTTTGGTGCTCTTATCGTAGGTTTTCTTAGAGCATCATCGGAATCAGTTCTAATCGGCGTTGGAAATGCATTGGACCGTCCCACCGCTAGTGGATTTGCAGAAGTGGTACCTTTTGTTTTCTTGGTAGGTTTGCTACTACTTGCTCCTAAAGGAATAGGGTCTGCATTCGAAAGTTGGAATATAGATCGTTTGCGTAAAAGACGTACATTGAAATCACGACCGGATTCATTTCATGTCGGAGAAATATTTTCTTTGCCCGATAAAGTTTCCTATTTGCTTGCAGGTATTACCGTCTATTTGGAAAAACTTGCTTATCAGATAAATAGGGTATTGAGATTTATAAGGAAGTGGATCTCTACTGGATATTTATTTGTCACACGTTGTCTGAATGTGATTCTGAAGGAAATACATTATATTTTTCGGTCTCTGCCTACTGGGTTCTCAATTCTGAGTATTACTTTTCCAAATCGGCTTAGGATAGATCGGGAGACTGAACGAGGATCATGGATAGCTTTTGCGCTTATCTTTTTGATTCTCGTTTTGATGGTCTGGATCCTACCTAGTGTAAGTACTCTTACCAAAACCTTACAGGTGGCTCGGATAGTTACACTACTTGGGATTTTTGCATTGGCTTCTTTTTCACTTAATTTGCATACAGGCATTACAGGAATGACAAATTTCGGAGTCATTTTCTTTGTGGGAATAGGATCTGTATCAGTGGGGTTACTATCTGCGCCAGTCGACACAAATGGTTATGGATGGTCGCCATTGTGGGCCACGTTGGCTGGAGTAATAGTAGCCGCAGCCATCGGCTGGTGTCTTGCATATCCAACTGCCAGGCTGCGCATGGATTATTTCGCTATAGTGACGATTTCTCTAGGCGAAATGCTCCGTATATCACTTCAAGCGGAGCCGTTACTCAGGGCTGGTACGGTAACGTCGGCGATAGGGATATCCCAGTATTCTCGCCCATTGGAAAATTGGTGGGATGACAAAATATCTGGATATGTAGGAAGTTTTATCGGATTGCCAGTACCCGCTCCTTACGTCGTTTTTCTCGCTTTTATTACAGTT
>CAZCOH010000012.1:0-15152 GCA_964500645.1 uncultured Dehalococcoidia bacterium
GACCAAGCCACGAACCCCGGGGCTATCAACATCCATGGAACGGCACGCAATGCGCTAATGCTGCCAGCCTCTAAAAGCATCGTCCCTAAACTTGGCCGAGGTGGCTGTATACCCAAACCTAGCCAGCTAAGAATTATTTCTGTTCCAACTAAAGACCCCATACCCATGGACACTGTTACAACAATTGGCCCAATAGCATTGGGCAGCAAATGAACAAACATAATTCTTGTTGTTGAAGCTCCCGTAGATCGAGCCGCTTCAACATACTGGGTCTCCTTAAGGGAAAGCACTTGCCCTCTGACAAGACGAGCCATACCCACCCAGCTAAACGAAACTAATGCAAAAGAGACAACGAAATAATCAGCAATCCCGGTTTTTACAACACCATCCATAAAAGTATTATCTTCGACCCAACGTGCCCATTCAACAATTCTTGGCCTCAAAGTGGCAGCCAACAAAATAACCAGAAGTATATCCGGAAAAGAGGAGAAGACCTCACCAATCCTCATAATCAAAGAATCAATTCTTCCTCCAAAATAACCAGCCAACAAGCCCAATGAAACACCAATGAGTAACCCTCCCGTTGATATCGCTACAAAAGTAATAACAAGGGTATTCTGTATCCCCCATAAAACCCGGGTAAGAACATCTCTACCTTTCATATCGGTACCGGCCCAATGATCCAAGCTAGGAGCTTGTCGAATTGCCGTGTAGTCCTGATCGTTATACCCATACGGCGAAATAAATGGTGCTAAAAGCCCCGATATGTAAATTATTAAGAGGAAGAGGATGCAAAAAACAGCAAGTTTTTTCCTAATCAATCTCGAAATGGCTCTAGACAAATGTCCAGATGAATCGTGGGAATCAGCAATAGTAGACAATTTAAGAATACCTAATTCTTGGGTCTACAAATGTATAAGCTATATCTGCCAAAAGATTGGCGATCACGAATGCAGCGGACAAAATCAATGTAAACGCCATTATCACGGGATAGTCACGGTTAAAAATCGATTGTATGGCAAAGTCACCGACTCCCGGTATGCCTAGTAAACGCTCTGTGATAAAACCCGTCGTCAGCATGCCCGCCAATGAAAATGACAAAATTGTAATGATAGGGATGATCGCGTTTCTCAAGATATGACGGTAATCCACAGTTATAGGATGTATACCCTTGGAGTGCGCAGTTCTTATAAAATCTTGGCCCATAACATCCAATGTACTGGCTCTCATGAGCCTCGCTAATCCCGCAATCCCAGGGATTCCCATTGTTATAGCCGGAACGATAATTCTAAGATCAAACAAACCACCCCATCCAGCACATGGAACCCAGTGTAATTTAAGACAGAGTGCCCATAGGACCAAGGGTATACTGACCATTATCGGAATTGACATTAACATCAAACTCAAGGCGACTGAAGCTGGATCAACCCATGAACCTTGACGATGCGCGATCCAGAAACCTAGAGGTAATCCTAAAGATAGGCTCACTACCATAGCTGCCAAATTCACTTGAAATGACACCCACATTTTTGATAGTAGCAATGAGCTTACAGATCTTCCACGAAAACGTAGACTCTCGCCGAAATCACCACGCATAGCATTACTAACGTAATCCACATACTGAACTACGACAGGTCGATTTAATCCCAGAGACTCTCGAAGTCGTTCCGCCGTCACTTCATCATATTTTGATCCCAACATAACCTGAACAGGATCTCCAGGACCATAAGTGCCTAACAAGAAGGTTATAGCAGATACAATCCCCAAGAGGAAAGGCATCCACAAAAGTCTCCGAAGTATATGGCGCCACATATCATCGATCCTCACATATCAATTGAGTCCCACAGACAACAATTTACTACAATAGATTATTAATTCTCGATATATACATGACGCATTCTAGGAACAATCATCGGAGTTATGACATACCCCTTCACATATGGCTTTATCAGTAGATGCCTTTCACCCGCGAACCAAAGTGGTAACCAAGGTGCATCTTCAACGATCAATTCCTCTGATTTCTTATATAAAGACATTCTTTCTGGTACATCAACCTCTATTCGAGCTTTTTCAAGCAGTACATCTACATCAGGATTTGAGTATGCTCCATTATTGTTATCACTATCTGTGTAAAACAATACATCCAGGAAGTCCTGGGGATCCGGATAGTCGGCTTCCCACCCCAAACCACCATACGCTTGAAATTTTTGGCGATCTAAATCTTTCAAATACGTTGCCCACTCGACTTGTTGTATTTCAACTTCTACCCCTAAAACTTCCTCCCACATGTTTATGATGACTTCTAAGTCCAAATTTGGCGTACCACCTGTACCAGGTATGGTGACCTCTATACGCGGTCTTGTATTAGGATCAGCATAATTCGATTCTGAGAGCAATTTCTTAGCGAGAACCGGATCATAGCGTAGGCCTTCAATATCAGTAGTATGTCCGGGAAACCCGGGAGGCAATATACTGTAGGCAGGGACCACAAGACCAGCTAGAACCTCTTCAGCAATTAGCTCTTTGTCAACAGCGTGGTTCAGTGCCTGTCGGAATTTGACGTCGTCAAATGGTGGTTGGCTAACATTAAAACCAATGTACGTAATGGAAAAACTTGGTTTTGCTACAACTAAGTCGTCATGTAGAGGATCATTAGGGTCCTGTATCCTCTCCAGATCAAATAAACCGACGCCTGTTATGTCTATTTCGTCATTTTCATACATCGCCATCGATGACCCACCTGCGAGGTTCATCTGAATTTTTGCCAGCTTCGCAGGCTCCATGTGATACCCATCATGACGCTCCAAAATCAATCTTTCCCCAATCACGTAATCTGTTAACTTAAATGGCCCTGTACCATTCGGATTATCAGTCCATGTTCTTCCGCCTTCATTAACATTGTCCTTGTCAACTACAAAAGCCGTTGGATAAGTCAATTTTTGCAGAAAATATGCTTTAGGCGAATCAATGCGTATCTGAAGAGTTTCATCATCCATAGCTTTTATGCCGCTGATTTCGGAAGTGTTGCCATCTAAGACATCCTGAACCCCCAAAATATCCCCAAGATAGGTTTCAACTACAGGAGAGGCCGTATCTGGATTAGCAGCCCTTTCAAAAGACCACTTGAAATCCTGAGCTCTGACCTTTTTTCCATCATGAAATATTGCATCAGGCCTGATATTAAATGTATATGTAAGGGAATCGCTGGAAACATCCCAACTTTCCGCCAAATCAGGCACCAAATTTAGATCCGTATCAAATGAAACTAAACCACCAAAAATCTCCACAACTATGGCCGCCGATGTAGTATCGGAAGTCAGATGTGGGTCTAAGGTAGGCGGATCAGACCACAATCTATTGAATACTCCTCCGGAATCAATACCAGAACCAACCGATGCATCCGCTATCGTCTTGATTTCTGATTTTTCTTTGGGAACTGAAGAAGACATAGGTGACGTGGATTCCGATGAGGAAATAACGTCACCCTGGGAGTCTTGTTCACCTCCACCGCATGAGGTAAAAACAATCAACATTAATACAGAAATTAGGGATCCTAAAATAAATCTAATTTTATAAATGTTCATCTCTATTTATTATTCCTAAAGTTTGTCATTTTTAATTGGTAGCAGCGGACTCTCCTACTTGCGAGGTTAAATAGGCTGTAATGAAATCATCTATATTCCCATCCAGAACATCCTCCGTACCAGAAGTTTCTGTGCCTGTTCTGTGATCCTTAACCATCTGATATGGATGTAGAACATAACTCCTTATTTGATTCCCCCATTCGGCAGATATATGTTCTCCTTTAAGCTTCGCAATTTCATCATTTTTCCGCTGCCTCTCGAGTTCCAAGAGTCGTGCGGTTAGTATCCTCATTGCTATCTCACGATTCTGATGCTGCGATCGTTCATTTTGACAAGTAACCACAGTATTGCTGGGAATGTGTGTAATACGTATAGCCGTAGAGTTTTTCTGCACGTTTTGACCCCCATGTCCTCCAGCCCTAAAAACATCCACTCGTAGATCATCAGGATTGATATCCACATCCACGCCTTCCTCCACTCTAGGTAGGACTTCAGCAAGTGCAAATGAAGTATGTCGGGCATGATCATTATCAAATGGAGAAATCCGAACGAGACGATGAACTCCTTTTTCAGCTTTCAAATGCCCATATGCATAATCCCCTGACACCTGCATAACGACACTTTTAACACCTGCCTCTTCACCTGAAGATGAGTCAAGTACTTCGCTCTTGAATCCCTTCCTCTCAGCCCATCTTATGTACATCCTTAGCAACATAGACGCCCAGTCCTGTGAATCAACCCCTCCCGCTCCAGCATGTAGTGCAATAATTGCATCTCTTTGGTCATATTCGCCAGACAGAGTTAAATGAAACTCCATATCATTGAGTCTCTCTAAGATTTCCTCGCATTCTTGGGAAATGCCATCTAACATTTCCTTATCCCTTTCTGAGGATGCTAGTTCCAAAAGTTCAAATGCCGTATTAGCCTGATCTTGAATACCTTTCCAGTTGGTAACCTCTGTGTTTAGGGTTGCTAAAGTTTTCATTTTCCTTTGAGCATACGCAGGAGAATCCCAAAACGTAGAATCTGAAGCCTGTTTTTCCAGGTCAGCTATTTCTTTCTCTTTTGTAGGTAAGTCAAAGCCGCACCATCAGTTGAGAAATCCTCTCTTTTACATCAAGTAAGGAGTTTTTTAAGTCTTGCATACAAATTCCCTATGTATATTTCTGTTCGTGATTTTGTCGATCAAATATCATCCGCACCGACATTCTAATTATATCAACACAAAAACTACATAGACCACGAAAATGTCAATCAACGCATAACTCATATAGGTTTTATCAAATAGATTAATAAGCTTATTACTATCAGGTAAATGAAGTTGGGTCTACGTCAACGGAAAGTCCTTTATATACCCCGGATGTCGATGTTTGGGCAGACACCAAATTAAGCCTGTCATAGAGAAGCCTGGGATTTGGTCCCCTTAAAATGATCTGCCATCTGTAATGACCTCTTACCCTTGCAGGAAAAGCCGGGGTGGGACCAATTACATCTATATCAGACAAATCAGATTTATCTCTTTCTTGTAAAAATAATGTTGTTATTTTTTTCGACTCTTCTAAAGCCTTTGATTCGTTTGTGTGCTGATTTACCAACCTAATCATTTTGCTGTATGGAGGATAACCATTAATCTTCCTGTATTGAGATTCAATTCGGAAAAATTGATCGTATTCTTGAGAAGCAGCTGATGTTATTGCGTAATGATCTGGCTGAAAAGTCTGGATGATAACCTTGCCCGGTTTTTCTCCTCTTCCAGATCTGCCAGCTACCTGACATAACAATTGAAACGAACGTTCTCCGGACCTGAAATCTGGTAATCCCAACCCAACATCTGCCGAAATTACTCCAACTAAAGTAACTCCGGGCAAGTGATGCCCTTTGGCTATCATTTGTGTTCCTATTAAAATTTGAGATTGGCCTGAGCGAAACTTATCTAAAATCTCCTCATATTTATCAGGTCTCGTCGCCGAGTCTCGGTCCCATCTCAACACACTAGATTCTGGAAACAAGGTGTTTATTTCATCTTCTAGATACTGGGTGCCTATCCCGTATCGACTTAATAGAGAAGAACCACACGAGTTACATGCCTTATGTGGCCTTCTATGGCGACCGCAATAGTGACATTGCAATCTGTTAGATGAGCCATGATAGGTATAAGAAATGTCACAACTGGAACATTTAAAAACATGCCCACAACTACGACATTGGGTAAATGAAGATGATCCTCTCCTATTTAAAAACAGGATGGCCTGTTCGCCTCTCACAATCGTCTGACTTAGATGAGAATACAGAGAGTTGCTAAGGATATGATCATTACCATTACGCAATTCTTCCCGCATATCCACTACCCTCACAGAGGCCAAGTGCCTTGAGTCTGGGTTTTCATTTTCACTTTCTAAAAACCTACTGCTTAATTGGCTTAATCTATAGCGACCCCTCAGAGCTCTCAAATACGATCCTACATCGGGTGACGCAGACCCCAACACAACGGTAGCCCTTGTTAAACCTGCCAACTGCATTGCTACATCTCTTGAGTGATATTTGGGTGCGGACTCATTATTTTTGTATGTCCATTCATGTTCCTCATCTATTATCACTAATCCAAGAGAGTCAATTGGAGCAAAAATAGCACTTCTAGACCCGATTACAACGTTATAATCCCCATTTCTGATCTTTGTCCATTGATCAAAACGCTCACCAAGCGTTAGGCCACTGTGCATTACGGCAACTTGTCCAGAAAATCTGGACGCAAACCTTTCTATTGTTTGAGGGGTAAGTGCTATTTCAGGCACAAGTACAATTGCTTTTTTACGTAACTTTATGCAATGACTCACTGCCTCAATATAAACTTCAGTCTTCCCACTACCTGTTACTCCATTAAGCAACAGTGCCCTAGGATTCTCATCACAACGATCCATCATATCTATAATCGCAGACAGAGAATCATTTTGTTCGCTAGTCAATTTTGTTATTGCGGAGGCTTGATAGATTTTGTCCTCTAAGGGGTTTCTATAATTTCTTTCCTTCAAAATTTTCAGGAATCCCTTACCAATTGCAGCCTTAACTACACTCTGTCCGTATTTTTTTCTTAAAATCTGAAGAGTCAAGTCATTCCCTTCAGTTGCAATATACTTTACGAGCTCCCTCTGTTTATGTGCCCTTCCGAAGTTTTCGTCCTTAAGAAATTCACTTCCTGAACTAGTCAATGCCAGGCGATATGCAAACCGAGGGCCCACCCTGGAATTACGTACCTCATACGACCTTTTTAAAAACCCTTTGCGTTCAAGGCTCGATACGACAGATCTCGCACCTTGGCCAAATCTCTTAATCAGTCCATCTAAACGAACTTTTTTTCTTTCAAAAAGATATTTGCATATGTCGACCTCAAATTTACTTAGGTCCAATCCGTCATTATCTACAATTGAAAAGTTTCCTAAAGATAACTGGATCCACACATCCGAACGCTTTCTTGACCCTGGAGGGAGCATAAGTGCGCAAGCCTCAAAAAGAGAACAGACATAATAGTTACTGATCCATCTAGCAAGGGAAAGGCTCACCTCATCCAACAAAGGCTCATTATCAATCAATGACAGGACCTCTTTTGTCTGATCAACAGATGGAGTATCTGTGATGCAAAAAACGACACCTTGAAGAGTCCTTTTTCCAAACGGAACCAATACCGAACTGCCTACGAGCAGATTCAAATGTTCTGGAATTTCGTATGTGAAGGTTCTACTATGACCTACAGGGGAATCGACGGCTATGTCGGCAAACTTCATAGCTTTTAATAAACCTCCCTCACAAGAAATCTGATTGTAAGGGAAAAATGATCGCTTTAAACTGAGGTCAGTTCACGAAAATCAGGTGTGATCTAATTTCTGCGATCTTCTTTAATACGGGCTGCCCTTCCAGATCTACCTCTAAGATAATAAAGACGAGCTCTACGAACCTTTCCATGGCGGGATACTTTTACCGCCTCCACATTTGGAGAACACATAAGAAAAGTACGTTCTACTCCAACTTGATTTGAGATCCGCCTAACAGTAAATGTTTCCCCCTGTCCACTACCTCTTCTTCGAATGACCACGCCCTCGTACCCTTGTGTTCTAACTCGGTCTCCCTCCACCACTCTAACGTCAACCCGTACCGTATCACCTGGACCAAATTCTTCTATATTAGGATTTTTTTCAACTTGTATAAGATTATGGGCATCCATTTCAAACCTATTCCGTTTCATCCTGAGTTAATCTTAGATAAACTCTAGGTAAATAAAATCAATAAAAACCGAACAATAATTCTACCTTGATGATAGGCGCAAAGGCAATGACCAAGTATATAGATATTGTGTCAGTTGATCTATCGCATCAGTATAAATACCTGACAGTTTGATAGAATTGAACACGATGTTGAACAGACAGAATATTTTTTATTAAGATCTAGTAACACCCTGGAGTGCGGACATGCCATTCAGATTTGGACCTATGGAGCTCATAATAGTGCTAGTGGTAGTACTAATCATTTTTGGAGTAGGACGTCTACCAGAGATCGGTGGAGCAATGGGCAAAGCAATTAAAGAATTTAGAGGCTCACAAAAGACGGATGTAGATAATGAGGAATCTCAACTAGAAGAATCGAAAAAGAACTAATTATCAAATGATAATTCTCTGGGAACACCTTATAATTTGAAATGTTTCTACAGCAGTCTGCTGCTATAAATCACTAACTCTTCGACCTGCGAATTCTCGCACCCAGCTTAGAGAGCTGCACACCAACTTCGTATAAAACCACAATAGGGCCTGCCACAAATGCTTGGTTTATCGGATCCAAAGTTGGTGTTATGAGAGCACCTAGTACAAAGGCCAAGACAATCGCCCAACGTCTGTTTTTAGATAAGAACTGAGGGCTTACTACTCCTATTCTAGAAAGGAAAAATAAAACTATTGGCAACTCAAAAACGATCCCCATCCAAAAAAGCAGCGAAATCATTAAATTCACATAGTTGCCAATCCTTATCATGGGTATGGCCACGTCACTTCCAAATGTAATCAAGAATTTGACTGCTGGAGGAAAAAGAATGAAATAGCCGAATGAAGCTCCTATTAGAAATACGAGGATACTAATGGGCATCAAAGAATAGAGATATTTTTTTTCGGTTGGTTTTAATCCTGGAGATACAAACATCACCATCTGCCAAAGTAGAAAAGGTAGCGACAAGAAAAATCCCACAAACAATGAGGCCTTCATCGCAATTCCAATGAATTCAGTTAAGTCAGTATAAACAGGTTTATTTTGAGGCAGATCAGTAAAATTACCAGCAGGTGCCATTAAAATCTGAAGTATCTGCTGATGGAACACAAATGCAATGACTGTGATAGAAAACAGGACTATTGCTGACCACGTGAGACGACGTCTCAATTCTGTCAGATGGAACCCTAGATTCGCACTCTCAGTCATGGCTACAGACCCGCCGAGCCGGAATCTCGATCACTAACACTTTTTGAGACAGCTTCTGGATCAATATCCAACTTATCATTATGCCGGTCGACATCTGATCTAAAAGGAACTGGAGCATCAACATCTCCAAGATCCTCAATGTTCTTATCAGAAGTGCCTTGTCTGGACTCATCATGAATAGCTGAATATCTGTCTCGGTCTTTTTTACTTTCAACAACATTGATTTCGTTATCCAACTCTTCCAAATCAACGTGTGGAATTTCATCGGCCATACGACGCATTTGTCCTACTAACTTACCTAATGACCTAGAAGCCTCTATCATTTTCGCGGGCCCCAGTAGGATAAATGCCACAAGCAAAATTACGAGAATTTCCATGCCCCCCATACCCATCATCGTAGGTCACCTTTATCAAGAATATTATTTGTTTTGAGTTTCAAGGGGGCTACGTAGTACTCTGAATCTATTCCTACTCCACATTCAACAGGGCAAATTTTCACTCCACACCTTTTAAGAGATATCGATAAAGTACAGAGTGGAAGACCTAACACTGAGGTATAGCACCCATCATAAGTCTTTACAGGATGAAATCCTCGATGCTGTATTGCGTAAGCACCTGCCTTGTCCATAGGATCCCCGGTTTTCACATACTCTTCAATCTCCACATCGGAATAATTCCTCATCGTAACAGACACTGTTGAAGTTACGATCAGCATATCGTCTCTGTTAGCAGGAATTAGAACCATTGACGTGGAAACATTGTGAGTAGTGTTTCTTAAGAAACTTAACATCCTTGAAGCATCTTGAATACTAGACGGCTTCCCGAATATTTCGTCATTTAACCACACGATCGTGTCAGCACCTATTACCAAGTCTGTCGCATTCCTCGTATTGCTGGCAGATAGTGCTTTAAGAGTAGCCATCCTTTTGACATAGTCTGTTGGGGCTTCATTGAGATTAGGAGGCTCTTCCTGAGCCTCCGGCGCGCGCATCAAAATAGGATGATGAAATCTTGAAATAAGATCCCTTCGCCGTGGCGATGTAGAGGCCAAAACTATCGAATTATTTTTCTTTGAGTGAGACATTATCCCAAGACATAAATCAATTTAAGTTTCAATAGTAAGATCAATCCTTTAAAGATAAACTTACTACACATTCAACATGATATGTCTGCGGAAACATATCTATTGGCTGAACATGATCAATCAGATAATCCCCTTGCAAGAGAATATCTAAATCCCTCGCTAGCGTAGAAGGGTCGCATGAAACATAAGCTATCTTTTTGGGTGCAAACCTGCGAATTGCATTTAAAGCACCTGGATGGCAACCTACTCTAGGAGGGTCCAAAATTAATGCATCTATTTCCGTATCCAAGTCTGCTATCACATCTTCTGTCTTACCCAAAACAAACTGAACATTCTCGATGTTTTCAGCAAGGAATTTTGCATCTTCGACCGCAGAACTAGACTCTTCAATTGCAATAACTCTACCTGCTCGATCTGACAATAATATAGCAAATGTACCTACACCGGCATAAGCATCAACCAAAGTCTCCCGTCCGGTCAAATTAAGAAGATCCCCGACAATATCAATCATATTTTCTGCCTGGACAGTGTTTACTTGAAAAAAAGAAGGAGAAGCAATTCTAAATTTTACTCCCTTCATATTTTCGGCATACCATCGTTGTCCCGTTTCTAATGTGATAGCCGGATTCAATAATGTTGGTTGAATTAATATATCGTCAGTATTAATTCCAGCTCTAACGGACAGATTAGTAGTCTCAGCCGACTTGTCTTGAAGCTCGGCTAGAGCTTCGTTTATTTTGTCAGACATGAGCATACATTTATCGATCCTGACAAATCGACGTGTTATTCGATTGGAAAATCCCAGTTGACCTTCGAATCTAACTGTAAATCTTGCATGATTTCTGTAAAAAAATTGTGAAGGAGAAGGGATAGCCTCAAGGACTTCCACCGAACTTAAAGACTGATAAGCACTAAACTCTTGGAGAACAATTCGTTTCTTTAGATCCAATTGGTATGAATAATCAATGTGTTGCCATTGGCACCCACTGCAATTTCCAAAATATGAACATGGTGGGGAAACTCTATATTTAGAAGGTTCTATAACGTCCACAACCATCGCCATAACCATTTCGGTTCGCCTTCTCTTAAATCTGTAAATCCTAGCATCTACCAACTCTCCATCGATGCCTCCAAATACAGGTACATCCCCACCTTGATATTCGGCAATCATATCACCGAGAGATCCAACTTTAGTTAATCTCAGCCGAGCATATTCTTTGTCAATATCTTGCTCTCTCAAAGGGTCGATCATCTCTAATTTCTACACCATATAAAAAAGATTAAATTAAATCTTATATCACAACTTTTCAAGATACTGAATGACGAACATATATTCCTTGAAACAAGCCACTATCTGATAACATTCACAAAGAAGGTATATAAACGCATATGAATAAGGCGTGTAAACATGACTATGAATGTAAAAAGACGCTTTCCTCACTGGCTTAAAGTAAAAATGCCCAGTGGCCGAAATTATAATGAACTTCGCCACAAAATGAGAGAAAGCTCTCTTCACACGGTCTGTGAAGAGGCACGTTGTCCTAACATCGGGGAATGCTGGGAAAGGAAGACAGCTACCTTCATGATACTTGGCGACACATGCACGAGAGCCTGCACGTATTGTGCAGTAAATACAGGAACTCCAAATGGTTTGGACTTAGAGGAACCCATACGACTCGCACAAACAGTCGAATCCATGCTTCTCAACTACGTTGTTATTACATCAGTCAACAGAGATGACTTGTCAGATGGTGGAGCGTTTATATTTTCGCAATGCATTAAGCAAATCAAAAAAAGATTGCCAGAATGTAAAATAGAAGTTCTAACTCCAGACTTTGAAGGGAACTTTGAATCCTTAGCCACCGTAGTGAACGCAGGCCCTGAAACATTCAACCATAATATTGAAACAGTTCGCCGGATATTCCCAAGAGTCAGGGCGAAGGGAAATTATGACCTATCGTTAAAGGTACTTAAAAATGTAAAACAAATATCTGGGACTATGGTGACAAAATCAGGGATCATGGTTGGGTTGGGGGAAACTATGGATGAAATCACTCAGACAATGAAAGATCTACGTGACTCTGATGTAGATCTACTCACAGTTGGACAGTACCTCAGACCATCAGAAAAACATGCCCCAATATCAAAATGGTATACGCCTGACGAATTCAAAAACATTGAGGTCTCTGGATTGGAACTTGGCTTTAAACACGTGGCATCCGGGCCCTTGGTGAGAAGTTCATATCATGCCGACGAGCAACACAAGGCTGCTTCCTTAGCACTAATTTAATAGACGATTTCAGAGAAATCCACCAATCCACAGATTGGCCTATTTCCATTGTTTTCCCTAATCCGAAGAGGGAAGTTTCCTCGGCTGTTGAAGTTCCATATCAGAACCACAACACCTAATTACACCATCCCCCGCCTTTGTACACAGTACCGTCGTACCACAACTGTCGCATTCGTATCTTCGACCGAGCTGATTTGCCATTAAATCGAACCTTCCCGCTAAATATCTTCGACTATTTTTGTTTCATTTCCTTGCCACAGCATTCAATGGTGCCATCGGCCCCACGGGTAACTACAAATTCAGCCCCGCATATCTCACATGAATATCGTTTTCCAGTTTCGTTTGCCAACTGAAATGCTCCTTAATGATTTTAGAGGCGATTACTTAAGTTGCCATAAGCTTGCCCTTTACTGATAGCTTCAACCTTCAGTAAATGTGAACAGCGTCTAATTATAGGAAGCCACATCCTATAGGTCAACGAATATTAGAGTATAAATAGAAATCTATTGTAATTCCTCAATAAGTGCTTGGGCAGATTCATAATCCCTTCTTCCTCCACGATATATCGGTGGAACAATATAAAAATCAGTGATGCCGATATCTTGATAAGAGCACACAACTTGTAAAGCGATATCAAATGCCGATCTTCCCAAGTCCAGATCTTCAGTAATCCAGTCAGGTACATTGGTAAACGACAAACTATCCTTTGTTTTGATTTGCACCCCCCACATAATAGGAATTTCAATTGGGGTACCTATTGTTTCACGATATCTTTCAAGAAATTTCATTGGTATATCTGGGTTGAACAAAGGTTGTGACAAAATAAAATCTGCCCCACAATCTATTTTTCTCTTTGTGAGTAAAATTTCCCGTGGCCAATCCCTAGACAAGTCGATCGTTGCCCCGATACAAAAGTTTGTCGGGTGAAGCAAAAAACGATGTTTAAAATCCAATCGTTGATTCATATCCTTTATCGATTTTATTAACTGAGTCGAAGAAAAATCCTTAACGGTAGCCTGAAGTTTACTTTCTGTTTCAGTGAAGTCATCACCCATTACTGACACGACATTATCGAGGCCTAGTAGTTGAGCTCCTAGTAATAGCCCTTGTAAGGCTCCTTTATTCATATCCCTAGTAGCCAAAGTAAACATGGAAGGTATCCCACAATTATTTTGTAACCAGTGAGAAACCATCACAGGATTAATCCTTACAGATTTACCTGGACTGTAGGCAACAGAAAACATATCAGGCGTAAGAATGGATGCTTCTGATAATAGATCTGGATTACCTCCATTAGGAGGAGAAAAATCACACACAACAAAATTTCTATTTTTTGAACGTCTGAGTAGGTCTATTAGGGTTGGCATGAAAAGAAGCGACACCTTAATGAAATCACTATCGAGAAATCAATTATCAAAAAAGGAGCCTCATATCAAGACTCCTTTTCAGGCTTTTTATAAAAATATTGCTTAGAAACCCATCACAGGTACTACTTCCAACCAAGAACCCCATCAGGATTTGGGCAGAGAGACACTCGGTGTCCCGCAGTGCATTTATATCTTTCTTCCCTGATTTCTCTGCGTTTCCCTGATAGAGAAGATTGTGACATTCCACTTCCGCAAAAAGGACACCTAACCCCAAACACCGCCCTATTTCTAACTCTGTAAACTTTTACATGAGTCACAACTTCAGACAATGTAGGAAATTCTCCTATATACCTGAGTACATACCGCGTACCGGTACTGATAATGCTATTAGTTTCCTGAACAATCTGCGGAGCAGAATATTCATAATCAACAAAACCACAACTCAAGCATTCTGCTTCATCAAAAGTAACAGTGAGACGAGCTGAACATTTTGGACAATGTACCTTGTTAGGCGTCGGCGTTCTATCGTAACCAGGGCTACCTGGAGTGACTCTTCTGGGAACTATAGGTACCCTGGGCTTAGCCGGGGCGAATGGGTTTGCAGTTTGAATAACCATCTTTTGATCGCTCCTTATATAGAATCCAAATGACCAACCATTGGTCATCAATTTTTGTCAGCCCTGAAGTAGGCAGAGGATAGCTATCTCCATGGCGTCATTAACTTAATTGAATGAATTTTCTTATACTAGTAAAAAAAAAGTCAATAGTAATTAACCAATATTTGTCAGTTTTTTTATTTATTTTAAACTTTGTTCAAAACTTTTGTTCTGATTTTATGACTAAGTTATATATATATTGGTTTTTTTCTATTTTTTTATAAAGGCTAAGAAATTAACTGAATCTTTGGTCAATTGACGAACAATAACTAAAATTGCAAAGGTCCCAAAACAACTCGTTGACACCCACAAATAGGGATTGGTAGCCTTGCAAAACAAAAATTAGATCGAGATTTCGGATGGATTTATAATTAATTCTGGACTTCACTAGTGCCTGATTATCCGGTCAGTTGTACAATAAATAGATAGTTATGAAGGAGAACATATGTCAATGAACATTATCGTCTGCGCAAAGCAAGTTATGGATCCAGACACTCCTGCATCGGCATTCAATGTTGACGAAAACGCATTGAGGGTTGTCCCAGCTCAAGGAATACCACCAGTTGTAAATGGATTTTGCGAAAATGCTGTGGAGGCAGCCCTTAAGATAAAGGAGAGCCTGGGAGACGCAACAATAACCATACTATCTGTGGGTAGTGAATTTGTCATGGATGTAATGAAAAAACCATTGTCCATGGGAGCTGACCAGATGGTACT
>CAZCOH010000012.1:15252-34645 GCA_964500645.1 uncultured Dehalococcoidia bacterium
TGACACTAACAGAATTATTTATACCAGTTAGTGATAAACAATGCGAGATAATAGAAGGAGAAGATGAAGCCGACTCTGGCCGACTTCTCGCAATGCGCCTGAGGGAAGAGAAAATAATCTAGATGTAATAGCCCCAACGATTCCGAATCGGTCCATTTTACAAAGTAGAGAGGGAAATGATGACAGAAGTTCTTATTCTAGGCGAATTAGATGGAAACGAGTTACATTCAACAGCTGGCGAACTTATAGCTGCAGGAAGAAAACTTGCTGATGAACTTGGCACGAAGGTTTCTGCCGCCATTATCGGGGAAGCATCCACGGAAATCGCAAATGAAGCTATTACTCTAGGTGCAGATGAAGTTTACACAGTCTCACACGAACTGATAACTCAAGGGGTCTCAGACACATATGTAGCTGCTTTGGAATTTATATGTAATAAAGTGAATCCATCCGTAGTCCTCACTGCCAAAACTCCAATAGGCCGCTCTGCTGGACCTAGACTTGCTTATCGTTTAGGTACCGGAGTCGCTCAGGACTGTATCGACCTAGAAGGTGATGCTGACACCGGGAAAGTGACCGTGACTAGGCCCGTATATGGTGGCAATGCTATGGCAAAGTTCATCTTTGCTAGTGATACCACGCAAGTTGCAGTGTTACGGATCAAGGCATTCGAATCTCTGCCTATAAATGAAGAGAGATCAGGTTTAATCACACAAATTGATCTCGAAATGAACGAAAATCAGGTGAAATCCAAATTAGTAGAAACAGTGAAAGAGGAATCGGAGGGAGTCAAGCTAGAGGACGCTGAAGTTATCATCGGAGGAGGGCGAGGGTTAGGTGGCCCAGAATCATTCAGTCAACTAGAAGATCTGGCCAAATTGTTTGACAGTGGTGCTGTTGGAGCATCAAGAGCAGTCTGTGACGCAGGATGGCTGGATCACTCCTATCAAATCGGGCTTACTGGAAAAACTGTAACCCCTAATCTCTACATCACGTTTGGAATATCAGGCGCAAGTCAGCATATGGCCGGTTGTTCTGCTTCAAAAAATATAGTGGCGATTAATAAGGATGGAGAAGCAAATATTTTTAAAGAAGCCTCCTTTGGGGTAGTCGGGGATTGGGAAAAAGTTTTACCATCTTTCACGGCTACCGTTCAAGAACTGTTGAGTACCTAAACAGTCCACACAATTATTCTTCTTAATAAAAGTGGCAGTTCATTGTGATAAACAGTACCTATGGGCTCCATCGAATCCCATAGTGGTAGTTGGAAAAGGGATCATAGTTTGACAGGTAATCATTTCTTTGACGATCTTGATGAGGTTAAAGCCAGTATTCTTGAAGCGGATGTGATTTCACTTTTCTTCCCTTATTTTGGTAAAACTGTACTAATAGATACAAGAAGTCACGATAGTGACGGGCCCATTATTCTCCTAACGCAAATGGCCAGAAGTCCCCAAGAAAGAATAAGAAGCATGGAAAAACTCAGGCCAGGGTTTCCAGATATACAGAAGATGATACTGGTTCCGTGGGCTAGATATGTAACGACATTAGAAGACAGTGGAGTTTGGAATACGATCATTACACGTTTAGAAGATTGTAGCTACACAGATGCTCAGCAAGCAGGCGACACAATATTCTCCGAATTAAAAGAACTAGAACTTAATGAATTAAAGGAAGTCATAACTGGAACTAGCTACAAAACTATTTGGTCAAAAAAGTAGGACAACTTATAGAAATACAGGCATTTGCCAACAACCAAACCGCCTGCTTTTATTTATCTAGATAGAAATATCGAACAACTCATAACACAAATTACACCGATTAGAATCCCTAACCCACCTTGATAACAGGAGTAACCCATGATTAGTTTTATTGGAGGCACAGGCCCGGAAGGCCGCGGATTAGCACTTCGATTCGCTCTATCCGGTGAAGAAGTGTTTTTGGGATCCCGGAACCAAGAACGAGGGGAAGAAATAGCTAGCTCATTAAAGGAATTAGCCGAAATTGAAGTCAAAGGTGGAACCAATAAACAAGCTGCGGAATCTGGTGAGATCATTATAGTCGCGACCCCATACGACGGGCATAAAGAAACTTTAGACTCTTTATCAAATGAACTTTACGGAAAGATAATCATAGACGTAGTGGCCCCATTGACATTTAGTAAGGGGAGAATCTCATCTACTCCCGTTGAAGAGGGATCAGCCGCAGTTCAAGCACAACAAATACTTCCAAACTCCAGGGTAGTTGGTGCATTTCACAACATAAGTGCAACAGATCTTCTGGTTCCTGGTAAACCAATTGATTCTGATGTGATCGTTTGTTCAGATGATGCCGAAGCTAAAAAATACGTTATAGATCTTTCAGAAAAAATAGAGGGAATAAGAGGAATCGACGGTGGAAGACTTGAAAATTCCAAATATTCGGAAGAATTGACAGCATTGCTTCTTAATATAAATAAGATATACAAGGCTCATTCGTCTATAAGAATTACTGGCATTTAGAAAATAATCGCACTTCTAAATTAATCACAAATTGACAATTTAAACCGATAAATATCGTCTTGTGTTTTTATGAAATACCGATTCAAATTGCCTCTGATATATAAGTTAATTTTTTCACTCATAATTGCATTTGTAGTACAGGGCGAGTTCATTAAGGCATTCGGGGAAAAAGATAACAACCCACAAGTAAAAATCTTGAGGCAGGAACATGATATCCAATTCCCAGATAAACTAACTTTTAGAGTCGAAGGTCACACAAAGGAAGATATCCTACAAACAACCTTGCGATATCAAATCTCATCCTCCGGAATAAAATCCTATTTGTACTCAGAATTTGATGTGGACCCCGTAGACAGAAAATTTTCATCCTCAGTGGATTTGATGACTTCGGGCGCAAATTACATCCCCAGTGGAGTACAAATCGAATATTTCTTCGAGATCACAACATCTCATGGGTCCATTTACCAAACTGAAAAGAAGGACTTTACCTATCTAAATCCGAAATACAATTGGCTGTCATTAGAATCAGATTACTTGACAATCTATTGGCACAACATACCAACAGAAAATGTAAAAATGTCTGTCGAAGAAACCAAGACGATCCTCAAGAATGTTTCGAAAATAACGGGTTTGAAAACAATAGAGCCATTTAGGGCGATAGTGGTCAATAATCCCCGAGAGGCTATGGAAGTTTTTCCTAATATTAGCCACGCAGCCACACGTGACCATCTTTATGGTGGATTTGCGTTTAAAGATTACGATCTATTCATCATCGGGGGAATCGGCGTAGATGGCCTTGTACACGAAGGGACACATATCTTAATTGCTCAAGCCATCGATTCGCCATTGGCAAATATACCTGCCTGGCTAAATGAAGGTCTCGCGATGTTTTTTGAATCATCAAATAGCGGTCGTCAAAACACCTTAAATCGAGCGATTAGCAATGGTCAATTGAGACCTTTGAAAAACATGTCCACTGTCCCTGGTAAACCCCAAGATGTACGAATATTCTATGCCCAGTCACAGGATGTGACAAAATATCTTATCGAGAAATATGGAATGGAAAAAATGGCCAGTCTCTTGAAAGAATTGAACCAAGGAACCAACATAGATCAGGCAGTTATTAAAATCTATGGATTCGACCTGCTGGAACTACAAAAAGAATGGGAAAATAGCGTCCTCCCGACATTTGAAAGGAAACTGCTCGTCGATCCTGGAACATTCTGGACGTCAACTTTACTTGGTGGCGTTTTTATATTCGCCTTGATTTCATTATTCATCGGCTGGATAAAGAAAAAAATAAATCCTCAAATTGAAGATGATGCTAAAGAAGAAGAAATTTACTGGTACTAGTAATCTCAACGTGGGTTTACTAGATTAGGAGCTATAATTTTTGTGTCCCATAAAGACTAATTAAGATATTAGCTACAGAGAAATATGGAGATTTGGATTAGTAAGTGCTTTTAAAAGAATTAGGCTGTCACAACATGGAAAGCTTAGAGACTAGACTTTCTTCACACCTTGTTGATGGCGTACTAGCACTAGACGCTGGTAGCTTATCAAGGTCTCTTTCATTTGAAAAACAATCTAAGTTAAAAGCCATACTAATTTCACACCGTCATTTTGACCATATAAGAGACCTTTTACCTCTTGGTTTTACATTTCTTGAAAATAAAAGCAAAATCGACATATACGGCATGGATGACACTATCGAACACATACAGAAAACATTAATGGCTGGCAATATTTTCCCCGACTTCACCAATTGGCCAACTAAGGAAAAAGCTCCCTATAAAATGCATACAATTAATCATTACGAAAAATATGGAATCCTGAATTACTCTATAAAAGCCTTTCCCGTTCCACACGCTGTACCGGCATCGGCATTTGAAGTCAGCGACGGTCACGCAACTCTTTTCTACACAGGAGACACAGGAGAGGGACTTTCAAGATGTTGGAAAGTTTCTAACCCCGATGTCCTACTAACCGAAGTTACATTTGGAAACAGTAATCTTGATATTGCTAAAGTTTCCGGCCACTTAACTCCTTCGATTCTGAAAAAAGAGTTACTTGAGTTTCAAAGGGTTAACAAACGTATGCCTAGCGTGATAGTAACGCACTTAAATCCCTCCTGGGAAATTCAAATTCGCGAAGAGCTGAAACATGTGGCGGAAGATCTCGAAATAGACCTTGCAATCGCCAAAGAAGATGATGAATTTCAGATCACATCCAATCAACTTCAAGGATAATTGAAGCATGCCTGTACTACCCATCCTAGAAATACCTCACCCAACTCTCAGAATGCGAGCTAAAAAAGTTCGTTCAATAGACAAAAAAACGCTCAAGCTCGCCCACGACATGGTTGATACTATGAGAGATGCAGGGGGAGTCGGTTTAGCGGCAAATCAAGTTGGTGAGCTTGTTCGAATAATAGTCCTCCAAATGCCAGACGAGGAAGAAGCACGAATTTATTTCAATCCACAAGTGATTAAATCTGAGGGAATGAGGGAAGTGGAAGAAGGGTGCCTTAGTCTGCCCGGACTACTCGGAATTGTTGAACGCTCGATCTGGATAAAATTCCAAGGGCTTGACCACTGTCAAAAATTGATAAGATTCAAAGCAGAGGATCTCTTATCCCAGGCTATTGAGCACGAGGTTGACCATCTTAACGGAATTTTGTACCCCGATCATTTAGTAGCCCATACTCAACTCTATAAAATAGATGAGCATCCAGAAAATACAGAACACGAAGAATCAAATAGCGATCCTCACGTGGATCAAGCACTAAACATTGAGGATACAGACGACACCAGAGACGCTCCGGCATCAGCCAAGATAAAATAGCTGTACAGATTTTCTTGGCATAAATCGATATAGTCAGTAGAGCAACACATTTTCTCCACCACCGTTATGACATCAATATTAAACTACACACTACCCACATCAACCGCGTTGATACTAAATTATCTACGTAGTCAAGATATAAAGTGTTTCTTTGTGGGAGGGGTTATAAGAGATTCCATCATCTCGAGTAAACCTCACGAACAAGGCGATATAGACATAGCCATTGAAGGAGATGCTTTAATAGAAGGGAAAAAGATGGCTCAAGCCTTGGGAGGAGTATATGTCGAACTAGATACAAAACACGGTATTTGTAGGGTGGTTTTGAAAACGGATTCTAAACAAACATATTTTGATCTCACTTCCTCAAATTACGGTATCGCAACAGATCTCGAAGACCGAGACTTTACACTAAACGCAATGGCGTTGAACATAGAACATATCCAAGCCTGTAATCAAAGCCATTCCTTCAATTTAGCCAATGTTCTAGATCCGTTCGGAGGTCTAGGTGACATTAAAAACAGAATTATAAAATCTGTATCTGAAACTTCTATAATCAACGATCCAATAAGGACACTACGTGCCATCAGGATAAGTCAAAGATTTCGATTTCAAATAAGCGAGGAGACATCCGAACAAATAAAGAATTCCTCAAGTCTCATAACCAATGTATCAAATGAGAGGATAAAAGATGAGCTGCTAAGAATATTTTCCATGAGTGGAACAGCGGAAAGTCTTAGAGCCATGGACGATTTTGGAATACTCGATAGAATATTTCCGGAAATAAGCGAATCTAAGTGTATGCTGCAACCTGCCGAGCATTACTGGCCAGTATTTGACCACTTGATTGAAACAGTCAGTAAATTAGAAAAAATCCTTCAAAATGATGGGATTAGTAAGCCAGAACCTGAGGATTTCGCGCTTGAACTTATCCCTCATTTTGCCAATCAAGAAAAGCATTTCGGGGAAGTTGTGGGAGATGGCCAAACGAGGCTTACGCTGTGTAAACTAGCCTGCTTGTTACATGACATAGCAAAACCTGCTACTAAGACTATCGACAACAATGGTCGTATACGATTTTTAGGTCATGATAAAAAGGGCTCTGAAATGACAGAAATCATATTGAAAAGATTAAAGTTCAGCAGGGCTGCCACATCGAAAGTAGCCACACAAGTCAGACAACATCTTCGGCCAAGTCAAATGGCCCCAGATGGCGAATTACCTTCCAAAAAAGCAATGTACAGGTACTACCGTGACTTAGGGGAAGAATCAATCGACAACCTCTTTCTCAACATGGCGGACTACATGGCAGCCAGGGGGCCGCTGTTACAAAAAGATGAATGGGAAACACATTGTGAGATCATAAATCATATTATTTTGGGTGGGGTTGCGGAAAAAAAACCTCAAAAACAAGAAAGACTTGTCACAGGACGCGATATAATGGATGGGTTGCGCCTTTCACCAGGACCACATATAGGTCTTCTAATTGAAGAAGTAACCGAGTCTTACGTAGAAGGGATAGTAACCACTAAAGAAGAAGCAATGGAATTAGTTAGAAAGCTTGTAGAGTCGGGAGATTATTTTGAGAAGGAATGCTAGGGTACTAATAGTAATAGCGTTGATCATTTTGGTCTGCGCGGCAACTCTAGGCATAAAAGAAATTGAATATAATCAATTTGTCAGAGGTGGAGACACCCCACTAGGCCTAAGCCTTGGTTTGGATCTTCAAGGAGGAAGCCACCTAGTATATGAGGCAGCGCTACGTGACTCTGAAACAGGTGACCTCGTAGAAGTTACTGACGATCAAATGCAGTCATTAGTACGTACCATAGAAAGAAGAATTAATTCATCCGGTTTGGGTGAACCTATAATACAAATACTGGGCAACAACCGACTTTTAGTTCAGCTACCGGGAATAAGAGATCCCGGCAGAGCCAAAACTCTAATTGGGGAAACTGCGAGGCTGGAATTCAAACACAGAGTGATTGATGTTGATCCAATTCCACTTGACCAGATAACCTCCAGTGATATTGCTTCTATTACTGCTGACGATTTAAGACCATCGGACAGTAAATTGCTTAGTGAATTGACTGAAACTGAAATCAATGAGGAAGCACTTTATATCCCATCACTTGTGATGGATTTTACAGGGATCGGTTCAGAGAAATTTCAACAGGTAGTCTTAGGTCTTCAAATATCTATGGCCATCTCTATGGACGCCGCTAATAAAGGAGAAATGCTCCCTCCAGACACACTGGACCTTAGCGTAAGCGGGGTAGAAGAACTTAGGTACCAAGTCAGCGGAGATCAAATTCTCAGAATAGGTACGTCAACCAGGTATGTAATACCTCTACCTGCTGGTAATACTGAAATGGGAAGCGCAATTTCGACGGAAACGGCCAAGCAGAAGTTAGGTTCCAGTCCTGTAGCTAATTTACAACTAAAAAAAGGCTATATGGACGAAGAAATCGGACTTTCTGGAGATGACTTGGAAAACGCATACCCAAGCCAACATCAAAGCTCTGGAGCCCCAATCGTTAATATAGAGTTTAACGAAAAAGGCACAAAACTATTTGGCAAATTGACTGAGGACATATACAGGAAACAGCAAGAGACTGGCTTTAGAGACCAAATAGCAATTATTCTTGATGGCCAACAGCTTATTGCCCCTGTTGTACACACACCAATTACCGCTGGAACTGCCATCATTCAAGGACCAGACTTCACCATTGAAAGAGTCAAAGACCTTTCACTTCTGCTTGAATCAGGAAGATTGCCGATACCTATAGAACTTATTCAAGAAAGAGATGTCGATGCAATATTAGGGGCTGACTCTCTTAGAAAGAGTGTCGTTGCAGGAATAGTAGGGTTGTTGTTAGTACTTCTCTTTATGATCCTTTACTACCGTATACCAGGACTTGTGGCCTCCGTAGCTCTAATCATATATGCCATGATTGTATTAACAATATTTAAAATGATACCGGTGACCCTGACACTGTCAGGAGTTGCCGCAGCGATTCTTTCTATAGGCATGGCTGTTGACGCAAACATATTGATTTTTGAAAGAATGAAAGATGAATTGAGGGCAGGAAGAACTATGCTCTCTTCTATAAATATCGGATTCAATAGGGCTTGGCCAGCGATAAGAGATGGTAACGTATCAACACTAATAACTTGTGCCATACTCTACTGGTTTTCCGAACAACTCGGTGCAACTATCGTTCAAGGGTTCGCAGTAACCCTAGCGATTGGTGTCCTTATAAGCATGTTTTCAGCCATAGTAGTTAGTCGAACGTTGATGAGAGTAGTAGCTTTAACCCCTATATCAAGGAAAGTTCGTCTTTTCATGCCGACAGGTGGTAAAGATATAGCCGGAAGGCAATCTTAAAAAAGACGAAAGAGGTTAGTAGATGGATTTCGTAGGTAAAAGATTTTGGTTCTTCATAGTTTCACTTCTAGTAATTGCACCAGGAGTGGTGTTCCTGATTTCGACACCTGGGCTAAAACCTGGTATAGATTTCACAGGTGGATCAAGTATGACCCTCCAATTCCCTGAGGGAAGTTCTCTAGACCAACAAGACTTAAGGGATGTACTGGCCAAAGACGGATATACTGAATCAACTGTTCAAAACATGGGTAGTGACAGCTTTTTTGTGAGAACCAAAGAGTTAGATGAAGAAGCCAAAGATAACTTAGTTGAGACCATTACGTCCTCACTCTCACCAGATTCTCAAAATCTGCTTCAAAGCTTCGATCTGGTCTCACCTGTTGTGGCACAGGAAACAGTATTGAACGCCCTTTGGGCGGTCCTTGCAGCTGCAATAGGAATATTTTTCTACATATGGTGGGCCTTCAGAAATGTCCCCAGCCCTTTCAGATATGGATTAGCTGCAATAGTTGCATTACTTCATGACACGATCATAGTGGTTGGAATATTCTCAATTCTGGGTGCGTTGCTCGAAATTGAAGTTAATACCATGTTCCTAATCGCATTGCTAACCGTAATTGGATACAGCGTAAACGACACAATAGTTGTGTTTGACAAAATCAGAGAAAATGTACTTATTTATGGTAATAGACCGTTTACCGAGGTAGTTAATTTAAGTATATCCGAGACAATAGGCAGGTCCATAAATACCAGCTTCACCCTTCTCGTTACCCTCCTAGCATTGATACTTTTTGGTGGGTCTACCATAAGGGAGTTTTTGTTGGTACTACTCATCGGGGTAGTTGCGGGAACATATAGTTCAATTGCAATAGCTAGCCAAGTATTGGTGACATGGGACCAGAAAAGCATAGCGATTCCATTTAGACAAAAATCTGCATGACCACCTAAAAGAGGAACATGAAAATCGATCCTATATTTTAATAACAGCTCTACCTAAGACACTTGACGATTTCATCATTTCGTACGCTTGCATAATTTCATCCAAAGCAAACTGAGCACCAACTATAGGGTCTATAAACCCCTTCTCCATTAGTTCAACAGAAGCCTCGATATGAATGATACTAGCTCCTGTTGAACCCGTAACAGATGCATTTCTAAACATAATTTCTGCAAGGTTTATTGAAGAAGTGTTTCCTTCTACCTCTCCCAAGACCAACATGGTGCCACGATCGCTCAAACTTCTTATTCCAGCCTGAAATACAGAGGACCCAACAGGATTGAATACTATATTGGCCCCAACATCTTCCGTGAAAGCCATTACAAGTTCTGACGAATCTAGGTCTTGGTCCATCAACAAAATTTGGCCCATTCCTAGATCTGTCAAATCCGTAACCTTGTTGTCAGAGTGAGTAAACCCTATTATCTCCGCCCCATAATATGAGGCAACCTGCAAGGCATGCACACCCAGGCCACCTCCAACTCCATAAACAACAAAATTACTCCCTCTTGATAATTTTGCCACATCTCTCAATGCCTGGATTACCACTCCGATAGGACACGCTAGAAGAGAAGACTTAATCAAATCAAAATTGTCAGGCAGTTTAACAATGTTGTGGTGTGAAACAGAAATATACTCCGATAATCCACCATCAATTCCATGTCCAAATCCAAATGAGTTGGGACACTGATAATCATTACCTGAGATACAAACTTCACAAGCCCCACATGAACTTGTAAGGGTAGTGACTACTTTGTCACCAATATTCACATCTTGGACACCCTTTCCAATTGCATAAACTTCCCCTGATATTTCATGCCCAAGGATGACATCTTTTTTTACACCTCTACTGAGAGTGCCATCGATAACTGAGATGTCATGATGGCATAAGCCAACAGCACTAACTTTCACGGTAACAAAACCTGAGATCGGCTCCGGAATCTCTCCTTTAACCAAATCGAAATCTGGTTTCTCTCCTGCGATCTTTAATACTAAAGATTCCATTAGTCAGATTCCTCGGATTTAGATCTGTTCAAATGCTGTGCCGCAACTTTTATAGTCTCCCATGCACTTCTTTCATGATCTATTGTTTCAGGCGTTTCGGATGCGAACGGAGTGGATGCAAGTACTCGATAAATTTCAGCGGCACCCATATGAAATAATGGCGTGATGCCCAGTGACTCAAATGTCTCTGAGATTTGTTCCATTTCCCCTATCCACCTATGTGAATTTGCCGGAAGCTTAGAAATGCCATTTTCCATTACTTTAAGGTGTGACCCTTGACTCTCTGATAGTTCTTCCCTGAGCATCTCAGAAAGCCCCATTTTATGAGCCGCAGTAAGTAATGCCACCTGTAAAGTATTAGTACCTTTCGTTAAAGCGGCATAACACATTTTAATACCGGAAGCTTGACCTACCTTATCCCCTACAACTCTCACCATGATTCCTTTGCCATCTAGAGGGATCATCACATGCGCATTATTCCCGGACACATAGAATCTAGGTGTATCACCCTTAGCTGGAGAGCCACCGATAATTCCTCCATCTACGAATCTACCTCCAGACTCATCAATTACGTTTTTGATTCTAATGGAAGAATCAGGTGATATAGCATTACAATCTACAAAATAGGTTTTTTGTCCCATTCTAGCAAGAGATTCAGCAACTTCATTGGCTACATCGAAAGCCCTGTCTGGAACCAATATGGATAGGATGATGTCTGCTTCAACAACAAGTTGATCCATCGTTTCAACTATTCTAAAGTTCCCGACCTTCGCTAACTCAGCAGTTCGCGCGCTTCTACCAGAAAGGCAGGTCAAAACATCAAATCCATTATCGTGAAGTACCTTACCCACAGAATGTCCCATATCGCCCGGACTAAGTATCCCTATTGTTTTAAGTGACATATTTCATTTTCCTTACGACAGTTCCGTTAATTAAAGCAGTGTTAATTATAAGACACAAAACAGGCACCATAAACATAATTTTCGGGCGCGCAAGTCGTGATAAACTTGACCGAGTCCAACATAGATATTGAGCAAAACGGAGATCGTTACATCATGAAAATAGGAGCCCATGTATCTACCGCAGGGGGACTGAGTAACGCCTTTGATCGCGCTTCTAATATCGGCGCAGAAGCCATTCAAATATTTGCTTCTTCACCTAGAGCTTGGAAATTCAACCAGCCCAAGGAAGAGGAAGTAAGCCTTTTTAAAGAAAAAATGGACCAAACTGGAATTTGGCCCTGCTATATTCATGGAAGTTACCTAGTAAATATAGGTGGTGATCCTAGTCAAATAGAAAAATCCATTGAGTCCCTTACTAACAATATGAGTGTTGCCGGAAAGATTGGAGCTGAAGGCGTAATATTTCATGGGGGTAGCCACAAAGGAAAAGGGTTCCATAATATTGTTAAACAGGCCTCTGAATGCTTGAAACGAGTCTTAGACAATTCTCCAGAGAATGTCTGGTTATGTTTAGAAAACAGTGCCGGAATGGGGTCCCACATAGGTTCTTCTTTTGAGGAAATGGGTGAACTGATTCACCTCGTCCAGAATGATAACTTAAAAGTTTGTCTGGATACTGAACATATGTTTGCCGCAGGCTATGACTTGACTAACTCGGACGAAATCCCGCTGATAATGAAAAAATTTGACGAAGAAATAGGATTGTCCAAACTAGTGGCAGTTCACGCAAATGACTCAAAAGTTGAATTAGGTTCCGGAGTCGATAGACATGAAAACATTGGTGATGGATTTATTGGAATTGACGGGTTCAAGTCTTTGATGAAGGATCCTTCATTTGAGAGGGTTCCATTTTTTTTAGAAGTCCCAGGGTTTGATTCAAAAGGACCAGACGAAACCAATATCAACCTATTGAAGTCTATTAGAACCGACTTGGGTATAAATAAATAGTTGTGAAAGACAAAAACCAATCCTTGAATAAGTCCGACCGCAGGAGATATTTAAAGCATCTGGACGCTGAAATAGAAGCAGCATCAATGTACAGCATTCTTGCTGAATATGATTGCAACGAAGTTAGAGCGGATATCTTCAAAGAACTAGCTCAATCAGAAATTAAGCATGCAAATCATTGGGCAGAATTATTGGATCTTGATACTTCCAACCTAGCTTTAAAAAAATATACTCCTAAACTAATTTATATTCGCCTTGTATGCAAAATTTCAGGTCCCGACAAAATTTTGCCATGGTTGGCCAAAATAGAAGCCGAGGAAATTGGTGCTTATACCAATGACCCTCAAGGGCAAGATTTAATTCCAGAAGAAAAAAGACACGCTCGTGTGCTTTCTGAAATATCTAGTAGTAAAAGGCATTATGATCTTAAACTTCCAGATCAAAATCAATTTAGCAGTAGTGGAGGCCTCCGCGCTGCCGTCTTGGGTGTTAATGATGGATTAGTATCCAACTTTAGTCTCGTAATGGGATTTGCAGGCGGTACTGCCGCAACAGGAACCCCAGAGTACATCATAATGGCTGGGTTAGCTGGGTTAATTGCCGGTGCATTTTCTATGGCCGCAGGTGAATATGTCTCAATGAAGTCCCAAAGGGACGTTTATGAACACCAGATATCATCTGAACGTGAAGAATTGGAGATGTGGCCAGAAGAAGAGGAGGAAGAACTGGTTTTAATCTATCGCGCCAAAGGAATACCTGAAAATGAAGCCAGGAAGATAGCAGCCAATATTATCAAAAAGCCAGAAGTCGCCTTGGATACGATGGCAAGGGAAGAACTAGGACTTGATCCGGAGGCTCTGGGATCCCCGGTTTCAGCAGCTTTGAGCAGTTTTATAGCATTTTCTATGGGGGCTGTTATACCCCTAATACCTCTAATTTTTAGTCTAGGAACAAAATCTATAATACTGAGTGCACTAGTGTCTGCATTTGCTTTAATTATAGTCGGAGGCTGTCTTTCCATAGCGAGCGGAAAGAATTTTATCTCCGGATCACTTAGAATGCTCATAGCAGGATCATTGGCAGCATCCGTTACCTATGGAGTCGGATATACCTTAGGAATCACTATATTCTAAATAAGATCTTCTACCTTTAATAAATTGTGGGAATAAGTATGAGTCAAGCCTAGGAGAATTCATTGACATTTAGTGGCCCCCAATCCAGACCAAGAGCATCAGATCTGGGAATTAGCCCTGGGCTATTGCCCCGCGGGGAAAACAACTCCATTACAGATGTCCAAGGAGTAAAAGTCGGTCATTCCACCATTATAAGTGGTGAAGGTCAACTCAGGCCTGGTGAAGGTCCCATAAGAACGGGCATCACAATAATACTCCCACATTCTTCTAACCTTTTTCGACAGAAAGTTCCTGCAGCTGTCCATTCATTAAATAGCTTTGGAAAATCTCTAGGGCTAATGCAAATTATGGAATTAGGAAGACTTGAAAGTCCAATCGCATTAACCAGCACTCTGAATGTCTGGAATGTGGCAAATTCAATTGTTGATTACACTATTGAATATAATCCCGGGGTCCAATCATTTAATCCTGTTGTTATGGAATGTAATGACAGGTTTCTAAACGACGCTATAGGCAGGCACGTGAACAAAGATCATGTAGTTGAAACGATTACAAATGCAACTAGCCCAAATGTGCAAGAAGGCAACGTGGGTGCAGGTACTGGCATGTCTGCTTTTGGATGGAAAGCTGGCATTGGTACCTCCTCTAGAATTTGTGAATCTCTGCAAGGCATATACAAAGTGGGAGTCCTTACTCTTTGTAACATGGGACATCCGAGAGATCTTCGCATGGGTCATCTAAACGCGGGGCAACAAATTTCACCTCCAGGTACTAATGATGAGTCAGGAGGGTCTGTGTGCTTTGTAATCGCAACTGATGCCCCTCTGACCAGTCGTCAGCTTGACAGATTAGCCAGGCGTTCTCATATGGGCCTAGCAAGAACCGGGGCAATTGTTAGCCATGGAAATGGGAGTTTCGCCCTGTCATTTTCTAATTCACCTGACCGCCCTGAAATAGACGATGCTCATTTAACGCCTTTACTCAGAGGGGTAGTTGAAGCAACTGAAGAGGCAATAATCAACTCTATTTTGAGATCTGAAACCATGACCGGGAGAGATGGCAACATACGTCATTCAATACCCATAACAGACATTGAAAAATTACTAAAGCAAGACATGGACTGGCAAGGTATTAATCAAACAGATAACGTCAACTCTCTCAGTAATTAAAAATATAGATATATACAAACTTTTCTGTTTATACGTCGGAGGCCAAAATGTACAACGATCACCAACCTAACATATATGAAGAATTAGGCGCCACTCCGATCATAAATGCCATTGGAAGTGTAACTATGCTTGGAGGATCAACACCCATACCTGAAGTTAAAGAAGCGATGGACAGAGCTGGTGAATCTTATATACCTCTAATGGAGTTGGAGGAAAAAGTTGGCTCATATATCTCTGAGCTCATTGGGGTACCCGCTGCCTACGTCACCTCAGGAGCAGGGTCTGCCCTAACACTTGCTGCAGCAGCTGTAATGGCTGGCGATAATGACGACTTCATTCAGCAATTGCCAAACACATCAGGAATGAAAAACGAAATCCTAATACAAAAAAGACAAAGATACTGGTATGACAGATGCTTGGAAGCTTCAGGTGCTAGTTTGGTAGAATTTGGGTCTGATACTGGGACCAGTAAGGATGATCTAATAAGAGCCATCGGTCCTAATACCGCCGCTGTTCACTTCTACATGGTTGAGCAAGAAAATGACCCACTCGTACTCTCACTATCAGAGGTTATAGAAATTGCTCACGAAAACAATATCCCAGTTTTAGTTGACGCTGCAGGTCAAATATACCCTCTTGAAAATTTCGGGAAGTACGTGAAATTGGGAGCAGATTTTCAATGCATAGCAGCAAAATACATGGGTGCTTCTCAATCGACCGGACTAGCCTTGGGAACAGAAGATATGATTCGAAAAATCTCGAAACAATCTTTTGTTGGATATGAAGGACGAAGGATCCGCGGTATAGGGAGACCACACAAAGTTGATAGGCAAGAGATGGTCGGAGTTGTTGCGGCTGTAAGGCATTGGGTCACCATGAATCATGAAACGAGGCTCGCCGACATTGAACAACGAAGCAATCAAATAATTAAACATCTCGCCAATCTAGAGGGTGTGAAAACTTCGCTTATCACGAACATTATTGGACATCAACCATTCGGCGTTAAACTCATGATAGATGAATCTCTAGTTGAAACTTCTTTACAGGATGTAGTTGATAGACTGAAGTCTGGTACACCCCCAATCTGGACAAGAGTGAAGGACGGAGAAAATCATATAGAAATACACATTTTCGGCCTAAAACCAGGTGAGGAAGAAGTGGTTGGAAAACGCATAGCCGACATTTTTGAATAAAAAAACATGAAACAAAGACAACTAGGAAAAAATGGTCCCATGGTGTCAAACATATGCTTTGGAGCATGGCCCATTGGTGGAGGAATGGGCAAAGTAGACCAAACTCAGGCGATAAAAACCATACACTCTGCAATCGACTCTGGTGTGAATTTTTTTGATACAGCTGAAGGGTACAACACTAGCGAAACAGTGTTAGGTATAGCACTAGAAGGCAAGCGTCAAAATATTGTGCTAGCAAGTAAACTCTCTGGCGAGGACCATTCTGTATGCCACATAAGGAATGCTATCGACCATAGTCTGAAAGTATTAAAAACTGATTATATTGATATTTATCAACTTCACACTCCTCAACCAAACTGGCCAATAGAAGACACAATGTCAGAATTAGTTAAATTG
The DNA here is from genome assembly GCA_964500645.1 of uncultured Dehalococcoidia bacterium. Lineage (GTDB taxonomy): Bacteria > Chloroflexota > Dehalococcoidia > Lucifugimonadales > UBA826 > CAYFIW01. The sequence continues at coordinate 31,786 of CAZCOH010000012.1, forward strand.
AAACAAGAGGGAAAAATCCTCCATATCGGTCTGTCAAATTACTCCGTAGAAGAAACGATCTCAGCTACAGGTTGCACAAAAATACAAAGTTCACAACCTAGATACAATCTCATGTTTAACGATGAGGAAAAATCTACTCTTGAATTTTGCTATCAGAATGGAATTGGCATAATGGCTCATTCTGTCCTAGCAAAGGGACTCCTCGCGGGGAAGTACAAGGCTGGACACATTTTTAAAGAGGATGATGAGCGTAGGTTATTCAATTTTTTTAGAGGAACCTTATTTGAGAGAATAAACGAATTAGTACAAAAATTAAATATATGGGCCATAGAAAAAAACAGAAACGTCACACAACTTTCCATCGCATGGGTCTTGGCTCAACGTCCTGTCACATCTGCAATAGTAGGAATGAAAACTTTAGAACAGGTGGAACAAGCCAGATTATCATCTGAATGGGAACTCACCCAATCAGAATTGCAGGAAGTATCGAATATCATAGGAAACTTCAAACCAAAATGGGTAAAAGATCCATTACCGTGATGAAACTCCTTAGAATAGGCTTCTATAAATTATATTTACGTTCACCAATATGTTAACATTGGTGAGTTTTCTGAAAGACTTTGCACTTTATCTAAAGTTAAATCATAAATGAGTTTACGATAGTAAGCACTCAAGTTTCATTTAGAAGGAACCGCGTCTAATGGATGGACTATCCCTCACAGTATTACCAAGAGAAATAACTGGAAAAAAAGTTTCCACTCTCAGACGAGATGGAATAACACCTGTGCATTTATACGGCTCTGGCATAGATTCACAATCCTTACAAGCTGACACAGCAACAATAGGAAAAGTAATAACTCAGGCAGGAACCAATGTGCCTGTGAATATAGTAATTGAAGGGCAAAACAGTGAAAATATCTGTTTCGTAAGAGAAGTACAATTTCACCCTGTAACAGAACGACTAGTCCACGTAGACTTTATCAGGGTGGATGTCACAAAACCTATTAGGGCAAACGTCCCAATCAATATAGATGGCCTAGCTCCGGCAGTTAGAAATCTGGGTGGCACACTCTTACAACCACTTCAAAGCGTAACCGTTGAAGCATTACCGATGGACATACCAATAGTCTACACACTCCAGGCCGACAGCCTCATTGACTTTGACACCAACTTATATGTAAGAGACTTAGACATTTCGGATACAGTGGAAATCATAAACGACGACGACGAATTAGTGGCAGGAGTTGTTGCACCTAGAATAGAAAGGGAAGTCTCGGTCATAGGTTCGGACGCCGAAGGAACCGACGGCGAAGCTACGGAGGGTGGGGAAGCTGATTCTGCAACTTCAGAAGAAGGCCAAACCACAGAATAATAAACTCAAAGTTTGTGGATTGTTGACCCTGTCCGAGAGAAACAACCTAACAGATTTTGCCTAGGAAATTAAGAGGCATAAATGTGTGGGAGATTTACCCTTTACAGTGATTTAGCGGCACTTGCTGAGAGATTTAATTTTAATCATTCGTCTCTACCGCTTCTACCGAACTACAATATATCACCTACTCAGGAAGTGCTTACTGTGACGCAGGGAAGTAATCCATCCTTTGAAGCACAGGCCAGATTTATGAAATGGGGCCTCATACCTCCTTGGGCTATAGATGAGTCTATTGGTAAAAGAATGATAAATGCACGATTAGAAACCATCGCATCTAAGCCTAGTTTTAAAGATTCATTTATTTACAAAAGATGTCTAGTCTTATCTGACGGATTCTATGAATGGCCGCAAAAAGGTGTCGTAAAAAACCCTATGTTCATTCAAGCATCGGATGAAAAACCTTTCGCATTTGCCGCTATCTGGCAAACTTGGAAATCAAATGGCAGAGAATCCATAGATTCCTGCAGTATATTGACAACTAGTTCCAAGAAATCGATGAGTTCAATCCATCATAGGATGCCGGTAATTTTAAACAAAAGAGCCGAGGAAAGATGGTTAAACAAAGATCTCACAAATTCTGTAGAACTTAGTATTATAATAGCTGAAAACATAAAAGAAGATTTGAAAGCTAGTGAGGTGTCCACATTTGTAAATTCTCCCTTAAATAATGGGGAGCCATGCATATCTCCTGTTGTAAGGCTACTATAAAAAACACAAAGGACACATCATAAAAATCAATTTCAAGCCCCTATACTAGGAGGATGACCAAATGGGATCCAATTTATATAAAGGATCAGGATATATACCAGGTATTGATGAAAAAGTAGAATTAACGGCTCAAATTAATGAGGAAGAAGGGTCCGTGGTAATTCATTTTGACCGTGAGGTAGGAGGTGAATCTACTTGGCACGGAAATGACGTGGAAATGAATCAACGCCCTAAGTATAACGAGATCGTTTTTCGAACCACCGACTTGCCAGTTGATACCGTAGATCTGGTATGGAAGTTTAATGCCTCCAAAATTGATAACAGCCTAGCCGGCGTTATAGTACCTCAACCAAACAAACTAAGAGTGTCAGGCGAAAAGGGATTTGTACTTAACAAGTAATTAGTAACGATCCCTTTTTTTTCGAAGTGGTCCATAATTTCAAACCAGTATATAAGCAGCTAAATGACTTTAGCTTTCCAAATAGTCCTTTAATTTCTTGGATCTATTAGGATGCCTCAATTTACGAAGAGCTTTTGCTTCAATTTGACGAATCCTTTCTCTTGTTACACCAAAATCTTTACCAACTTCTTCAAGAGTCCGACTTCTTCCGTCTTCCAACCCAAATCTGAGTTCTAAAACCCTTGCCTCTCTTTCATTAAGAGTATGAAGGACATCTGTTACTTGTTCTCTCAGTAGTTGATAAGAAGCCGCCTCAACCG
>CAZCOH010000013.1:0-34241 GCA_964500645.1 uncultured Dehalococcoidia bacterium
AGAGTTGAAAAAATCATTTAATACAGACAAAGTAGCCGATTTTATTTACCATTTCATCATAGAATCTGTTGGGATTTCCATTTAATTCTTCCTCACTTATGCACAGAACAGCTTTTTTGCCTGATTGAATAATTGTAGCTATTTTTCTGTTTATGTTTGGTTCTGTATCATTGAAATTAGCCCTACGTTCTGAATGCCCGACCAAAACATATTCACAATTCATAGGAAGCATATCAACTGATACTTCTCCAGTATATGAACCAGATCGTTCCCAGTAGATATTCTGTACCCCTGTCCTGATATATGGATGTTCCTCAATAACACCTGAAACCGGGAACAAATATGGCACGGAAGGGAATAAGACTATCTTTATAGCCCCAGACAAGGTCTCTGGCATTGATGATATGTATTCAGCTAACGATATTGCCTTATCGTATGAAAGATTCATTTTCCAATTGGCTAATATATATATAGGCATATTATTATATCGTTTATGCGCCGTATTTATGCAGCTTGCCTGCATTGGCAAGTGTCGAAAGCATTAAGTGTTCAGCCTGTATAGACCCTATAGACCCATATTTGCAGGATTCTTCATCAAATGACCGGTTACTAGGCACACTATGCCTGGAATTTATTAAGAACGGGACAGGATGCCAACTATGCCCACTCAATAAACTAGGTGTTGAATGATCCCCACAGACGACTATGACATCTGGCTCCAAAGCCCTTATATTGGGAATATAGGAGTCAAAAACTTCTAATTGTCTTACTTTGCTTTCGAAATCACCATCCTCCCCTGCGCTATCTGCCGGTTTGTAATGAATGAAAAAATAATCGTATTCTGAGTTAAAATTTTTCTCCAATACTTCAAGTTCGTCACTAAAATCTTGACCACATTCAAGAACAGTCATTCCTACCATACCCGCCAAACCTCTATACATTGGATAGCCAGCTATTGCGGCTGCCTTAAGGCCATAAGTCGTAGAAAAATTAGGAATGTCAGGTAATACAGAAAAGCCTCTCAGCAAAATACCATTTGCTTGATTAGAGATTTTGCTAAGTTGAGCAACGGCTTTCTCTGTAAACTCATTTACTGCAGCTGATGTTCTCTGTGATAGAGTGGATGTCCCCTGAGAAACAGAGATTGGCACTCCTTCAATTTGAGGATCTGTATCGGTTATGTCAGGAGATATACCACCCCCTTTTAGAACCAAAACAAAACGATAATCCATAACTGAATATACTTCAAATGAGACATCATTCAATTCTATGAGATTCAACTCCTCTATCAACCGTAAACTCTCATCAGTTGATATTCTCCCAGCCCTTCTATCAACTATATTTCCAGCCTGATCTAGCTGGCAAAAATTACCCCTGGCTGCCACGTCTCCATATCCTATATCTGCCCCTATACCCATACCTTCTAAAATACCTCTACCCAGTAAATACTTCACTGGGTTGTAACCAAACAAAGCCATATGACCAGGACCACTTCCAGGGGTTATCCCTGGTAAGACAGGCGTAGTCAATCCACAAGAAGACTCTGCAGCTAATTTATCTAGATTAGGAGTTGCAGCGTATTGAAGCTCAGATTGACCGTAGTCAGGATCGCTCATACCTCCAAGACCATCTACAACTACCATCACTATCTTTGAATCAGTTTTACGCCTTAAGTTAGACATATACGGAAAATCAATCAAATTAACATCTCCATTTCATTCGTTGATGCCAGAATTCATCAAGGAAGTCACTCCCGGCAGTTCTCTTCCCTCCAAAAATTCTAAAGACGCTCCGCCGCCTGTAGACACATGTGTCATATTATCTTCCAATCCAATACTAGACACGGCTTCGACAGTAGAGCCTCCTCCTATAATCGTTATTGCCTTTGTATTTACCATACTTTTTGCAATAGCTTTTGTACCCGAAGAAAAACTGCTCATTTCAAATACTCCCATCGGACCATTCCACAGGATTAAGGAGCTCTTTGTAATAATAGAAGTGAAAAGTGAAACTGTAGAAGGCCCTATATCCATTAATAGTTCATACGGCCTTATATCCGGTATGGCACAAACCCTGGTAGATGCTTCAGAGGAGAATCTGTCTGCAACTACAACATCTTTCGGAAGAATAAGATTACCGAAACTTGAAGAATTTACCGCCAATAGGTCTTTAGCCTGTTGTATGTAGCTTTCTTCTACGATAGATTTTCCAACTTCATAACCCATTGCTTTTATGAAAGTTGCAGCCATTCCACCTCCTATAAGAACATCATCAGCAATTTGCGTAACCTTCTCCACAACTTTGATTTTATCCGAAATCTTTCCCCCACCAAGTATTGCCGTAAACGGCCTCCGAGGATTAGATAATGTAAGTCCTAAAAACTCTATTTCTTTTTCTAGCAATAGGCCTGCAACAGATGGAAGATAATCAGTTATCCCTTTTATAGAGGCGTGAGCCCTGTGAGAAGATCCAAAGGCATCATTTACATATATATCAGCGAGCTCAGATAAAGACTTGCAAAATTCTGGATCATTTTTCTCTTCTCCAGGATGGAATCGTAGATTTTCCAAGAGTAATATATCTCCACCATGCAACAAATTTACCGCATATTTAGCATCCTCAAGTGAACTTTCACCAATAAATTTGACCGGACGCATGAGATACTCTTCCAACTTTGTCGCAACAGGCAGCAGGGTAAAGCCTTGAATCCTCTGCCCCTTCGGCCTACCTAAATGGGAACACATCACGACAGCAGCGTTGTTTTGAACCAAGTAACGTACTGTTGGTAAAGACTCTACAATTCTGTTTGCATTGGCTATTTCCATGCCATCATCTGTAAAAGGAACGTTTAAATCCGATCTTAGCAATACCCTCTTACCAGAAACGTCAATATCCCTTAAATTTTTCTTTTGTACCACTTACTTGGCCTTTCCGATTTCGTCTATGAAATTTGTCAATCTTAAGGCTTTTTCTTCATCGCTAGTCAGATCACATATTTGACTAGTGTATTTTTCCTTTAATCTCTTTAATCTTTCTATACTATCTTCCCGTCCGCCCAATCTCTCTATGACCTCCCTCACGGTCGCCAGATCTTCCGGTTCCAATACTCTTTTAAAATAAACTTCCCCCAGTTTTCTTTTTTCTGATGGGCCGGCTTTAGTCATAGCAGTAACTACAGGATACAATTTCTTTTTATTAAGAAATTCCACATTATCCGTCGTATCCGTCTCCCAAATCTGATTCAAATCTTCCTGAATTTGAAAATATTCTCCTAGCCATTCCCCACATTGGACAAGGCGTTGCACCTTTTGCTGGTCAAACCCACTCAATAGACCTGCAATTGACAATGCTCCTCCTAATATAGCTCCAGATCTATCAGCTGCCATCTTCCGATATGCCTCAATAGATATTTCAGGTCTCTCCTGAATTTCCAAATCCCTAAATCTACCTTCACAGGCTTTTAAACATGCCTCATCCAAAAGACTTACGGCACGATATGTTTTTTCTAGAGATACTCCTTTATCTATCAGACCAAGCACTGTTATTCTTGCCAAAGCATGGAGACCATCTCCTGCATTTATAGCCTGTGCGGGCCCCCAAACCCACCATAACGAATCACGACCCTGACTATTAGGACGCCCAGATTCAACGTCATCATGAACCTGACAGAACCCATTGATCAACTCTATTGCGAGCGCGGCTGGCAGAGCAGAATCCACTTCCCCCCCAAAACTATCAACACCTATCAACAAAAGTGTGCCCTTATGGGGACGTATCTGATTAGTCAATATATCCTCATGAAACCCATAGTGATATGACATCATGTCGTACAAGGGCAAAGATTTCTCATCAAAAATATTCTTGAGTGATACTGAAACTAAATTTTCTATTCTTTCATTTGATAAAAATTGCAACCGCTAATCCACTCCCCTACTTTCCATAGTCTTAAATAATTCCTCTTTACTTAAAGCACCTTCTCTAAGAACCTTTGGTGGCTCCTTACTACAATCAATGATAGTCGAGGGAGAGTATGAACCGGAAGGGCCGCCATCTAAAAACAGATCCACGGGATATTCTGATAATTGACTTATCGCCTCCTCAATATTTGTAGCGGGCGGCTTACCTGATTTATTTGCACTAGTCCCGATAATCGCATCCTTTGTACGATCACATAATTCGAGGGGCACAACATGTCCTGGAATCCTAAATCCTGCTGTATCTAGGCCTGCAGTTATCAGAGGGCTCAGACTGCTTGATTTCTTCAAAATCACGGTCAAGGGACCTGGCCAGTAATATTTTGCTAATATTTCAGCCATTAAAGGAATTTCAGACGCATACCTATGCATTTGCTCTATGCTTTTAAGTAAAACTGGCATAGGACTACTCTTAGGCCTTCCTTTTATATGAAAAACCTTTTCGACAGCTTCTTCTAAAGATACGCAAGCAGCCAATCCATATACAGTATCGGTGGGTATGCAAACCACTCCGCCATCCAATAGAATGTCAGAGGCGAGACTAATGGAACTTTCGCTTACTGAACGTATGAGAGCTATAACATGCTACCTCTATCCAGGATAATTTGAGTATAGCATGCTATCGGAGTGTAAATTTAGACAACAGATGCCCAGCGAATCATCCTCAGACTCTACAAGACGAATAACTTCCAGCGATGACCTTGAAGTATCAGCCTATCTTGAGATTGCTCAAGAAAAGGTAGGCCACGGAAAACTTGACCAAGGGGTTCATTCAGCACAAAAAGAGGCCTTGCTTGTAATCGACTTTGGCTCCCAGTACAGCCGACTTATAGCTCGTAGAGTTAGGGAAAGTAAAGTGTACTGTGAAATCGTTCAACATACAGCTACCTGGGATGAAGTAAAGACACTAAACCCTAAAGGGATAATTTTATCTGGAGGCCCATCCAGTGTTTACGATACTGATGCTCCCCTCGCACCGATCTGGGTTTACGACTGTGGACTTCCGGTTCTAGGTATATGTTACGGAATGCAAGTCATGGTCCATCAGCTAGGAGGTAAAGTCGCTCCTGCAGGTAAAAGGGAATATGGGCACTCAGTACTGCATCAAAACAATTCCGATGAAAAACTTTTAAGTGGACTGCCTTCCTCACTACCAGTATGGATGAGCCACGCAGATCACATTACTGAGCTACCACCTGGATTCTCAGGAAAGGCATACACAGATAATGCCCCAGTGGCAATCACAGGGAATGACAAAGGGATGATTGGAATTCAATTTCACCCTGAGGTTGCCCATACACCTCACGGAGTACAGATAATAGACAATTTCCTATACGGTATCTGTGGTATGGGCCAACTCTGGACCTCGAAAAATTTCGTTGACGAAGCCGTTTCTAGGATCCAAAAACAGGTTGGTGACGGAAAAGTAATATGCGCATTATCAGGCGGTGTTGATTCAGCCGTGGCGGCAACTCTAGTACATAAAGCAGTAGGAGACCAATTAACGTGCATATTTGTTAACAACGGATTAATGAGAAAAGAAGAACCTGAGAGAATCAGAAATACATTTGAAAAATATATGAATGTGAATCTGATTTTCAGTGAATCCACGGAACGTTTCCTTACGTCCTTAAAAGGCGTTATAGATCCTGAACGGAAAAGAAAGATCATAGGAAATGAATTTATTAATGTATTTGATGAAGAGGCCAACGTACTAGGAAAAGTGGATTATCTTACACAAGGCACCCTATATCCCGATGTTATTGAAAGTAAGAGTTCTGAAAATAGTGTGTCTGCAACGATAAAGACACACCATAATGTAGGTGGTCTTCCCGAGCATATGAAGATGGAACTTGTAGAACCTCTACGTTATTTATTCAAAGACGAAGTTAGAGAAGTAGGTATCGAACTAGGGTTACCAGAAGAAATGGTATATCGTCAGCCATTCCCTGGACCAGGTCTCGCAATCCGAATTATGGGAGAAGTTACCCAAGAAAAATTGGATGTCCTGAGAGAAGCCGACTGGATAGTTATGGACGAAATAAAGGCTAATGATCTGTACAGGGAGTTATGGCAAACATTTGCTGTCCTTACAGGATCAAGGTCTGTGGGTGTAACAGGAGATTTTAGGACTTACGGTCATGTTATAGCTATACGCGCAGTGAAAAGCGATGATGCCATGACTGCGGATTGGGCTAGATTACCATACGATGTACTCGCGAAGATATCGAGCAGAATCTCTAACGAAGTATCAGATGTGAACAGAGTAGTATTTGATATAACGAGCAAACCCCCTGGAACCATCGAGTGGGAATGATAGATCTCAACAAACTACCCGTTTTCGACTGTCATTTACACATAATAGAGAGAGGATATCCTCTATTTGAAAACAATGGTTACATACCTGATGAATATACGGTAGATAACTACCTCAGTCGTGTCAGTGATTACGACATAAAAGGTGGAGTCGTTGTATCTGGATCATTTCAAGGATTTGACCAAACTTATCTGGTTAACGCATTGAGGAAATTAGGGTCCAGATTTGTGGGAGTTACACAACTCCCTGTCACATCCACAGATGATGAAATTCTCAAATTAAGTGAAATTGGTGTACGGGCAGTAAGATTCAACTTAAATAGAGGTGGATCAGCTGGTGTAAATGATTTGGTTACCATGGCGACAAGAATATACGACCTTGCAGGGTGGCATGTGGAATTATACCTCGGCCCTAAATCACTTAATGTAATAAAGGAAAAAATCCCTTTATTACCCAAGGTATGCATTGATCATGTAGCAATATCGAAATCCAATCTGGAAATACTCCTACCATTAATAAGGGAAGGATTAACAATTAAAGCGACGGGTTTCGGGCGGCTGGATATGGACATTCCAGAAACCCTAAAAAGAATCCATGAAATAAGTCCCGACGCATTAATGTTTGGGACTGATTTACCTTCAACACGTGCTCCTAGGATTTATTCGGACCAAGATTTATTAACAATCGTTGAGGCACTTGGTGAAAGAGAATCTAAGAAAGTCATGTCTCAAAATGCGCTGAAGTTTTATGATATGGAAATTCACCCATTGGCTTAAGAGATTTTTAAATATTGGGAATAAAATTGGTATAAAATTAACCAACTTATCGTAATTAATTGGAGCCAAATACAATAGAAAACTTGGATGTGTCTGATTGACTATAAATTAAACAACCCCGATATGTTTATTGAGTTGGAAGGTGATTTTTAATTTGAATGTATTACTTGTTGGTAGTGGAGGCAGAGAACATGCTTTAGCATGGAAAATTACTCAAAGTCATCTTTTAGAGAACCTTTTCATTGCGCCGGGTAATGCTGGAACAAGACATCTAGGTACAAACGTAGACATTCCATACGCCGACATTAATAGCTTGGCAAAATTTGCAAATGAGAACCTCATCGATTTAACGATCGTTGGCCCAGAAGAGCCATTAGCAAACGGACTGGTCGACAGATTTTCACTTGAAGGATTAAAAGCTTTTGGTCCCACTGCTAAGGCAGCCAAATTAGAGTCAAGCAAAACATTTGCCAAAGAACTCATGAATGAGCTCGGTATTCCTACTGCTATGTTTTCATCTGTGGAAACAATAAATGAGGCTCGGGAAGAAGTACAAAAACTCGGACTTCCAGTGGTTATAAAAGCGGATGGACTAGCGGCAGGAAAAGGCGTGTATATATGCCAAAACATGAACGATGTAGAAAAATCGTTGTCTGATCTTTTTATTGACCGTATATTTGGTGAATCAGGAAACAAAGTACTTATAGAACAATTCATCACAGGACCAGAGATTAGTGTTTTTGCGTTTACTGATGGGGAGACAATATCACCTCTAATCGCCGCCTGTGATCATAAGCGTATCGGCGAAGGAGACACTGGCCCAAATACAGGTGGAATGGGGGCATTTTCTCCATCTCCTCTATGGAACGCAGCTCTGATAAAGGAAATTGAACAAACAATAATGTATCCAATCGTGTCCGGTATGAGAGATAGGGGCACGAAATATGTTGGCGTGCTCTTTGCGGGCATAATGATAACGCAGGATGGACCTAAAGTATTGGAGTTTAATTGCAGGCTTGGTGACCCGGAGACGCAAACAATATTACCCCTGATGATCACTGACATACTTGAAGCATGCAAGGCATGTACAGAAGGTACACTAGACGACGTATCATTCAAATGGGCGGACGAAAGTTGCGTTTCTGTTGTACTAGCCTCGGGAGGATATCCGTCATCCTACAAAACTGGGGTTCCCATATTAGGCCTTGAAACGGTAGATAGTGACGTCAACGTGTTTCATGCCGGCACAAAGGTTTCTCAAGAGACAGATTTCATTGAAACCAATGGCGGTAGAGTGATTACACTTACTGCAAAAGGTAAAACAATAGAGATAGCGAAAGAGAAAGTTTATTCCAATATTGACCTTGTAAGTTTTTCCAATGCTTACTATAGAAAAGACATAGCGTCCAAATCAAAAATAGAGTCATATAAATCTTGAATAAGGGTTAATTACATGATTGAAAGATATTCTAGACCGGCAATGTCTTCAGTTTGGTCGGACAAAAACAAATACGACATATGGCTAAGGATAGAAATTTCCGTATGTGAGGCATGGACTAATAAAGGCCTGATACCGGAGGAGGACATGAAAAAACTGCGCCATGCTAAGTACGATTTTAAAGTGTTTACTGAAATCCTCAAAAAGACCAAACACGATATGACGGCGTTTTTACAATCGACCACCATAGGACTTGGTAGTGAAGGAAGATGGTTACATCAGGGGTTAACCACAAGCGACGTATGGGATACTGCCACAAGTGTTCAACTTGTTGAAGCTGCAACCCTACTGGATGTAGAAATTTCAAAACTAGAACAATCCTTGGGAAATCTGGCTAAAAAGCACAAAAACACTCTGATGATGGGCAGGACACATGGTGTTCATGCAGAACCAACGACTTTTGGTCTTAAAGTCGCTCTTTGGTATGACGAGACCAAAAGAGCCAAAAAGAGACTCTCTGATGCGAAAACTTCAATATCTGTTGGAAAAATATCGGGTCCAGTCGGTACCCATGCTACGGCACCGCCTGATATAGAGGCATTTGTTTGCAAGCAATTAGAATTAACGCCAGCACCTGTGTCAAATCAAGTAATACAAAGAGATCGACACGCACACTTTATAACGACTCTAGCTCTCATAAGTGCTACTTTAGAAAAAATAGCAACTGAGATTCGAGGACTACAAAGAACTGAAATACGGGAAGTGGAAGAACCATTTTCGGAAGGTCAAACAGGTTCTTCCTCAATGCCACATAAACGTAACCCAGAACTAACCGAAAGAATATGTGGATTAGCGAGATTAATTCGTGGTCATTCCACCACAGCCATTGAAAACGTGGCACTTTGGGGCGAAAGAGACATAAGCCACTCTTCAGCAGAAAGAATAATACTTCCTGACGCATGCCTTGCTTTGGACTACATGTTGGGATTACTAACTGGAGTTATAGATGGATTGGTTGTACACAAAGATCGCATGTTAAGTAACATGGAATTAACCAGTGGTTTACTTTTCTCACAAAGAACAATGTTACTCCTCGTGGAAAAGGGAATCAGTAGAGAATCAGCCTATAAAATAATCCAGGAAAATTCAATGAAAACCTGGGATGAAGGTAAAGATTTTAGAGAACTGATTTCTTTAGATAATAGAGTCACCAGTCTGATTTCACCTTCTGAAATTGAAGACTTATTTGACTATAAGCATTACACCAAATACGTCGACGAAATCTTCTTAAAGGCCGGTCTATGAATGAAGACCTTGACATTCTGACAGAATCCAACCTCAAAAACCTAGTCTACAGAGGAAAAGTTAGAGACACCCATGACATGGGAGACGATGTACTTCTAATGGTTTCAACTGACAGGGTTTCTGCATATGACGTCGTAATTCCTACTCCAATACCCGGAAAAGGTGCTGTCCTAAATCAGATGGCACATTTTTGGTTCGGAAAGACGGAAAATATCGTTCCGAATCATCTTTTAAATAATCAAAATGATGAATATCCACCACTTCCTTCTGGAATACAGAGAAGGTCCATGTATGTAAGAAAGGCAGACAGAATAGACGTTGAATGCGTAGCGAGAGGCTATATCACAGGTAGTGCCTTTCAGGAATATCAACAAACTGGGACAATTGCAAACGTTATGATGCCTAAAAATATGGTGGAGGGCGACAAGTTTCCTGAACCCATTTTTACGCCAGCTACCAAAGCTGAAGAAGGCCACGATGAAAATATTTCCATATCTGAAATGTCGAATATTGTGGGTAACGATCTCACAAAACAACTAAAGGAAATAACCCTGAAGATATATAATTATGCTCATCGATTTTGCCTTGAAAAGGGGATAATAATCGCCGACACAAAACTTGAGTTCGGTATAATCGATGGGCAGGTCACATTAATAGACGAACTTTTGACTCCAGATTCTAGTAGGTTTTGGGATGCGAGTTTGTATAGCCCTGGACATAGCCAACCTAATTTCGACAAACAATTTGTCAGAGATTGGCTAAATTCACAGGACTGGGACAGGGAACCACCCGCTCCGGAATTACCTGCTGAAATAGTTAAAAAAACACAGATGAGATACGAAGAAGCATTCAGTAAAATAACAGGCTGTAAACTTAAATAGGTACGACGCAAAAATATGTCATCAAGCAAAAACAGACTAACACCAACCCAGGCCCGCGCAGCTAGAAGATCTAGACAGCAGAACAGAAGTAAATTCACGAGATATGCCATAGGAGCAGGTGTTGCTGGTGTAGCAGTACTACTTATATTGGGCTTGATACTTCCTATGCTTGGGGGTTTAGAAAATCCCATCTCAGGTGCGCCAGATGGACCTGGTAAAAAACTAGAGGATCAAGGCCAATATCACATAAGTGAGGGAGAAGAGCACCCCGCCTACAACTCTATACCTGCGACATCTGGCTGGCACTACGCTCAACCTTTAGCTCCAGTCAGTTGGGGAGTACATAAAGACTTCATACCTGATGAGAAAAAGATACACAACTTAGAACATGGCGGAATATCAATAACATACAACTGTCCAAACGGATGCGATCAACTTGTCGAAAGTTTGGTTGGAATTGTTGAGCGAGGCAGGTCAGAGGGAATGGAACTACTTCTGTCACCACATCCCGAAACGGAGAACAGGATCGCCCTAACAGCCTGGACTTTTATTGATAATTTCGACGCATTCGATCAAGGCAGAATAATAGAATTTATCGACGCCCATCATAACTCTCCAAATGCGCCTGAAGCCCAAGCAAGATAAATGAAAATACAAGCAGAAATATTTGTGAGCCTAAAGCCTACAGTGAGTGACCCCCAAGGTCTAACTATATCGTCAGGACTAAAGCGGCTAGGATTTAATGATATACAAGATGTGAGAGCGGGAAAATACTTCGAGGTTACCTTTGACGCTGAATCAGAGGAAGAAGCCAAAAACTCGCTTGATGAAATGTGCAGTAAGTTACTTTCAAATCCCGTGATAGAGGACTATAGATTCCAAATATCGGAAATATGATAGCCGCTAACTGATGGTTCCCTTGGTACTAGCTACTCTGTCCCCTTGCCTCGGATCGTAGGATAACGCTGACTTCAAGGATCTAGCTAAACTTTTAAAGCATGCTTCAGCAATATGATGATTATTCATTCCAGCCAATACCTTGACGTGTAAATTAATGCCCCCTTCCCTAGCAAAAGTCTCCATAAAATGTCGTATTAGATCAGACGGAAGACCACCTAAGTCGCTTTCTGTCAAAGGAGCATCTATAACTGCATAGCCACGTCCACTGTAATCAACAACTGTGAGAACTAAGGCTTCATCCAGAGGAGTATAAGTATGTCCCATACGAACAATTCCAGCTCCGTCACCAACCGCCTCCCTAAAAGCCTTACCTAGAACTATGGCCGTGTCTTCAACAATATGATGCCATCCAACCTCGGAATCACCTTCTGCATCCACCTCCAAATCAATTAGTCCATGCCTAGATATTTGAGCTAAGAGATGATCAAACATTCCATTTCCGGTATCTATCTCATAGACCCCTGAGCCGTCCAGGCAAATGGACACTGATATTTTAGTTTCGTTAGTAATGCGTGCTTCCGACGCAGAACGGGAATTGACTTTACTCATTTTCTATTTCTCTCATTATTTCTTCAACGCTCTTGACTAGTAGGCTTGTCTCGTCAGGCATACCAACCGCTATGCGAAAAAAATCTCTCAATTTCTTCGATGGAAAGTTCCTTACGAATATACCTCTTGAAGCCAATGCCTCATATACTTTACCCGCCCTGTTTTCATTGAATTGGCATAAGATGTAGTTACCTTCTGAAGGCCACGGTACCACTCCGTATATATCATCAAGGAGACGATACATCCTATCTCTTTCTAGTACTATTTTCCTAACATTAGACAATAGATATTCTGAATCTTCTAGAGAAGCCACAAGTGCCGCTTCTCCAGCTATATTGACGTTGTATGGGGGCTTGATATCCATTAAATAATTGGCAACTTTTTCATGCATGAGTCCATACCCAACTCGGAGACCTGCTAGACCGGCCCATTTACTCATCGTTCGCAGAATAATAAGGTTTTCATAATCTCCAACTAAGTCCTGCATCGTAGAACCTGAAAACTCAAAATAAGCCTCATCCACAACAACTATTAACCCACTTTTCAACAATTCCAAAACTTGGTCTTCACGTACTGGATTTCCGGTAGGATTATTTGGAGATGTGACAAATATCATCTTTGTATTGTCAGATACCCTGGATAACGCAGCTTCGACGTCTATGTCAAAATTCTCATCCCGGTCAATATATTCAACCTTAGCTCCGGAAACCCCAGCACAGAAACTATACATACCAAAAGTCGGATCGAAATCTAATATAATTTCACCAGGTGAGATGAATAAACGAAACAACAGGTCAATCAATTCATCCGCGCCCGCTCCAACTACAATTTTTTCAGGACCCAAGCCTGTATAACCGGAGAGGGCCTCCCGCATCTTTTCCTGATTTGGGTCTGGATATATATGAAGATCAACATTTGCGACTGCCTCGACGGCCTTGAGAGATGGCCCAAAAGGATTTTCGTTACCGTTAAGTTTAATAATTTTATTGGGAGATATTCCTGCCTTTTGAGCAAGAATCTCAGGAGCGTCCATGGAGCTATAGGTATCAACTTTCAACAAATGGGAACGTACCATGTCATCTAATCTTCTCAACGTCTTCCTCGCCACTTAATTTCTAATGATTTTAACCCATTTCTTTTCTTATTTCGGCCGCTGCTGCGTGACCGAACAAACCTTCTTCCCTAGCGATCTCTGAAGCCGCCATCGTGACATCCATCGCCGCTTCCCTGCTCAATCTGATAACAGGCATATACTTCTGGAAAGTATGAACACCAAGACCAGAATTAAATCTAGCTGTCCCTGCAGTAGGCATAACATGGCTCGGGCCGGCGCCGTAATCTCCCAACACTTCATGGGAGAATTCACCCATAAAAACCATTCCAGCATTTCTTACTGCTGTCAATAAATTTTCTGGCTTATCAGTAACTATACTCAGATGTTCTGGTGAGAATTCATTAGATAATTCAATCCCTTGAGCTATATTCTCCACAACCACAATTAGTCCGTGATCTTCCACAGATCGCCTAGCTATTGAAGCCCTTTCCATACCTTCGAGTCTGAGAGTTATCTGTTCTAATACATCATCGGCTAAAGTCATCGAATCAGTAATAAGAATAGGCTTTGCTAAGGCATCGTGTTCAGCCTGCGCCAATAGGTCAGCAGCGCACAAAGCTGAATTGGCAGTATCGTCCGCAATGACCACGGTTTCTGTAGGTCCGTACAAGCCGTCGATACCCACATCTCCAAATACTATCTTTTTCGCCAAGGTAACAAATATATTACCTGGCCCACATATTAAATCTACTTTTTTTATTGTTTCAGTTCCGTAAGCAAGGGCTGAGATGGCTTGGGCACCTCCCATGCTGTAGACGGTGTCTATACCTGCTATATAAGCCGATGCTAAGACTGAGTCCGGTAATTTACCATTTGCACCTGCTGGACAAGTAATAGACACGTTGCGAACTCCAGCAATTCTCGCAGGTATGGATGTCATCAACACTGTAGATGGATACTTCGCGGTACCTCCCGGAATGTAAGAAGCGGAAGAACCCATTGGAACGAGTCTTTGACCATATCCGTTAGCTTCATCAAACCATCCGTCTTTCATACAAATGTTATGAAAATCCGTAATTCTTGAAGCCGAAAACTCTAACGATTCTCTTAGTTTAGAATCAATCCTTTTATAGGCTTCCTCAATTTCCGGCGCTGATACTACAAAATTTCTTAGACTTACACCCTCAATATTCTTAGTTATTTCTATTAATGCTTTATCACCCTTATCACGAACTTCCCTGACAATCTTGTCCACATATTCATACAAGTGCATTTTTTTGCCAAATACGCGTTCAGAGGAATCGAGTATCCAATCAGGCGTGTCTTCAAAATCAATACTTCTCCTAGAATTTAAAATTTCAAACGCCTCGCTAATGTCCGAAGTTATTTTCATCCAATAAACCTGTTGACATGTTTTTGTATATTTGAAACAGCGGCATTCTCAAATTCATTTAGTACCCCTTCAGGGAGAGTATGTATTAGGTCATCAAACATTTCTTCAGGGTTTGCAATAAATTCATTTGCATATCTTATTGCAGGATGAGTTTCGTCACCCCTCGATATTCTTGTAGCCATAAATTGCAATCTCTCCCACGTGAAATCTGCCCCTAATAATCTGAAAATCCAATTTTTCCAATCTTCAACGGGTTCAGATTCCAGAAAATCAACATCAACTCCCAAACGGTAATCCTGCATATCTGATAAATATGGCTTCATAGACATCCAATTCAACTTATCGAGACCTAATTGCATTGCTCTATCCATAACAAGAGCTTTGGCGGGATCCGGAAATAGTTTGGAATCCTGAAAATATGGCCTAAACATCGACGTAACCCACGTTTCATCTAAAATTAAATGAGAGGCGTATCCCGCCATGAAAGCCCGGGTTTCATTGTCAACATTAGCTAAGTTAAGCCATTTGGGATGACTAGTCACAAGATTACTCAATCCTTCACCGATTCCTTTGAAATCCAAATTTACAAAGTGATAAACAGATCGGTCTTTTTTTGTTATAGCCCTCATATCAGGAGTAGTAGACCCAACTAAATACGCAGAAAAGTTAGACTCTATAGAATCGGACTCAATATAACTTCCTGCCTCTATCGCAAAATGAATGTGTGTTGGTAAATTTGGCAACCTAAATTCCTATATGGCTTCAGTTAAAGCTTCAAACACTGGATAAAGACATATGATCATTAATAATCTCGACAAACCGGCTAGCAAGCATGCCCTTCTCGGAATTATCGTTGAGTATCTGTGTATTTATTATCAAACAAGCCTCCGAACTAATTATGGTCCCCCCTTCTATCATCTTCAAATGATTTTCTCTCATAGTTGTACCCGATGAAGTGATGTCAGCTATTATGTCCGCAAAGCCCATTGCAGGAGCTATCTCTAAGGTGCCACTAGATTGAACCAGAGAAAAATTGCTAATTCCGTTAGAAATCAAAAATCTTTGTAAAAGACGTGGAGACTTTGTAGCCACCTTGAAAGTAAACCCCTTTGCATGGAAATCAGTCGCCAAATCAGCCAAGTCAGCAACGGAGTCGACATCTATCCAAGAGTTAGGAACCCCGATTGACAAGGAGCACGCTCCAAATCCTAGATTGTCCCTAACTATGGCAGTAGGTCCGTCTTCCTTTCTCAGTTCTAGATACCTATCCTCCCCTATTATCCCCAAATCAGCACTACCATCCTCAATTTTAGACGTTATATCAGCACTTCGTTGAAATAGAACTGATACGCCTTTTAAAGATGGAATAGTGGCTGTATATCGTCTGGGATTTTCACGGTTTACTGTGAGATCGCAAGCATCCAAAAATCTTAGCGTGGGTTCGTACAAGGCCCCATCGCTTGCAATAAGCAACTTCAGAGCCTTCCTAAGTTCAGTCATTAAGTATCCTTTTAATCGTTTTATAACTAACTATTAGCCAAAACCGCATCAACGTTGATAGCAAACCCCACAGCATCTACGTCGTGAGCTCCACCAAGAGACTTAACAAGACCATCGTAACGGCCACCACCACCTAAAACTATTTGGGTATTGTTAATTTCCATAGAAATATCAAACAATACTCCTGTGTAATATAGAAGACCTCTCTCGGGTGCGAAATTCAACTCGTACTTAATTTCGACGTCCCGGTCTATATTAGAATTTACTGAACTTATTAGTTTATCCAAATATACTCGCTGTTTCTTTTCAAACGGAGACACATTATTTTGGGATATTAAATTGTCGTATATTCCTGTCATATTTTTAAGAAACCCTATCAAATCGTTCAAAGCGTTATCGAAAGTTTCGACACTTATCCTATTTTCCCTTTTCTCCAGTAATCTATCGACTATTTCATCTGTAGTTCTCCTCCCAATATTGTCCGATAAATTCTTAGCCATTAGGGATTCGACCAAGTTTATTAAGTCACTACGAGATGAATCTTCATTGCAGTCAACAGGGTTAGAAGGATCTAAATGTATTAGACCGAGCTCAGCTGCACGTAAACTAATTGATTCAGGACTAGCGTCACCTTTCAAAACATTATGCACATTGGAGATCACATAAAGGCAAATTGCTTCACTCAGGCCGTGTGAATATAACAATTCCCGAATTGCTCCTACGTTACCGATTCGTACCAACAAAGAATGAGTTCCAGTGGAAGCAATTGAATCTATTGCGAGCCTCAATATTTCTGCATCAGTGTCAAGTTGGCCAGGACCGATAATCTCACATCCTTGCTGGGTGAATTGACGAAGACTCGTTCCAGGAGACAGATCAGAATAACGGAATACAGGTCCGTAATATTGTCTCTTGATTATCTTATCTAGTTTCCCAAATTCGTTTAAATATGACCTGATCACAGATGATGTAAATTCAGGTCTGAGGCTTACCTCATTTCCTCCAGGGTCAGTAAACGAATAAAGGCGATCACTTATTCCGCCTCCGGATTTCCTAACATACAATTCTGTTGGTTCCAACACAGGATAATCAACCAGATCAAAACCATTATCGCTCAAAAGGTTATGTATCTTAGAGACAATCAAATTCTTCATTTGAATATACTGGCTAGACTGGTCAGAAACACCAGCTATGGTTTCAAATTGCCTAGGTTGATTATTTACACTGTTATTTTTCATCACTAACAATCTTACAATAGGGTAAGCATGACAGTTAGAATGAATTCTGAAAATTAATATGGAACTCTTCATAACGGCTACTTTCGTGCACTCATGAAAAACAAAAATGGACCCCAAAAATGGAAACAAATTTTTGATAAGGCAAATTTATTAGCTAATAGTGGCAAACATCATGAAGCATTGGATTTATACGAGATGGCCGTCAAAATAGACTCAAGTCACTACATGACATGGAACAATATTGGAGTTGCAAAGCTTTGCTTGGGTATTTATGAAGACTCACTTGCAGATTTTAGTAGAGCTATTGAACTCAAGCCCGAATATAAGGACGCCTATCACAACCGGGGACTTGCATATTCTGATCTGGGCCAACTGAAATACGCCTATGAAGACCTGTCAAAAGCTATTGATCTCGACCCGAGTTACTGGTCAGCCTACCGACATAGAAGCATAATAAATCAGATGCTAGGAAACCATGAAGAAAGTTACAAAGACTTCCTTATGTCAAAAAACCTTGATAAAAGACCGACGTGACTCAGTATTTATTGATTCGACTAACTATGAAATTTAAACTGTTTTCATGTGATTATTATAATTTGGGATTTACGCCGTAAGGAGGTTGTTATGCCTGAAAATACTGCAGATGAAATCAACCCGTTAGTAGGTATAGTTGGAGGAAGTACTTCTGATTTCCCCACACTGAAAAAATCTGTGGACATATTGAACCAACTCGACGTAAGTAATGAACTTAGAGTTGTTTCTGCACACAGGACTCCCGACTGGTTGTTTGAATACGCAGAAACCGCAGAAACCCGTGGAATAAAGGTAATCATTGCCGGGGCCGGCGGAGCCGCACACTTACCCGGTATGCTTGCCGCTAAAACCATTATCCCAATAATTGGAGTTCCGGTTCCTTTAGAACACCTCAAAGGTATGGATTCACTTCTTTCTATAGTACAAATGCCTAGAGGTGTCCCTGTAGCCACAGTTGCTATAGGCGGAGCAGAAAATGCTGCGATTCTGGCGGCTGAAATGCTCGCTATCAAAGATGCAGAATTGAAAAAAAAATTAAAGGCATGGAGAAACAACTTAACTGAAACAGTATTACTTAATCCAGAATCACGGGGTGCAGTTTGACAATAGAAAATAAATATCCTGTAATCCCTTTAGGTAGCAGGTTAGGAATGCTTGGAGGAGGACAAATTGGTGGATTTTTCGCAGAGGCTGCTCTACGATCCGGATACAAGGTATCAGTCTGGGATCCATCACCAAATGCCCCGGCTAAAAGATATGCGGATGTAGCATTCGATACACCTTTTAACGACTTGGGCACGCTAGAAGAATTTGCAGAAGTATCAGACTGTGCTTCCTTGGAGTGGGAAAATGTTCCAGTCAGCTTAACAGACAATCTAGAAAAGCTAATTCCAGTAAAACCTGGAAGCAAAAGTTTAGGCCTTGCTCAGGATCGAACCAAAGAAAAACATTTCCTTACCAAGAACCACATTCCAGTTACCAACTATGCAGTTATATATGACCGTGCAGAACTAAGTGACATAGGCTTAGAACTACCTTGGATAGTAAAAACAGCCACTTTAGGATATGACGGGCATGGACAATGGAGGATATCGAGTCTTGAAAATATCGAAGTCGTAAAAAAGGCTATGACGGGAGATGGTCCATGGGTGGTAGAACAAGTCGTGCCATATAAAATCGAGTTGTCCATAGTCGTGGGTCATGATGGCAGAAACAATTTTGTGACTTTCCCCCCAACTGAAAACATCCATGAAAATGGCATTTTAAGAATAAGCATTTCCCCAGCAAGGATTTCTAGGGCCGTGGCAGATCGAGCTGGAGATCTAGGCAGGGAAATTATAAAAAAAATTGGGGAACCGGGGGTTTTTTGTATAGAGATGTTCCTCTTAGAAAATGAAGATCTCATAGTAAATGAAATCGCTCCACGGCCACACAATTCTGGCCATCACACAATAGATTCTTTTACTATTTCCCAATATGACCTTCAAATAAGAGCATTAGTAGGTCTACCACTCGTGACTCCCCAACAAATAACGCCATCTGTTTTACTAAATGTTCTAGGAGATGAATACACCAGTCTAATGGATCCATATAAAACGAATCTTATTTTAAAAAATGCCCATGCCCGAATCTATTCATATGGGAAAACGGATGTCCGACCCGGTAGAAAAATGGGACACATATTGTTCAACGGGCCTTTACAGGAACAACTTTTGTCTGACGCTTTTGAAACGCATAAACTTTTGAAATCAGCTTAGTTAATTGACTAACTACGTTGATCTTGTCAATTTGTTAATACGTCCTCCGATAAGCCATTCCGCAACAAATATATTTCCGTCAGTATCCGCCGCCACACCATGAGGGCTATTGAATTTTCCGGGTATCAGAGTTTCATGCGGAACATTTGGCCACCCTTCGTTGAATTTAAATGCTCCTGTGTTTTCACCCAAATACGCAACTGGTTCATCATCCAAATCCAACAAGGTAAGTCTTGAACCTCTTAATTCAGCAACAACGAGATATTTTCCAAATGAGGCAAAACCACTGGGACTATGTAACCAGTCAGCTCCTGGTCCTCTACCAAAACATCTCAAAAACTCTCCTTTGAGGCTATAAACTTGTATCTGTCCGTTACTACGGTCAGCAATGTAAAGCTCAGGAACAGATTTTCGCTGATCAATCCATATGCCATGAGGTGTAGAAAAAGAGCCTCCCTCTCCAGATGAACCATCTATGCTGTGCTGGAATTCCCCATGCCTACTGTAAAAATTTACTAGACTACTGCCATATCCATCGGCTACAACTATCCCACCGTCGCCTCCATTATTTTCTTCAAATACCGCAACGTCTGTCGGTGCATACTTGCCACCATTCCAATATGTATCTATTTCTGGTTTAGAGAGCGACAATACGACTTTCCCGTCTAGGGTCACTTTAAGTACCTTGCCGGAAATATTATCCGCTATCCAAATAAATTCATCAGAACCTTCATTTGTAATTGTCATACCGTGGGCATTTTCAACATCAAGAACCGTGGAAGAAATAAGCTCGCCCGATGAGTTAAAAACTACCAGTTTCCTATCACCTTGGTGGAATGAGACGACATTCCCGTTCTCGCAAACTCCTATGCCATGATGGGACCAGGCTTCCCTTGTACTATCTGTATCTGGCATCTGACCCCATTTTTCGATCCAATCATAGTTATGCTTATCGTTTCCTACTCGCATAATAGCTCCTTCACAAAACCCATTCCCTAAAAATTAATGTATAACAGCAATCAAGGCCTGAAAATCAAATTATGGTTGCAAAATCACCTTAGTGTATCCATCCACTCTTTGATCGAATTTCGTATATGCTTCTGGAGCCTGCTCTAAAGAAACAACATGAGAAACCACAAAGCTAGGAGCCGCTCGCTCCGAAATTATGAGATCGCGAAGGTAAGCGTTATATTTTTTTACGTTGCACTGCCCTGTACCAAGTCTTAACCCTTTTTCAAACAATTTCCCGAAACTTAAAAGAAGAGAACCTGATTTCGCCGACTCATTAACACCCCCAGGGTCCGAGGGTACATACAAGCCCGGAATGCCCATGGCTCCCGTAGGTTTGACCACGTCAATCATTTGGTTCAAAACAATATTGGGAATTTCTTCCTGTTCTCCCCCTGCGGCCGAAGAGCCTTCCGCTGCGGCCTGATAGCCGACCGCGTCTATTCCCTTATCTACGCCTATATCATTTCGGAAATCCTGTATTTGGTTTACAGGATTTCCGTCATCGAAGTTGATGGGTATTCCACCAATACTTTCAGCTTTTTCCAATCGTTCTTTCACATGGTCAATTACATAGACTTCAGCCGCACCTCTTATAAGAGAACTATATGCGGCCATTAACCCAACTGGCCCAGCACCAAAAACAGCCACACTTTCTCCCGGTTTTACGTCAGCGAGTTCAGCACCGTGATATCCAGTAGGGAATATATCAGCCAGCAATGCGAAATCAGATTCGAATTCTTTCCCCTTCGGTAAGGTTAGGCAATTAAAATCTGCAAATGGAACTTTTAGATATTCCGCTTGGCCACCAGGCCATGGACCCATCGACACATATCCATAAGCCCCACCTGCAAACCCAGGATTAACAGTAGTGCAAAATCCAGTAAATCCTCTTTGGCAATTGTTACAGAATCCACATGCAACATTAAAAGGCATTACAACCCTGTCACCAACTGATAGATTTTTGACAGCCGGCCCAATTTCCTCAATAACTCCCATATTCTCATGACCAAATATAATTCCAGGTTCTGCGGCCGTTCTTCCTTCATACATATGTAGATCCGAACCGCATATGCAAGTAGAGGTTACCCTTACAATAACGTCATTCGGATGGTCCATTTTTGGATCTTCAACGTTTTCAACAGAGACCTCAAAGGGTTTCTTATATACAACTGCTCTCATCCTTCTATTCCTCCATATCAATCAATAAAGCATTCTGTACCTTCTCGCACATACTACCTCAAGAACCATAAAATTACTGCTGAATAAATCAAATCAAATTTGTTTACAGTACAAATTATTAACTAATACTTTTTTAACCAAAATTTCAATTTATACTTATGTTCTTAAGGCGCTATTTGCTAGAGATGAGATCTGAAACAAATAATTTGCGATTTAAGAAGACTTAGAATGTGAAACAGGTTTACAAGAATGGGAATTTTCGAACGCTATTTATCCGTGTGGGTTGGGGTCAGCATAGTCACAGGGGTTATTCTGGGCAATCTATTCCCTGGGTTGTTTAGTCAGGTTGCCGATATAGAATTTGCGCACGTCAATGTTGTCATAGCGTTGTGTATTTGGGTAATGGTTTACCCAATGATGGTGCAAGTTGATTTTTCATCTATTAAAAATATAGGTGAACAACCAAAAGGCTTGATTTTGACCTTGGTTGTAAATTGGTTAATAAAGCCGTTTACAATGGCAGGCCTTGGTTGGTTGTTTTTCAAAATTTTATTTGTGAACCTCGTTGATCCTACTACTGGTACAGAATATATTGCAGGCATGATACTTCTAGGTGTGGCTCCTTGTACTGCCATGGTGTTTGTATGGAGTCAGCTTACCAAAGGAGACCCTAACTACACATTAGTACAGGTATCAGTAAACGACGTAATCATGGTTTTTGCCTTTGCTCCGATAACGGGTATCTTACTTGGCATATCAGATATAAATATCCCCTGGGAAACCTTGATACTGTCAGTAGTTTTATATGTTGTTTTACCTCTGATAGCTGGAGTGATAACAAGACTACAAATCACTTCAAATACTGCAACTACGTCACTACAAACCTTTTTGGCAAATATCAAGCCAATATCTATATTAGGATTGTTAATTACTGTAGTTCTTTTGTTTGGTTTTCAGGCGGAAGTCATAATATACAAACCACAGGTTATAGCTCTTATCGCAGTCCCTCTGATCCTTCAAACCTACGGTATATTTGCAATCGCCTATGCCGGCGCAAGATCACTAAAACTTAGCCACGACATTGCGGCCCCTGCATGTCTGATTGGAACCTCAAATTTCTTTGAGTTGGCCGTCGCAGTAGCTATATCTCTTTATGGGCTGAACTCAGGAGCAGCGTTGGCAACAGTTGTAGGAGTCTTGGTAGAAGTACCCGTCATGTTATCTCTAGTGTATTTTGTCAATAAAACTAATCATTTATTTCCACAAAAAACGATCTGATACCGTGGCGCGCCTGGAGGGATTCGAACCCCCGACACGTGGCTTCGAAGACCACTGCTCTATCCACTGAGCTACAGGCGCATAATCAGCATTTCTAGTCATAAATCAGGCCTTTCCCCTACCCAATTTATCCTCTAAATTCTCTCTCTTTTCATAATAACAACATACATATTACTACTTAGTAGAAAAACCCAAAGATATAGAGTTCATGATTATAGAAACAACAACTGTCATTTTTCCAAGAGGACCTTTTGTGAATTTTTCTAGGGCCTCTTTAGTTTGCGACCTAACGACATCTGAGATATAGAAATCAGGAACGGCTAGCCTTTCAGTTATCAGAGCACCCCTCATCTGAGCTTCATTTATTGAAGATTCAATGTAAGTTTCTAAGGTTCCTCTTTTCTCAAAAGGTAAAATGAGAAGACTAATTAAAGCTAAAAATTGTGGCCAATTGGCTAAGTGACGATACATACTCGGCAGTATTTGTTCGCGCCCACCAATTTTATTTATATCCATAACTAAATTTTTAACAGACTCTGGCATGGAATTTAAAGGTATTAGCTCAGGCATATGCCCATCAACACAATTACCATCAACAGAATCCAACGAATCAACGTGATTAGCAGAGCTTGAAGACTGACCATTTAACTTAGCGAGCAAAGAACTGAGAGAAATGAGATTCATCGCATTACTTTTATGATAGCTATCAAGAACGACTTTTATAGAATATATATCGTCTTCTGCAAGCCCAGAAGCTTTCAAATGTAGGGGGGATAATCCGACGTCCACTGGCACCGAAATTTTCCTACGTAGAGCAGAGGCTTCAGCATGAATAATGTTTTTCTCATATAAAGGTTTTACAGATGCCCAGCTCCACTCCAAAGCCCCAGGAAATGTCGCCAAATGTCGCCAAATTAAATTAACTACGGGCACACCAAGAGTTGAGCGAATATCTTGATATATTTCAGCCACTTGGCCCTCGGCATTTTGTTCAGTGATCGCTACAACTGGATCTGTGGACATGTATCTCCTTTTAGATTTATCAGAAAACGTTACTAGTTCCACTTAAACTGACAGATAATTTCTGACTAACCTACATGTAATATGAAATAAGTAGTCGACGTCCTAAGAAAGCATCCTCTCAATTGTTTGAGGGTATTTATGATGTGCGCCAGATATGAGTGAAATCGATCCATCCTCGCCAACTTTTATATCTTCGGTATCATCAAGGAATTCAAGATGTGCGACTACCTCAGACACAGCAGCCATTAAATTCCCTCCAAGCAATTTACCTCTGCTAAATATACCTTCAGTGAGATCTTCTAGGCTAGATTCTCCATTTCCAATCGACTTAATAAGTCGAGCCAATCTTCTGGAATGATGGTCAATAATATCTTTTGCTCTACTTGGATCTACTTCATTTAGATTTCCGCGGTTGTAAAGACGATGGGCTGGCAGCAAGACAGTATCATTTGCAAAACGAGTGATAATTCCCAAAGATTCCAAATAAACACCTAACCCATACAAACTTTCCAAGTCGGTCTTAGAAATTTTAATATCTATATCGACTGAATTTTTAAACACCATTTTTGAAGTTGGATGAGGAGTGATTTCTGGGAGTACATGATCCCCAGTAAATAAAATGTTGTCTATCTCTAGGCAAATCTGGTCAGGAGAATGGCCAGGCGTAGACAAAACTTTCATATCGCCAATATTATCCCCTTGGGACAAGTTAGAATTCACCTTGGTAGACTTCCTCAAATGGTAATATTCACCATCACTTTTTGCCCTTTGGTTAAACGTATCTTTATCGATCATTTTTTTCCCAATAGCGCTTAATTCCCTTTTAAGTACCGTTGCAGAAAAATCCTGAATATCCCAGGATCTATATGCCTTCAACAAATCGTAAGATTCGTGAGCAAACAACCTTGAGCCAGATTCCTTTATAAACTCTGGTATTGTGCCATCATGGTCCGAGTGGCCGTGAGTAACTATAACGTTGGTGACATCTGCTAAATCTATCCCTGCGGCCTTATAGCCATCCCTAAGGCTTTCAAATGAACCAGGACTCCCAACATCAACCGCATTTAACCCAATATTTTCAAAAACATATGACCAAGTAGGGCCAGTTCTGGATTTATTTGGTTGCGTCACAGCAACTGCACTGATTTCACGCCCAGAAGAAGTAGTTATACGAAAAACCCAATTTTCTCCATTGGATTTCCCTTCACGAACAGTGGAATAGTTCGCCGGTAATTTTAACAATCTACTCACCTTTCAGGCACAAATTTGCCCAAATTATTCCTTAATTGGGATCTATGGGGTGAGCGAAGGGATTCGAACCCTCGATCTCCAGGGCCACAACCTGGCGCCTTAACCGACTTGGCCACGCTCACCACGACTTAAAAAAGTCTAGCACTGGAAACGAAACAGGGTCAACGGGGAAGCTACCATTCAACAAAAGCTAAATTAAAATTTAAGTTCTCTATTAAGCGTTAGCTGTCAAAGACTCCAATAAATCCTCAACCATAATATCGGTCTTGGTATGGTGCCTAAGCGGAAGTTGTGGGTCAACGTTGTAAACATTGCGTCGCCCTATTTTTTGACGCCTTATGTACCCTGCAACTTCAAGATCTGAAATTATTTTATGAGTCGTTCTCTCTGTAACACCAATGTGATTAGCTATTTCTCTCGCTGTGCTCGTCGAATTATGAAATATATAACTCAACACCAATCCATGATTAGTAATGAAGGTCCATTTGGGTGATTGGGGTTGTACCACTTAGCTTCCTTTAAGTAAAAGTCCCTTGGTCCGGGAGATGTTATCTAGGCTCAGAATCTAACACACACTATAGTCATGTGACAACTTCACATCTCGAGATTTAGTTAGATAAATTTTTAATTTTAGTTAGCTAGCATTTGACACAATTCAATCAAAGTCCTCACACCAGATCCAGTCGCTCCTTTTACAAGATCACCCCTTGTTCTATTAGTCATACTTGTTGCAGCAATATCCAAATGAACCCATGAAGCTTCGTCAACAAAACTTCCTATGAACATAGCTCCCGTAATTGCCCCAGCTCCAGATCCTCCAGAATTTTTTAAGTCAGCTATGTCACTGCTGAATTGAGACTTATATTCCTCAAATGTGGGAAGTTCCCAAATCCTCTCACCTACCCTGTCACCAGCATCAATAACCATGTCGGTAAACAGTGGGTCATTGCCAAATGCACCTATGCACTGGTCACCCAATGCTGATCTGACCGCCCCTGTTAGGGTTGCCACATCTACTATTCTATTTACTCCTCTTGACCTTGCATAACAGACTGCATCAGCTAGCACCAATCTTCCTTCTGCATCGGTATTATCGATTTCAATAGTTGTTCCATCCATCGCAGTCACAACATCACTGGGACGTTGAGCTGAAGCCCCTGGCATATTTTCTGTCGCAGGAACAATACCCAAAACATTAATTTTAGGTTTAAGATCAGCAACCGATTTCATCGCACCAATTACTGCAGCTCCTCCTGCCATGTCTCCTTTCATAGTCCTCATACCAGCAGGAGACTTCAAATCCAATCCACCACTGTCAAAAGTTATTCCTTTTCCAAGAAAAGCGATGGAATTGTCAGGATGTTCTTTATCGCCTATATAATCCATCACAATTAGCTTGGGAGGTTCTGCGCTTCCTCTGGCAACTCCGAGGAGTGCTCCCATTCCCATAATCTCCATATTCTCACTATCCATGACCTCAACGTTGATTGTTGTGTCTTTCAATGTCTCGATCGTTACCTCAGAAAGACGGGTTGGTGTCATGTGATTCGGGGGGCCATTTGAGAGGTCTCTCGCAAGGTTGACCGACTGACCAATAGATTCTCCATACGAAATATACTTAGACAAGCTCTCTGAATTCTTTGAAAAATCGTTGCTATCTATCACAATCATTAATTCATCGATGTCCGATTCATTCTTTGAGGACTTGTATAACTCGTACTTATACAATCCGGAATTAGACGATTCTGACACTATAGAGATAGTCTCCTTTAAATTTATAGACTTGGTCGTAAAGGAATTAATGATCACAGAACAACTTGATGAACTACTCCCCCGGGCTCTTCTAAACGCAGCTGACAGAAAATCTCTTAATTTACCAGTTGTGAGCACATCTTTCTTTCCCAAACCACAAATCAGAATTCTTTTGGGTGTGATTTTATTCAAAGAATGTACCAGTGTGAGTGAATCAGATTTTCCCGTTATCTCACCATCACACATTAAGTCAGAAAAAGTATTATCAAATTTTAAATCTAAGTGTTTGAAACAATCATTGTTTTCCTTATCATTTTCAAACAATCCCACAAGAACACAATCAGTTTGCAGTTCGGATACCTGGCCACCAACAAGACTTATTTTCATTTGTCAAAAACTCTCCTTGTAAAGTTTATGTAAACAGCGCAATATTTTATTAAAAGTTCAATGAATCGTGTCAATGAACCCCAATATTAGTACATAATTTATTGTTAGGCCCACCCGTATAGAACCCATAGAGTCAAATTGTTAGAATAATCCGCGACCCTTCTATAGATTATTCAAACTGAAAGAGTCATGTCTGTATGTAAAACTATTTTAATTCGGAGGCAGTTGATGAAGTCAAAAAATAGATCTGAACGCGAAAATCAAATGTTAAAAAGAGCTGAATTAGTTTTGCCTCAAGGAACACTTGGTAATCTCCCATACGAGACAATAATAAGTCATGGTAAAGGAAGCCACATTTGGGACGAAAGTGGTAACGAATACGTGGATTATCTTCTTGGGTCTGGACCTATGATAGTGGGACACGCTCATCCAAATGTCACGGAAGCGGTATTATCTCAGATTGATAACGGCACTACTTTTTTTGCAACAAATGAGAAAGCCATATCTCTTGCCGAAGAAATCGTAAACGCGGTTCCATGTGCGGAGAAAGTAAGGTTCTGCAGTACCGGATCTGAAGCCACTTTGTATGCAATGAGAACAGCTCGAGCATTCCGAGGCAGAGATAAAATCCTAAAATTTGAAGGAGGTTTCCATGGTATGAATGACTACGCCTTGATGAGTATGTCTCCCAGCAAGTCCCTAGAATACCCTCAAGCAGAATCTGATTCCGCAGGTATACCAGCTTCAATAGCGTCAGAAATGCTAATAGCACCTTTCAATAATTTAGATATAACAACTGCCATAATTGAGACCCATCAGGATGAGTTGGCTGGCGTTATTGTTGAACCATTCCAACGATTAATTCCTCCACGGGAGGGATTTTTAGAAGGACTACGTGAAATAACAGAACATTACGAGATCCCACTTATCTTTGACGAAGTGGTCACTGGATTCCGTTTTGCCTACGGGGGTGCTCAAGAATATTACGGTGTAAAGCCTGATATATGTACATTAGGCAAAGCAATAGCCGGAGGTTTCCCACTTACCGCCGTAGCCGGTAAAGATTATTTAATGAATCACTTTAATTCCGATTCGGTAGAAAAAGATAACTTTATGCCACAAATAGGAACATTGAGTGGTAATCCAGTAGCATGTGCTGCGGGTTTGGAAGTTTTATCGATACTAAAAACACCCGGCGTTTACGAAAATATCTTCAAAAAAGGTATGGAAACTATGAAAGCATTACAAAGAACTTTTGATGATGCCAAAATCCCAGCGAAAGTCGTAGGTGAGCCAGTATTGTTTGATGTGTTTTTTACTGATCACGACGTCTATGACTATAGAACTAGTATTCTTGGCAACACAAGCACTTTGGCAAATTTCAATTCCATCTTGCTTGAAAATGGAATTTTTAAAGGAACCACAAAATTCTATTTTTCAACTGAGCATAATGAAGATGACTTAACCAAAACAATTAACGCATTTGAGATAGCTTCAGATCGACTTAATAGCTAATATATTCGAAATAGCACTACAAACCATACATAATCTTCAAAAAATGGTGCTTATTTCAATTGACTGTTGGGTACCTGATTCACTAGTTTCTCTTTAGTGGGATTTCATTTAAGTACTCCAAGTCACCATTGAGTTCACGCTGGAGCCTTTTAAATTATTTGAATAGGCTCGATTGAAATGAATGGTAAGCAGCTAACACGTTGCTTATGAATCTCTATAGAGTCTCTGATAGTCGCCTTATTTTTCAAAGGATGGTTATGAATGAACTATGACGACAATAAGGTAAATTTAATTTCCGACGGAACACTGATGGTCGATGGAGGCTATGCTTTCGGTCAGGTTCCGAGAACAGAATGGGAGACCCAAATAAAGCCTGATAGACGTAACAGAGTCAGGTTTGCAATGAATAGTATGGTTATCCAAACGCCTACGGCAAACATACTTGTTGACACAGGAGTCGGTAATAAAAGGACAGATGAACTCAAAGAATCACATCACATCAATGGAAATAAACTGATAAGAAATTTAAAAGAGTTCGATTTAAGCGCTCGGGATATAGATATAGTTGTGCTAACTCACCTTCATTTCGACCATTCCGGGGGTTGCACTAAGCTCAATAGAACTGGCTCAGCGGTCCCCATTTTCCCTCGGGCAAGGCATCTTGTTCAAAAAGATTGCTGGAGTGAAGCTATCTCACCTAACGAAAGATATGAAGACGTGTTCCACTCTGAAGACTTTTTACCTTTACAAGAAAAAGGACTCATCGAATTAGTCGATGGAGATACAGAAATCGTCCCAGGTGTTACATTGAAAGTAGCGGACGGCCCATCTAAAGGTCACCAGATGGTTATGGTTAACATGGGAAGCGAAAGAATCGTATTCGCAGGTGATCTAATACCTACGGCTTACCACCTCCAAGCCAATTTCATTGCTGCTGCAGACGAATTCCCTAATGAAACCCTAGTTCAGAAAAAAGAACTTCTGGATATGGCAATGAAAGAAGGTTGGATAATCGTCTTTGGTCATGGTCAAGAGCACCGCTCTGGCTACGTAGAAGAATGGAATGGAAAGCCATATCTACTACCCAAAGAGATTTAATGACACACAATCATAGGACCCATGGGGTTAGAAAAATCATATCTAACGACCAGCTCTTCTAAATCAGACTTTATAGATTCACATCTACCTTGTACTCTTACGTAATTCCCAGTCAGCCCGTATGCAAATTT
This sequence comes from uncultured Dehalococcoidia bacterium, assembly GCA_964500645.1. Classification (GTDB taxonomy): domain Bacteria; phylum Chloroflexota; class Dehalococcoidia; order Lucifugimonadales; family UBA826; genus CAYFIW01. Next base: position 30,302 of record CAZCOH010000013.1, read on the forward strand.
GGGTCCCCGAGCACCGATATTTTTAGTTTCCCATAAAACATTCTCAGAAGAACCATCCATTTTCAATCTAAAATCGGAAAACTTTTCCTCCCCCATTGATATCAACTCTCTAGATCGCCTAGCCTTAACTTGATAAGGAACATCATCCTCTAAATGTGCAGCAATAGTCCCATTGCGCCTCGAAAATTTAAAAACATGCATGTCGGAAAATTTTGCCAAATCGCAAACTGACTTCGTTGCATCGTGGTCTTCCTCTGTTTCTCCTGGAAATCCAACAATAACGTCAGTTGTTATTGAAGCTCTATCCACTCTTGATCGAACCTTTTTAATTGACTCTAGAAATAATTTTGAGTCATACCTACGTCTCATTAATCCCAGAATTCGATCGCTACCACTTTGAAGAGGAATATGAAAATGAGGACATAGCCTCCCGCTATCCCAAAGATCTAATAATTCATCAGAGAACTCCTGAGGCTGAACAGAAGAAACTCTGATTCTATTTATATCAGTATTTACTATGAGGCCATTAAGCAAAGTCTTTAATGAAGTACCATCAAACTCAAAGCCATAGCTTCCCAATTGGGTACCGGTAAGTACGATCTCCTTATAACCTCTAGAATGTAAGTCATTGGCCTGATCAATTAGATCTTTGACCGGGACGCTACGCTCTCTTCCTCTGACTTTTGGAACGATACAATATGAGCACATCTGATCACATCCTTCCTGGATCTTAAGCATTGCTCTATTTGCCTTTTGTATCCCTTCCCCTTGGTCCTCAACCACAGAATTATCTAATGTTGGAATTGGTCTCGTAGCTAGTTCATCAATAGTCAAATTAACTATTTCTGACTTTTCTGTGTTACCCACAACTAAATCAACTTCTACTAATTTTTCTAGACTATCTCGATCCTTTTCCGCATAACATCCCGTCACGACCACAAGAGAGTCGGGGTTGTTACGTTTCGCACGTCTTATAGACTGCCTACCCTTTCGATCGGCCACATGAGTGACAGTGCAGGTATTTATGATGTAGATATCACATTCCGATTCAGTATCTACTAAACTAAAACCAGCACATGAAAATTCATCTCCCATCTTCAAGGAATCCGCCTGATTTAACTTACAACCCAATGTTTCTATAGCAACTTTTCGCAAATCATCGCCCTTTTTACAATCATTCTTATACCAATAAGGAATATTATTTTACGCCTTATGACAGAAATAGTGAGGAAACCAATTGGTTAAATACATAGATATAACTAGAACCATCAGACCTGACATGGAAACATACCCAGGAGATCCAATCGTCCAAGTGATATCGGAAACCCACAATGAAACCAGAGGTCCGATTATTTCCAAATTGTCATTCGGTTCACATACAGGAACACATATTGATGCCCCATTCCACATCATTAAGAACGGAGATTCAATTGCAGACTTCCCCTTGCAACTCTCAGCAGGCAAAGCATTAGTAATAAAATCCGACGAATCTTTGACCACAATCAAAAAAGAAATTGCATATAGCGGTAGTCAATTTCTAATATTTAAGAAATCAGATGAAACACAGCAATTTCCTTCGATAGACCGTACTCTGGCAAAAGAGTTCAAAGAGCTCGGAACAGAGTTGATTGGTACAGATCTATTGTCAATTGACGAGGAGTCCACAGGATCATTTTTAAACCATAAAAATATACTTTGCCAGAAAATTTGGGTCGTGGAGAGTTTAGATCTTTCCTCAACCATACCTGGAATCTATCGTTATATTTTGCTGCCAATGAAAACATCAGCTCACGATGGATCTCCGGTAAGAACCCTACTTATTAACGAATAATTAGCGATTTCTAGCTTATGTTTTAGAAATTTCATCGACAGAACACTGTAGGCATAAGTTTACTGTTGTTATAATCGCAGAGAAGTTCAGATATACAGACATTTAATATAGGGTTGGAATCGTCGTAAATCCCAACTGGTGTGTTGCACCGTTAGTCCGAATAATGACAATGATTCCAGTCATAACCATGGAGCATTCATATGTCAGAAAAAGTTTTTATTACAGGATATGGGGCAGTGAGTCCAGTTGGCTTAACAAGCGATAAAACTTGGGAAGGACTATGTGAAGGAAGATCTGGAGTTGATTCAATATCTTCGTTTGATACAAAAGGGTTTGATACAACTTTCGCTGCAGAAGTAACTGACTTTGATCCAGAAATTTATGTTGGAAAAAAACAAGCAAGACGAATGGATAGATTTGTCCAATTTGCGGCTGCCGCATCCTTAGAAGCTATTGAAAAAAGCGGGCTCAAAATCACCTCTGAAAACTGCGAGAGAGTTTCGGTGATGATAGCAAGCGGTATTGGCGGAATCATGACTCTATCAGATCAAATAGGCGTTTTGAACAAAAGAGGGCCATCAAGAGTTAGTCCTTTTTTGGTCCCGATGATGCTTCCAGACATGGCATCAGGTCAGGTTTCAATAATGACAGGTGCGAAAGGGGCAAATTACAGCACTGTTTCAGCCTGCGCTAGCGGAGCGGATTCAATTGGTATGGCTTTCGAAGCGATACGTAGAGGAGACGTTGACATAGCTATAACAGGAGCAGCCGAAGCAGCCATATGTCCAGTAGGCGTAGCAGGGTTTAACTCATGTCAAGCTCTTTCTAAAAGAAACGATGACCCGAAGGGAGCTTCCAGGCCTTTCGATTCTGATCGTGACGGATTTGTCCTAGGGGAAGGAGCAGGGGTATTAATCATTGAAACTGAAACATCAATGATAAACAGGGGAGCCAGCCCAATTGCGGAGATAGTCGGATATGGAGCCACGGCAGATGCGAATCACATAACTCAGCCTGGTCCTGAGGGGGAAGGTGGTGCTCGCGCCATGACTAAAGCACTCATACAGGCTCAAATATCAGCCCAAGATATCGACTACATAAATGCTCACGGAACCTCCACACCATTAAACGACAAATTTGAAACCATGGCTATGAAATCTGTGTTTGGAGAATCTGCCCGGGGTATCCCAATCAGTTCAACGAAATCTATGACAGGACATCTACTGGGTGCAAGCGGGGCTCTAGAAGCCGTTGTTTCAGTAATGGCTTTAGAAAAAGCGGTTATTCCCCCTACTATTAATCTGACAACGCCTGACGCAGATTGTGACCTTGACTATACTCCAAACAATAAGAGGGAAAAAGAATTATCGTTTGCAATGAGCAATTCTTTTGGATTTGGTGGCCACAACGCATCCCTTTTGTTTAAAAAATCTTAAAAAGTCTGAGACATAAATTTGACCTTAAATTTTCATACAAATAGCAAGTGATATACAACGATTGGAACATCCTACCCGAAGCTAATAATTCTCTAGTTAATGAGCTCCGACTTCCAAAGACGAAAGCAACAATACTCTTCCACAGAGGAATAACGTCTAGTAATGAAGCAGATGCATTCATTAATCCATCTCCAAGTGCCCTTCACGACCCTTATCTATTTCAAGGAATGAGTGAATGCATAGCACGCCTGCAATTCGCCATAAAAAACAAAGAGAAAATTGGCATATTTGGAGATTTCGACACCGACGGACTGACTGGAACGGCAGTCCTTGTAAGAGGATTGACTAATCTTGGAGCGTCGGTACATCCCTATATACCCCATCGGACATTAGAAGGTCATGGTATAAGTGATGAGTCAATAGATTTTTTTAAAGAAAAGAATGTATCACTTCTTATAACTGTGGATTGCGGTGTCACTTCATTTAATGAAATCAATATGGCAAAAAGATTAGGGATCGAAACCATAGTAACCGACCATCACGTACCAGATGATACGTTACCTGATGCAGTATCGATAATAAATCCCTCCCTTTCTGATTCCGAATATCCTTTTAATCACCTAACAGGGGTAGGTACGGCATTTAAAGTTATCCAAGCTTTATATGAAAAATT
>CAZCOH010000014.1:0-34127 GCA_964500645.1 uncultured Dehalococcoidia bacterium
AGAGGCTCGTAGAACAGAAGAAAATCAAAAAAGATGAAGTCACCGTTGCCTACATTACTGGGAATGGATTAAAAACTATGGAAGCAATGGGAGATTTTGTCACACCTATTGAAACTACGCCAGACTACGAAACATTTCAAACAGAATTATCAAATTTCAAAAATAGTTAACCCACATATAGTAAGGTAGAGAATGGCAAGTAGAAGAGTTAGATTTACTTTTCCTCAAAATCTTATTACAGAGCCAGTCATTTACAGATTGGGTATAGACTTTGAGATCGTAACCAACATAAGGAGAGCAGACGTGAGGGATGATATGGGGTGGGTAATACTAGAGCTTGAAGGAAAAGACTCGGTGATTGACAAGGGATTAGAATGGGTCACCACTACCGGAGTTAGAGTAGATCCAATTGGTGGTGACATAATAGAAGGATAACCTTTTCACTTAGCGCACCGGCAATATGTGAAAACTATGGAGGAAAAAATGAGTGCAACAGTTAGGATTCCCACACCACTTAGAAAGGTGACAAACGGAGAAGACAAGGCCTCAGTAGAGGCTACGACAATGTCAGAGGTGGTGGAATCGTTGGAAAATCAATTCCCTGGACTTAAAGAAAGAATATGTGAACCAACTGGTGAACTAAGAAGTTTCGTTAACGTTTATATAAACGGAGAAGACATTAGATTCGTAAATGGAATGTCTAGTAGTGTAGCGTCAGGTGATGAAATAAGTATTGTCCCTGCCGTCGCCGGGGGCAGCTAGCCTGGCAATTTACGCACGCTTTGAATTTAGCCACTGTGTTTCGGTGTTTAGTCAGCGTTTTAGTTAGGAACTTGAAACCGGCACATAATCTGACCTGAATGAATCGTGGAATTCATGGAATTTACTGGTCATAATTGCTTCGCGCATGTCCCTTGTGAGATTGTTAATAAACGTTATGTTGTGAATTGATGCCAATCTGTATGCTAAGTATTCTCGTGCCTTGAATAAATGATGTAAATATCCGGTTGAAAACTTGAGACAAGTATAGCAACGGCAATCTTTGTCAATTGGAGAATCCACACCTCTAAATCTAGAAGTGTTCACATTTACTCTGCCCTTTCTAGTAAAAAGAGCGCCGTTCCTAGCAACCCTAGTAGGCAAAACGCAGTCAAACATATCAATTCCGTTTGCAACATTTTCTACTAAATCTTCAGGTGATCCTACACCCATCAGGTAACGAGGTTTTTCATTAGGTAATAAATCCGCAGTTTTACCCGCAATTCTATACATATCAGCTTTTGATTCCCCAACGCTAAGTCCCCCGATGGAATATCCTGGCATATCAAGAGACGTCATGAATTCCGCAGATTGCTCCCTAAGATCATCATATATACCTCCTTGCACAATGCCGAATAGGGCCTGCTCATCATTTTTCTTTGACTCTAAACATATCTGCATCCATTCCGAGGTTTTATCTAACCCAATTTTCAAAGATATTTTGTCTGAAGTAGTTGGCAAACATACATCAAGAGGCATAATAATGTCAGAACCCAAATTTTCTTGAATTTTTACTATGGATTGAGGCGTGATCATATGTTCACTTCCATCAATATGTGATCGGAATTTAATTCCATCATCATGAATTTTCCTTAGATCCCTCAAACTAAATCCTTGAAAGCCTCCACTATCGGTTAAAATCGGACGATCCCAACCCATAAACTTATGCAGCCCTCCCATCCTAGAAATTAATTCATCACCTGGCCTCAGGTATAAATGATAAGCATTGCTTAAAATAATCTGAGATCCCGCTTCCAGCAAATCATCTGGGGAAACGGCTTTAACAGAGCCTTGAGTTGCTACTGGCATAAAAACCGGAGTTTCAACACACCCGTGAGGAGTCTCTAAAAGGCCCGCTCGAGCCTTATTGTCAGTAGCTTCTATAGTGAATTTCACAAATAATTACCTAATGGATTATCTGTAGAGAATATGAATTAGACCAAACACCTTGAATTATTAATTGAATACCTAGAAGTATTACCACTAACAATAAAATTCTTAAGATCCAAAGACCATTTACAATTTCCAAAAGCCTAGCCCCTATTTGACCCCCTACTATCAACCCGATCCCAGACCATAAAGCTATAGGATACCAATACACATTACCCATATATGCGTGTACCGCTGCACCCATTGTCGAATATATAGACAGCGCGAATATTGACGTAGCAACTGCGACCTGTACTGGAAATCCAAACCCAGAAATTAAAACAGGTGTCCTCAAAAATCCACCACCAGTTCCAAAAAAACTTGATACGAAACCAAGAAAAACATTAAAAGTGAAACATAATGACTCATTAAAACGAAAAACGTATGAAACACCTTTTTGAGTTAGGATTTTTCTTTCCTTGACGGTGAAATACAGCCATTTCCGAGTAGGTTTTGGTACACCTATAGAATTTGTTTTATGAAATTCGTTTCCATCAATTGAATCTCGCTCCCTAACATTTGGACGCACGCTGATTACTATTCCTAAAATTACCAACATCAGACCAAATAAAATATTAAAAAGCTCTGGTGCTGCAACATTTAATAACAATGGAGCTAGCACCGATCCAGGAACTGCAGCTACAGAGAACAAAAACCCACTACGATAGTCCACAAGTCCAGTTCGCTTGTAGGCTAACATTCCTGAGACACTGTTAACCGACACTAATACCAGTGAGGTACCTGCAGCAATTGCTGGTTCTATGTTAAAAAACAAAAGGAGAGCCGGAGCTAATATAACTCCTCCACCTGCACCGACTAAGATCCCATATGTTCCTGTCACTACACCAAGAAGCAGGTAAGGTATTGCCTCTACGAGGCTTTCCATCTAAGCTTTTCCATCCATTTCTAACGGTTGAACATCTTTTATTACAAAATTTACTGCATCCAAAACATAGTTTTTCGGTATCCTGTTATTTGTTACGGCATTTCCTAATCCATTTAAGAGTACCCAATTGACAATCCCGTCAGATGTTTTTTTGTCAGAAGTCGTGGCTTCAATTATTTCCTCTGCAACCAAATTCTGTGCCTTTACCGGCAACCCATAAGCCTTGAGAACATCCTCTTGTCTACTCACTTCTTCTTTCCCTAACACACCCGCAAGTTGACCTATTTTCGCCGCAGCCATCATACCTATACTCACCGCCTCACCGTGTAAATATTTTGTATAACCGGTAGAGGACTCTATAGCATGCCCAATAGTGTGCCCATAGTTCAATAGAATTCTTATTCCAAGAGTTTCCCTCTCATCTCTCGACACAACATTTGCCTTAATAGCTACACTTTTCCTGATAATTTCTGTAGCTATATTCCTATCCAAAGATCTAACTTCTTTGACTCGACTTTCAAAAGTTCCTAGAAGATCTTTGTCAAGTATTAGACCGTGTTTAATTGCTTCAGCCCATCCTGAATTTAGTTCACGTTCAGGTAATGAAACAAGAGTCTCGACATCCGACAGAACGAATTTAGGCTGATAAAATGCCCCCACTAAATTTTTACCTTGAGGAAGATCAACCGCAACTTTACCACCAATAGAAGCATCCATCATAGCCAACAAAGTCGTCGGAATCTGCACAAAGGGCATACCTCTCAAATAAGTGGCTGCCACAAATCCAGCCATGTCTCCTACAACTCCTCCACCAACAGCCACTATTAAGTGCCTTCGCTCTGCCTTACGCCCAGCTAGCCAACTATAAATTTGTTGAACCGTTTCCAAAGTCTTACTCGATTCCCCTGGAGGAACTATATACATGTGCGATGCAATACCAGATTTCTCCATTGAAATTTGAACTTTTCTTGCATGCTCTGAGACACTTTCGTCTGTAATAATATAAGAGCACGATGGAGATAAATATTCTTTAGTTCTTTTCCCAATATCATTGAGGATTCCCCATCCAACCCACACAGGATAATTACCACCCGTCGTTTCTACTTTAGCGGCAAGGTCTGAAGTAACGTTCTTACTCATAATCCAATCCTTCTATAATTTTATAAGCAACTTCTTCTGGACCAAATAACTCCGTATCGATTATTAAATCAGCATTACAAAGGTAAGCACCTTCTCTTTCCAATAGTAGTTCCCGAATTCTATCAAGAGGATTATTAGAGAAAAGCATAGGCCTATCAGCCTTTTCACCTAACTCTGATGAATGTTGTAACAAACGTTCGTATATAGTCTCAGGACTGGCAGTAAGACACACAATTTTGCCAGTCTCAGCCATGATAGATCTGTTTTCAATTAAAGTAGGTAATCCACCACCTGTAGATACGACCTGCATCTCTTTATTGGAAATGGATACCAATAGATCTGTCTCCAATTTCCGAAATCCATCTTCTCCGACCGAAGCAAATATTTCAGATATAAGGCAATCTTCTCTAAGCTCTATTTCAGAGTCCATATCTACGTATTTAAGTTTCAATACATTTGAGAGTATTTCGCCAGACGTAGATTTACCAGTACCAGAGAATCCAATTAGGTAAATATTAAAATTCATATTTAATGCATAATAGTTGTCATATTGAAAGTTACAAATAACAGTAAACAAAGTCTACAACAAACTAAGCCACAAACTGTACATTGAGTAGAAAGAGGGAAAAATGCGAATTGACGGCAGAGGATACATTGAACCTAGAGCAATTGAAATTATCACCGGACCAATGGAATTTGCTGATGGATCTGTCATTATCTCCACTGGAAAAACTAAGATCCTTTGCTCTGCAAGCATTGAAGAAAAAACCCCTCCATTTCTAGAGGGATCGGGACAGGGATGGATAACGGCTGAGTATTCCATGCTTCCTGGTTCTACTTCCCCAAGAAAACAACGAGAAAAACAACCCCGTGGCAGATCACAAGAAATACAAAGACTAATAGGAAGATCTTTACGTGCCGGGGTAGACTTATCGAAATTGGGGCCTAGGACAATAAATATAGATTGCGATGTGATGCAAGCCGATGGAGGAACCCGCACAGCATCTATAAGCGGCGGTTATGTCGCTCTAAAAATGGCGATTAGTAAATTACGCAAAGAAGGCCTGGTAAGTGATAGTGACATATCAACAAAAATAGCTGCGACAAGTATCGGGATTTTCGGAAAAGATGTAATGCTAGATTTGTGCTATCTAGAAGATTCTAGCGCTGACGCGGATTTCAACATCGTTATGGCTGAAGACATGAAAATCATAGAGATTCAAGGAGGTGCTGAGAGAAATCGATTTAACAGATCTATGGTTAATGATGTCATGGACGCAGCAGAAATAGGGATCACCAAACTTTTTCAAGAGCAAAATAAAATCCTAGGAGATCTATAAACTAACACAGAGTAATTAATTGAAACCTGGATAAATTAACCTGAAAAAGATCCTGGAATAACTATGTTGAACAGTAATTCTGCTGTAAGACTATTAATACAGAAAATTTAACTTCTAAAAATTCGGGATAACAAATTAATGAAATTGGCTTTTTGGATTTCGGGGGGAATTATCGTTACTTTGATATCGATTTTTGCTTCTTGTTCCTTTTTCGACGATATTGACGATTTGAAAGAAGGAAGCCCCGAAAAAATTGTACAAATATACCTTAATAATGTCATTGACCGCGAATTCACTCAGGCCTATAACACTCTGGACCTAACTACCAAAGAAAATTGTCCCATTGAAAAATTTGTTATGACTTCAATTGACACATCAGAATCTTTAAAGGGAAACACAATAAACCTAAATTCCGTAGATGTTTTTGATGATAATGCAATAGTAGTTGTAGAAATCTCTTCGATAGAAAACTCAGGGTTTTTCTCTACATATGAAAATATAAGATCAGAAACTCTGTTTCTAAAATTTAGAAACAATACCTGGTCAATCACTGGAGCCAGTTTTAACCAAATTTGCTGACAACCAACAAAACAAGCAGGTTATAAATACAAATTAAGTCATGACCGATCTTCTAAGTTTTACACCATTTTTACTTGTAATCGCGATTACTATAGCCTCCATATATAAATTTTTTGCGTTCAAAACAACCCAATCCACAGACTCTGGCGGCAAAGTTTCTAGAAGCTTGTATTTCTACGTAATAAGTTTTATTACCCTTGGAATGACGACGTTTGGGATTATCTTATTAATTCAATCCCTGTTGGAAATGACATTTTCTCAAACCCTTGTTTCAGGCCCGAATGAAAGGATTGCTCTAGGTCTCGCACTCAGTTTAGTCGGCCTACCAATATGGATCTTTCACTGGAGAATAGTCTCAAAAGAACTTAAAAATGATATTTCTACAAAAAATTCCCCTATAAATGCAGTCTATACATATTTAATCTTATCAATATCAATCTCAATCCTAATCAATTCAGGATACTCAGTCCTCACCGCATTAATTGGAGATAAAGAACATGCATGGTACCAAGTTTCTTCCTTGTTGGTACTTTCGGCAGTTTGGACATATCACTGGAAGTTATCTTTAACAAATAGAGGTCTTGAACAAAACATAGTTTTAATCAAACAAATATATATTTACGGAACAAGTTTTATATCTTTGATGATTTTGTCATTTGCTTTTTCAGGTTTACTACATTCCCTCACCCAATTAATCTATGATTCATTATTTGATAACTCATTGACTCTAAATTCCAGTGAAAACAGAGAATTCATTACCGGTCGTCGATTTATATCAATTCTTATACCAAGCCTAATAGTATGGACAGTACATTGGCTTCTTATCGCGGTCAAAGAGGAATCCAATCGCGTAAAAACTTTATATCTTTATACGGCCACCATAGTGGTAGGTGGTATAACTTCATTGATTGCCATTTCGTCTTTATTGCATGGAGTACTATCCATAATAATAGGAACAAACATCCCTGAAAGTGGAGAGAGAATCGATCAAGCGCCAGCAGCAATTAGCGCACTTATAGTTGGATTGTCCCTCCTCTACTACCACCAAAGATTGATTTTTGAAAATTCTGAAGAAGGAAATGGCATCTTTGGGACAAGTCGAGAATTGAGATTATTTGGATATGCGTTTTCTGTAATCGCTTTACTGATTTTAGCCCCTGGAATATCTTCAATATCTCAAACAATTTTGAATGCGCTCACTCAACCATTTGAATTTGTCGAACCATCCACAGAAAGTTGGAAAGACAACTTTGTGTCTGGCTTAACAATGATTCTAATCGGTTCTACATTATGGATCTGTTGTAAAAAATACATCATAAACAGAATAGAAATTACGGATAGTTATCACGATTCATTACCCAAAATTTACTTCAATGTTGTCTTTGGCATAGGAATATTTGTAGCTGTCCCTGCTTTGTCGACGTTGATATTCTTTATCCTGAGAGATATTTTGGCAGGGGAAATAGGTATAGAGACAGTGAGATCATCCCGCTTACCAATATCAACTTTAATATCTTTTGCATTTATAGTTCCATATCACTATTGGCTCTATAAAAATAATCCTCCCAAAACACCTTATGAACAAACGAACCGTGCAACTATTAGAAAGCATGTTATGCTTCTCGCCCCCCTTAATAGCTCATTTTTCATAGCCGAATTAGAAGAGGCTTTGGGATACGAAGTCAATTCAGTATCATGGACGGATTCCGGAGCATCTAATATCAATCTAGACAACGCGAATACACCTGAATTATGTATTGCTATAGAGGGGGCCATTGGGGAAAATGTTGTGGTGATCCCCGAGGCATCCGGAGTTCGTGTCTATTCTTACAATTGAACTACTTGGCTATAATACTTTGTGAAACTCATGTAGCTTCTTCTTTCCAATCCTTCCGATTCACTTCCATAAGAAGAAAATCTTGACCTCCTCTCCTTACAGAACGAATTTCACGAAATCCTGATTTGGAAAAAGATGATTGTGCCCTATAGTTCCAGGAGAGGGTATGAAGATAAACTCTCTCCAGTTTAAGATCTTCAAACAAATGCTTTAGGAGTGTTTTTACAATGTCGGTTCCATAGCCTTTTCCCCAGTATTCTTTATTTCCAATCATTATCCCCAGTTCTGTCTCCGAATTTCTCATGTTGAGATCGTAGTACATAACATTGCCGATGTGGACACCTTCAATAGTTTCCACGGCCAACCTCTTGGAACGAAAATTGGGAAATTGCATTTCCTCCTTTGAGTATTTGAGGAAATCGTCGTATGACATTGTCAATGGCCTAGTTGCATCGAGCCTTGATAACTCTTCGTCTACCCTCCATGCATATTCATCAGGTATATCCTCCACCTTTTTTTCCCTTATCCTTACTAACTTCCCTTCAATATTTACTTCGGGAAGTTCTTTTTGTTCATCTCTTGACCAGGGAAATGCCTTTCTGAACAATTGCCACCTCATTTTGGTAGGTTAACGTAGTGTTAATTTTATCTTCTTTGATCCATGATACGTTATCAAATTCATGATCGTGTAATTCAAAGCTTCCACCAATAGGAATCATCAAATAATAAAAGACTGACTTTTCAATCATCACTTGGTCTTTAGGTGAAAAAAATTCGTAACATACTTCACCTACGTATTTATCTATGTTCACTTTAAGACCTGTTTCTTCCCGCACTTCTCTTAAAGCTGTTTCCTCGATAGTTTCTGAAGATTCTGGTGTCCCTTTGGGTAGGTTACAAGACTTCGGTTCAATCCTACAACACACAACAACCTCTATTTCATCACCATGAAATCTGTACACGATACCTCCGGCAGATACTAACCTATTTTTCAACCTAGATAACCTCATTTCAATATATTAATGGAACCTATATATACAAAGTGACAATGAATTCTAGAAACATGAAAATTTATCGTCAAGACGATAAATCTATAAAATGAGATTGTTGTCCTAGCATGCTCTAAGGTGTATCATCAAAGTGTCAGGAAATGACAATTACACCCTTTAAACTAGTCCAGAGAGGCTGCCAAGGGAGTACGTCGCTAGTGTGTTTGCAAGATTTGGATCGCTGGCGCGCCTCTTGGTAAAAAAACAGGAGGCGAGCGATCAAACTTGATACATGTGTATATACTCCCGTGATTTTTTTGTTAAATGGGTTGTTTGTTACTGTAATGCTACCTAAAAGGGTACGCCCATGACTGACAAACTTATACAATCCCCCAATCAAATGAAGCGAGCTTTAACCAGAATTTCCCACGAGATATTGGAAAGAAATGGTGGACCAACGGACGTTGTTCTTGTGGGAATGCATTCAAGAGGCGTTCCTCTATCAAAAAGAATGAATTCCATCATTGAAAACGTAGAAAATCGTTCTGTTGAAGTAGGTGCTTTAGATATAGGGTTTTATCGCGATGATATAGCCGAAAAAGGGGTTTTACCTGTAAGACCAACTGATATACCGACCGACATAAATGGTAAAAAAATAGTTATCGTGGACGACGTTCTGTACACAGGAAGATCTATACGCGCAGCCATGGATGCATTAAATGACCTTGGTAGGCCGAACCAGATTCAACTAGCAGTTTTGATAGATAGAGGTCACAGGGAATTACCTATCCGAGCAGACTACGTTGGCAAAAACGTGCCCACATCCAGAGAAGAAGATGTCGAAGTGAGGCTAGTGGAAATTGACGGAGTTGATGAAGTAGTCATAAAAACCCAAAACGGAATCTAGTGGAATGAATAAATACAACAATACTGGCTCATCAGTCCGGCACATTCTAGATTTAGACACTTTCTCAAGAGACGACATTGAACTAGTACTGAAAAATGCTACAGCGATGGAAGAAGTCCTCAAAAGAGGCATAAAAAAAGTCCCAGTTCTTCGTGGAAAAACCATAGTTACTCTTTTTTACGAATCTAGTACTAGAACTCGAGCTTCGTTTGAACAGGCGGGGAAAATTCTTAGTGCTGATGTAATAAATGTATCAAGCTCAACAAGCAGCGCAAGAAAAGGCGAATCTCTGTACAACACGGCCCTCACTCTTCAGGCCATGAAAGCAGACATAATCATCATCAGGCACCCAGATTCAGGGGCACCCAATTTCCTGGCTAGACACTTAGGGTCTAGCGTAATAAATGCCGGTGATGGTATGCATGCACATCCTACCCAAGGGTTGTTAGACCTATTCACAATAACGAAAACTCTGGGATCAGTCGATGGAAAGAAAGTAGTCATAGTAGGAGATGTATTGTATTCAAGAGTTGCTAGGTCCAACATATGGGGCCTCACAAAAATGGGAGCAAGAGTGGTGTTATGTGGACCTAGAACTCTCATCCCAAACGATTTCCTAAATGGTCACCGTACCCAAGAAGGACATCCGTTTGGAGGAGTTGAAATAGAGACCAACCTAAAAAAGGCTCTTAAAAACGCTGATGTTGTCATGGCATTAAGGCTGCAGCTAGAAAGACAACATGCAGGCCACTTACCATCAATAAGAGAATACTCTCAACAATATGGCATCAATAAAGAAAAACTTAGTCTTGCAAATCAAGATGTGATTCTAATGCACCCAGGACCTATGAATGAAGGAATTGAAATTGAGTCCGATGTGGCACACGGGCAATATTCCATGATAGAGGAACAAGTAACCAACGGTGTAGCTATTCGAATGGCGTTGCTTCATTCACTGGCTTCTGATTCAAGTAATCCGATCAATTCTAATAAGGAAATAGGAATTTGATTAATGACCAAATCAATATTATTTAAAAACGGTCACCTTTTAGACCCTTCAACCAATCTCGATACAGTTGCCGACTTACTCGTATCAAACGAAAAAATATCTAACATTGGCCCACTTCATACGGAACCAGATAATTTAAAAATCTATGACGCATCAGGTTTGATCATCACACCGGGATTCGTTGACGTCCATTGCCACTTAAGGGAGCCTGGACAAGAGTATAAGGAAACTATAGAAACGGGCACTTCTGCCGCTGCAGCCGGAGGATTCACAACTATATGTGCCATGCCAAATACAATCCCTCCTATGGATACTAGATCTATCGTAGATTTTGTAACTGCCCAGGCCAAATATTCCGGTTTGGTAAGGGTACTACCAATAGGTTGTGTGACCAAAGAAAGTAAAGGGCAGGAATTGTCTGAAATGGTGGAGCTTGCCGAATCTGGAGTCATAGGATTCAGTGACGACGGAAACCCTGTCCACAACGCCAACATAATGAGACAAGCACTTTTATATGCTTACGATTTATCTCTTCCAATAATTAATCACTGTGAGGTTCCTGAATTAGCGGCTGGTGCCTCAATGAATGAAGGATGGGTTTCCACAAGGCTTGGGCTCAAAGGTATGCCAAATTCGGCTGAAGAAGTAATGGTTGCGAGGGACATTTCTCTTTCAGAGTTAACAAATGGACACGTCCATTTCGCGCATATAAGCACCGAAGGTAGCTTGTCCCTGATACGTGAAGCTAAATCCAGAGGTGTCAATGTTACGTGCGAAGTAACGCCTCATCATCTTACACTGACCGATGACACTGTTTTAGGAATGAAAAGTCAACGAGGAAAATATGAACCACTAACCCCATATTCCTACGACACAATGGCCAAAGTAAATCCACCTCTCAGAACAGAAAAAGACGTGTCGGCGATGATCGAAGGGCTATCGGACGGCACTATAGACATGATAGCAACAGATCATGCCCCTCATAGTACCGTAGATAAAATGTGCAGTTTTCAGGAGGCTGCTTTTGGTATTAGCGTTTTAGAGACCGCATTGGGATCAATTCTTAAGCTATTCCATGAGGACTTAATAGATTTATCGACACTAATATCCAAATTAACATGCGCCCCCGCAACATTTCTAAAATCAAATCTGGGAACTTTGAATATAGGCGCACAAGCAGACTTGGCCATATTTGACCCAAATGAGGAGTGGGAAGTGCTTCCCGAAAATTTCAAATCAAAAGGGAAAAACACTCCACTTGAGACAACATTCCTAAAAGGAAAAGTAAAAGCGACCGTTTACGGCGGAAAGATTATCTATCAGGACTCATAGAAAATACAAAGGAACTTATCTGTGGCGGATATAACTTATTTAATATTAGAAGATGGATCCATATTCAGTGGATCACCTTTTGGATCAGAAAAGCTAGCTTATGGAGAAGTTGTTTTTAACACATCAATGACAGGTTACCAAGAGATGTTGACTGATCCTTCATATGCAGGTCAAATTGTTGTTCCAACCTACCCTATGATGGGAAATTATGGCATATCCTCGTACCATCAAGAATCAAACAAAGTTCAGGTCTCAGGTTTTGTTGTAAGACAATTCTGTCCTGATCCAAGTCACATAGATAGTTCATCAAATATAGCCGATTTCCTCCACGACAATGGGATCACCGGTATCAGTGAAGTAGACACTAGAGCTATAACCCGCCGTATTAGAAAAAATGGTGTCATGATGGGAGTGATAACTGATAACCCAGATACAAGGAAAGCGATTCAAATTTTAAAAAACCTTCCCGAATATGATCAAGTAGACCATGTGGAAAGTGTGTCAACAAAGTCCGTCTACAAATGGAACGATTCTCTAAAAAACAGAGAAACAAGTCCTGAAACGTTAAAAATACTAGTTTCTGACTATGGCCTTAAATACAACATCCTAAGAATACTGAAAACTAAAGGTTGTGAAATACAAGTATTTCCATCCGACGCTACGGCAGATGAACTCTTGGAAAGAGAACCCGATGGAATAATGCTTTCACCAGGCCCCGGAGATCCTAATCTAATAGACTACACAGTACAGACCACAAAAGATTTACTAGGCCAAGTGCCCATTATGGGAATTTGCCTCGGGAATCAGATATTGGGAAGGGCTATTGGGGCAAAAACATACAAACTGAAATTCGGACACAGAGGCGCCAACCATCCTGTGAAAGAATTGTCCACAGGTAGAATTCACATAACGGCTCAGAATCACGGTTATGCTATAGACCCAGAGTCATTATCATCGGAAGCGCAGATAACCCACCTAAGCATGAATGATGAGACCGTGGAAGGAATCAGACACAGATCTTTGCCAGCTATGAGCATCCAGTACCATTCAGAAGCTTCTCCAGGACCGCTGGACAATGAATACATTTTCAATAGCTTTCTTGAAATGATCGAAGATTCAAAATAAATAAGTTATTTAAAGGTAAATTTTTCGAAGTTGAAACATAAATTAAAAAAAATACTTGTCATAGGATCAGGCCCAATCGTAATTGGCCAGGCTGCTGAATTTGATTACGCCGGTACTCAAGCATGCAAATCTCTCAGAGAAGAAGGTCTGGAAACAGTATTAATAAATTCCAATCCTGCAACGATAATGACAGACCAAGATATTGCTGACCGTGTCTATGTCGAACCACTAACTGTTTCCGTTATCGAGCGCGTTATCAAACGGGAAAAACCAGATGGCCTATTACCTACACTAGGAGGTCAAACTGGACTTAACCTTGCCGTTGAGTTAGCTGAGGCTGGAATACTTGAAAAATATAACGTTCAACTTTTGGGAAGCACCGTAGAAACAATCAAGAATGCTGAAGACAGAGAATTATTTCGCAAGATGCTTCAAGAAATTGGCGAACCCGTTCCCCCTAGTTCAATTGTCTCCGATATAGGCGAAGCAAAAATAGCACTAGAGACAATTGGTCTCCCATTGGTTATAAGACCTGCATATACCCTTGGTGGTACCGGGGGCGGTATAGCAAATACTCTTGAAGAATTCCATAACATTGTTGCAGGAGGCCTAGCTGCTAGTCCTATCCACCAAATCCTGATAGAAAAATCTATAGTCGGGTGGAAAGAACTTGAATACGAGGTTATGAGAGACGGATCAGATAATTGCATAACAATATGTAATATGGAGAACATAGATCCGATGGGGGTCCACACAGGCGATAGCATAGTTGTCGCTCCAAGCCAAACTCTATCAGACAAAGATTACCAAATGTTGAGAAGTGCAAGTCTGAAAATTATCAGACGCCTAAAAATTGAGGGCGGTTGTAACGTACAATTCGCTCTTGCTCCAGGTGATGTCGTTGGAAACACATTACCAGACGATGGTAAAACAGGAATGGGATACTATGTAATAGAAGTAAACCCAAGAGTCAGTAGAAGTTCAGCCTTAGCGAGTAAGGCAACAGGATATCCCATTGCACGTGTAGCAGCCAAAATAGCTGTCGGTCGAACTTTAGACGAAATCCCAAATGCTGTAACGGAAAAAACCGTGGCCGCTTTCGAGCCGGCATTAGACTATTGTGTAGTTAAAATTCCAAGATGGCCTTTCGACAAATTCCCAACTGGGGACAGAAGCCTAGGGACCCAAATGAAGGCCACCGGAGAGGTAATGGCGATAGACCGTACCTTTGAAGCAGCCTTCCAGAAAGCCGTGAGATCTTTAGAAATTACAAACAGATCGATTTTATGGGAAGACAATAATTGGGATAACGGACAAAAAAACAACTTTGACAACCTGCCCATTACTCCAAATGATGAAAGATTATGGGCATTATTTGCAGCTTTGAGGCGAAATATCAGTCCAGAAAATATATCGAGAGAAACGGGAGTGGACCCCTGGTTTACCAGAGCTTTTTCGAGAATCACTGGTATGGAAAATCGTCTCCTTAACGAAACATTGACTAAGGAATTAATTTACCAGGCAAAAAGACTGGGCTTCCCTGATGACAGGATAGGAGTTTTAACTGATAAGTCATCTGAGGAAGTCCGATCACTCAGAAAAAGGTTCGACATCATACCAGTGTACAAAATGGTAGATACTTGTGCTGCAGAATTTGAGGCGGAGACACCTTATTTTTACAGTACCTACGAACAGGAAAATGAAGCAACACCACTTAAAGGTCCTAAATCGATCGTTATAGGTAGCGGGCCAATACGCATAGGTCAAGGCATTGAATTTGATTATTGCTCTGTACATGCAGCATGGGCTTTGGAAGAAGAAGGATTCCGCAGTATCATGGTCAACTCCAATCCGGAGACAGTGTCAACGGATTTCGATACAAGTAGTAGACTTTATTTTGAACCTTTGGATGAAGAGAGTTTAAGAGACATACTAGAAAATGAAGGCGTCGAAAAAGAAACAGATCACCATTTGATACCAACTTCGATAGTTCAATTTGGTGGACAAACCGCTATCAATTTATCTCAAAAACTCGATGCGGCAGGATTGCCCATACTTGGATCTTCTGCTAAATCTATTGATACCGCCTCCGACAGGCATCTTTTTGAGGAATTCCTCGCAAAAGTTGGCATTCCAAATCCACCTGGATCAGCTGTTACAAGTCTTGAACAAGCGTTAGTAACAGCTAGGGACGTCGGTTACCCTGTGCTAGTAAGACCAAGTTACGTACTTGGTGGAAGAGCTATGGAAATAGTGCAAAATGCCAGTGAACTCGCGAGATATATGAGCAATGCGCTGGAGGCCGGTGAAGGGAGAAGAGTGCTAATAGACAAGTATTTTGAGGGCAGAGAAGTAGAGGTGGATGCCGTATGCGATGGAGAGAATGTACTAATACCCGGGATCATGGAGCATGTGGAACGAGCTGGTGTACATAGTGGCGACTCCATGGCCATCTATCCAGGGCTAACATTATCCGATGATGAGGTAGATACCGTCGTTGAATACACCACAAGAATAGGTAAAGAATTAAACGTCAAAGGATTAATGAACATTCAATACGTAGTGGTTGGTGGGGATGCATACAGGAGCCCAAACGACCATGATACTCAAAATAAAGAAACGCAGATATATGTCATTGAAGTAAATCCAAGATCCAGCAGAACCATCCCATTTATTTCTAAAATTACGGGAGTTCCCATGGTTCAACTTGCCATAAAGGCGATGCTTGGTAAAAAACTTCCTGAATTAGGATATCAGGGAGGATTGTGGAAAAAGCAACAATTAGTTGGAGTAAAGGCCCCTGTATTTTCCATGTCGAAACTTGCGGGAGTCGACACATTTCTAGGCCCAGAAATGAAATCTACTGGCGAAGTAATGGGACTAGACGAAACTTACGAATCAGCCGTTGCCAAAGCACTTATAGCATCAAATATGATGCTTCCTGAAAAAGGAGCTATTCTAATCAGCATAAGAGACGAAGATAAAGCAGACTCCATAAATCTCATTAGAGAATTAGACGAAATAGGATATAGTTTTTTTGCCACTGAAGGAACCGCCACAGTCATAAATGGACTAGGGTTTCCCGTTGTGATGGTTCCCAAAAGATTAGATGGTAGTGACCTTAATGTGGTAGATATTATAAGTAACGGTACTGTAGATGCCGTGATAAACACGACAACCGGCGACAGAGAAGTTATGCAGGATGGATTCCATATCAGACGTGCCGCAGTTGACCGAAGAATTCCCTGTTTTACATCGTTGGACACGGCAAGGGTCGCAGTCGAGACTTTGGCAACCGGCGGAGCTAGCTTTAACGTCAAAACCGTTCAAGAATATATGACAAAAACTGGTGAATAAAATATGCCTAGTGACATACCTCAAAATATTTTAGGGAAAGAACTACCCCGAGGATTAATGAGGTCAACAATAACGGTTGATTGTGAACATATTGAAAAGATGCTACACAAAGGTAAAAAGGGTGAATTTACTTTCTTTTCAGATGAGCCTTCTAGTTTGGGAGGCGAAAACAAATACCCCTCACCTCTAGCTTACATAGCAAGTGGTATAGGATTTTGACTACTGACAAATCTGAAGCGGTACGCTTCTATGAAAAATGTCAGCATAGAATCAGCTAAAGTTCACATAGAATTAGATTTCACACTCAAAGGGTCCGTAGCAGAAGGCACCGTCGAAAGTAATGTAAGCGAAGTAAGAAGCTCTTTTTTTGTAACCAGCGGTGATCCAGACGATTTGGTCAAAGAGGTAGTGAGACTGGCTAAACAGGGTTGTTTTGCAGAAAGTTTGGTAAAAAATCCCGTAAAACTCTCAAGTACGATAAATGTTAACGGAAAAGAAATAGATATGTCCTAAAATTCCCAAAATGCCAGGATACATTACATGATTCCTCTAAGGATTACTCTCAAGAATTTCATGTGTTACAGGGACAAAGTTCCTACCCTTAACCTTGAAAATATACAGATTGCCTGTTTGACCGGAGATAATGGGCATGGCAAAACGGCCATATTCGATTCGATAACTTGGGCATTATGGGGAAAATCCAGATCTAGAACTCAAGAAGAATTAGTCCATCAAGGTCAAGATACCATGAGAGTGGATCTAGATTTCCTTTCGCAAAGCCAAGAGTATAGAGTTACTAGAGTCCACACCAAAAGCCCTTCAAGTTCCCATGGTAAAACTGAGCTTAATCTCTCCATATTAAATGGGGAAATTCCAGTTTCAATAATGGGAAATACTATAAGAGATACAGAGCAAAAAATAATTAATCTTCTCAACATGGATTACGATACATTCGTAAGTACTTCGTACCTGAAACAAGGAGATGCAGACCACTTTACGAAAAGTCGACCATCAGAGCGAAAGCAAATTCTAGCCGAAGTACTTGATTTATCTTACTATCAAATGTTAGAGAAAACATCCCGTGAAAAATCCAGAGAAATACAGGCGAATTTAATCAGAGAAAAAAGTCTTTTAGAGACTAGACTACAAGATATTGCTGATAAAGAAATTCTCGTGGTTAATATTTCAGATTTCGGAAAAGAAATCGATAGCTTAATTCCTTTAAAGAATAAATTAGATACCCAAGTTATAGATCTGCGTTTGAAAGTTGAGAATATTGAAAGAGACAAGTTTAGGATCATAGAAATAGAAAAGTTAATACAGGAAAATACCGCAATCGTAAAAAGTCTGAATACTGAAACTGATTTGCTAGAAACAGAATTGTCAGATTTGGAAGCTCTCCTCGTCAGATCAGACGAAATAACGCAGAAGCAAAACGAACTTCAAAAAACAAGAACATCACTTTCAGAAATGTCTCTCGTTCTGGTGGAACTGAGGAAATACGAGACTAACATATCTACAATTGAGAGAGCTGTGGCAATTGAAGAACAGCGGATTCTAACTAAAATCAGTCAGCTAACCACACTTCTAGAGTCAGATTTACTTCCTGCTAGCCAAGAAATCATCAAGTTGAATGGTCAAATTACGCGAATTGAGTCTGAATTTAAGAGTCTGTCAAATGATGAGCAAAATATAACAGGGACAATTTCTCGAGGGCAATCATTGATCATGGAAATTGATCAGTTAGAGAATGAAAATAAATCCATTATTTCTAGAATGGAAGATAGTCGTACAAGATTCGACATATTAGAAGATTCTAGCTCTTTATGCCCAGTCTGTGACCAACCCCTAGGTTCACATGGCAAGGAAACACTAAGGCATAGACTGGAAATTGAGGGAAGACAGTCACGTTCTGATTTTGATGCAAATAAAGCTGAAATCACTAAGTTAAAAAATGAACTTCAGGAAACCCAGAGATACATAGATACTAGCGAAATCTCAATCTCACAGAGGCGATCTGATTTAGACAAAAACATGCTCGTGCTTACCGAACAACTAGCTATTTACAAGAATAAAGAAAACCAAATCCCCTTAATAAAGTCAGAACTAGCGGAGACATCACGAATATACGATCAAAGAGCATTTCTAGTTGACGAACAGGTTCAAATTAATATTTTGGAACAGAATAAGGACCTTCTAAATTACAACCATGAGACACATTTATCACTTCAAAATGAAGTATCAAATCTTGAATGTTATGATTCCCTATTTTCTCAATTATCAAAATCATCCGAACGTAAAAGATCGATAATTGAACTTATTTCTAGAAATAAAATCACTCAAACAGAAATAGAACAAAATTTGAAAAAATATCGCTCAGAATCCTTGGAGACAGAAGAGAAATTGGCAAGCGCCGCTAAAACAGGTAATACATTAGATGAAGTCAGTTTGAATGCCTCCAACGTTGCGTCTCAACTTCAGCGGGTAATTTCAGAACGAGATATCGCAAAAGACAGAATTCAAAAAATTGAGCTCACAGAAATCCAAATCAAGGAATTAGAAAAACAAATAACTGTATCTATAAATGAAATAGAGATCTTCGATGAGTTAGCCTCTGCATTTGGAAGAAACGGAATACAGGCTCTGATGATAGAACGAGCAGTACCCCAGCTTCAAGAAACTGCAAATGAATTACTTACAAGACTCACTGAAAATAGAATGTCGATAAAATTTGAACTCATAGAGGGAAGAACAGATAGACTATCTGGACTACCTTCGGAAGAATTGGAGATCAGCATATCAGATGAACTAGGAACGAGGAACTACGAAACTTTCAGTGGAGGCGAATCGTTCCGAATTGATTTTGCGATCCGAATCGCCTTGTCGAAACTATTAGCTTCTAGATCAGGTGCTCCGCTACCAATATTATTCATTGATGAAGGTTTCGGATCTCAGGATTCGTCAGGACAAGAAAAACTAACAGAAGTAATTCAATCAATTCAATCAGAATTCGAGAAGATTATTGTAATTACACATATGGAACAGATGAAGGAAAGTTTTGAGGAGACTATTCAAGTAATTAAAACGGAAACCGGTTCAACTTTCAGAGTTTCATGATCTTCGACTGAAATCGATTACTTAGATCCGTATTTCGCTTACTGATTCAGAAATGATTAGTTCTGTTCCCGACTGATCCTGCACATCCTGAGGTGACCATCCTGGTGCAGTTTCTAAAAGAGTGAATCCATTGTTTCCAACAGAAATAACCGCAATGTCTGTAACTATAAGATCAACCGAAGAAGGGCACGTAAGAGGAAAAGTGCAGGTTTCGACTAACTTCGGATTCCCCTCTTTATCAACATGCTCCATTGCAACAATTACCCTTTTAGCTCCCACCGCCAGATCCATTGCCCCTCCAACGTTACCAATTCCTCTCGACGGAATCATCCAATTAGCCAAATCTCCTTTTGAAGAAACTTGAAGAGCCCCTAAAACGGTCACATCTATATGCCCACCACGGATCATGGCAAAGGCAGTACTAGAATCAAAAAAAGACATCCCTGGTACTGAAGCCAAAAACTGCCCACTAGCATTTATCAAATCCGCATCTTCTTCCCCTTCTTCTGCCATAGGACCGTAATTGAGAACTCCACTTTCGCTATGATATAGCACTGTTCTACCGTCAGGTACAAACTGAGAGCATAATGAAGGTATCCCAATGCCTAGGTTGACTACGTCACCATCTTGCAATTCTTGAGCTACCCGCATCGCAATTACTTCTCTTGGTAATTTTTCAGCTACCATAAATTGAATCCACTTTAAACCTTAATTGTCCAGAACTATATTTTTACAATCCTATCTACGTATATCCCAGGAGTATCGATACGGTAAGAGTCAATGGCGCCTGGTTCAACAATATCGTCTACTTCAACTATAGATGTCTCAGCTGCAGTCACCATAACTCCATTAAAATTCATTGATGTTCCTCTAAATGATAAGTTGCCCAAAGTGTCTGATTTGTGAGCTCGGATTAATGAAAAATCAGCTTTTAGAGAAGTTTCAAGTACATATTTTTCCCCATTGAATTCTCTAGTTTCCTTATCTTTCTCTATCGATGTACCGATGCCAGTAGGCGTGTAAAAAGCCGGTATTCCTGCTCCACCTGCACGAATTCGCTCTGCCAAAGTTCCTTGGGGCACTAACTCAAGATCAACCTGACCCAGCTTAAAGGCTTTTTCAAACGAAGTAGGCCTAGATGGAGAAGGAGACACAGGAAACGAAGCAACAACTTTCTTTACCTGGTTATTATCTACTAAAATCCCTATATCGATTGGACGATCTCCAGGCAAAGTCCCAAATCCAATGACACTCGCCAAACCCGCAGTATTACTGATAATAGTCAGCTCTTTAGCTCCATGGTCTCTCAACGCTTTTATCAAATTTTGAGATGTTCCACCAGGACCGGCAAATCCATCTATCATTAGAATTGCGCTATCATGAATATCAGATACAGCTTCTTCAAATGTACTAAAAACTTTATTCAAACGTCAGTGCGTCTCCTTGTTAAAACGAGCCCAATTATACTTCAAGGATAGAGAAACGTTGTAACAAGTTGTGACCCTGCAAATAATTCGAAAGTTCATCTCAATTAATAAAAATAAAAAGGAGTCAAATAAATTTGACTAGTTTCAACATCAGAAAAGGTCAATCATCAGATTGGAAACAGATTACTTTTTTTCAAAAACAAATGGCTTTAGAGACAGAGGGTAAAAAATTAGACCAAGAATTGCTATCTGAAGGCGTTATATCCGTATTTAAAAAAACAAGAGGATTCCACAAAGGCTTCTATTTGGTGGCTGAATCAGAATCATCATTGATTGGTAGTTTGTTAGTAACCCGGGAATGGAGTGATTGGAGAAATGGATGGTTTTGGTGGATACAAAGTGTTTATGTAGTAGAAAATTGGAGAAGAAAGGGAGTATACAAGGAACTTCACAAAACTCTCTGTGAATTAGCAACCCAAGAAAAAAATATATGTGGGATACGTTTATACGTCGAAAAAACTAACGAAAAGGCACAAAGTGTTTACCAGAGTCTTGGCATGACAGAATCAAATTATTTACTTTACGAATTAGAACTATAGGAGATTACACCCAATGGATGAAGCGAAACTAAATGATTTCCTTTCAGTTCACCACGATGCCGTGTTGAGTACCCTTAGGTCAAGTGGAGACATTCAACTCAGTATTGTGACAGTCGGGCCTGTTGAAAATGGAGCAGCTTTTACTACTACAGAGGAACGAGCAAAGTTAATTAATCTTAAAAGGAATCCCAAGTGCAGTCTACTTATTTCAACCAATAATTGGTCTCCATATGTAGTTCTTCAAGGTGAAGCAAAAATTTATACAATTAAAAACACACCAGAACATGAATTAGCATCAATTCTCAGAAAAATCTACAAAAATGCAAGTGGTAGAGAACACCCGAACTGGGAAGAATATGACGAAGCGATGAAGGTAGATAAAAGAGCCGCTGTTGTGGTTGTACCCAGGGAAATTTACGGAACCGCCTAATTTCAAATATTAAAGAATTTCCTTAAAATCCTAGGTGCGACAAACCACAACACTATTCCCTCCACCACAGTCATTAAAGCGATCAACATTGTCGCATCAAAGAAAAATCCTGTTGGAAACATCATAATGAGAAAATCTCTACGTGGATCAAGTATCCATAGGTCATTATCAAAACTAACCAAATGAAACAGTATGAAAATTCTTTGAAACCCAACTACCACTAATAGTCCAACCAAGAATGTTATAACCAGTGTGAGCCCACCTCCCCTACAAATGTATCTGACAGATCTCGCCAAATGACCCCGATTACGTGTCAAGAATCCTAAAAGAACACTCGTGATCACTAGCACTAAACTAATTTGTTGAACATATTCCACCTTGTTCAACAAATGTTTCACATCTTTCATATGAAGTATTTCACGTTCGTTAAAAAGATTTGGAACTATTTCTCCATGTCTTTCCACTCTTATCGTGATCCATTCTTCATCATTTGAAAAATAATCCCTTATTTGTTGGCCTGCTAATTCAAGTTGCTCAATTTCAATTCCCGTGTATGCCACAATGTCATATTTTTCAAACCCATAACTATATAAATAAGGGAAGGCAACCACAGAACGTACATTAGTAGAGATCAGTAGCAAAGGTACTACTATAAGTATTAAGCTGAGTCTTGTAACACCAAATAAACGTTTTAACATATCAATACAAAGCTTAGTTACGATATCAACTGGGTGTCAATCACGAATTATTTATTAGGAGACCAATAAAAAATGAATGAATTATCAATAGCAGATTCTTTTGAAGGAACCATAAGCTTGATGGACATTCTTAGAGGTGATTCGGGTTGCCCTTGGGACAAAGAGCAAACTCCGAAGAGCCTTGCCCCAATGCTCTTGGAAGAATGTTACGAACTAATAGATGCTATTGAAAATGAAAATTCAACAGAAATATTGGAAGAAATAGGAGACGTCTTATTTCATATGGCTTTTCAAATCCACATCGGCAAATCCATGGGATTGTTTAATCTTGAATCTGTGTTTAAAGCCTTGCACGATAAATATATCAAGAGACATCCGCACGTTTTCGCAGATCTTGAATTCGAAGATGTTGATGAACTAAAGAGCAACTGGGAGAAAATTAAACAACAGGAAAAAGCCTCTACCAGACATTCTTTAATAGACGGTATACCAAGAAACCTCCCCGCTCTATCTTTTGCAGAATCCATACAGAAAAGAGCTTCTAAAAGCGGATTTGACTGGGATGACCCTCGTGAAATCCGCGATAAAGTGGTGGAAGAATTAGATGAAATATATGGAGCAACTAATAAAGAAGAAATCCAAGAAGAGTATGGAGATCTGCTTTTTACCATAGTGAACGCTGCAAGAAAAATGGGAGTTAATCCCGAACAGGCTTTAAGGCAAACAAACCATAAGTTTAAGTCAAGATTTAGACTTATGGAAAGTCTATCTGAGAGGAAAGGCTTTAAATTCAGTGAACTAAGTCTCGAAGAAAAAGACAAACTATGGGAAAAAGTAAAATTACTCGAAAAATGTCCCTCATAGTGAGGGAAAATATCCTAGTCAAGTAACTATAATTTGGCCTTAGCAATAATTGAAATGTAAAACTGGAGACAAAGTAATGATATCTATATTTGTAACGATACAGATCAAAGATGGATTTGTAGAACAATTCAAGGAAGCCAGTTTGGGGGATTCTCAAGGTTCGGTTCGAGACGAACCTGGATGCTTTAGGTTCGATATACTCCAAAATTCAGAAAACTCTAATAAATTCCACCTCTACGAAGTTTACAAGGACCAATCAGCTTTAGATGCTCATAGAGAAGCACCACATTACCAGAAATGGATATCAACAGTGGAAGATTGGATAGACGGAGATCGTGAAAGAGTAATTATGAATACAATTTTTCCATCGGATGAAGGATGGGAAAAGCAAAAACCACATCTCTTAAACTGGTAGATTTATTTGACCATATCTATATATATGGTCACAGAAGAGGTTTGAATGGCTACATATTTTTTGTTGATGACTTTAACTCAGGAAGGGAGAAATCTTATGCATGAAGACCCGGAATTAATTCTTCATGCCGCACACTCTAGTGATCTAAACGATGTTCATTGCATGGGGTTGTATGCCGTTCTAGGTGACCATGACTTCATAACTGTATTAGAGGCCCCTGACAATGAAGCAGCAGCGAGGTTTTCTTTGGACTTAGGAGTTAAAGCTGGAGTAGAAATACAAACGGTTCCAGCCATACCAGTTTCACGACTGGACCAGAGAATTCAATGGCCCACAACTGAAGACATCCCTCCTATTTCTAAGGATTTAGACGAAGAACAATCTCTGGACGAACCTTCATAGGGACATAGATCTGAGTGTTAAGTCCGTCCGAATTGTCTTTCTAGATAACTTTCGCTTATCTGTATCAATGTTGGTCTCCCATGCGGACAGGTATTGGGTTGTTGACACGATTCTAATTGACCTATCAAGCTCTCCATTTCCTTTAAAGTCAAAGTCTTACCCGCTCTAATAGCTGCATGGCAGGCTATTGAGTAAGCTGCCTTTTCTTCCCAAGACTCAAAATTTGTACCACTCGCCAAAACATCGATTGCTTCCGTCAGGGCACTCTTTGGATCAGATTGGGAAAGAACAGAAGGAACACTTCGGATTAAATACGTATTTTGACCAAACTCTTCAATATCCATACCAAGACTATTAAATAAATCTTGATTATTATTTAGAATCTCAACTTGAGTACTTTCAAGATCGATTACGACAGGCTCAAGCAAAATTTGCTTAGGAGCCTCACCCTTTCTGATTTTCTTCACTACATCTTCAAAAACCACTCGCTCGTGAGCAGCATGTTGATCAAGCATGTATACACCTGAAGGTCCCTCAGCGACTATGTAAGTATTCATGACCTGACCTAATATTTTTAGAAAAGGAAGTGTTTCATGAAAAGCGAAAGTATTAACTTGTTCATAGTGACTTAGATTGCTAGACTCAGTCTCTTGCTTATATGACGAGGAAAAAGACAAGTTAGATTCCAACCGGCGCCCGGATAATGATCTGGATGAATTTGGCCAAAAAAACGAAGGGTCTGAAGACTTATTAATGTTAGTTTGAATGGGTGCTGAAACGTTTGGAACTGGTGAGTATTGAACTAGCGTTTGCCGAACGTTTTTTTGGACAAGTGCAAAAATTTGGCTCTCATTCTTGAACCGTACTTCTGTTTTAGCAGGATGGACATTAACATCAACATCTGATGCAGGTATTCGAATATCCAATACGCCCATCGGAAATTTACCTCTCTGAATAAATCCATGGTATGACTGTATAAATGCGAACGCTACTGTTTTATCTTCTACCCATCTTCCGTTCACAAATATATTGATATGACTTCTATTAGCACGAGTCTCTGCAGGCGTACTTATAAGTCCTGTAACACTTAATCCTTCGTCTGAAAAATCTGAATTGTATGGGTCAATAGAAAGGAATCCTGCCGAGACCTTTCTACCATAAATAGCGGACAATACTTCTCTGAAGTCAGACTCGCCATGCGTGGCAAAAGGTCGTGATTGACCTTGTCTAAGCTCAAAAGACACATCAGGCCTGATCATCGCATACCTTTGCACTAATCGATGAATCCTCCCACTTTCAGCGACATTAGATTTTAGAAATTTTTTCCTGGCAGGAAAATTCCCAAACAATTTCAACACTTTTACCCTTGTACCCCTTATGGGAGGTGAGTAAGTTTGTTCAACAATATCCCCATTTTTGATAATAATCCGCGACCCAACGCTGCTACCGGGAAGCGATGTTTCCAGTTCTACCTCAGATACTGAAGCAATACTGTACATCGCTTCTCCCCTGAACCCTAGTGAGCTTATAGATTCAAGATCACGTTCGCTTTCAACCTTGCTAGTTGCAAACCGTGTAAATATAAGAGGTATTTCCCGTGGAGGAATGCCATGCCCATTATCGAATACTGAAATCGATTCCATACCTCCAGCGAAAGTCTCTATCCGAATTGTGTCCGCGCCAGCATCCAAAGCATTTTCTAAAAGCTCCTTTACTACCGAAGCTGGCCTTTCCACAACTTCACCCGCCGCTATTCTTGCCGCAACCTGCGGAGACAATATCTTTATTTCCATATCACTGTGTTACTAACCTGATATTTTCTTGAAACCCCTGTGTGAGGAAGTTCCGGTTTCATTAAATTCGACTATGGCTTCATATAATCTCAGCATTTGTCCATCTTCAGCCGCTCTAAAATAATATGGTTCCATATGAATTCCACCAAAAAATTCCACTATTTCTCGGTGATCATCAATTACAAAATCTGGTCTTGGTCCAACACCAAATCGAGTCAACCCTTCCTCAAAATCCTTGATAGGTTTAACAAATATTCCGGAGATCATATCCGTTAAATCAAGGCGGTCCATATCATTCGTTCGCAGTCCTACTCCAGACCATATGAAGATCTTATGCCCGTCATCTATAAGACGGTCAAATACTTCTCTCGTATCAGGCCTCAAACTACCATCCATTGCTAAAATCGTGTAATCGCAATCAAAATAAATATTCAAAAAAACAATCACCTCTTTGATTTAAATGACGACAAAACATTTTGCTATTTTCTAAATATCGAACCTGCAGCGCCTTTAAATCCAACATTTTTGGGCGTGATGTTTAAAGAGACGTTAT
Organism: uncultured Dehalococcoidia bacterium; assembly: GCA_964500645.1. Taxonomy (GTDB): domain Bacteria; phylum Chloroflexota; class Dehalococcoidia; order Lucifugimonadales; family UBA826; genus CAYFIW01. Next base: position 26,768 of record CAZCOH010000014.1, read on the forward strand.
CAATCACGTTTGAGTGAGCTGCTAATATCTGAGGTGTATATTTTCTAAACTCAGAAGTGTCATAGCTATCAGATCCATTGAGTGTCCCTAGATTATCGAAGTCTTCCCAATATTGTGACCCTGTTATCAACCTGGATCTAAATGGCTTCTTGCTGTGTTTTCTTATCTCACCCCCAGCTTCATTTATAATGGGTATGGCACCAGCGATATCCCATAAATGTGCGCCTCCTATAACAGCATATTCCGTAATTCCAAGGGCTACCATAACTAATTCAAAAGCTATACTCCCAGCCATCCTCAGCTCACCCGATTCACTAGCAAAACCCCCTTCAAATCTAAAAAACGTGCCAAAGGAACCAGGCAAGGTCATTACCCCAGATGGTTTATGGGTTTCTTTTTCAGGCATCTTAAATTGAACCCCGTCAATTTTAGCTCCACGATTTTTTGATGCGTGCACTACTATCCCTTGTTGCTTTCCAGGCCATGGAACAAATACAGCGCCCGCCAAGAATTCGCCTCTATGCAACACTCCAATAGATGAGGCAAACATCGGAAGCCCATTTAGAAAATTTCTAGTTCCATCTAAGGGATCTATAACCCAAACTGTGTCAGAAAGAGTCTCTTGGTGTTTCTCATCTTCTTCTCCGACAACACTATGACTAGGATAGAGTTCAAGAATCTCTTGAGATAAATATTGTTGAACTTCAGTGTCAGCCAATGTGACAGGATCCCTATTAGCGGAGTCCTTGAACCTGACGGCCAATTCCGTAGAAGGTACACCTGGAAACCCAAAATATTTGAAAAGGATATTACCTGCATGACGTGCAAAGTCCGCTGCACATTCCTCTATTTTGGATAACTCTATATCAGAAATACTTTGTGACAGACCAGAATTAGGCATAGATAGCTCTATTAAGCCGAGGTAAAGTCAAGAATCTCAGGATATTTCCTTAATCATATTGGCGGTTTCTATAGCTGTTATTGCACAAGTATGTCCAGAATTACCTTTCCTACCACCAGCTCTGTCAAGCGCATGTTGCATAGTATGTGTTGTGAGAACTCCAAATATAACAGGCACTCCCGAACTCAAAGCAATCTGTGCGATTCCGTTGGCAGCTTCTCTTGCAACAAATTCATAGTGGTCAGTATCGCCTTTTATAACCGATCCTAAGCAGATAACCGCGTTATAATCACCGGTCAATGCCATCTTTTTTGCCACCACTGGTATCTCAAAAGATCCGGGGACCTTGGCAACTGTGATTGCATCAGACTCAACCCCATTTTCTGTTAACCCATGGATCGCGCCCTCTAGTAATTTATCCGTTATAAATTCGTTAAATTTGGCTACGACTACTGCTATAGATAGCGATGATCCGTCTAAATTTTCCTCTAGAGAATTCATTGATCTTCCTCTTTTTCTGATGGATCAACTGGCTCCAAAATATGACCCATTCGAGTTCTCTTAGTTTCCATATAATCAACATTATCGTCCTTATATGGAGCAACAATCGGAACTCTGTCCGTAACTTCCAACCCAAATCCTTCTAATCCAACACGTTTTGTGGGGTTATTAGTTAGGAGTCTCATTTTCTTGACCCCAATGTCCTCTAGTATCTGAGCCCCCACACCATATTGCCTTGGATCTGGTGCAAACCCAAGCATTACATTCGCTTCGACAGTGTCATATCCCTTATCTTGCAACGCGTAAGCCTTGAGCTTATTGTGTATCCCGATTCCTCTACCTTCCTGCCTCATGTAGAGTAGCACTCCCTTTCCTTCTTTTTCGATAGCTTCCAAGGCAAGAGGCACTTGGTCACCACAATCACATCGAGTACTACCAAAAACATCTCCAGTGAGACACTCACTGTGAACTCTAACTAAAACCGACTCGTCTGCTTTAATATCTCCTTTTACAAAAGCCACGTGCTCATACACATCCACAATACTGCTGTAAGAGACTGCCGTAAATTCCCCAAATTCCGTAGGAACCCGGGCTTCCGCCACCCTTTCGATCAATCTTTCATGCCTTCGGCGGTAGGAAATTAGATCGGCCACCGAAATAATCTTTAAATCGTGTTGCTCTGCAAATATCTCTAAATCTGGCATCCTAGCCATCTCTCCGCTATCTGCCATTATTTCGCATATTACTGCCGTTTCTTTTAATCCTGCTATCCTGCACATGTCAATCGAGGCTTCCGTTTGACCAGTCCTTTTGAGAACTCCACCTTCAACGTAACGAAGTGGGAAAATGTGACCAGGCCTGCCCAAGTCTTCAGACTTAGTATCAGGATCTACCAACGCCTTTATCGTTATCGCTCTGTCGTTTGCCGAAATCCCAGTAGTAGTTCCATTCAATGCATCTACTGACACTGTAAATGCGGTGCTAAGTGGAGCGGTATTTTGCTGAACCATCAACGGCAGATTTAACCTCTCCAAATTCTCCCCTAGCATTGGGACACATATAAGTCCGCGCCCATAGGTTGCCATGAAATTAATAGCATCAGGGGTTATCATCTCGGCTGCCATAACCAAATCGCCTTCGTTCTCACGATCCTCATCGTCAACGATGATGATCATACGGCCCATCTTTATGTCTTTTAGAGCGTCTTCAATTTTAGAAAGCGGCATGAGATATTTAGCGCCATCCTTTCAACATTTAATTATCTTAATTCTAGGGAACCGTCCCCATTTGACAATTTTTCGACGTATTTTGCAATAATGTCTACTTCCAAATTCACAGAGTCACCTACTTTCTTTGCACCTAAAGTAGTATGAGATCGAGTGTAAGGGATCAAAGCTATTGAGAACGTAGTTTCACTAGAACCTACCACCGTAAGGCTTATCCCGTCTACACATATAAATCCTTTCTCAACAATATATCGGCTACTACTCAATGCCAGTTCAAATTCATATATCAGGTAACCCCCATCATCTTTTATAGATGATATGTTCGCAGTACAGTCAACATGGCCCTGCACTATATGACCTCCCAACCTTCCTCCCATTTTGGTCGACCTTTCCAAATTCACAGGATCACCAACGATAAGATCCCCAAGATCAGTTCTACGGAGCGTTTCCGGAACGACATCCACTTCAAAACTATGTTCATTTTTTGCAGTAACCGTCAAACAAGCACCATTCACACATATACTGTCCTTCACATTAAGATCATCTAGAACAATAGTTGCATCGATTTTCAACACGCCTTTATCAAGCTTATCGACTCGACCCAATTCCTCAACTATTCCAGTAAACATGTTTTTACCTCTAAGACAAATTAATACAATAACCAGAAACTCGGACATCATTTCCAATCTGGGACACTTCGACATTAGATAATCGCACTATCTCTGACATGACACTTGCTCCCTCACCTAAAACTGCATTCCTTGAGTCGATCCCTCCAATAATTGAGGGTGACAAAAAAGCTTCAACTTTATCAACTAACTTGGAGTCAAATAATGAGCCAAGAAGTTCTGCACCGCCCTCCACCAATATTGATGAAATAGGTATAGAACCCAAATATTTCAATGCTTGATATAGATCTACCTTATTGCCATTCCCTGGGAATTTTTTAATGCTGACAGAAGATGGAAAATCTCTCTCGACGTCAGTATCGCCAGTCACAATTATGGTATTCCCTTTCTGACTCAAAAGAGAACTTGATGACGGTATACGTCCTTTTGAATCAACAATTATTCTAGTGGGCTGTCTGATATTTACTCCGAAATCCTTCCCTCTGACTGTTAACCTAGGATTGTCAGCTACAACCGTGCCAATTCCAACCATCACGGCATCATTACGAAATCTTATTTCGTGAGCGGAGGCGCGAGCATCATCACCGGTTATCCATTGTGATTCTCCTGATGACGTCGCTATTTTTCCATCCAAAGTGGCTGCGAATTTCGCAGTCACAAATGGCATACCCGTTTCCATTAACTTAACGTGAGCTTCCATGCTAATACGACATTCCCTAGCCATCTCACCAACATAAACACTGATGCCATTTTTTCTTAATTCTTCTATACCATGTCCATTTACGCGCGGGTCTGGGTCTTTAAGCCCAACATGTACCTCTTTTATACCTGAACTGATGATTTCACCAGTACAGGGAGGTGTGCGGCCATAATGACTGCATGGTTCAAGAGTGACATATAAAGATGCCCCTTCTGAATTTTTGCCGGCCAATCGCAGAGCATTTTTTTCCGCATGCATGCCCCCAGGCGGGAATGTAAATCCTTCCCCCACAACACACCCATCTTTGACAATAACGGCCCCAACGGGTGGATTGGGATTACATGTTCCTACAGCCTGTTGTGACACCTGTAGAGCTCTGTGCATATAGGACAAGTTAATCTCTCTGAAAATCCTGATGAATCCTACTAGCAGTAGCATCCATTTGGCCTTGATATTTACTGCCTAATTCAGGAGATCCATAAGGAAATTCGGCTGGAGTAGTTAACCTCACATAAGAAAGCTGGCCTATCTTCATTCCGTAATACAGGGTGATTGGGAGATTGGCTACATTACTCAATTCTAGTGTCAAATGACCTTTAAATCCCGGATCTACGTAACCCGCAGTCGAATGTATTAGAAGACCTATCCTGCCCAAAGAACTTTTACCTTCAACTCTCGCAACCAAATCATCTGGTAATTCTATATTTTCAAGAGTACTCCCCAAAACGAATTCCCCTGGATGCAAAATGAAAGGAACATCCCCGCTAATCTGCACTTTTTCAGTGAGTTCTTCGGCCCCTTTTCTCACGTCAATATAAGGTACACGAGAGTTGCGAAATACAAGAAATCCTCTGTCTAGGTGCACATCCACGCTTGCTGGTTGAATCGCATTATTCCCCAAAGGTTCCACTACAATCCTGCCTGACGCCATTTCTTCCCTGATAGTTCGGTCGCTCAGAACCATTAAAACCTCCAAGAGAATTTTTAATTCCCTCTAATTAGCAATATTCAAACTTTTAGAGAACTTATTTTATAGAAAAAACCATCTGCACAGTAAGTTTTAACTCTAACTCTCCTGTGTCTATTGGGGTAGAAGGCGATGCTGCCATTGACCTCATCATTTCATATCCCATATCTGAAGATGAACGCAGAGACGGTGACCCACCTTCAACAATTGCAATCACGGACCCTAATTCTATGACGCTGAAATTAGCGAATTCTTTTGCCTTGGTAAAGGCATCTGAAACTGCTTTTTGGCGGAGGGTCGACATATATGGCTCAGTGTCTTCAACAGTGAAATCAATACCTTCTATCCTAAGTAAGTCACCTCCTGCTTTTGCCACATCATCCACAACTTCTCCAATTCTATCGATTTCCCGAAGTTTTACATTTGCAGAGTTACTTACAACATACCCTGACAAAATTTGTTTACTCGTGTATCTTCCACCAACGACAACCTCTTCATAATCATATCGAGGATATATATTGAATCTTCTTGTTTGAATATCTTTTTCAGCAACTCTATTTTCAAGCAAAGTAGCCTTCACAGAATCCATAGCTTCAGCCGCTGTCTCTCTCGCTTCACTAACCGTCTTAGAGAATGATTCAATCCCAATTTTCATTATCGCCAAATCAGGTTCTAGGGAGACCGACCCGAAGCCAGTGACATGAATTCCGGAGTTCGCAGATCCCGTAGATGATTGAGAGAATCTCGTCGTCTGAAAAGACCCATCAGTAATTACATTTGCGCCAGGAACAACCGATGGAACCTCAACCTCTTTGGCAGACAAATTCGAAAAAGAATCATTCTCCTTTTGTGTAGAACAAGCTATAGCTACGACTAGAAAAACTATTGAAAATGAACAGCCTAAAAAGAGTTTATTTTGCATTTAATATAACCTCTCGACGAAATATTATTCCCCAGACTCTTAGATTATGTCGTAAAAAAACAAGTTATTAAATATTAAAATGAAATATAATTGATCCCTTATGTATAAATCAGATAATGCAAAACCTAAATTATTTAGAGAAATAATTGAGACTGCGATATTAGCAGGCTTGATTTTTGTGGTCTTGCAGGTCACCGTCCAAAATTACCAAGTAGAAGGTTCTAGCATGTTGCCAACGCTGAATCAGGGAGATTGCGTGCTAGCAAACAAATTCATATATTCCAGTATAGACACAACCGATTTTGCAGACTTCTTACCTACGATTGATCCACATCAAGGTGATCTTCTGTTCACCTTTCATCCGCCTAGAAGAGGCGAAATAGTAATTTTCGAATATCCGAATGACAGAAAGCGTCATTTTGTGAAAAGGGTTATAGGGGTGCCAGGAGACGAGGTCCGTATTCAAAATGGAACCGTGTTTGTAAACCAATCTGAAATTCAAGAACCTTACTTGGACAGATCCCATTCCTCATCAAATTATGGACCTATAATAATTGGAACAGGTGAATATTTTGTGTTAGGGGATAACAGGCTTTCGAGTAATGATTCAAGAGCATGGGGAACAATAAGCAACGAACACATAATTGGAAAATACTGGTTCCGATACAGTTCTTTTTTATGCGACCTTGCACCTATTGACAGAGGAAACCTCAAATAAAATGGTCCAGTTTGTACTGTTAATTCATATTGCCTTCTTGAAAGCCCTACAGTTTGCCCCTTACAATTCTCCGGTACAAATTTGTGGGCGCGCCTCCAATATTTTCGTGGGCCGGTAGCTCAGTCTGGCAGAGCATCGGACTTTTAATCCGAGTGTCCTGGGTTCGAATCCCAGCCGGCTCACATCTAAGAAAAATATAGTCAAATATAACGCCTGAGTACCGATACGAAACCTAAAATCCACCGGCACATTACTATATTTTTATTACACCTCATTAATATGTGCTTGATAATCTAGTCTTCTACATAAAGCTTTACGTTTTTATCATTTTCCAATGTATAATCGCCCATACGCCTATTCAAAGAACTAACAGGTAAAACGTTTTTAGGAGGTTTACGTTCAATATGAGAACTAAACATTACTTATCAATACTAGGTTCGCTACTTATGCTAATCGCACTAGTGGCCTGTTCCAGTTCAGATAGTACTGAAGAGGGATCTTCTTCATCTGGGGGAGCTACAGCTGCATCTTCACAATCAGATAAGCCTAAAACCGACAATCGTATGCCGGCGCCCAAACCCCTACAGACGAAGAGTGCTATCGTGTCAGGGGCTGTCTCCAATGTTGCCGGAGGAGGAAAAGGAACTTTAAAAGTAGCCATGAAGACATTGGGTAACGCTCAAGGGTTACCAGGTGTGGCTTCTGGAGGAACCGGTGACACTATTCCGGGGATGATAGGCCTGATGGAGAAGATGGTTGAGAGAAAGGCATCAGACCTTTCCTACAAGCCTCATCT
>CAZCOH010000015.1:0-33374 GCA_964500645.1 uncultured Dehalococcoidia bacterium
AGAATAGTACGGCCCTAAGGAAACCTCATCTTGAACCAAATTAGTCAAAACCAAAACTCTCCCTTGGGAGACATAAAGGTTCTGGAAATTTCAGAAGGTGTGGCCGGCCCTCATTGTGGTAGATACCTGTCAGCATTGGGTGCCGAAGTTGTTAAAATCGAAATGCCCCCATATGGAGACTGGTCCCGCAATGCAGGTCCATTTCTTAATGGACCTGATAAAGTCGAAACCGGTTCTCTCTTTGCATACAACAACCCTGGAAAGAAATCAGTCCTTCTTGATTGGACAACCCATGAAGGGCTTAGGTTTCTCGACAGGATAGTTGATCGATTTGACATATTGATTGAGGACTGGGATTTAAATACTAGAGAAACTATAGGAATCGATAAAGAAAGATTTACATCCATCAACGACAGACTAATAGATATTTCCATAACACCATTCGGACTAACTGGACCCTATTCTAAATGGTCCTCTTCACCAATAATTCAATTGGCTCTAGGAGGCTATCTCTACCTGACTGGCAGTCCAGGAAAAGAACCTTTGATGCTCCCAGGTCACCAACCAGATTACCTAACAGGACTCAATGCCAGTAATGCTGTTCATATAGCACTTTGGGAAAGAGAGCGAAGTGGTAAAGGTCAATTCCTTGAAATGTCTATGGTAGAAACTCTAGCGACACTACACCAATTCACATATGAAATGTTTACGTTTGATAATGTGTTTAGAAGTAGGAATGGTAATCAATGGCAGAAACAGGGTTCTTTCGCTTCTTATGGAATATCTACCATTAAATGCAAGGATGGATACCTCTGTATTGGTGTCTCAGGCGAGGATCAATGGGAACGTTTATGTTTGATGATTGGAAGAGAGGACCTACTAAATGATCCTAACTTTGACACAAGACAGAAAAGAGCAGCACAGGCAGACCATTTAGACAATATTGTCATTGACTGGGTGGGAGACAGATCCAGATTTGAAATCTTTAAAGAGTCTTCAGAGGTATGGGGCATTCCTACTGCTCCAGTCCTCAATGTAGCGGAAATACTGGAAGACGAGCAGTTCTTACATAAGGAGATATTTGAGGCACCTCTGATGCATACTGAAACAGGTGCACTCTTCCCCACTTTTCCTTTTAAAGCAACGGAATTGCAACCTGAACTAGGAAAAGTTCCAGAGCTTGGTACATATACAGAAGAATTCTTCGAGGCTATGAAATGAGTCGAGAACAATTAGTAAATGATGGGAGCCTCTCAAACATCAGAGTACTCGATCTAACTCGTGTCTGGGCAGGTCCGTTGGCAACACGTATTATGGGGGATTTTGGCGCTGAAATTATTAAAATAAGTGACCCTAGAGTCCCTCTTCTTACTCCAAACGGCCTGAACAATAAATTAAATAGAAACAAGAAAAATATTGGGATACGACTGGATATTGAATCAGGCAGAGAAGTATTCCTAGATCTGGTCTCAAAGTCAGATGTGGTTATAGAAAATTTCCGCCCAAGGGTGATGAGAAATCTCAAGTTGGACTTCGGCGAATTAAAAAAATCTAACCCCAATATCGTCATGGTATCTATGCCTGGATTTGGGCTAACGGGACCATATGCAGAGTACCCGGCCTATGGAACAACTGCAGAAGCACTGGCAGGTATACCTTCCTTAATAGGATATTCAGACCAGGTACCCATTGCGACAGGCATCGCTTACGGAGATCCCGTATCCGGATTAAATGCAGTCACACTTATACTGGCAGCTTTACGTAAGAGGGAAAAGTTTGGCGGAGGGCAATTTATCGAAATAGCCTTATCGGCCAGTCCCCTATGCAACATAGGCGAATATATAGGGTCATATTCGTCAACTGGCATTATGCCAAGACTAGATGCCAATAAACACGATAGGTTTTGCCCCCACGGTGCATTCAAATGTAAAGGTGACGATAACTGGGTGGCTATTTCTGTAACAGATGATAAGAAATGGAATTCGCTTTACAATATCGTACAAGATAGTCGAATCAAACATCTTTATGACTCGACTATTGAGGAAAGAAAACAAAATGAGAACCTAATAGTTAAAGTTATAGAGGAGTGGACGTCTGACAAAGATGCGCCTGAGATAGCATCATATTTACAAGATGAGGGTATACCTGCCGGGACAGTAAGCAGCAGTCAACAACTTCTAGAGGATCCTCACCTGAATGAAAGAGGATTTTTCTTTGACACAGCGTCAAAGCAACACGATGAAAAAAGATTTGATGGCCAGTCTATCCCAGGGAATAGCTTGCCCAAGTCATCGTGGATACCTGCCAGCGATGTCGGCGAGGATAGTCAAATCATATTAAATGAGATACTTGGATACACGAAGGAAACCTGTAATAAACTAAGAAAGGAATTGGCAGTTCATTTCGGATAAAGGCTGTAGGCCCTGCCAAGAAAAATAAGGAGCAACCAAATTGGCAACTCATGAAATACAATCACCCATGACAGGAAATGTTGTTGAAGTTTCTGTTTCTGTAGGTGACCAGATCAGTGAAGGTGACCTAATCATAGTTATAGAGTCCATGAAAATGGAAAATGAAATTTTCTCCGAAGTTTCTGGTACAGTCACTGAAGTCAGGGTTGAAGAAGATGAAAATGTCAGCGAAGAAGCTGTAATAATCGTTGTTGAGAACTAGGTATAAGTTTTTCCTTTTAACAACGAATAGCTGTCACTGACCGTAATAAATACATATCCCTGAACGCAGACTTTTTTTCACCCGGCAATTCTGAAAATTGCCGGGTGAATTGCTGAATAGGCTGAAATCTAATCGATGGTCAACTCATCGAGCTTATATTTTTCCGATCCAGACCAGTCATACTCCACACCCAATCCTGGACCTTTAGGAACTTCTACGTAGCCGTCCTTATCTATAGACTCAAGCTGGTCAGAATACCCACACGAATATACGGGAGGATTTGCTATATTGGGTAATTTTGGATGTACCAACCCCATCTCATAAAAATTGGAATTTCGCATAGCTGCCATGCAATGGCGTTGTGCTGGACCCGCTATATGAAGTTCTAGATCCATCCCAAATCCTTCGGCCGCGCTAGCAACTTTCATGGTACCTGTAATTCCACCATCATATTCTGGGTCAGCTCTCCAAAAATCAGTCGCTTCAGCTATGGCCATGTCGGTATGCGCCTCTACGAGGTGAATATGCTCTCCCTGTAGAAGAGGTGTTTTTATCATTTTTTTTAGCTGCTTGTGAGCGTATAAAGATACTCCTCCATCTCTCATTGGATCCTCGTACCAGAAAAAATCCTGCTCATCACATGCCCTCCCCACAGCCAAAGTATCTGCAAATGTATCGTATACACAGCATGGATCTATCATCAATGCCATTCGTCCCCCTACCCTCTCCCCTACAGCATGAATAGTGTCTATTTCTCTTTGTATATCGACCTCAGCCCATGAGTGAATCTTAAATCCCTTATACCCTAACTCTAGACACTGTTGAGCAAAATCGGCGTAAGCATCAGGACTATTTAACCCTCCGTCTGTTTTATCAGCATGGTAAGTGCTGGCATATACAGGAAGTTTCTCTCTATGTCCCCCAAGTAATTGATAAATCGGAGCCCCGTGTAGTTTTCCAGCTAGGTCCCACAAAGCAATATCTATTGGGCCTATACCCATTCGGTCTTGCTTCCTCAAGATAATTTTTGCTTGATTGTAAAAAAGTTCCCTGTGTGTTGCATTCTTACCAATAAGAAATGGAGCAAAACTTTGGATTTGTTCAAAAGTTCCGGGAGCTACACTCATGTACTCCCCAGTGACACCGGTATCTGTGTTGATTCGTATTCCTAAGACTCTTCGTGACCCCATACTGCCTGGCTCATAGAATGCACCCATAGCGAAGCCAAGGTCTTTTCCTACATTTTCAAACGGAAAATCATACCTCGTCATCTGTATATTTCGGATTATTGGTGTACTGCTCATAAGATCTCCTAATCTACGAATACTCAGTGAATATAGAGGCATTCTAACTCAAATATTCTCAGGTAAGAAAAGGTTTATAAATCTCATAAGTTGTCCGAAACTAAATTCACACAAATCCAAATATAGCCAACGCAAAAGGGGTCCATTCATATTCGGGCACTACATTTTTCAGTTACATAAGTCTATTATGTGCCTACTTGTTTCGGGGAATTCGAAGTGGTAACTCGCCGAATATTAAAAAGAAGTACAGGAGTTGTTACAGATATGAAATTCACACCAGGAACTGAAATTGTAGAACTGGCAGACGGTATGTATGCCAGACTTCATGAAAATCTCACGAACGCAGGGATAATCATAGGGGATGAAGGCGTTATGATCATCGATTCTTTAAGAATGCCTTCTTTCGCACGGGACTTGAAGGACGACGTTAAGTTGATCACTGACAAACCAATAAAATATGTTCTGGATACTCATGCACACTGGGATCACTCCTGGGGTAATGAAGAATTTCCTGATTCAACTATTATCGGTCACAAAAATTGCTACTTAGAAATGACTGATCCGGATTGGAATTCCGAATGGAGATCAAAAATCACGTCTAGCAACGACCCATGGTCGAGTGAGGCTGATCTAGTGAATATAACACCTCCAAATTTAACTTTTGAAACTAGCATGTCAATCTATATTGGAGGACGTGAGCTTGAAATCCTTCACCTAGGTAAAGCCCATACAAGTGGCGACATATTCATACATGTGCCATCTGAAAAATTAGTCTTTACGGGTGACGTGATTCAAAAGGAAAGGGTCCCATACCTAGGAGACAGTTATCCTAATGATTGGTTAGATACTGACGACAGAGTGTCGGAACTTCCTATTAACAAGTTCGTATCGGGTCATGGAGATATAGGGAATCACGACGATCTTATGGAAGCGAGAGCATTTATCCACACTCTTGTGGGAGAAACAAAAAACACGATAAAAGATGGAAAAGGAAAAGACGAAGCACAAAATCAAGTAATTGATTCTATGACATCAAGATTCTCAAACTGGGTCGGATTCGACACCATGGACGAAAAATTCGGCGACGTATATACAAAGCTAACCGCAAGCTAAATATGACTGTTGGAATAGCGGGCTTCAATCGTTAGCCAATTTGCGATAATATTCCAGTTAAGTTATCAATTGGAATATAGAATCACGATTATTAATAATAAAAGATAACAATGGTGAAACTTAATTAAGCCAAGGCCGTTTCGATGAATAGATTTTATTGCAAAATAGGTCAACGAATTATAGAGTAGCGCAGTAAGAAAACACGAGATTATTTCAGGTCAAGAAGGAGATAGAGATAATGAAGTCTGACAGAGCTCTCGTCGCTCATCTTATGAGAAGAGCAGGATTTGGGGCTACCCCCATTGAACTTGATGAGTTAACGGAAACGAAAACATACGATGAAATTGTTGATGATCTTGTTAACCCTGAAAGGTTTGAGAACATAGACACAACCCACCTCGAGAGATATTACGGTGGTGAGGCGGTAGCCATTCACGTTGGAAAATGGCTATACCGAATGGCAAATACCAAGAGGCCACTTGAAGAAAAAATGTCCCTGTTTCTTCATCATATTTTCCCAGTAGCCTGGGGGAAAAGTGAACATGGCCCTTCTCTGTATACAGAGATCGAAATGTTTAGGGACGTAGGTTTAAGTAGTTTCCGTGACATACTACGGGCTCTGTCAAGAGACCCGGCGATGATATTCTGGCTCGACAACAACGAGAACCACAAAGATGAAATCAACGAAAACTACGGCCGGGAACTCCTAGAACTCTTTTCTATGGGAGTTGGGAATTACACGGAAGATGATATCAAGAATGCTTCGAGGGCCTTCACAGGATGGACCTTCAGACAGCCATTATCTCTCTACCCGTATGGCCACCACTCTGCCGATTTCGAGTTCCTACCCGAAGACCATGACTACGGAGAAAAGGAATTCCTAGGTGAAAAAGGGAATTTTGACGGTGATGAAATCATCGACATCATAGTTAAACAACCGGCAGCTGCCCGTTTTATTTCCCGCCACCTTTATAACTTCTTCGTTGAAGACGAGGTTCAGGTCCCATCCTGGGAAACAGTACCTCCTAAGGACCCTGAAGCCATTGAGGAATTGGCAACCGCCTACATGGAGTCAAAAGGTGACATACGAACGGTGTTGAAAACATTGTTCAGCTCCGAGTTTTTCAAAAATGCAGCCTCAAGACCCAAAGTGAAAAGCCCGGCAGAGCTTATAGTTGGAGTAATAAGACAAACTGGCGAGTTCGAAAAGCCTGCTCCTGGGATACATCAATTCGCAGTTACTACCTTGAACGGTTCACCATTCGAAGGGCCCCTCGCAATAATGGGCCAACGACTTATGAACCCACCAACGGTTGAAGGATGGCACACAGGATTTGAATGGATAGATTCAGGAACATTAAGCGAAAGAGTCGGATTTGTTGAGCAACAATTTTCTGACCCAGAGAAACCTGGAGTTTCTGAAATGCTCAGGAGAGCCGGAAGTCTTGACGATGACCCCGAACAATTGGTTAACAGATGCCTAGATTTACTAGGGGGTATCAACATCAGAGACGAAACTAGAGCTTCCCTCGTAGAATATGCAGCCAATCTTAAGAATCAGCAATCTGAAGCAGGTGTTCACAACTTGATTCAAATGACAGCGGCAACTGTTGACTACCAGTTTGCCTAATCAAAATGAAATGTATGGAACCAGGAATGACCGAATAAATAGAGGTCCATAAAGGGGATAATATGGCAACTAAGAACTCAGATAAGACACTTGTAGTCGTGCAGCTTACTGGCGGCAACGACTTCATGAACACAATAGTGCCTTACACGAACGGGCATTATTACGACGCACGAAAAAAAATCGTGATGAGTCAGGAAGATGTTCTTCCCATAAACGACACTCTTGCTATAAACAAGAATGCTTCGCCATTTAAAAGACTCTACGATGAAGGCAGAATGGCCATAGTCCAGGGTATTGGATATCCCAATTCAAACAGATCTCATTTCAGGGGAATGGACATTTGGCATACGTGTGAGCCAGACAGAGTAGGAAGTGAGGGATGGCTCGGCCTTGCGGTTAGGGAGATTGATCCTAGAGGAGAAAATGTACTAACTGGAGTTAATGTAGGTCAGGGACTTCCCAGAGCTATGGCGGTCGCCGGCGTTCCAGTAACCTCAATAAGTGACCTTGAAGGTTATGGGGTTATGAAAAAAATGGAACAGGAGCAACTTAGAGATAAGGCACTACAAGCCTTTAAAGACATATACGGACAAGCCATAGGAAGTGGCGTTGTTGCCGAATATATCGGGAAAACTGGTCTTGACGTTATAAGGGGAGCAGACATGCTTTCTGAGGTTGCCGCTAATTACTCATCTTCGGTCGAGTACGCGGACAATTCCATAGCAAAAAGTCTGAGAGATGTTGCAAGAATCCACTTAAGTGGGCTTGGAACAAGGGTCTTCTATACCAACCATGGTGGATATGACACTCACGCTAATGAATTACCAAGTCACCCGAAACTTATGTCTGACTTGTCCGGAGCTATATCAGACTTTTTGGACGATCTAGAGGAACACGACGCATCTGAAGATATAGCAATCCTAGTATTTACAGAGTTTGGGCGACGAATGAGGGACAATGGAAGCGGTACAGATCATGGTTCAGGTGGAGGAGCATTCCTATTTGGTAAAAATGTTAAAGGCGGACTGTACTCAGAATATCCCTCGCTGGACCCAGCAGAATGGGAGCATGGCGAAGACCTAAAACACACCATTGATTTCAGAGGAATCTACGGGACAGTACTCGAGCAATGGCTTGGCCTCGAAGCTCGTCCCATCGTTAAAGGTGAATTCGAACAGATATCACCTTTCTACATGTAGTTCAGGGAGGAAGTAACATGGCTAGACCACACGGCATATTGAGAGCGGGTTTCCCGTATCTCACCACGCTCGGAATGAGACGCGTAACCAATTTCCCTACTGACGTGGCTTTCGGGGAAGACAATAAACTATTCATATTGATGAGGTCAGAAGGCGCGGCGACCATAAGGATTTGGTCAGTCGACGATATGGAACAACTCACTGACGAGCTAGAAGGATTCGGAAGCTACGGAAGTGAAGATGGCCAATTCGTTTGGCCGGTGAGCATGATTAATGGACCTGACGGTGACTTATTTATAAGTGACGAATGGAACCACAGAATTACCCGTCTAAATCAAAAGGGTGAATTCGTAAGCAAATTTGGAGTACAAGGTGATGGGGACGGTGAATTTGACGGGCCATCTGGTTTCGCTTTCGATCCAGACGGAAATATTGTTGTAACTGACTCAAAGAATCACAGGATACAAAGATATTCATTAGACGGAAAATATCTCGGTGGATTCGGGACGTTTGGTTCCGGAGAAGGTGAGTTTAATCTTCCCTGGGGACTTGATGTAGACGAAAACGGCGATATATATGTCGTAGATTGGGGCAATCACAGAGTCCAAGTATTTGATACTGATGGAAACTTCAAGAATTCATTTGGAGAACAAGGAACCGGAGAAGGCCAATTCGAAAGGCCCACTGGCGTCACAGTAGATGCACATGGGGATGTATACGTTTCAGATTGGGGAAACAACCGAGTACTACAATTTAATGCTGAAGGCCAGTACATTTGGAGTTTCAACGGGGACGCTACCCTTTCAAAAGTGGCTAGAAACTACATGTTAACCAACGCGGTTTCCAACCGTCTCAGAGAGACAGGAAGACTTGAGCACGAAAGGTATCTACGAAGGCCTAGATCAGTGAGAATAGACAGTGAATTCAGATTGTTTATACCTGATTACGAATCTTATCGTATACAAGTTTACCAAAAGGACTTCATAGAATTAGATGCGACTCAATATTCAGCTCCACTCAGGAACCCAACATTAGAAGTTACCTGATTAGATACATTGAACTTTGGGGAAACTGTCATATATAAATGGCAATTTCCCCAAATATACGTTCCAGCCTTTCACGGTGATGATCCGGCAAAGTAGGGTTTTCAAGAGCCTGTATATTTGACTCCAGATGACTAATTTTGGACGTTCCCGTAAGAACTGAGGATATAGCTTTGTGGTCGGCGGCAAATTTGTACCCTGCATCCACAATGGACCCAACTTCACCATCCACCAACCAACCCAGCGGGTCAGTGCTAGATATATCACTCTCTGATATCAATCCTTCACGTTTCCAGTTCTTTATTTGAGTAGACAACAATTCAGGATTAGGCAATTTCTCACGTATAACAGCCATATTTAAAACACCAATATCGTGTTCTTCACATAATGGTAATGCCTCTTTCGCTGCGTACTGATTAAGAATCCCATATTTGAGCATAACGGTATCCCAAAGTTCAGGATCTTCCCGCAAACCCATAGTTACAACTCTGTGATCAGGCTCCTCCATGAATTGTTCACTAAATCCTATAAACCTTATTTTTCCTTTATCTCTGGCCTGAACCATCACCGGATACAACTCGTCTAGTACCCTATGGTAATCATTTGAATTCAAAACATGAAATTGCATGATATCTATATAGTCAGTCGACAATCTATTCAATGAACGGTCTATGGAAGACATTATTTCTTCGGGGCTACGTATTTTTCCATCCCGTGTCTTATAGGCACATTTTGTCGCTAGATAATAAGATTCTCTATCAATATCGGCCAGTGACTTTCCCAAAATGGTTTCACTGTCACCATACACCTCAGAAGAATCAATAAGATTGATTCCCAAGTCCAAAACACTTTTTATGAGATGATCCTGTTCCTGTAGAGTTAAACCGGTATTTTGACCAAGCTTACTTGGTCCACCTGACCCAAAACTCACCAGAGAAACTTCAAGACCGGTCTTACCTAGCCTACGATATTTCAATTTTCACCCTTATTTAACATGGATAGCAATTTCTATTCCACTGGAATTGCAACTGATACACGCGGTACATCACCAACGGCTCTGGTAGTGTGCCCCTGCCCATCAAGATCCTCGGCTAGCATTACATCTCCAGGACCCAGTTTGTAAGTAGAACCGTCGCCAAGTCCAATCTCTACTTCTCCTTCTAGGGTAATGATAAATTGCCTTCGGGGAGCAGGATGCCAGTCTATGAAACTACCCGGTTCATGTTTTCTGAAAACCATCTCAACTACCGGCATAACGTCAGGTACATCATAAGTCTCCATGTGTGATTGAGCATCTTCACCTGTGTAAAGTCTGTAGAACATTTTTTTCTCCAAAAAATAACTTTTACTTTGCAGTCAATCCACCGTCTACGGGCAATTCCACCCCAGTTATATATGATGCTTCGTCAGATGCCAAAAAAAGCACTGCATTAGCCACTTCTTCTACCAATCCTACCCTGTTCATAGGAACATCCTTAACCATGATTTCTCGGGTAGTAGCAGCAGCAGTCACAGTAGCCTCGCGCATAGGAGGCAATATTCCGGGATGAACCGAATTAACCCTTATACCCTTCTCAGCATATTGTATTGCCGCGGACTTAGTCATAATCCGCACGGCTCCTTTAGATGCGTTGTACCCCATGTGTGTGTACGTCTGGCCAACTATGCCAGATATAGAGGATATATTTACGATAGATCCACTGCCATTTTTTTCCATTACTCCCAAAGCATATTTCATACCAAGAAAAACTCCCCGCGCATTAACACCCATCACACGATCATAGGTGTCGACACTTAGAAGATCAGCATGAACCGAACCGCTGATTCCGGCATTGTTAACTAGAATATCCAAAACACCATATCTTTCTACGATTCCATCTATAGCTTTTTGCCATTCCGTTTCCTTTGTAACGTCGAGCTTAAGAAACTCAGCAACACCTCCACCCGTGTTTATGGTTTCAACAAGATGGCTCCCCTCATCTTCCAAAATATCAGCAACAATGACACGTGCACCTTCACGGGCAAACAATATTGATTCTGCAGCCCCCATTCCATGAGCCCCGCCTGTAATCAATGCAACCTTTTTTTCTAATCTCATTTAATACTCCTATTTGTCTTCCCTTATATATAGAAAACATACCGCCGTGCAAATTTAGATTTTAATTTCTTTCGGCCTACCTGTGACAGGATTCATTGGATCGTTGAATCCTTTTCCTGTATGTTCCCCGGGAGGTATCAAATCATCTACTTTTAATAAGGCGTCCTCGCTTATATCCCATCCAACCGCTCCAAGATTATCCTCATACTGGTCAAAAGTGCGAGGTCCTATAACCGCAGAAGAAACCAGTGGATTGCCGATAACCCAATTTAGAGCAAACTGAGAAAGAGTTTTATCGTGGGATTTGGATAATTCCATTAAATCTCCAACAATATCAAGACTCTCGTCACGTAATTCTGTTTGATGAATCCGATCATCACCCCGTGCAGCTCTAGACCCTGTGGGCAACTCTACTCCTGACATATATTTGCCGGTCAATACCCCTCTTGCCAGGGGACTGTATACCATTGACCCTACCCCAAAAGCCCCACAGAACGGCAATAGCTCAACTTCTATATCTCTGTTGAACATGTTGTATAAATCTTGCACAACTGAAACCTGGGGCAACCTTAACGCATCCAAAATCGCTAAAGCGTCTCTTACTTGCCAAGCTTTATGATTAGACATGCCTATATATCGAATTTTTCCCTGAGACAACAATATCCCCAGCGACTCCAAAGACTCTTCCAGGGGTGTTAACGGGTCAGGCCTGTGAAGCATATAGACGTCGATATGGTCCGTTTGTAATCTACGAAGGCTATTTTCGACTTCTTGAAGTATGTGATAACGACTGAGACCTCCATCATTTGGTCCATTACCCATTGATGCATTGACCTTGGTTGTTAAAACGACTTCATTCCTACGACCAAGTAATGCCTTACCAACGATTTCCTCTGAGAGGCCATTGTTGTAACCGTTCGCAGTATCTATAAAATTAATCCCGTCATTTAAAGATCTATGAACAATTTTTACGGAATCCTGCTCATTTGTAGCCCCACCAAACATCATCGTTCCCAGACAAAGTTGGGAAACCTTTAAACCCGATTTACCAAGATTTACATACTTCAAGTTATATCTCCATAAAAAATCATCTTCCGACAAATAACTGTTTAAAATATATTTCTAAATGTGGCCAACAACTTTATTTGTTATCTCCCCCACTATACCAATCTCACGATAACTATATTTTTCTAATATGAAACGTTCAAAATTTTAGGATAACCAACTACGAAAAACCCATATGGCATATGAATGAACCACTAAGTAACGCAAAGGACTCTCAATATGACTATGAAAGCTTGGTAATACATATAAAATAATAGTGTGAGTCCTAGAATCTCATGAAAACAGCGTTACAACGCTGCAAAAGGTTCATTAATCAATGAATGTAATACGGATCGTCACAATAGCAGCATTTGCCGCATCTATACTTTCTTTGTTCACCTCCAATATGACATTTGCGGATCAGTCTACGGATAAAAGTGAGATAAAGAAATTCACCTCTGACGGTACTTTCGTTACTAATATATTAAAAGTAGAAATCAATGGAGCCATTCAACCTTCGACCGCTTCGTATATAGATAGGTTAATCAGGAGTTCGAACGATTCACATTATCAAGCAATTTTGATAGAACTGAATACGCCAGGCGGAATGCTAGAACCTACAAGGTCAATTGTCATGGATATATTGATGTCTGATATTCCCGTCATAACCTACGTCACTCCAAGTGGAGCAAGGGCAGGGTCTGCAGGTACGTTTATAGTGGCAGCCTCCCATATTGCCGCAATGTCTCCGGGAACAAACATCGGGGCCGCGACCCCCGTAGGCGCCTCAGGGGAGGACCTTGAAGAGACAATGAAATCTAAAATATCCCAGGATGCGACAGCACTTCTGAGAAGTATTGCTGAGCAGCGCAATAGGGAGCCAGTTCCACTTGAAAACACTGTTTTAACATCCGCTTCCTACACTTCTGAAGAAGCTCTAGACCTTGGCATAATTGACCTTGTGGCCGAAAGCACATATCAATTACTAGAGGAAATCTCGGGAATAGATATCATGACTTCAAATGGATTGGTTACCCTGGAAACTTCTGGCGCTTCACTTATCAAATTTGAAAAAACGTTGCTAGAAAAATTCCTGGACGCGATTGGAGATCCAAATATTACTTTCATATTGTTAACTATCGGTAGTATCGGCCTGACACTTGAATTTCTACAACCAGGAATATTGGTGGGAGCTTTCGTTGGAATACTTGGATTATCGTTGGCCTTTGTGGGCCTAGGACAACTGCCGGTAAACTGGCTTGGCTTAGCCTTGATAGCTGCTTCATTTATTTTGTTTTATTTTGAGGCGCAAGCTCCCGGAATAGGTTTATATATGATCGGCGGACTAATATCCTTTGTTCTAGGAGCGTTCCTCTTATTCGGAGGAATGACACCTGACCTGCCCGGAACTTCATTTTCAGTAAATACCTGGTTAATAGCTGGAACAAGTACCCTACTAGCCATTTCAATGCTTCTTTCAATCAAGGCTCTAGCCGAAGCGTCAAGCCGTTCAGCAAAATCCGTGTCTGCACAAACTCTAGGGGAAATAGGCATAGTGAGGACAAAATTAGATCCTCATGGGACCGTCCAGGTAGGCTCAGAACTGTGGAGCGCAGAATCGTATGAAGGAACAATTGAAATAGAAGTTGAAGAGGAAGTTGTAGTGAGACAAATAGATGGTTTGAAAATACTTGTATCAAAAACACACAATTCGGAACCCACTAAAAATAATAAGGAGGGAAAAAAATGATACCCCTAATAAAAATCGTCAGGCAGTACGAGAGATTAGCCGTATTTACATTAGGTAAATTTAGTGAAAGAACCGGTCTGAGGGGTCCAGGACTGCAAATAATAGTCTGGCCATTTCAAACAGCTTCCAGGATAGACCTTAGGGAAGAGGTCATAAATATCCCCAGGCAGACCAACATAACTAGAGATAACGCCCCAATCGACATAGATTTTCTAGTTTATCTAAGACCAATAGACACTGAAGCCCAGAAGGTCGTTTTAGAGGTCATAAATTATCACCAAGCAGTAATTGGAATGGCGACCACCATATTGAGAGCAGTCATAGGAGAAATGAATCTTGATGACGTATTGTCTCAAAGAGAGACCATAAATCAACAACTCCGAATCAAGTTAGATGAGACTACGGGTAGATGGGGTATCAAGGTATCTGCCGTGGAAATCAAGGAAATAGAACCGGCTCCCGAAATTCAGGAAGCGATGAATCGCCAAATGTCTGCTGAAAGGATCAGACGCGCCGATGTCACTGAAGCAGAAGGAAAAAGACAGGCTGCTATAGCAATTGCTGAAGGTGATAAGCAAGCTGATATTTTGAGAGCGGAAGGTCATAGACAATCTGAAATCTTGACGGCAGAAGGAGACCAACAAGCTGCCGTTTTAAGGGCCGAAGGATTTAGTACAGCGCTCGACCGTATTTACCAGGTAGCAAGCGGCGTAGACACAAATACTCTCAGTTTGCAATATTTCGAAACACTAAAAGAAATGGGCAAGGGAGAATCAACTAAATTCATATTCCCTATGGAATTCACAAAGTTACTAGGCCCCTTTGCCGCAGCAATGGGAACTAAGAATGCCGGTAAAGACAGTGACAATAACTAATACGTTTTGTCAGTTTCTCTCCGCAATTTTGTCGTCTGTAGCAACTTCGTGGAATTCAATCTCATATGACTTCAACAAGGGCAACATCTCCAAATTTGCCTCTTTAACAGCTTCAGGAACTTTTGGAGAACGGTTAGCCTCTATGGTTTCTTGAGTCCATTCTGCACACACGGACATATCTGGCGCAGGAGTCCCTGCGCCAGATATGTAAACCATGGCTGAGTTTCTTCCATTTTCACTTTCATATGCATTACATATAGTTCTTAAAAGTTTCGCAACCTGCCAAACATCTTTCCGCTCTACCTTGCATACTCTTCTGACTAAAAACATCCATTTCACTCCATATCTAAATTGATTCTAAGGTACATCTAATATTGTATGTGATCAAGAAACGCTACAAGCAAAATACTCCTTGTATCAACCCTTCAGGTGTATCCTTTCAGATAACACAAGATGCAATTCAAATACTCTAGATTATTACCTACTCCAATTTATAGCTATCTGGCTCTACCTTCCAGTGCCATCGCAATACTAGCTACAGCACTCGATAGAGGGGCAGTAAATATAGTCCTTCCGAACATATCGGAACGATTTTCGACTGATATACCCACAGTTCAGTGGGTTTCTGTCATATATTTGTTGTTAGTTGCAGTACTCCTTTTACCCATGGGCAGGCTTTCCGATATTGTTGGGAAAAAGAAAGTTATTGTAGCCGGCTTGATCACTTTCACCGCAGGTGGATTTCTGTGCTCAATATCCCCATATTTTTGGACCCTCCTGTTTGGAAGATTATTACAAGGGGTTGGAGGGGCCATGATCCAGGGCACTTCTTTTTCGATTGCCGTTGATAGCTTCGGAGAGAACCAACGAGGCAAATCTATAGGTCTGGTTCTTATATTTGTTGGAATAGGAAATATACTGGGTCCCGCCATAGGGGGAACCATTGCGTCAATAGCTGGATGGCGTAGTGTATTTATTTTTACTTCTTTGATAACAACATTTGGAGTGCTGTTGGCATCCATAACGTTGAGAAACGAATCATCAGATAATGGAAAAATAGAAGGTCTTGATTGGATCGGAACTTTTTTCTGTATTTTCATGCTGATATCCCTGCTGCTCGGAATCACCATGACAACACAAACCCGTTTTGGATTCCTTAACTCTTATATATTTTATGTAGCCTCTTTTCTATTTGCACTTTTATTTATATGGAGATCCCTAAATACAGAAAATCCAATCCTAGAAATACGCTTATTTGCAAAGCCGATTTTTGCATTATCTGTAACAGCTAACCTTTTGTGCTTTGTAGGAATGGGATCAATACTTTTCTTACTACCCTTCTACCTAAGATATGTACAGGGATTAGATCCAATTGAAGTAGGAAGTGTTTTTATTCCAGCGGCTATAGCTATGTCTATAATCAGTCCGATTTCGGGAAGATTATCAGATCGATTTGGTAACAGTTTTTTCACTACTGGTGGGCTTATATCTTGTGCAATAGGTTTATCTATTTTATCGACGCTAGATGAAACTTCTCCAATCTGGCTACCTTATCTTGCCGTTATACCTGCATCAGCAGGTATGGGAGCATTTTATGGACCCAATAATAGTGCAACCCTGTCACAATCTAATGAGCAAACCCAAGGTGCAGTAATAGGTTTTATTAACCTAGTTAGAAACTCAGGAAACTTAATATCTATACCTATATCGGTAGTTTTAGTAACGGCCACCATGGAATCAATGGGATTTAGGCCTGATCTATCAATCGTTACGAACAACTCTGACCCCGATCTGCTTAAATCCTTTATGAAAGGTATGAACACCTCTTTTATAGTTCTCGCGGCGACAACGACTGTAGGAGCGATAATTTCACTATACAGACCAAAAGCGTTAACTGAATAGCTATATATTCATTTGATCAACGATCTTGAACAGAGCCATCGTATCCTATTGGTGTATCTAATATTTTAGGGTTTTCAGGCAGGGAAAGTGCTGACTCATTCAACTCTATTCCGAGCCCAGGCCCTTCAGGGACGACTAGATAACCTTCCTCCAGTTTTAAGGGGGACAATAATAAGTCACTTTTAGGAGGTTCAGATTCTCCCGTATATTCCTGAAGAGCGAAATTCGGAATACATGCATCTAGCTGAACACATGCTGCTGTACTTATAGGAGAGAGTGGATTATGAGGGATAACTTTTACATGGTTAGCTTCCGCCATAGAAGCCACTTTCTTAGACCCAGTCAATCCCCCGCAAAGACACAAGTCAGGTCTCACATATGAAACACCTTTTGCTTCTAAGAGTTGTTGGTATTCAAAAATAGTAGTGAATCGTTCACCAGTTGCTATAGGAACGCCGCATTTATCTGCAATTTCTCCCATCACCGAAGGGCTATCAGGAAGCATCGGATCTTCATAAAAATAGAGGTTGAATTCCTCTAATCTCCTCCCCAAAGCTATACTTTCTGCGGGTGACATTTGCCTATGGATTTCTACACATATATC
Organism: uncultured Dehalococcoidia bacterium; assembly: GCA_964500645.1. Lineage (GTDB taxonomy): Bacteria > Chloroflexota > Dehalococcoidia > Lucifugimonadales > UBA826 > CAYFIW01. The sequence continues at coordinate 17,236 of CAZCOH010000015.1, forward strand.
AACTTCGGATCCAACAGATGACCGAACCGCAGCCACTCTTTCCACAGCCTGTGTCGACCACTCACTATAAGATTTATGCAAATAATAATTTGAAGGAAATGGGCTAAATCTTACAGCTGTGAAGCCATCAGATACTGCCCTGGCTGCATCTTTCGCAAGATCATCAACAGATCCACCATCGCCGGAGCCAACGTGCATATAGCATCTAACCTTGTCCCTAGTTTTACCGCCCATAAGGTCATATATTGGCACGCCGAGTCTTTTACCCTTTATGTCCCATAGGGCTATATCTATCGCAGAAAGAGCACCTTGAACAACTGATCCCATGAAGTGGGACGATCTATACAACCACTGATAATGATGTTCAATCTGGTGAGGGTCCTTACCAATCAGATAAGGTTCCATAGTTTCTATCATCGTCTTAGTAGGACGTTGCCAACCATGCACTCCTCCTTCTCCTATCCCCACAGTTCCATCTTCACAATGAATTTTAAGTAGCAGCCATCTATCCCAGAGAAATGTTTCCAATTTTTCAATTTTTGTAGGTTTAGGCAATTTTTCCCCCTAGTCCATTATCTCGTTTGATCTGCTAGACATATACAAAATTACATATAGCTAACTTTATAAGTAACCAGATATTAACATTGGAAATATCTAATCCATCATGAAAACCCATGACATATTGCCGATCATCTAGGCACTATGACATACTTCGTATCTGCAAAATAATTACATTGATCTCGTCCAGGAAAGGTACCCAACATGTCACAACTTATGTCCGGTAAGCAAGCGGTTTTAGAAATGCTGAAAGCCGAAGGAATTGAATACATTTTTGGAAACCCCGGGACAAGTGAAGGCCCTCTAATTGATATGCTGGGTGAATATCCCGAATTCAAATATGTCATGGCTTTGCAAGAAAGTGTAGCGATGGGAATGGGAGAATCTTATGCTCGTTCCACTAATAAAACATCCTTTGTCAGTTTGCATGTGGACAGTGGGCTCGCAAACGGAATAGCTCTAATGCTTGACGCCCTCAATACAGGTACACCAATGGTGGTAACTTCCGCCAACTACGACGCTAGAAAAATCAATGAAAATAAAACAGACTTAGCTGAACTCGTAAGACCAGTCACAAAATGGGCTGTAGAACTGGACTTACCTGATCAAATACCTAGTGTAATGAGAAGGGCTTTTAATGAAGCCAACAGTCACCCAAAAGGTCCCGTTTACGTAGGATTCACTGCAAATGCCCTCGAAGGTACGGCAGAGATGAACATTATTCCTTCATCCCCTGTTTATGACAGCACCAAACCGGATCCTGAAGGGATAAAAGAAGCAACAGATCTACTCATGAAATCCCAAAATCCTCTTTTAATAGTTGGTGATAGAGTATCCGACGATGATGGGATGGATGCAGCTGTAGAATTAGCCGAACTTACGGGTATGCCTGTATACCAATCACGTGGAGCAGAGGTGTCTTTCCCAACAACACATCCACAATATCTGGGAATTCATTCACTGAGGGTTTCTGAAAATAGGGAAGCATTGAGACAGCACGACTTAATTCTGACCGTCGGGATGGATACTTTTGATGAACTATTCTATTGGGGCGACGTAATACTGGATGATTCCACCAAACTTATTCACATCGATCCTATACCCGGAAGAGTTGGAAAAACAGAGCCTACAGATATTGGAATCATATCAAACTGTAAAACAGCACTAGAAGCCATAAATCAAACTCTAAAAAGTAGTACCGAATCCTATGAAAACAACGAACGCAAGGATCACTCAGTAGAGTTGGCTAGCTTAAACCGAAAAGGTTATGAAGACAGCGTATCTGCCAGATGGAAAAACACTCCTATGTCACCTGCGAGAATGATGTATGAACTATCAGAATCTGTTCCTGAGAACTCCATAATAGTAGACGATTCTGTAAGTAATAGAGCGGCCGTCAGGCATTATTTCCAAGGCAAGGTAAGAGACGACATCAGAGGTGTCAGGGGGCAATCTATCGGTGGTGGAATTGGCGCAACAATGGGAACAAAATGCGCTTTCCCTGAAAGACCTGTATTTGGAATTATTGGTGACGGCAGTGCCATGATGACCATACAGGGATTATGGACCGCAGCTAACGACAACATTCCTTGTGTATTTGTGATCTGTAACAACGGGATGTACAGAGTTTTGAAAGTTAATTTCAACATATATCAAACCGAATTACTTGAGGAGACAGAACCAGCTGGGGAAAATCTCCTTTATTCAAATTTTGACACACCGTTTGATATCTCGGAAATCGCAAAAGGCATGGGTCTACATGCAGAGAGAGTAACGGACCCTCTAGAAATATCCGGTGCTGTAAAAAGAGCTCTTTCATCAGGGGGTCCCTCATTAATCGACATAGTTATAGACGGATCTTTATAACTTGTTTTATAAGCTCTCTAGTATAGAAAATTGCCTATTCTCGAATGATTAGGTATATTATTTGTGGCTCGGATAACATAGCCGGGTCGAGGGAGAATATTCTCGCAAATCGAATAGTCGCTGAGGAAACCATGTTTCAATAGCTGTTAGACCTCTCGACACAGGCCGATATGACGACACACTAGCGTTCGTTTCTCTGCATAGAACGCTTCTTTTAATCGAGTTATTACTCGTAGCCCCCATCCAATATAAAACAACTCTTGTTGTACTCATTAACATTTTATTTTTATTAACCCAATTGTCGGTATTAATTACGTCAAATCCTAATTAGTTACGCAGATTTTCCTAAATGATTACTCAAAACAAGGAGGAATAAATGAGATTAATCACTAGAAGAAGTGCCCCATTAGTACTGCTACTGATGGCGCTGCTATCTGCAAGTATATTGATGACAGCTTGTTCATCAGACCCAGAAGTGGTCGAGAAAATAGTTGAAGTCGAAGTACCTGTAGAAGTAGAAAAAATTGTCGAGAAATCGGTCGAGGTTGTGAAAGAGGTGAAGGTCGAGGTACCGGTAGAAGTAGAAAAAATTGTCGAGAAAGAGATCGAGAAGATAGTGAAGGAGATTGTGGAGGTAGAGGTAGAGAAGATCGTCGAGACAGAAAAAATCGTTGAGGTTTTGGTCGAAGTACCAGTTCCTGAAGGTCCAAAAAGAGAAATAGTATTTGGCGGACTTAACTGGGACAGTGCTTTGGTACAAAATGGCATAGCCCGATACATAGTTGAACACGGTTATGGTCACGAAACTTCTCAGATAGAAGGAGCTACCGTTCCACTATTCCAGGGATTGCGGAAAGGTGACATAGACATCACCATGGAAATCTGGCTTCCTAACCAGAATGTAGTATGGAACGAAGCCGTAAAAGCCGGAGAGGTTATACCCGTAGGTAAGAGCCTTGAAGATAACTGGCAGAGCACATTCCTGATACCTGCCTACGTCCAGGCAGCCAATCCTGACCTAGATTCTGTTGAAGACCTGAAAGAGGAGCAGTATAAATCCTTATTTGCGGAAGCAGATAGTGGAGGTAAAGCTGTGCTTTATGGCTGTATTGCCGGATGGGCCTGCAGAGGTGTTCAAGAGGGAACTGACGCCGGTGTTGGGCAGCTAGCTGCCTACGGCTTGGAAGATCATGTTGAACTCAGAGACCCAGGAGACTCCGGTTTACTTGCAGCCGCCATTGAAGGTGCATTCAAAAAAGAAGAGCCTATTCTTTTTTACTACTGGGGACCAACAAAACTGATGCTTGATCTCGAGTATCCAGAGAAGGTTATTGACCTGGAACAGCCAGATCCAAGCACCTGCGCGAACAACGACCCGGTGCACGGATGCGCTTTCCCACCAGCTGAAGTAATGATCGCCATGAATACTGGCTTGGTCGAAGATGCTCCATATCTGATTAAGTTCTTTAATAATTGGGACTGGTCGGCCGGAAATCAATTGGCCGCTGATGGCTGGTATGGTGCTAATTCAGAAAATTATGACACCGCAGAAGAAGCGTTTGAGGCTACAGCAGTCTGGTATCTTAGCAATAATGATGCCTGGAAAAGCTGGGTTCCAGACGAAATTCTTGAAAACGTCCTAGCCGCCCTTCCAAACTAGGGATAAAAAGCTAGTACGATAATGTGATCTCGTGTAAACGGGGTCAGTGACTTGGGGGCTTGTCTTTACTGACAGGCCCCCTTTTTTAACCTTCTAAAATAATACTTTTATTAGTAACAAGATAACTTTCTGCCTTATCATTGACACATATACGCAAAATCTGATCTAAGCTAAAGGAATACGCATATTCAAAGAAAATGTTTTTATCGAGTTCAACATCCAACGGGCAAAACTTGGTAACTATGACTGGTCACAAACCAAGGAAATCAGAAACGGAATCATCGAAATATTTAGAAAAGACTTCGACCCCGATTTAATTCACTAACCGCAACTGCCTCAGATTTTGAATTGTTTTTAAAACCCATATTTCTCTTTATGATTTTCATATACTTCCTCAGAAATTGTCCTCAAGCCCGGCAATACAAAATCCCTCATTGATTGGTTATAAAATTGGTGACCAGCCTTAAAATCCAGTAGATAACCAAATCTTTGCCTGTAATACAACAAATAATCTACATTTCTCCCCAATCTCCATTCACTATTTGCAACAAAATATGAACTCCTCAGGTATGTGGTCAAGGAATCGAATTCATTGGAAGACAGTTCATTTAAATCCAAATGCCTTTTAGCCCAACTGTCACGAATTTCTTCCCTAGTGGTTCTCGACAGCATATAGTCCAAATTTAGAGAAACAGAAGACATTGTCAATTCTCTATTAGCATCTTCATGAGCCCTATCAAGTGATTTGCTTTGAAGCTTCAGTTGGCCAGCTAGAAAAACAGCTACTATTAAAGTAGCAAGCCCGGTAAGTATCTGAGATATTGCGACTACAGGTTCCCAATCCATAAAAATCCTCCTGAGGTGTATTCAGAAGGATGTTGCCACATAAAGGTTTGAATAACTAGATACTTAAATCTAACTAGTGCTAAATTGTGCCATTTAATAATACCTAGATTATTCTTGACACCTGAATAATTACAAAATGTGAATAATCAGATAGCTTCACTAAAATGTTATCGCCGATATACGCGAGGAAGTAGGAAAGGGTTTATTAGTTTATTAACTGCAAATAATACAGGGATGAGCCCCGACAGTTTGCCCGCGTCTGGATATGCCCCGGTTAGATTGTAACGTAACCTATAAATATAAATTTTCTTTATATTATTTTCGGTTCTCTATGTATCCTTGCGAGATTCTATCAATAATTATTGCAAGGACCACAATGCCGCAACCTGCAATAACAGCTTCACCCGATTTCAATTGTCCCATTGCTCTTAATACCTCTATTCCCAACCCACCAGCACCTACCATAGCGGCAATAGTGGACATAGCCAGAGCCATCATGACAGTCTGGTTTATTCCAGCCATTATGGTAGGAATTGCCATGGGTATTTGTATCTTAAAAAGCAATTGCATATTACTGGATCCAAAGGATTGCCCAGCTTCAACCACGGAAGGATCTACCTGCCTTATACCTAAATTTGTCAGCCTTATACATGGAGGAAGAGCGTAGAGAACAGTGGCAAATATTGCAGCCACATTTCCCAGCCCAAAAAGCATAATACCAGGCACCAAATATACGAAACTTGGCATGGTTTGCATTGTATCCAAAACAGGCCTTATACCAGTGTCTACAGCATTACTTCTGGCAGCGAAAATTCCTACTGGAATCCCAATAGCTATTGCCAAAAACACAGACACTATCATTATCGCAACTGTCACCATGGTAGGTTCCCATAGATTAACCAACGCCAGGGCAAATAAACCTGTGACCGACATGACGGCAATCTTTAGAGAAGCAACCTTCCAACCAATAATAAAAATCACACCCATCATGATTGGCCATGGAATCCATACCAAGAAATCTCTTAATTTCCCTAATACAACCTTAATGGCATCACTGACTGCATCAAAAAAATCACCAAACGTGACTATTATCCAGTCGATTGCATCATCAACTCCACCTTCTATCTCACTGCTGATATTAACGGGAAAATCAAGCGCGAACTCAATTTCGGCACCATGAATCATCCACGACAAAATAATTGTCGCCAGGATAACTGCAACCGGGTAATAAAATCTCCTAAACTTTTCATTCACGCTGTTTACTTCGGATGATTGTCCGCCATCATCTGCTTCTTCTTTGTCATCCGAAGAGATTAAGGGCATTCCGCTAAAAAGAGAGCTTTTCTTTAATTTATTCAATATAGTCATCTGGTCTCTCTTTTTTGATTCTAATCACTAGTTATTGACCATGTTCTTCAATTAGTTTGTAACTTCAAAAACCATACTGGTTATAGCCCGGCTATTCAGAGAGCGCGCTCAAAATAGAAGTTTGAGTGATAACCCCTACCAAATTACGTTCCGAATCTATAACCGGAATTGGAGTCTCAGAGGATGACAATCTTCCGATTGCCGACTTTATATTGCTCGAATGACCCAATGAGTCAGGCGATTTTTCCATAAGGCGATCTATATCTTCTATGGAGATCGACTTTTCAATGTCCGATCTCATGAGAACTCCTAACGAAGATCCTGATTCATTGACGAATGCCACGTGCTTGGCCTCAGTCGTACTTACGTCACTCTTTAATTTATCCAGATCAGGTGAGTAGGTATATTTCAGATCTGGCGAAACTGAAACCGATGAGGCATTAAGAACCCTGTCTTTAGAAACATCTTCCGTAAATTCAGAAACAAATTCATCTGCTGGATTCATAATTATTTCCCTGGGGGTTCCCATTTGAATAATCTCACCATCACGCATGATAGCTATCCTGTCTCCCACTGAAACCGCTTCATCTAGGTCGTGGGTTATAAATACCATAGTCTTCTTCAATTCTTTTTGAAGATCTGCAAGTTCGGACCTCATCTGACGTCTTATTAAAGGATCCAACCCGCTAAATGGCTCATCCATGAGCAAAATTTCAGGTTCTACTGCAAGCGCCCTCGCTAAACCGACGCGCTGTTGCATCCCACCACTCAACTGCCTAACCCTAGATTTTTCCCAACCGCTTAGACCAACCAGATCTAGCATCTTTTGAGCTCTTTCATAACGTTCCTCTCGTGACATACCCTTCACTTCCAAGCCATAGCATGCATTGTCCATGACATTTCTGTGAGGTAAAAGTCCAAAGTTTTGGAACACCATAGAGATTTTAGTTCGTCTGAATTCTTGGAGAGCGCTGTCATCCAATGATGTAACGTCCTCTTGTTCTACAAAGATATTTCCTGAGGTAGCCTCAATTAAACGGATCAGACATCTTACCAGGGTAGATTTCCCACTACCCGATAATCCCATCACTACAAAGGTTTCCCCTTTTTGAACGTTAAATGAAACATCCCTAAGAGCGACTACTTGACCAAATTCCTCTTGTATTTCTGTTCGGGACTTACCTGAATTTTCACTTGCAAGAGCGCTTGAAGGATTCCTTCCAAAAACCTTCCAGAGATTGTTAACTTCAATTTGATGTTCAATCTGTTGTTTTTCAACCGTCATAAATTACAATATCTTCCTGTATATATATGCGTCACTCCTAAAAAGAGACCAAAATTTTCATGTCAATTATTAAATGCAAAACCTCACTCAGGGAAGTTAAGCTAAGAGCAGATCCATGCACTAAACCAAACCGACATCATGTCGTAATGAGGAGAACACCATCCAATTTTACAGTGGCTCTCCCGTTCGAATTTTGAGACTACAAACCTTCTCAATATGACCCTATAGAACCATTCATTGGCACATATGTCAAACTGAACACGCTCTTTGAAAACCGAATCAAACCGCTCTAATAGAAAATAGTTGAAGCATTTAACCTCTTCCTACATATGGCATTTTAGTTGCCATAATAGTGATAAATTGAACGTTAGCATCCAGAGGTAAATTACTAATGTATAAAACCGTTTCACCTACATGTTCGACATTGAAAGTCGGTTCCGATTTAGTGTCTCCGCTAGCCTGTGGAACACCATTCGACATCCTTTGAGTCATGGGAGTTGCAGCATTGCCCACATCTACCTGGCTGCAGGCTATATCGTATTTCCTACCATCCAAAGATATAGACTTAGTAAGCCCGGTTATGGCGTGCTTGGTAGCCGTGTATGCAACTGAGTCTGGTCTAGGTGTATGAGCAGAAATCGATCCATTGTTTATTATTCGTCCTCCCATCGGATCCTGGTCTTTCATAATCCTGATCGCATGCTGAGCACAAACAAAGCTGCCGGTGAGGTTAGTGTCAACAACCCTCTGCCAATCTTCCAGGGGCAAATCTTCCATATTAGTCCTAGGAGCACCGATACCAGCGTTATTAAACAAAACATCTAGACGCCCAAAAGTATCCTTAACCTGGTCAAAAAGATTCGCTATTGATTTTGGATCTCCCACATCTGTGGACACGGCTATCGCCCTAGATCCATCTTCTCCGGCTAATTCAATAGTTTCTTTCAGGGGTTCTTCTCTTCTTCCAGCCAACGCTACTGAATATCCATCTTTAAGTAGAAGTAGAGTTGAAGTTCTTCCTATACCGCTACCAGCACCTGTTATTACTGCTACCTTTCCGTTTGAGTCCATCTAAATCTCCCTTCATTTCTATATAAACAGTACAATTCTATCGCAATACTCTATTTATCTCTAAATTTCTCGTTTACCGTTTTTTTATTTATTATCGTTTCAACTAAACGACAAAAAGTTCATCCGACCACACATTATAGACATACGGAACTGTAAAGACTTCCAATCAATGAAATTTCGTTAAAAGTGAAAAATATTATCCGTTACAGAAAGCCAATGACGATTTACAAAACTTACATCTGGGCATAGCTAATGAATACTAGGGAAATATGGACAGATAGCCGGATATGGGCACTTGCTCTTGCCGAAACTACCATATGGGCAGGTATATTTTACGTGTTCCCTCCCCTGATTCTAAGATGGAATGATCACTTTGGGTGGTCAATATCCGAAATTTCACTGGGCTTAACTTTTGCACTTGTGGCTTCTGCAATAACAAGTGTGTTAGCAGGAAGATTAATCGACAAGGGGTGGTCAAAACTATTGATGACCGGAAGCTCCCTCTTTGCAGTAATTTTAATGTTACTTTTAACTCAAATTACTGAACTATGGCAATTTTATCTGTTATGGATACTGACAGGTGTCACATTTGCTGGCTGTCTATATGATCCCTGTTTTTCGCACCTGACAAGAGAATTCGACAAAGACGCAAAAAAAGCCATAATCATGGTTACGTTATTTGCGGGATTCGCCAGCACAATTTCCTACCCGACCTATAGTTTTTTCTCAGATAACTATTCTTGGGAAGCTGGGATCTATTTCTTCTCCATCCTGATCTGTTTATTTACTGCACCCCTATTCTGGTATGGGACATCTTCAAAAGATTCAGGATTTAAGGAGAGATGGTTCAGCTATAAAGCTAACCAATTTGAAAAATCAACAACACCAAAGACACCGTTTTCATCAACTATTGTCCCTGTTATAAAAACTCCGGTTTTCTGGGCTTTATTTGCTGGGCTAGCATCCTTTCCTATCAATCAAGGAATGCTCGGAAGTCAAATTTTTCCGATCCTGGAAAGCGTGGGGACTTCTAAAAACCAAGCATTGATTTTTGCTTCATTCATAGGACCAATGCAGGTGGTAGCACGACTAATATTGTTTGTTTCGGAATCAACCTTGAGTAAAAATATATCAATGGTCCACGCGGCGATTTTCTGTCTTTCTTGTCTAGCAATCTCCAGCTTGATACTAGTTCTGGGAACTGGCAGTACCCTAACCATACTTATATTTGTTGTACTGCAAGGTGGTCCCCAGGGGATAGTCAGCATAATAAAACCAGTGTTAACAGCAGAGCTATTAGGACGTTCTAATTTTGGTGTCGTGGCCTCAACGGTAGGAATAGGTTCGATATTGAGCTTTGCGTTGTCACCTGCAATAGCAGGGGTAATCGCCGACAAATGGAGCTACGATTCAGTTCTGATGACTACATTTAGCATATCTCTTATAGGGATAGTAAGTTTATTATTGACGTTCAAGTTCAAAGATAAGAATCCAGATTTTGATTACATCTAGCACTTCAAAACATGGTGACAGAATATAGGCATACCAGGGAAAGAATAAATCCATGACATTTTCAAACGATATCGAAAATAACCTTAAGAAAACCCTCGAAACTCTCAAAGTCGAATATGAATGGATCAAGGTAGATCCAGATTTTGCAGACACATTTGAATTCTGTGAAAAATACGGGTTTGAGATGAATGAATCAGGAAATACGATTCTGGTCGCATCAAAAAGAGGTGAGAAAAAATACGCTGCTTGCATAGTACTGGGTACAGACAGACTCGATGTGAATAAAAAAGTGAAAAGTTTACTTGAGGTGTCCAGGCTGTCCTTTGCTAATGCTGAAGATACGCAGGATGTAACAGGAATGATGATTGGGGGTGTCACCCCTTATATGTTGCCAGACTACATACCAATATATATAGATGCTAAAGTTATGAATCTTGAAAATTTGATAGTCGGGGGCGGCAGTAGATCCGCTAAGTTAAAAATAAATCCTAAAGAGCTCCTCAAAATACCAAACGCTCAAGTTGTTGAAGGACTTTCTCAATAGGATTTATGTTGATCTCACTCAAAAAGAAGTCAACCTAAAAGCATCAATCCTGTTCTTGCCATTCAAGAATAAAATTCTCTTGGAGTTTATTCTCAGGTGATGTTCTGAATCCTCCTGCGAGACCTGTTCTCAAGTTTTTTATATGTGAAATAGCTTCTTCACCAGTCATACCATTTCGCACCAAATGGCATCCAATAACAATGCCCGTTCTGCCTAAACCCCTGAAACAATGTACGTAAACAGTTTTTCCCTCATCAATCTCAGAATCAATCAGATCCAATATATCGGCCATTGTAGACTTGTCCGGGACATGTCTGTCCGGTATTGGAAACCGAAAATAGTCAGTTCTTTTTGATCGTCTCCTTCTCTCTTTATGAAGATGCTCCATATAGCTGGGCCTCTCCCGTTTTTCAGTGAGATCGATAAAAGTGTGCACTCCTGCATCTAAAAGGTTACCAATCTTTCGGGAACTGGTATTTAATGATCGAAAGCCATTTTTCCTAAATGCATTTATTTGGTGAACTATTGATGCGATTGTTGTAGATGGCTTGAATGAAAATTGATTGCCTGGATATTCTCCAGCAGATAATTTGTCCTCTACAACCCAGTATGAAAACGGGTTTATAGTTTTGGATGTATCGTTATTAATAGAATGTTTCATAGTATATGTTTACGATAACACCATTGATGAGTATTTACAGGTGAATCAAGTGAGTAATGACAAAAAAACAAATCTAGTCTGGATTGATCTCGAAATGACAGGACTTGAAGATAATCATGTGATCATCGAAGTAGCTTCGATGGTTACAGATTCTGACTTGAATGAAATAGCAACTGGGCCTGTTATCGCAATAAAACGTTCAACTCAGGAGATCGAAGACATTAACGAATGGTCTCTTGAGCAACATACCAAGTCAGGGTTATTAAAAAGAGTCCGAGAATCTTCAACAACAATCGATCAAGCTGATTCTATGACAGTAGAGTTTTTGAAAAATTGGGTGGAGGAAGAAAAATCACCAATATGCGGCAACTCAATAGGGACTGATAGGAGATTCATTAGAAGAGAAATGCCCCTACTGGATAAATTTCTCCATTACCGAATGATTGATGTTTCAACGATTAAGGAGCTCGCATCACGCTGGTACAAAACCTTAAAGCTACCAAGTAAAGAAAGTGAGCACCTTGCTCTGGCGGATATAAAAGAAAGTATTTCTGAACTGAAATGGTACAGAGAAAACATTTTTGTCGAAAATAATGTCACATCACCAGAAGAATGATTCAGAAAGTGCGCTAGAAAGTATTTGGCATCTCACTGGGGAAAGCTTAGATTGCTTGGACAAGGTAGTTCTGAGCGGATCAGAACCCATTTTTTCCTCTGTCTATAAAACTGGGGTAGCATCCCAAACGACTATAGCTGCTGCGGGATTAGCTGCAGCTGAAATATGGAAACACCGTACTGGTATAGATCAAACAATCAACGTAAACATGACGCATTCATCTGTGTCATTCAGAAGTGAACGTTACAGCGCAGTAAATGGACACCCAAGTCGGTCTTCGACAGACGACATACATGGTTTTTACAAATGTGGTGACGGAGGTTGGATTCAATTACATACAAATTATCCCAAGCATAGAATGGGAGTCGTCGAAGCTCTTGGATGTCAAGAATCAAGGAAGAGTGTTGCAACTAGTCTAAAAAAACTTAGCTCGGACGAGGCAGAAGGTATTCTAACGGCCAAAAGCCTTCCTGCTGGAAAAATGCGCACGAGGGAAGAATGGTCTAAACATGAACAAGGTATCGCAATTTCAAAACTCCCACTATTGGAAATTGACAAAATTTCAGATTCTGAACCCATAAGATTTGCAAATGAAGCACAACGACCGTTGGACTCTATCAAGGTTTTAGAATTAACCAAAGTAATCGCAGGTCCTGTTATAGGAAGGACACTTGCAGAACATGGCGCAGACGTACTCTGGGTGAACGGTCCACAACTAGACCTAATAAAAGGTCTAGTGATTGATATGTCTAGGGGAAAGCGACCCGTTAATATAGATTTGGATTCAAATGAAGGAAAAAAACAACTCTCCGAGCTTGCATCAACAGCTGATGTGTTTATACAAGGTTATAGACCTGGAAGTATCGCTAATAAAGGATTTTCTCCAGAATCACTATCAAAACTAAATCCCGGAATTATATGTGTGGAACTGAGTGCTTTCAGTCACAAAGGTCCATGGGGCAATCGCAGGGGATTCGACAGCTTATTACAAACCGTCAGTGGTATTGGTCACGAAGGCGGAAAAGCAAACAATATTGATGGAATGATCCACTTACCATGCCAGGCTCTGGACCACGCAACAGGTTATTTAGGGGCCATGGGAGCAATGATAGCTTTACTCAAAAGAGCAAGAGAAGGTGGAAGTTGGAGAGTAAGAGTATCTTTGGCTCAAACGGCTCATTGGCTGACTAATCTAGGTAAAATGGATTATATTGAAAACTTGGATCTCAATAGCAGCGATGTAGATCAGTTCGTAGGATATACCAATTCGCCGTTTGGCAAAGTATCCTATGTGAAACCTGCGGCGTTACTTTCAAGAACGCCCGGAGATTGGAGTATAGAACCGTCTCCGTTTGGAACATACCCACCAGAGTGGCCTTGATACTTGAACAAAACAAATAATCTAACAAACGGAATATGAACAAGACAGAAACCCCCTCGGAAGATTTCATAAGATCCATCATAAGAGAAGACGTAAATTCCGGTAAGCACAAACAAATCACAACTCGCTTTCCACCAGAGCCTAATGGCTACATACACATAGGACACGCAACATCGGTCTGTTTAAATTTTGGAATAGCTGAAGAAAACGAAAACAGTTCATGCAATCTTCGTTTTGATGACACTAACCCATCCAAGGAAAATGAAGAGTTCGTCGAAGCAACTAAGAATGACATCAAATGGTTAGGCTTTGATTACGGGCATAAAGAACTTTACGCTTCGGATTATTTTGAAAACCTGTATGGATTTGCCTTACAACTCATCCGAGATGGTAAGGCATACGTGGATAGCCTGAATGCTGAAGAGATCAGAAATTATCGAGGCACACTCACAAAACCTGGTAAAAACAGCCCCCACCGAGCTAGGAGCATTCAAGAAAATCTTGATTTATTTTCAGACATGAGGTCAGGAAAATATCTGGAAGGTGACCATGTTCTGAGAGCTAAAATTGACATGTCATCTCCAAATATGAACATGCGTGATCCAGTAATGTACAGGATTATAACCGCAACTCATCATCAAACAGGTGATGAATGGCCAATTTATCCGATGTACGATTTTGCACATGGACTATGCGATTCAATAGAGAAAATCACTCATTCCCTTTGCACTATGGAATACGAGGATCATAGGCCATTATATGACTGGTTTATAAATGAATTAAATGTATTTCCGTCAAGACAAATAGAATTTGGAAAAGTACTTCTAAGTCACACCATATTAAGTAAACGTAACCTTTTAAGATTAGTTGAAGGTAAATACGTTGATGGCTGGGATGACCCTAGAATGCCAACTATTTCAGGAATGAGAAGGCTAGGTTACACCCCTGAATCAATAAGGGATTTTTGTAAAAGAGTTGGTACCACACGTAGGGAAAATGTTGCAGATATCGCCCTGCTGGAACACTGTCTAAGAGAAGATCTAAACAATAAAGCAGAAAGGAAAATGGCAGTCTTAGATCCCTTAAAAGTTGTAATAGAAAATTACCCTGAAGACTCAGAGGAATGGCTCCCTGCAATTAACAATCCTCAGGACGAATCGGCTGGTACTAGAGAAATCCCATTTTCAAGGGAAATTTTCATAGAGCGTGATGATTTTATGGAAAATCCAGAAAGGAAATTTTTCAGATTATCTCCTGGTAGAGAAGTGAGATTAAGGTATGGCTATTTCATCAAATGCACTGAAGTAATAAATGATCCGTCTACTGGAGAACCTATAGAAATCCGTTGCACATATGACCCTGAGACCAAGGGAGGAGCATCCCCTGACGGTAGAAAAGTGAAAGCCACTATTCACTGGGTGAGTGCTAGGCACGCAATACAGGGGGAAGTAAGACTCTATGATCGTCTTTGCACCGACCCTAATCCAGAAGTCTCTGCAGATTCGAATCTAGAATCCGTCCTGAACCCTGAATCTCTAAAAATCATATCCAATGCAAAATTAGAACCATCACTGAAAGGGACAAAAGCAGGACAAAGATTCCAATTCGAGAGACTGGGATATTTTTGTAGCGATACCAAGAACCCAGTTGATGAATTTCCCGTATTTAATAGAACCGTAACCCTCAGAGATACTTGGAAGAAAATCAACACCTCAAATCCAAGACGTTGAATTAAATCTCCATAAAATATTTCCGGGATTTAAGTAAGATCTACCCAGGCATAGTATTAGGCTTTTTTGCAAAAAAGAATCCCAAACTACCGGTAATCGCAACTCCTGACAATATATAGAAAGCATAATCGTAGGTGCCTTGTATATCGTACATTTTTCCGGCGATTAGAGGCCCCAACATCATCATTATAGACATGGGCATCATAGATAATCCTAGAACTTTCCCGAAAGCCTTACGCCCAAAATATTCACCCCTTATCGCGGTACCCAATGGAATTCTGGCGCCGAATCCGATGCCGTAAACAATAATGAAAATAGGAGCTAGATAAACAGAAGTCAAAAATGTTGAAAAAATCACTCCGACCGATTGCAAACACCCTAGTAAACCTAGAGCCACATTTTTTGGCACCTTATCTCCCATCCATCCTCCGACTACTTGGGCAATTCCTGAAAATCCCATAGTTGAGCCCCAAATGAGGGCACCAACCTGAACGGATATCCCTTGATCTTTGAGTGCAAGAATAAGGTGTACCGTCATAGTCCCTATGAGCATGGTTGAACATGCATGACAAATGGATATGATCCAAAATACAGGTATCTTGAGAAGCTCGACAATGGAATAATCTATCTCTACAGATTTAATACGTGAATCATTTGTGGATTCATCTATTTCTTTGTCCTCCGCGATCCCATCTGGAACATCTCCATACTCTTCTGGAGTGTTACGAATCAAACGAGATATTGGGACAGCAATAATTACGAAAAATAATCCTAATCCTAGAGAAGTGAGTCTCCAACCGGCATTATCTGGAACAACCATCCATGCCAAGGCTGGAACAAGTAAAAAGCTCCCCAAAGAGAATCCTATGCCCCCAATACCCATAGCTATAGTTCTCTTACTGTCAAACCAATTATTTAATACAGTCATCATAGGTAACCAACCACCACCAGAGGCACCAAGCATAATGACCGCGTAAGAGATATAAAACATCATTAACGATTCGGTACGAGTTAAAATTAAGAAACCTACACCTATTGTCA
>CAZCOH010000016.1:0-28469 GCA_964500645.1 uncultured Dehalococcoidia bacterium
ACTACTCCGATATCTATGTTTTTTTCTTCAAGAGTTACGGATATTTCGTCCATTGATTGGACGTATATGTTCCCGAGTCGAGATGAGACCTGCTGTGGGTCGCTGTCAAACGCGGCAACTATTTCAAATCCTTCAGGAGTAAATCCCGGGTAATTTATGATTGCTCGGCCTAAGCGTCCTACTCCGACGAGGCAAGCTCTCCATGCATCGTTGATACCCAATATGTGCTTAAGTTCTTCAAGTAACGATTCGATTCGATATCCACGCCCCTGTTTTCCAAAACGTCCAAAATAACTAAGGTCTTTTCGTATCTGAGCGGGAGTCATTTGAAGTAGATCACCAAGGCGCTGTGAGTTTATGACCTCGATTCCCTGATCGCTGAGTTGACCGAGAACTCTTGCGTAGAGGGGGAGGCGTAAAACTACAACTTCGGGGACTGAAGATCGGTTAATTCTACTTTCCTTTTGGGCATTTAGGTAGACATGTTAAGTTAGCTATATCTTGGTGGATATTATCATTTGATTGACTTGACCTTATTCTTGATCCAATGAGTCAAGTTTCATTGATTTTCGGAGTATAACTTAAGCCATGCTAATTGTGAAATGAAATACTAGTTTCTTATATTTATATATAGCTATTAAAACGAGCTTGACATTTCTGAAGTAGGTTGCATCCTTGACTCAATTTCGTGCCCGTTGCTAAAATTGCAAGGCTTTTTTATAAAAAAACCTGTTAAGTCTAAATGGTAGGGCTCTGGCAGTTTCCGTTACTTACTGTTTGATTTTCTCACTTTGGAGGTAATTAATGACCGAAGAGAATGTAGAGTTGCATAGAGGACTGAGAGAGGTTTACATAGACCGTACTACCTCCAGCTACATTGATGGCAAAGAAGGGAAACTATATTATCGAGGATATAATATAGACGATCTTGCTACGAACTGTTCCTTCGAAGAAATTATCTACTTGGTGATGATGGGAGATTTACCTACTGAGGTACAGTTAACGAATTTTACTACTGAGCTTCGTTCTAACATGAGTATCCCAGATCAAATCGTTGATGTGATAAGGGCGACAAAGGACGCGCACCCTATGGATGTCCTAAGGACTGCTGTATCTGCGTTGGCTGCGTTTGATGACGAAGTGGATGATAATTCTCCAGAGGCGACCCTAAGGAAGGGTACGAGGCTTACAGCCCAGGCGCCTACTATAGTCACTACTCATGCTCGGATAAGAGAAGGAAAAGATCCCGTTCAGCCTGATCCTAATTTGGGACTAGCAGCAAATTTCCTATATATGCTTTTTGGAGAGGTTCCAGACCCAAGAGATGCTGCGCTGATAGATAAGGATTTTGTATTGCACGCAGAACATGGATTGAACGCTTCATCATTTGGAGCGAGAGTTTCAGCATCTACTCAGGCAGACCTTCATTGCGCTATAACCACAGGGATTTCTGTACTTAAAGGGCCTTCTCATGGAGGAGCGGCTGAATCTGTCATGAGCATGGCTTTAGAAATAGGTAATGAAGAGAACGCAGAAAAATACATCAAAGATACTTTAGCGGGTGGTGGCAGAATTATGGGATTTGGACACAGAGTATATCGGGCTGTGGATCCTCGATCTCTTCACCTTCAAGATGATCTCAAGGAACTCGGTGAAAGAAAAGGCGAACCGAAATGGTATTCAATATTGCAGCAGGTTCTTGAGGCAATGCAGCCATATGCTAGGCGAGGCATTTGTCAAAATGTAGATTTCTTTTCTGGGGCCATGTATTTTCTACTCAACATACCGGAAGACTTGTTTATATCCATATTTGCTATGGGAAGAATACCAGGATGGACGGCTCAGGTTGTTGAGCAATTCGATAACAACATACTTCTAAGACCTCGATTGCAATATGTAGGGGATTTGGATAGGACGTTTATTCCAATATCGGAGAGATAATTATTGTTGTGTTGGGTGGTTATTAAGAAGGGAAAGGAGTAAATTTGTCTAAGGAAGTATTGAACGAAGAATGTGTACATCACTGGGTATTAGCTCAGCCTAATGGTCCTACTAGTAGCGGTGTGTGTAAACACTGCGGAATAACTGAAGAGTTTAGGAATTCTATGCCAGGGTCTGGATGGGATAGGAGTGGACAGGCAAAAAAAGCTAAACAGGCCAATACTTAACAACGAGCATAATTGACTTTAATTAGGGGTTAAGGTTGTCAGTGTTCCAGATATTGCGTGAAGTAATCTCTTGCCACTTCGTGAATAGCCTTGAGTAATGTTGCTGAAGGTCCAGTATACGATTTATTGAAGAATTCTATAAAAGAATTAGGTTCAATTAATTTTGACACTTTTATGGATATAGCTCTTTATTCTCAAAACGGGTACTACAACACCCAGGAACCGTTTGGGAAAAGTGGGGACTATTATACAAGTCCGATATTGCATCCAGCATTTTCATCATTTGTCGCTCTGCAGCTTCATCATATGTGGGAAATATTGGGTCGACCTAATCCTTTTACTGTCATAGAAATAGGATCTGGTTGCGGTGTAATGGCAAGGGATATAATTTCATCTCTAACGCTTTCAAAAACAAAATGTATAGATTCTCTGAGATATCTTGCATTTGACAGGATTTCTCAAAAAAACACTCCCGAGGAAATTCAAACTATCATTTCAGAGACTGTTTCTGAAACTTTTGCGACCGGTGTTGTGATTTCAAATGAATTAATTGATGCTTTACCAGCTAAAATGGTTGAAATACATGACAACGAGATACAAGAGATACGTGTGGGAATAGATCCTCAAAATAGAATTATTGAGACTCTAGATAAGGATAGCGAGGAAAGCCCAGAACTAAGAAATATTGTGGGTGATACCTCAGACATAGAAGGTTATAGAGGTCCTGTGAGATGCGGTATCGAAAAGTGGATGGCCAATATAAGTAAGGTGCTCTCAAAGGGCTTTCTATTGACTATAGACTATGGGTTTGAGAACTCTATTTACTATTCTTTGGACAAATCACATAGGCTGCTACAAACCTATTTCGATCATATTGAAACATCAAATCCATATCAAAAAGTAGGCTTGCAGGATATAACGGCACATGTGGATTTCACCCACTTTAGTAGTTGCGCAGAGGATGTTGGATTTCGTTCCTTGGCATTAATCTCGCAACGCGATTGGCTTAATGATTTACATTTCAAGGAATTTATTAATCGTGACCTTAGGGGTGGTAAAGTTTCTCCCAGAGAGCTTAATTTTATTAGAATGCTTATAAATCCAGAAGGACTAGGCGGATTTAAAGTTGATGTTCAAGAATTAAACACTGGAATCCAAAACTACGATGAATTAATTCCTGATGATGTTGTATCACGCAATATTTGGAAACTTCCAAAGTTTTCAAAATTACATATGGCAGGACAATTGTTTCAAGATTAGTCATTGGCCATGGAGTCTTTTGGTAAGTACCTTCTAGCAGTGGTAATGAACCCAGTGTGTCCAACCATTCGGTGCATAGGCCTGACGCTTCTACCTTCTATTTGCCAAGGTCTTTCCAAAATTTCTCGAGTAGATATCAGTGCGTATTTACCAGACTTTCTAAGAGATTCAACTAAATCACTTACTTGCATCACTGTTGGGAGAAAGGTTAGTAACACACCTCCCAATTTCAAACTACTGGAAACATTCTCAATGCAATGCCATGGTTCTGGCATGTCCAATACGGCACTGTCGCAATCCGAATCCAGGGTTTCTTCCTGTAGGTTGCCCACTTTGAAAGTTACATTTTGAGGGTATTCTGCGACCGCTTCTAAGTTGGCTTTCGCTAGGTTCGACATGTCTTCCCGGACGTCGTAACTTATTACTGCACCTGTAGATCCAACAGCATCAGACAAAGCTATAGTGAGAGCGCCAGATCCTGATCCAGCCTCTATTACCTTGGCTCCGGGATATATATTTGCATATGAAAGAATTATGCCGATGTCTTTAGGGTATACAACAGTAGCAATCCTTTTCATGTTCACGGTGTATTCGGCTTTAGTGGGCCTAAAAGCTAGAAGGAGATGTCCTTTATTTGTGGTGACCCATGAACCTTCAGGCTGCCCTATTAGATCATCATGTTCCACGTTACCTATATGTGACTCAAAACGTTTACCTATAGCTAATGTGAACATGTATTGACGTTCTCGTCTATCCCATAGGGTTACCGTGTCGCCGTATTTGAATAATCCGTTTTTCTTCAACTCAGAGATTATTCACTTCGGATAGTATGTCACTTGGGTTTAAATCTATGGCTTGATCATAAATTTTGCTAAACCTGACGATACCTTTTTTATCAATCAAGAAAACAGATCTTTTTGGGACCCCTGTTTCTTCGTTAAATACTCCAAAGCTTTGGGTAACTTTCCCATGCGGAAAAAAATCTGACAATATGGGATACGGTATCGATCCGAAAGTACCGGCGAATGCAGCCTGGACTGCTTTTGAATTACAGCTGATGCCCAAGACCTGGGTATCTGTTTCTTCGAAGGCCTCATTGTAAAGACGAAACGAAGAAACTTGGTGGGTTCAACCGCCTGTAAATGAATGAATATGAAAAGATAGAACTACGTTTTTCTTTCCTCTGAAAGAGCTTAACTTTATTGGCTCCCCATAGTGGGCTGGCAGCATAAAGTCTGGAGCTTCTTCTCCCGTATGAATCATTTGGCACTTCCCTTTAAATAATTTGCAATGAATTTATTTTGCTTTGAATATCTTAAGTTTACTACATGAATTTGAAAACCGTTTACTCGGTTTGATAACTACAATGAAAAACCAGAGCCGTCTGTACGAATGTAGATAAATGGAGCCAACGGGCGGAATTGAACCGCCGACCTACTGTTTACGAAACAGTTGCTCTACCCCTGAGCTACGTTGGCTTGAGTATAGTTGGTTGTAAAATCTTAGCATAGGAGGGATTTCAGGCTTCCTAATTTGAGCTTTGACATCGATATGTTGATTGCCATATCACAGAAATTTGTGTGCGAATGAAGAAATAGACAAGGATAAAGATAAATGATGAAAATAATATCCCACAGAGGATATTCCTCACAAAGACCAGAGAACACTATATCTAGCTTTGATTATTCCTTAGAAAAAGGATTTCCATATATAGAATTTGACATTCATATTACTTTAGATGGAGTACCAGTCGTCATGCATGATGAAACTGTTGATCGTACAACGAATGGTAGCGGTCGAATAAGAGATTTGACTTTGAATGAGATGAAAAATCTAGATGCCGGATCTTGGTTCGCTGAGGATTTTTCGTTTGAAAAAGTCCCTACTTTAGAGGAAGTCCTAAAGCGCTATTCTGGTAAAGCCCATTTCTTTATTGAAATTAAATCAGAAGAAACATCCTTGATACAGGCACTTAGAAATCTACTGGTAAAATACGATTGGTTGCCGTCTTGTCAGAAAAGTCTTGGTGAAGATAATTTGTCGGTGCCGGGCCTATCGGTAATATCCTTCGTTCCTGATCAAATAATAAGAGCTAATGACATTTTGCCTGAGGTGGGACTGGGATTTCTGTTGACAGAACCAGATGAGGCAACTATCAATTTTTGTTTAAAAAACCATGTAAAGGGATATTTTCCATATTATGCGTCTTTGACAGAGGATATTGTGTCTATGGCACATTCCAAGGGTTTATATGTGGGAGCGTGGGGTATGGAGACTGCTGACGATTTAGAGAAGCCATTAAATCTTGGGATAGATGGGGTAACCGTGAATTGGCCTGAATCTGCCCGAGAATTTTTGGAGAGATGAATACTGGGTTAAGACGAGGTTTTAAATTCAGATTTGATTCTTTCATCTTCAATTTCAGCAATTCTGGATCCTTCTTCTACGTCGACCCAATTTAGAATTATGCTGCCGATAACAATAATAACAAGAATTGAAAACACTGCAGATCTTGTGTCAAGGATCCCTGTTATGAGTACGTACAACATCGGACCAAATACTGATGAGGCACGGCTCATAAATCCAAAGAAAGAGAAAAATTCTCCACTTCTGGTTTCCGGAGATATCTTTGCGAATAGGCTTCTTGCCAACGCCTGACTCCCACCCATTACCAAACCTACACCAACTCCTAGTATCAGCCATTGGTACCCAACTTGTAGCCCCAGCGGTTGCCATATAATTTTTCTAACCATGTCTGGCCACCAGTCTAATGACCCGGCGCCTAATTCTGAAGGATGTAGTTGACCTACAGTGCTAACGTTGTCTAAAGGCCCGCCAACAACTGATACGCTGTATTTAGATGTAGTGAATTCAGAAACTGTATTGACAAATGTTTCAGCTTTTCTCAAGGATAATTTGCTGTCGCTTTCTAAATTTCCTGAGAGTTGCCTCCAAGTTTCGTCATTTTCCGAATCACCCAATTGTGGAGACGAAGTTACAACATATAGGGAAGTGCCGGAGTCATAATTTAATTGGTAGTCATGTTGGGTATGAAGTGATGGTGTGAGCGGTGCTATTCCAACTCCAAACGAAACCATAATCGCCCAACCGGACAAGGCTATCAGAAGAGCGTTTTTTGTTGATAATAAGGTTGCCAGCTTGGCAAATGCTATAGCCCCACCGGCAGCTACAAATTGGATAATAAGTATAGTTGCCATATTGAAAGTGAGCGGAATACCTAATGTGTCTGCGGCAAACGCTCCTGCAACTCCCATAACCGTTTGTATACCATCATTGAACAGTAAATAGGCACCTAAGTAGAGTAATAGGACCTTAAATTTTTTCAACTCTCTAAACGTGTTTGCCAGTTCTTTGACGCTCAAGCTACTAATTTGTAGGATACTTAGCCCCTGTATGCGGTTTAAAATTGGTGGCTCAGGTAAAACCCTTAATGTCCAAAGTGCCCATCCAAACCACCATATCCCTATGGATCCGATTGATAGTCTAGTAACCAGATCACTTATTTCACTCCCTTCTACCACAGTTATTAATATCAAATGTATTACAAGAAGTAATCCTCCTCCGACGTAACCAAATGCGAATCCTCTAGAACTTACGTCATCAATAAGTTCTTTAGGTGCTATGTGTGGCAGAAACGAATTATAGAAAACGAGACTTCCGGCGAATCCAATATTGGCTAGAAAAAATGATCCAAATACCCATGCCCATGGCCAAGGTGTATAAGCAGATATAAAAGCTAGCATAGTAAACAGTGAGCCGGCTATTGTGTATACCCAAAGAAGTATTTTTTTTATGGGTATTCTGTCTGCCATTACTCCAAGTAGAGGACTCGATAATGCCACAATAGCTGTGGATAATGCGATTCCTAGGCTCCATAAAGAGCTTCCCGTGAAAGTTATTCCGAGAAATATCTCCTGGTCGCCTAGTGCCTCTTTAAATAGAAAAACGAAATAAACGGGGAATATGGCAGCAACGCCGCTAGTTGCAAAACTGGAATTAGCCCAGTCGTACATGCACCACGCCCGAATAACTTTGCGTCTCGACTGTGGTAAATCGCTTAATTTACTAAGGGTCATCCACTCTGCCTACAGATTTATCAAACCTACTCTACTGAATTACAATGTACTAGACATACTATTACTGAGATGACTATAACTCTAGTAGAAGTACAGAGTCATAAAAAGACATAATTGCAGGATGGAAACATATGCTTGACTACTACTCGATATTGGATCTATTGGAATCTGAGGAACGACAGATACAATCTGCTGCCAGAGAATATTTAGACGCAGAAATAAGTTCCTACGCTGCTGAATGGTGGGAGAAAGGAGATTT
The DNA here is from genome assembly GCA_964500645.1 of uncultured Dehalococcoidia bacterium. Classification (GTDB taxonomy): domain Bacteria; phylum Chloroflexota; class Dehalococcoidia; order Lucifugimonadales; family UBA826; genus CAYFIW01. The sequence continues at coordinate 7,785 of CAZCOH010000016.1, forward strand.
TCCAAAAGATATTATCCCTGCTATGGGAGAGATGGGATTTTTAGGGTCCAATTTGCCAAAAGAGTACGGCTGTCCGGGCGTAGGAAATATCCCGTACGGGTTGATCATGTATGAACTAGAAAGGATTGACTCAGGCCTAAGAAGCTTCGCAAGTGTGCAGAGTGCTTTAGTTATGTATCCGATAAGTCGTTTTGGGACAGAGGAACAAAAACAGAAGTTCTTACCCAAAATGGCAGAGGGGAATTTTATTGGATGCTTTGGCCTCACCGAACATGATGGCGGTTCAGATCCGGGAGCAATGAAGACCACCGCTCGTTTAGAAGGTGAGACCTACATTCTTAACGGTACAAAAATGTGGATTACCAATGGAAATATAGCAGATGTTGCTTTGGTGTGGGCGAAAGATCAAGAAGGCATTGTTAGAGGGTTCTTAGTGCCGACTGATTCGGCAGGGTTTAAATCTAATAAGATTCAACGAAAAATGAGTATGCGGGCATCAGTAACGAGTGAATTAGTTATGGATAACGTTGAGGTGCCGGCTACGGCATTACTACCTCACGCCAAAGGTCTCTCTGCACCTTTATCTTGCCTGACACAGGCAAGATATGGAATTGCATGGGGTGCACTTGGGGCGTTGGAGGCGGTTTATGCGGATTCCTTAGCCTTTTCTAAATCTAGAAGTACATTCGGGAGATCCATTGCTAGCAGGCAACTGGTTCAAGATAAACTTGTGGACATGATAACTGATCATACCAAAGGGTTATTGTTAGCCTGGAAACTGGGGAAAATGAAAGATGAAGGAACTATGACCTACAACCATGTTTCAGTAGCGAAAAGAGAAAATGTACGGTCAGCATTGAAGGCTGCTCGAACGGCTAGAGAAATTCTTGGTGCTAGTGGCATTACCCTTGATTATTCAGTAATTAGGCACATGCTAAATTTAGAAACAGTGGATACTTATGAAGGTACTCGAGATGTGCATACTCTAATTATAGGACGTGATATAACGGGAGAGAATGCGTTAATGTGACTTTTTCTTTAAAACACATGCGGGTTTAATTTGACTAGAAAAATGACACACCAACTACCCCGCCAACAGTGAGGATTATCCCAAAACACCTCATTATAAGATCTTTTCCTCTAACAGATTCCTTCAATAAACCAATAAATGGGATGCTAAGGATTAGACTCAGGACGAATACAAATAATGGGCGTGTCGCCAGCACTGTTGAGGTTAAGTAAACATCTCCAGAATATATTGCGCGGAAAAAAAATAATATAGCAAAAAATACTAAAAATATTTCGGTTATAGCTATCAATCCCAGGGTTTTTGGTTTGCTCATCAATTTTTTAATTCCGTTTCTCGCTGTTTGAGTAAAAATTAAAGTTCCACATACAAATCCCCCACCTAGGCCTCTCAACATAAACTGTGCTTCCAGGGTCATATCGCCTGTAATAGTTTTTGATAGGAATTGACTTAGTCCAAAAGACATACTGGCAGCAAATAAAACCATCATTGCTGTTACGTCATTTCTTTTAATTCCGGCGGCCATGCCTTGCGGTCCAAGTGACACTAACACAGCCCCTGATACTGTTATTAATACACATATCAGGCTCAGTGTTGTCACAGACTCTCCCAAAAACATGAAAGCTAATAATGCGACGAATATGGGGTAAGTCGATACTACTGGAACCACCTTAGAAACGTCCTGAGATTCCATCACAAGGAACATGGACACTAGATAAGTTCCAGAGAAAACACCTGATAAGAGTGCCACTGAAACTGTTGTAAAGCTGTAATCTGAATTTATTGCCAGTGGGACAGCTGAGAGTCCTAATAGAATTTGTGTTGCGCCGACAATCGATACGAAAACTTTTCCACTATTAACATGTTCAGATATGAGGATTTTATCCAGGACTGAAACTAAGGCGAATGTGAATGCACTAGCTCCGGCAAAAATCATCCATTCCATTTATATACTTCCTTCTTGGAAGAATTTGTGATTGAAGCTCAAGACGGATCAAAAGTCTTGACCCAGATTCCTGGGGACCCAGGTATATGTTTCATAGCTTCCCGCATTGAGGCATTTGATGGATGTGCTGTTTGTTGAGAAAACCATTCTTCTGTTTGGGATACATTGGGAGAATCTAATTCATAGAATGTCATATATTCTGGTTCCCCTTCGACAGCCTTAAATCTCCTCCCCATTATTACTCCAGACACGGTTTCGTAATTTGGTACATATATTGTGTTGTACCAATTATTCCATTCGGTTTCATATTGTTTCGGTATATTCATTCTGCCTACTTGTAAAGCGTTAGCTAGAGGACTAACGAGTGCGGATGGTGCTAGTGGGTTTGGAAAAATCAATTTGTACACGTTTCGTATGTACGTTTTACCGATGACATCAGGAGACATTTTTTGCGTCCATTTGGTTGGATTGGAAAGAAAATGCTTGTATTCTGTCGATGCTAGTACATCTATAGATTCAAGCTCGTAAATCGCCAAATGTTTTGGACCATTCATCACCGCCTCATATCGAGCCGCATTTAATACACCAGGTACGGACAGGCGTTCAAAGACGTGTTCTTCGTTGTACCAGCGATTGAATTCGTTTTCCAGATTTTCCGGAATGTCGCACCAAACGGCGAGCATACCTGTTCCTTTTTTGTTTAACATTTAGTGTCTCCTCATTACATGGTTAGCAATTAACCATTGGTCACGATTAGTCTTTTTTATTTTTGGTGTGATCGTAACAGAAATCCTTCTATGCTCTTTTCAATCCTGTTTTTGTGAAAATTCCAAGCTGCTGCGTGTGGTGCGTTATCAAGTCGAACATATTCGATTATGTCTGGCCTGGAATTAGCAAATTCATCGCTAAGAACTACAGGGACGGTATAGTCTGTTTCGCTGTGTATTAATAAAATGGGAACATCGTATTCGTTTGCTTTTTCAATGTAATTTAATTCAGACCAGTTAAAACCTACAATTTTAGAAACTATTTTTTTCACTGGTAAAAGAGCGGTTGATGCTGGAAAAGGAAGAGTGGCTGCCTTCGCTGAAATAATTCTATTTAAGTCTAGCGCCGGGGATTCTAGAATTATATTTGATATCTGATTAGAAAACCTTGACTCCAGTAGAAATTTTAGAACGATTGCCCCTCCCATACTGTGACCTACCAAGTTAATATCTTTCGCTCCTCTCTTCAATGTATACATAACAGCTGACTCCAAATCTCTCCACTCTGTTATACCAAACATGTGGTATCCGCCTTTATCCACTGGAGCGCCTTCATCGTTCCTGTAAGTCACTAGCATTTGGTTGTGCCCTAATCTATGAAAAAGAGACGTTAGCCTTAAGCTTTCTCTCCTGTTTGATCTGTGGCCATGTATGAATATTGACCATTTGTCAGATTTATGTGGGATGACCCACGCATCTAGTTCACCCAGTTCAGAATTAAATTTTATTTCCTCATACTCAAGGCCAAGAGAAGTTTTTGGATCAGATTCGTATACAAATATATCTGTTCGTACTCTAGATCCTTTGCCTATATTGCCATTTATGCCTGTAATCGACCTCGTTATTCCTTCGTGATGCCTTATTGGCTTGCTGTCAGAAACTATGTGTCCATCTCTTCCTTGTATGCCAAGAATGGGAATGGAGCAATATTTTGTATCGTCACCGTGAGGTGTGAATGTTATGTTTCTGTCGTCTATGAATGTGACCAGCGAGAAATAGTCAATTTGTCGTTTGATAACATCGAATCCTTGACGCCGTGCATCTAAAGCGTAATAAAGCACGATACACAAAGGTAATATCACCACGGTGATCAGTGTTAGAACGGCAATAATTATGTAAATCAGTTAAGGCTCCAAAATATGTCTTTTCTGCAGATCAACATTAATTTTCGTCCTGAATATATTTGTTTATAAATTTAGTTATTAATTTATTGCCTTGCCTTAATACGGGTTCAAAATGACTGAGCGAAATAATTTCGCAATCTAGTTCGTCTAATTTTCTGATCGAATCCACTCCCATAGGCACATTTTGACTAAAAAATTTCGAAGGAGGCATCAGGTTTCCATTTCTGTGTTCCATTGCATCTCCGGCAATAAGTAATTTTTTAGCAGGTACAAAGAAACAAACACTCCCCTGTGTATGTCCTGGTGTATGAATGGTTTCTATATGGAGATCAGTTGGAAGTTTTTCTCCGTCGTATAAGAGGATTTCGGGATCTATAATGCCTCCACGAATCATGCTTAGAAATGGGTTTAATATGAACTTTCCATAGAAGGAGTGAGACATACTATGGATAGGTTTTTTTCGGGACACGATTTCAGCGTCACTAACGTGTGCGGCTATTGGAGAAGATAGGTCCTTTTTAAGGCTTTTTGCACTCCCAATGTGATCGGGATGGAAGTGAGTGAGAGCAATCAGGTGAATTTCTTTAATTGAATAGCCAATGCTATCTAATCCTACTTCGATCTTTTTTCTGCTCCAACGCCAACCTGTATCAATTAATATAGGCCCGTCGCTAGTTTCCAAGACTGTGGCGGATGTTCCTCCCAGCTTTATTTGGAAAGCACCGTCAGTTAATTTTAGTATCATTGGCTTTACCATTTCGATATTTTAAACATTTTTTATTACGGAGAGATGTTTTTGAAAATAAATAATTTTCCTCCGCTATCAATTAGTTGTCGTTAATGTATCAAGATCAAATCAACTTGCTTGGTGACTGACATGAGTTTTAGTAAATTTTAGATGGAGACTACAGGTGATAATACTGACAATATCCATGTGGCCTGTGTAGGGATGTTATCGCCAGCAGAGGTCTACGTATTAGACAATATGCCAGATGAAAATGGAGCATCAGCATGGTTGTCACGTCACGATTTTTTGTCTGAAGATGCCGCGATAGTGGCGACTACTTTAAGTCATTATGGATTTAATGTAGCTATGATTAGTAATGAACTAGGAGACGACGTAACTGGCCACAATGTAATGCAAGAATTTGATCAATTAGGTATAAAAAACTTTCTAAAACATAATAGTATGATTTCCACCCCATACGAGGTGGTTTTTTCGGATTCACATGGAAGACGTCAATACGTTTGGGACAGGGATATAGCCGTTTTAAATACTCTAGCAACGGCTAACCTCGATCTGATAAGGAACTGTGGAGTCATATATGCGGATTGGTACGACTGGCCTTACAATGCTCCGGCCTTAAGGAGCGCGAGTCAGAATAATAGCCTAGTATTCCTAAATCTGGAAGATAAATATTTAGATGAGTCATTGGTTGACGAAATCATTGGTGTCTCGTCAATAATTCAAATTGCTCATAAACGAGATGCAAACTTCGTGGAAACTGAGGTAGTTGCGCGAAATTTATTGAGTCGGGGAATACATGCAGTTCTTATTACAAATGAAGAAAAAACATGTCGGTATATGTCAAGTGACAAATCATATCTAATTACCCCGCCAACTATAGAAATGGTGGATGCAAATGGTGCGGGGGCGGTTTTTTCAGCAGCGTTTATAGCTGGGTTGGTTAATAAATGGGACGTGAAGAAAACATTTGCTCTAGCTGTGTCTGCAGCTTCTATGAAGTGTCAAATTGCGGGCCCCAGTAGATTGGGCCTTAACGAGATAGAAGAGACGGCGAAAAAGCTATCATGCATTGAGATTTAGAGTCTTATTTGTATATATTGTTCTTTCCCGTTTCGCGTGATATCTACTTATTTAACGCCGGATTGGGAAGTCCCGTTTCGTAGATATTTCTCAGCGTAGAGGTAAACCAACTAAGGAAAACTGCAAATATAAATAGGATTCCTCCTACAGTTAACATGGTATCAGCTGGGATCATTGTTAACAGGCCGTTTAAGATCTCAAAATTAAGGAAGTTTAAGTCAGCTAGGGCTCCATTAGCTAGATTCATGGATGCCATGATGCCGCCTATGTGGACCGAATATACCGCTCCAACCCTTCCCCGTACAGAATCTTCAGTGATCGTTTGGATCATAGTATGTGTTAATGTCATGTAACCTGCTTGAGCGGCCCCCATTAACATCGCTGCGAATATGGCCATTGGTAAATTAACTGAGAATGCCATTATTAGGGGGCCAAGCCCGCTCAATACTCCCAGGTTGAGAAAAAGTTTCCCTTTCATTGACTCACTAGTCACACCTGATAAGGCTATTATGCTTATTAGTGCTCCAGCTCCTATTGACATCATCATTAGGCTGAAATCTGCCCCTTGATCAGCATCAAATTTATATACAGATAAAACAGGTAAAACAGACTCAAATGACATAACAAATCCGCAATGGAAAAATGCCATAAGGACGATCACCCTCAGTTGAGGATGTCTGTAGACGTATGGAATTCCTTCACCAAGATTGAAAAGAAATCCTTTCTTTGTATCCATTTCGCCAGTAGAGGATGTTTTTATCCGCAATGTTTGTATAAAACTTAATATGTAAAATCCTGAGCAGAGTAAAATTGCGAGGCCTATTCCAGTTTTGTCGCTATCAGTTCCACTTAATATTGCTGGAGAAACTACCCCTGAAAGTAGCGGCAAAATTGTCAATGGACCCAATAACCTAGAGCCGTGTATTGTTGCCTGACTTAATGCTATTGCGTTAAGTAGGCGTTCCTTTGGTATCAAGTTTGGGACTAAAGCCTGCCCGACAGGCATTTGAGCCGACCTCGAACAACCGGTTGCGAAACCCAGTACTGATAAATGCCATAATTCGATGGAGTCGAAAAAAATTAAAGCTGCCAAGATAAATGTGAAAGTGGCACTTAAAACGAACATGATGGCCATTACTTTTTTTCTGTCAAACCGATCAGCTAGGTATCCGCTGAAAGGAGGTACTAGGACTCTAGGGATCATTTGAAGAAATGTAACGAACCCTACGTTTAAAGATGACCCGGATATGTTCCAAGTTAGCCATCCTATTGACACTATTAAGGCCCAGGTCGCAGCTCCTCCAGCCAGATTTGCGCTCCATAAGATCCTGTAATCTCTGTACTGAAGAGCGGATAAAAATCTGTTTGAAAGAATGTTATTAGCCAAAATTAATCCAAAGGTGAATATTTTTTTCTACAACCGCTATTATATGCCCAGAATGTAAATGCATTTATTTGAATATATTTCTATAAATAAAGATGACTTAAAGTGACATAAGAACGGAGATGGTTATATGGAGACTTTGCCGACGGAAGAAGAAGTGCTGGAGTATTTCAATACTTTGAGTAATTGGGGCCGGTGGGGGAATGAAGATCAAATGGGGACCTTAAATTATCTAGATGAAAAGAAAACTTTGGAATCAGCTGCGATGATAAATGAAGGGGTGACAGTTTCATGCGCGAGGCCCATTGTTTTTGACCCTTCCCCTGATGCTACAGGACCTGCTGTACATTACATGGTGGAAAGTGGAGAAGGTTGGGAAACTGGCGATAAAATAACTTCTCGGGCTAGCCAGGCAGCTACTGATTATATTGGGTTGGTTTTTCACGGCTATACGGTGACGCATATTGACAGCCTAGCTCATTTTTTTTGGAAAGGAAAAATGTATAACGGTCGACCAGCTCACCTTGTTTCGACTAGCATGGGAGCAACTGAAGAATCTATAGAATTGGCAGGCAAAGGTATATTTTCTAGAGGTATTCTAATCGACGTTCCCAAAATTAGGGGCGTTAGATGGTTGGAACGAGGAGAAGGTGTTTTACCTTCGGACATATTGAAAGCAGAGGAGCAATGTGGTTTCAAAATAAGGGAGGGAGACTTGCTTTTAATCAGGACTGGGCAATTGGATAGAAGAAATGTAGAGGGTCCTGTGGATTTCCGTATCGAAGGTTCAACTGCATGCCATGCAGCTTGCCTGCCCTTGTTCCACGACAGAGGGATTGCGCTTCTAGGTACCGATACAGGGAATGATGTAATGCCTGCATCATATCCAAACGTGATACAACCAATACATCAGGTTGGAATTGTGGCTATGGGACTCTGGATTTTGGACAATGCCAATTTAGAAGATTTAGCGAAAGCCTGTGCTATTAGAAACAAATGGGAGTTTGCTCTGTCGATAGGCACTTTGAAATTGACGAATACTACGGGCTCTCCAGTCAACCCAATTGCAATATTTTGATCATAATTATTGGACATAACTTAATGATTAACTTAAGCTAGGAAACCGCAAAAACATAGATCTGCTCTGAGGAGTCAGTGGGAGGAATAGATTGGCAAAATTTAAAGTAGTAACACAAAGGCCTGCAGGCGTCACTTTTGACCTTGCTGACGAGCAATATGAACTTGAAAGGCTATCGCTTGATCCTATAGGAGCGGAAATTTTCACAAGTGGAGCATCGACAGAAGAAGAATTTATACGTGATGCGAAAGACGCAGATGCGCTGATAGCCAGAGGGCGACGAATATCAAAGAACATTATAGATTCGTTAGAAAATTGTAAGGTGATTTCTCTTGGTAGTGTTGGTGCGGATACAGTTGACGTAGGGGCGGCAACTGAGAAAGGAATACCGGTTACAAATGTTCCGGATACGTTCATAGAAGAAGTAGCTGATCATACTATGATGTTACTGCTTGCGTCTTTTAGAAGATTAAATGTCATGGATGAGATGGTTAGGACGGGTCGATGGTCAGAAGGTAGGCCCCTGTTGTCAGAATTTCCCAGATTATGGGGTCAGACTCTTGGGTTTGTTTCATTTGGACACGTCGCAAAGGCAACCTCAGTAAGAGCAAAGGCTTTTGGGGTCCATATGATTGCATTCGATCCTTATATCGAAGAATTGTCTATGACTGAATATGGGGTAGAACCCATAAGTAGCCTTGAAGAGCTTTTGCAAAGATCAGACATAGTTTCCATGCATGCGCCATCTACGCAAGAGGTACATCATTTGATGTCTGAAGAACAGTTCAGGGCAATGAAACCGACGGCGTTATTTATAAATAATGGACGGGGCCCCACGGTAGATGAGAAAGCCTTGATAAAAGCTCTCGAGGAAAAATGGATTGCAGGCGCCGGGTTAGATGTATTTGAACAGGAGCCCCCGGACCCTGAAAATCCACTTCTCCATATGGACAACGTAATAGCGACTCCTCACGTAGCCTCAGCTTCCCAGCGTATGGCCCCTGAAACTCGAAGACGAGTAGGTCAAGAAATTTCGTTGGTATTGACTGGACGTTGGCCTCGAACCTGCGTAAATCCTGCCGTCCTAGCAGATGCTGGTCTTAAGAGATGGCAACCTTACTCCATGGGTAGAGGTCCAGGATCTGGCTGAATGGTCCATATAAGTAAAAATTTGTCCGGGCAGTGATCTGAATCAACTGCCCGGATTTTCTTTTGTTATTTGTGGAACTTTTGCCGAAAAGGTTAGCAGGATGGCCAAAACCCCTATGAAGGCCATACTTAGAAAAGCAATTTGGTAATCTCCAGTAGAATCATATATAACACCTGATAGAACAGCTCCAATGGCTTGACCTGCTGTATAGAATGGTTCGGTAAATCCACGTATAGAGCCCATAGACGTTCTTCCAAAGTAATCTGCAATTGCTACTGGTGGAACCACTAGCATTCCACCTAGTGATATACCAAATAAGGCGGATATACCGATTGCTTGTAATCCAGTTTCTGAAAACATGAATAACAGGGATGATATCGCCATAATTCCTGCCACAATGGCATAGCAGAATCTGGCTGGGACACGCTCAATAATCCAGCCCCAACCAAGTCCCCCAATCCCGGTAAATATGGCGTTTGTGCTTACAGCAGCAGCAGCTATTCCTGCATTTAAGCCAATTGATTGTATATGTGATGCGATATGGGTATTTACTCCGGAATGGATAACATATAGAAGCCCTCCGCCGACCCCAAGTTGCCAAATCGCGGTAGTCTTCATAGCTCTGCTAAGTGTCCATATATTGGATTCCTGTAAACCAACATTTGTATCTTGTGATTTGCTAGGATCTGATTTACCGTCAGGGATCAGGTTTATGGATTCAGGCGTTTCCTGTATGAACAGGAATGAAGGCAGGACTCCAAAAATTAAAACTATTATTCCTAGTATGTGCCATGTGGATTGCCATCCGTAGGAGACTATTAAAATTGAGGATAATATAGGAAACCCGATCATGCCTATTGAATGACAAAATGAAAGTATGCCGTTGGCCCTACCTCTTTTTTTTACAAACCAACGGGACACTAGCACAGATGATCCTATCTGTATCGGGCTGTTAAAAATCAATCTCCCTATACCGTAAGTAACGTAGAAGAAGATCGGGACAACGGCCCATCCTGTCATGAATGTTGTAAGCCCTAGAACGATAATACTTGTAGTAAGAACATTTCTAGCGCCGTATTTATCTATGGCCCATCCAGTAGCAGGTGATAATAATGTTGATGCTAATGCACCAGCGCTCGCTGCTCCGGCAATCAGGGTAATACTCCAACCCAAATCTTCGTGCATCGGGTACATAAAAATCGACAAAGTCAGAGTTGCTGCGGCATTTCTGATAATCAGAGTGGACCCAGAGACTACGATGATTATCCAGCCATAAAAAAAAGGAGTTTTCTGGGAAACTGGTTTGGCTAAATTCACAGCAATGTTATTGATCCTGTCTGATGTTTGTGGCGAGCGATGCTAGCACGACTTCAACATAAGGGTCAAAGACTGCCTTCCATCGGGACCGAGTTCTTATTGTGGATGATTGAATCAAAGTGCTAGACTTGAATTCGTGTTTTAAAAATAAATTACAGGTTTCTACGAATTAAAAAGTTACCGTTGTAAATAGGAGCGGTTTTAGTTTTGGCTGATATTAATGTTGCAATAATTGGCGTGGGAAATTGTGCTTCCTCTTTAGTACAGGGAATAACCAAGTATGCCGATGCTAGACCGGATGAAGTTATTCCTGGTTTGATGCATCCAGTAATGGGTGAATATGGAATTGGGGATATTAAAGTTGTGGCTGCTTTTGATGTGGATGCTGATAAAGTGGGAAAAGATTTGTCGGAGGCTATTTTCAGTGGCCCAAACAATACTGTTAAATTCCAAGATGTACCAAATCAGGGTGTTACCGTTCAACGAGGTATGACTCACGATGGTATTGGCAGATACACATCAGAAATTATCACTAAGGCCGAAGGCGGGACGGATGATGTCGCAGAGATACTTAAAGAGCGGGAGGTGGATGTTGTAATCAATTATCTGCCGGTGGGTTCGGAAGAAGCTACCAAATGGTACGCTGAACAGGTTTTACAGGCAGGCTGTGGTTTTGTGAATTGTATACCGGTTTTTATTGCGAGTGGTGAAAACGACTATTGGCAAAAGAGATTTAGGGAGGCAGGCGCACCTATAATTGGGGATGATATTAAATCTCAAGTCGGGGCTACAATTACTCACAGGGTTTTGACAAGATTATTTATGGACCGAGGCGTTGAACTTTTAAGGACATATCAGCTGAATTTTGGTGGCAATACTGACTTTATGAATATGCTTGATAGAGATCGCCTAACTTCGAAGAAAATATCGAAGACCCAGGCTGTTACTTCTCAAGTGGATGAATTCATACCAGATAGAGACGTTCATGTTGGCCCTAGCGATTACGTTCCGTGGCTTACAGATCGTAAATGGTGCTACATACGAATGGAGGGGAAGAGCTTCGGAGATGTACCTTTAAATATAGAATTAAAAATGGAAGTTTGGGATAGTCCTAACTCTGCAGGTGTCGTCATAGACGCAGTACGCTGTGCAAAAATAGCAAAAGATAGAGGTTTAGGCGGACCTATAACAGCACCATCTTCATATTTCATGAAGTCACCACTAATTCAGTACACCGATGACGAGGCCCGACAACTCGTTGAAGACTTTATAGCCGGTGAGGAGTCTGCTCAAGGTTAGAGAAAGACCTGGATCGCGATTCTTTATTAGAAAAGGGAGGCCCATTATTTAATGGAATACTCACTGAAAGTAGGTCTGTTTTCTCCCTATGATTTTGCTTTTCCTAGTGGTGTAAATGATCATATTTTAAATCTGCATAGTCAACTAGTAGAAAAAAATTTTGAAGCTAAGATAATAGCTCCAGCATCGACTGAGAGCCCGAATAGTCACGCTGATTTTATACCTATGGGAAGACCCGTTTCCATTCCTTCCGGTGGTTCTGTCGCACGAGTATCATTATCAGTATGGATACGTCCAAGGCTCTGGAAAATGATGGTGAGAGAGCAATTCGACATTGTCCACATTCATGAGCCATTTGCGAGTGCTGTGACAATGAGTGCCTTGACCTTTAATGAATCAGGTATAAAAATTCCCACCAAGGTCGCCACTTATCATTCCTATAAAGGGAGCAACCTATACAAACTGGTCTCTAATAGAATCCTACAGAGATATGCCAGGGAACTTGATGGGCAAATTGCCGTTTCAAAGCCGGCAAGAAATTTTATAGCGGATCATATACCTGCAGACTACAAAATTATTCCCAATGGTATTGATACAGAAAAGTTTTCTAAAGCAATTCCTTATCATGAATATATGGACGGGAAAATAAACATTTTGTTTGTGGGACGTATTGAAAAACGAAAGGGTTTAAGATATCTGTTATCTGCTTATAGTGATTTGAAGTGGGATTTTCCTAATACCAGGCTCATTATTGTCGGAAGAGGACCATTAGATGTTGAATCCTCAAAGATAATCGGTGAGAGGAATCCTGAAGACGTTGTATTTACGGGTGCGGTCTCTGAAGAAGAAAAATTAAGGTATTTTGCTACAGCAAATGTGTTTTGTGCACCCGCTACTGGCCAAGAAAGCTTTGGTATCGTTCTACTTGAAGCTATGGCTTCTTCTACCCCTGTAGTTGCAAGTTCTATTGAAGGATTTTCGGAGGTTGTTTGTCACAATCAAGATTCTTTAATGTTTGAGCCAAGGAATGTCGAAGATCTCAAAAAATCTCTAACTGCGTTAATTCAAGATGCAGACCTTAGAGAAAGGCTGGTGGCAAATGGGTTGCATTCTGCTAGAAAATATAAATGGAATAACCTCTCGGATAAAGTAATTGATTACTATTATCAAAGTTCTAAAGACAATAATTATTCCAAAACACTAGCGAATGTGATCTGAGTCAATCTTAAACTCCAATTAATAAATGAACAGAGAATCTCTAAGAACAATCCTTTCCAAATATTACGAAGATCCCGCATCTAGATTTTTTGACGCCCTTGGATTCACACCTAATGGGGTGACGATGCTCGGGTTGTTAATAGTCTTGGTTTCGGCAATTTTTGTTTCTATGAGTAGTCTTTTAGTGGGTGGTGTATTGATGCTTGCGGGTGCAGCACTCGATCTTATTGATGGTGGGTTGGCTCGCCGGAAAGGAATGGTAACCAATTTCGGCGCTTTGTTGGACTCAGTAATTGATAGAATTCAAGAGGCTTTGGTCTTATTGGGTATTCTGGTTCACTATATAAATGAGGATCCCGAACCCGTATTCGGGATTTCAAGCATCGATGTAATTGGCCCAATACTATGCTTCACTGCCTTTGTCGGGTCAGTTATGGTCAGTTATCTGAGAGCGAGATCTGAGGGGCTAGGTATTGATTGTAAAATCGGAATTATGACTCGTCCGGAGAGAGTTTTTGCTTTAGGGCTGGGCCTGATACTCGGTTTCTGGATCCCGGCAATTCTGATTTTAGTGTTACTAACTCTTACAGTACTCGGACTTTTTACCACATTTCAAAGGCTCTATTATGCATCTGCTAAATTTGAAGAATGAGTAAATGATTTTGATGATAGTGAAAAATAAAAAGATTTTTTTACCAGCGCGGCAGATAAAGCAATACTAATGAAGTGTGTGAGATCCGTGTTAGAAAATAATAAATCAAATAATTAATATTCATGTTCTTTTTTTTATCGAAAATATCATTAGCTGCTGGGATTTCTCTCGTTATTCTATGGAGTATGGGTAGTCAAGGTATGGCCCTTGCAGATGGTGTTGATTTGAATTTGACGTTTGAAGCGCAGAGTGATTTTCCCAATGGACTCTTGTTTAAATTAGACGCTATATCGCCTGTTACGATAGAAGAAGTTTCCGTCCGAATGAAGATCGGGCAACGTAAATCAGGCGTTTATGAATATATGGAAATTGTTCCATCAAAGGAAGTTTCGTCTGAATTATTCTGGAATACGAATACATCTAGCCGCTACATACCACCTGGGACCCCTGTTGAATATAAATTTGAGATTTCCTTTTCAGATGGACAGCTTTTTGAAACCGAGACTAAACGATTAGTATTTGAGGACATCAGATTTGAGTGGGATGAAGTTTCAGAAGGGAACGTGAGCGTTTATTACCACGGTCCAGTGAGGTCTAGGGCTAACGAAATTTTGGATGCGATTACTTCTACAATGCTTTTGATGGAACCAGTGTTGGGAGAAAGTCAGCAGGATCCCATAATGGTTACCATGTACAACAATGTTAAGGAAATGTTGGTTGCATTACCTCCAGGAAGTTCAACAATTAGACGGGAACTAATTACTGAGGGGCAAGCATTTAATGATGTCGGTACGCTATTGGTCCTAGGTGGAGGTAGATTATCGACAGGTACCGCATCTCATGAAGTAATGCATATCCTTGTCCATAGGGCTGCCCATAGTGTCCTTTCGGACGTTCCAGACTGGCTTCACGAAGGTCTCGCTGAGTATGCAAATGTATCACCTAGCTTCTCCTATGATATTGCCCTTGATTTTGCCGTTCATTCAGGAAGAGTTCTTCCTATAACATCCATGCCAGGCAAACCTGGAAATCCTGAGGATGTAATTATTTATTACGGTCAAGCTAGTTCTTTGATTGCATATATGATTGAAATTCAGGGGCTGCAAAAAATGAAAAGTTTACTTGCTGAGTTAAAGAAAGGGGTGAAAATTGAATCAGCAATTACAACAATTTATGGTTTTTCCAAAATAGATTTAGAGAATAAGTGGAGAAAATACATCGGAGCTGATCCATACGTGCTCCCTGTCACGGCACAGGTTTTACCTACTCCATTGGCTAGGCCGACTGTGACAGTTTTATCTCTTACTCCTCAAGCAGGCTCAAAACAAATTGGATCTTTAAATAATAAAGAAGAAAAAACAAATATTGACAATCCCACCGCGACAAGTGGCGTGAATGTGAAGGAAAAGGATCTTATTGAGATTGAGGAAAGCCCGGACAGCAGATCCTGTAATCAATCTGAAGGTTTTGAGAAAACCAATAATTCTGTCCTGCTAATGCTTGGTCTAGTTTTATTTATTTCTTTAAGAGGTAGGCCCTAAAAACTCCTCGTTCTGTTTATGAGTACACTTTTGTTAAGTGTGTATGTTTTCAATGTACAATTTATCGATTAATCTCTTAATAATTTTTTGACATAGTCTGAGATAAAACTAAAGATCTAATGAGTACATATCCAGATTGGCTTAGAGCCATTGAACAAACCTACGTTGTTAAATTCCCAAAGCAACATCTCGCTACGTTTGGTATAACAAACTTAGATTATTTTGTTGTCACTGAACCAATATACACCGCAATGGATTCTCAAAAGAAGAATTTGGAAACTGTCGTCAGGAAAGGAAAAGTTGTGGCTGAACAGCCGTCTCTCATCACTCCAACATACGCTCTTAATTTGAAGGGATTTAGTGAGAGTGCTTATAACTATATGAGACAGGTTTCTGATGATCATGGCCCCAACAGTCCCGGTATACTTTATCAATATAAAAACCAACCGGAAAACTTAGATATCATGAGTGGCATACCCGCTGAAGTAGGTAGCAGAATATCAACAGAACTAAGTGACAATAAGAATGAATTATCAGTTGTCATAGTGGGTGTTGACGAATTTTGGGACGTAGCTTTGATGAAATTCATATATGAATTCACAGCTTCTTCTGCTGCTTATAATGCCAAGGAAATGAATGCTAGGGGTCTATTTGATCCACAATCTTCATCAGGAGGGCTCCCCAGGGCGGCCGCGAATCAAATAGAAGGTATGTTTAGATCTGTCGAAAAAGGTGGAAGCCCACAAACCCTTAAAGAAGAATTGGATAGGTGGGGCGCGTTTGAGTTTTATCAGGACAGATTCCTTAATCTTTTCAGATGAGTAATAGTAGTATTTTTTGGTTTCAGTACTCGAATTCGAATTTATTTGGGGCATTTTAGTGCTCTTAGTTAATTAGGCTATGTTAAAATTTTAATTGTCGAGGAAAAATTAAGGCCTATGTATAGACAAGAAGAACCAGAAGTAAATTTAGAACAAATCCTTTCCAGATTTAAATCTGTGTTTGGTAGGTTTGGCGGTGCCGGTAAAGGTATTGGCCCGGTTGTAATTCTGGTAGTCATAGCAGTTGCAGCGGCCATTTGGGCAGCAAGCGGAGTGTTTACCGTTAATCCTGGTGAAGAAGCTGCAGTTAGACTGTTCGGCTCCTATTCACACACTAAGGAAACAGGGTTGCGTTGGTGGTGGCCTTCTCCAATAGGTGCGAAAGATGTGGTGAGGGTGGATGAAGTTCGCCGATTGGAAATCGGAGTCAGAGGTGAGACTCTTGTTCCAAGCGAATCTCTGATGATAAGTGGAGACCCGGACGAGAATGGGAGACCTGGAGAGGCTCCGAATATAGTTGATGTACAGTTGCTAGTTCAATACGACATAAAGAGTCTGAGGGACTATCTTTATAAGGTTGTCTCACCTGATGGTGCAACCCTCAAGGATGCTACAGAAACATCGCTAAGACAAGTGATTGGGAGTCGTCCCATTGACGATGTATTGACAGACAAAAAAGAAGATATTCAATTTCAAACCAAAAAGAAACTCCAAGAGATATTAGATAATTATGAGTCTGGTATAAACATCAGGGAAGTAAAACTTCTGAATGTGTTCGCGCCACAAGAAGTTAAGGACGCCTTTGATGACGTTGTAAGAGCTAAGGAAGATAAGGCTCGCATAATTAACCTTGCTGATGCATACAAAGAAGATGTTTTGCCACGGGCTAGAGGTGAAGCAGCGAAAGCTCTACAGGACGCAGAAGGGTTTAGGCAGCAAAAAATTGCGATCGCGACAGGTGAGGCTGAAAGTTTCCTTGCGACTCAAAGAGAGTATGTTAAATCCCCAGACATAACCAGAAAGAGATTATATTTAGAGGCCATGGAAGAAATATTGCCCGGTATAAGCAAAATCCTTGGAGATCCGGGCGAGGTTATTTTGATGGCTCCTGATAGTAGTGGAACGAGGATAATTCCCGTTCCTGTTCAAGGTAACGAGTAACTTTATCCCATGAAGGCTATTGCAATACTGCTCATACTAGTGATTATTGGCGCGGCTATTTTGTTGCCACAGCTTCTTTTTGCCGTTGATGAAACTGAGGTTGCGGTTGTAACAAGATTCGGTCAAATAATTAGTGTCAAAGAAACGCCTGGCCTCAATGTTAAAGCTCCTTTTGTAGATGCCGTGACTCGGTATGAAAAGAGACTGTTGATATTTGATGCCCCGCCAGATTCACTTCTGACCAAGGATAAAAAACGTTTAATAATAGACATGTACGCCAGAGGGAATATAACAGACCCAAGATTGTTTAGACAGAAATTTGTTGATGAATCTGATGCCACTAACAAGGCTGTCGACATTATCTCTTCTGAGCTTAGAAGAGAAATTTCGAGCCACGACCAGTCGGAGATAATAACGACTAAACGTGATGAAATGATGGCAAATGTATTGTCTGCATCTGCGCCTAAACTAAAAGAATTTGGTATAGATTTGGCAGACGTGAGGATAAAGAGAGCAGATTTCCCAGGAGAAATAGCAGAAAGCGTCTACTCAAGAATGAAAGCTGAACGACAAAGAAAAGCAGATAAAGAGAGGGCTGAAGGCGCCGAAATAGATGCACAGGTTAGAGCGGACGCGGATCGAAAGGCGACCATTATACGTGCTAATGCAAACAGGGATAGCAACATTGTAAGGGGATGTGGAGAAGCAGATGCTACCCGTATATTTGCTGAGGCATTGGAACAAGACCCTGAATTCTACTCGTTCCAGAGATCTCTAGAATCATCTCGTAAGATTCTAGGGAGCGACACAACCGTTGTAATGCCAGTCGAAGACTTTGGCGAGCTGTTTGAACAAATCAGGGCAGGTGTTGATCAGGCGACTCAAATCAAGTCGGGAACCAAAATTGAGAATGTGGATTTGGATGAAGACATGATTGGTTCTACTTGTGCCAAGGTATCAGCTCAATGGAGCTTGGCTGGTGATCTTAAAGTTGATCAACCTGACATTACATACGTTTCAATAGAAAGCGCTAGTTGGCCTGATAACGGTACTTTGGGTTGTTCAGGGGATACGGGCGGAGTTTCAGGGGAGACACCGGGATTTAATGTGACTTTTTCTTATTCTGGTAATTCCTACGACGTCAGGACTAACAAATATGGATCGCTGGTGAGCATCTGCTAGCCGGTTTAGAACCTCTACATTTTTCTTCGTCTTTTAATTTAATTGTTTGTGGGACCTTAGCTTGGAAGACAAGATTAAGATTGATTTTCTCTTGTATCATGAGACATTTGCTGCCGATAATGTTTTGTTTCAAAAACTTGAGAATGTTGCAAAGATAGCATTAAATATCTGTGGTGTTGAAATTGGCACCGCAAGTATAGTGTTCACTGATGACGATACGATCCAAGATCTTAATAGAAAACACCGTGGCCTTAATGAAGTGACAGACGTTTTGTCATTTTCTAATGTGTATATTGGTCAATATTACGGGAACGATTTGGAAAAAGATCAAGATGGCTTCGATGAGGATTTTGTACTTCCCCCAGGTTTTGAATACCAAATAGGTGAAATTGTCATATCATTGTCACAAGCAGACAAGCAGGCTAGTGAAAGATCAGTTTGTTTAGAAGACGAACTCATTGCTCTTGTTGCCCATGGGTTCCTACACCTGCTAGGCTACGACCATATGGAAGATGGAGAGAGGCTTGAGATGGAAACCCTACAAGATAAAGTGATGATGGAGTTGGAAAGATAGTGTCAGAAGTCTTGTATAGGAAATGGCGCCCTAAAAGTCTTTCCGACTTGGTAGGTCAATCCCATATATCAAAAACGTTGGCTTTAGCTGTTCAAAGTAATAAAGTCTCTCATGCGTACCTGTTTTGTGGCCCGAGAGGGACCGGAAAAACTAGTACAGCCAGAATACTTGCTAAAGCTGTAAATTGTTTGTCTCCAATTGATGGGGAACCTGATAACACCTGTCCTACATGTGTGTCGATTTCAGAAGGTCGCTCTATGGACCTGATCGAAATAGATGCTGCAAGCAACAGAAGGATAGGAGATATCAGAGATCTTTCAGAAAAAATACATTACCTTCCGAGTGAGTCGAAGTATAAGGTCTATATTATCGATGAGGTACATATGCTCACCCAGGAGGCATTTAATGCACTTCTTAAAACTCTGGAAGAACCACCAGGGCATGCGATACTTTTACTTGCCACCACCGATCCTCAGAAAGTTCCATTGACGATAATTTCGAGATGTCAAAGGTTTGATTTTAAAAAGGTAAGTGTTTCTGACATTTGCAGTAAGCTGTCCTATATATGTAGTGAGGAGAATGTTGATATTAGCGGAAATGCGTTGTCCTTAATTGCTAGGAAATCAACTGGAAGCCTTAGAGATGCTGAAAATTTGCTTGATCAGGTGATCGTTTCATTCGATTCTCCAATAACCGAGGAAAATGTCAGGGATTTATTTCACATTGGAGACGAGTCTGTACCTACGGATTTGTTAGGTTCTATATTGAGTAAGAATGTTAACGATAGTCTTAAGAAACTTTCAGTTATTCTCAATTCCGGTAAGGATCCCAGGCAAGTACGTGTAGATATTTTAGAATCTGTGCGGACATTAATTTTGTTCAAATCTGGTGTTGTTAATGATGGGGCATATCCCGAACAAACAGTAATTGATATGAAGGATTTAGTTTCTCAAATAGAAATGCCTGAGATCGTACATATTGCCAAAATTTTTGGGAGCATTGATTTTCAGTATTCTGTTACGGAGGCTTTACCTCTTGAAATTGCTGTAGTTGAGGCTGCATCCCCAAAAATAAATGTAAACGGTCTCCAACCCAAAACAGAAGTGCAAAATGTTGCTGATCCTTCTAGATCATACCGTCGGAATCCTACGATCGTCTCTCGTGAAAGAAACTCCAGCACCAAAAAAGATGTTCAACCAACTATCCTTTCAGAAAATCCAGAAAAACGACTTGTACCTTCTCAAGAAGTATCTGAAAATACGTCTGAGAACTATAAGAACGCTTCAAATTCTGAAAGGTCGGAATCAGAAAATGAGCTTGATTCCAAATGGAACGAAATTGTAAGAGGCCTCAGACAAACAGGTAATCGCTTTAATGTGGCTGCGTTACTAAGAGGTTGCGTTGAAAGAAAAATTGAAGGAGAGAAATTGATATTTTTGTTTCAACATTCCTCACATATTGACAGGATCAAGAGTGAATTGGATGACCCGTCAGTTATGGCCCAGGTAACGGATAGCGTTGAAAAAACGTTAGGAAAGAAATTTGAGATAGATATTTTATTGAAAGATCATGGCACGGGGCGCCAAGGGAAACCGGCATCCCAAAGAAGTCACTTG
>CAZCOH010000017.1:0-28157 GCA_964500645.1 uncultured Dehalococcoidia bacterium
CCCATCTTGCAGGTTGCCGAAATATGTTGATTAGTCGTGGCATTTTTCAACAGCCATTCATCCAGTTTTTCATCCGTGCTGATATCTTCTTCAGTTGGATTTAATCGATCCTTTATGATGTCTTTAAAAGACGGATGTGAAGCTATAGATATAGCTTTATGAACAGCTTCTCTGCCTCTAATACGGTCAAATTCGTCATCATAGTAATTAAAATCTAGGTCTGGCTGAACATTGATATCAGGTGATACAAGTCTCAATTCTCCTGCACTTGTGGCCAGGCTCACCTGTATTAGAATACGTACTCCTACTGCCTTATTTACATCTCCCGTATGACCATCAGCCTGGATGGCAAAACTACTCATAGCCAACTTCATATCGTTTCTAAGATCTGATCCTTCAGCAGTGTATCGGGCCATGACCTGAGCCCTGGGATCTTTTGGATCCATTGGATGATCAGGCTTAGTACTCCAAGTAAGACCCAGCATAGGATGATCCCTTAGGTTCTGTCCAACTCCCTTCAAATCGTGAATTACTTCGATTCCTTGCTGTGTGAGTTGGTCTGACGGACCAATCCCGGAAAGCATCAAAATATGAGGAGACGAAACGGCACCAGCACTGAGAATAATTGTTTCGCCCTCCACCACAAAAGTTTCTCCTTCACTTTCTACTTTTACACCAACCGCACGGTTGCCTTCGAAGATAATTTTTTGAGTCAGACAGTTTGGTCGTATAGTCAAATTCAATCTATGCCTGGACATTGATAAATACCCGATACTTGTGCTCCATCTAATCCCATTAGGATTGTTAAATGGAGTGGCACCAACCCCGGAAACATCCGGATTATTCTGATCCTCGCCATCGGCAAACCCCAATGCCTTACAACCTTCATAAAAGGCCATTTGTGAAGGTAACCAATCCTCTTTCTTATAACGTCTGGCAATTATTGGACCATCGTTCCCATGAAAATCTCCAGAGTAATCAAGATCTGTTTCAAGTTTCCTGAAATACGGCAAAGTCTTTTCAAAACTCCATTCTGTATTACCAGCCTCAGCCCATGAATCATAATCTTCAGGCATACCCCTGAGAAATATTTGTCCATTTATGGCGCTTGATCCACCAGTCACTCTACCCCTTGGAACAGCCATAGGCTCTGCCAATGGAGATGGTTTACCCATAAATTGCCAGTTGTGATCCTTGGTAATTATGTCCGCACCGGTAGCAAACCCTTCCCTAACCTCGTCAGGAGTGGAATCTATATCCGGGTAGTCAGGACCGGCCTCCAATAGTAGAACTGATGTATTCGGATTCTCAGTGAGTCGAGTTGCCAGAATAGCTCCAGCAGATCCAGCTCCTATAATCACATAATCATATTTCACGAAATTACCCCTCCTGTACTCAAGTTTAGACAAATGAATTATTCAATCTATTGAACTTATCGGATATTAGCCGCATTATAGACAAAATGTACGTATTGCATCTAAGTCCAATGAAATTGCGGAGACTTATATCTCAATTAATCTACAAATACCTAAACCTTTAATTATAGGAATCAAATTTTTAATTTTGATATTTTTTTTCGTGGGCGTTTTGATTATATCTAACCAGACGGTTGTACTTGGAAAATGTCAAGACAATCTGAATGGGTTATCTGGAAATTACAGTATTTGACCAAGGTGACCCTTCGCGTTGCGGAGAGACACTGATTAGGAATTGATTCTAAAATGTTTCAAACCCGACAGTCCTGATTGCCCCATTATTGATCACGACAACTTTTCTTTAATAATCTCAATACGTTGCGATTACTCCGGGGAATCACACTGGAACTATGTAATTCCCCAGTTACCGATCAGCTTACTATATGTTTTTCAAGCACCTTAGGATCAAATTCTATCCCCAACCCAGGTCCTTTTGGTATCTCTATATATCCATTTTCAAAAACTATAGGGTCTTTGAAAATTTTCTTGTGTAATGATCCCTGATTTGCCTCAGCAATCATGAAGTTTGGTGAACAAGTAGCCACCTGGATGGCTGCAGCCGCTGCAACTGGCCCACAATACATATGAGGTGCAATAACTGCATAGCTTGCCTCTGCCATAGCCGCAACTTTCTTCCCTACTAGAATTCCTCCCGCTTGACCAATATCAATCTGGATAATCTGTGCGGCTTGTTTCCTCAATAACTCAGAAAATTGATAGATAGTTGCTAGCCTTTCACCGGTGGCGATTGGAATGCTGGTATGAGCAGCCACCCTAGCCATTTCATCTATATTTTCAGGAGAAACAGGTTCTTCAAACCAAAATGGTTGGTAAGGCTCTATAGCATGTGCAACTCTTATCGCACTGTAGGTTGTGAGCTGGCCATGTGTACCTAATCCAACTTCAAGTTCATTGCCAACAGCCGATCGTATGCTCTTAAAAATGTCTTCTGCGTAAGTTATTTCTTTTAAACTGATATCTCTTGGAACGCCGGTTATCGGATGAAATGGATCAAATTTGCATGCAGTATTACCTTCAGCAAGTAATTGCTCTGCCACAGCTCCGGCATTTTCAGCTTTCCCATCAGGAATAGGTGGCATGTAGGCATAGGCCCTGAGTTTATCCCAACATTTGCCACCAAGCATGTTGTAGATTGGTTGATTATTAGCTTTACCTACAATATCCCACAAGGCCATCTCTATACCTGAAATTACCATTCCAAAGTGTAGGCTGGGTAATCTGTAATCATGCCTTCCTGCGTACATATCATAGTAGATTTGTTCAATATTAAAGGGGTCTTTCCCTACAACAAAAGCCTCCACTGTTTCATGAACTAACTGAATTTGAGATTTAAAATCTTTCCATGTCATCTTTCCACTAAAGGAGCTTCCCGTAAGTTTTTCCCCTATTCCCACAATTCCTTCATCAGTAGATAATTCCAAAATAAGAAAGTACTTACCTCCTATATACCATTCTTCTGTTTGACCACCACCACCGGTTCTTACTCCTGGTTCATTTTCAATAACATAAGTCTTTACACCTGTTACTTTCATGTGCTCTCCATTTCTAATCAATTTACGATATTAGGCGACTTTATATTGGGTCAGCATTAGTGTCAATTTACTGGAATACCGGCAACTAATAAGACGACAAACAAGCCTATGAATCCTGCATACTTAGTTTTGATATCTAAAGCTAAAGAGTTATGTCAAAATGGTATTTGAGCTTGGATTACACCTAGACGTATCAGCAACTATTTCTACAAAATTTAAATGCCTCATTCACAAATTTTTGTATGCGACAAATATGGGACTAACACGATATTACCGTCCCCAGTGCTATTATCTGACATGCAACAAAATTACTTTATTGATATAAAGGGTAAATGAGAATTAATGATTAGCCTGAATATAAATAAAAAAGGTGAACAAGTAGAAGCGACAGGTAGAAGAACCAGGGCTTCTTCTATCTATACGCCAGGGCAATCTGAGACATTCCGGATAAGTAGAAGTAAATTCACTGACTTCATCAGCTGTCAAAGATGCTTTTACCTAGATAGAGTTAAAGGATTGAAATCACCATCAACACCTGGATGGTCTCTTAATGAGACTACTGATTTACTTCTAAAAAAAGAGTTCGACATTTGCAGAGAAAATCAGGAACCACATCGTATATTCAAAACATTTGGCCTTCACAATGTAGTCCCATTTAAACATGAGAATATGGATAAATGGAGAAATTCTCTACACCACGGAATCTCCCATCAAATCGAGGGAACAAACATAATTCTCCATGGTGGCATTGACGACCTCTGGCATGATCTTGCGTTCGATCAATTAATAGTGGTTGATTACAAGTCACAGGCGAGCAAATATCCTGTTAGGACAAAATCTTACTTGGAAAGTCCTTACCATCAGGGTTACAAGATACAAATGGATACATACGCATTCATAATTGAAAAAATGGGATTTAACGTACATGACACAAGCTATTTTTATGTATGTAATGCCGATAGAAATGCAGACGGATTCAATAGCTACATGGTTTTCGAAGAAACATTGGTCCCTTATAAATGGAACACGGATTGGATCGAACCAAAACTATCAGAAATGATAAAAATTCTTAACAGTACAGAATTACCAGATTCCAACAACGCCTGCGAAAACTGCGCTTATGCCTCTCAAAGATCAGTGATTGAATAAGCTAGCCAATAAGTGTCATTTGCTAACCTTTTAATGTCTGCACGCCCGACTCAGCACCTTCAAATAGAAATCCAAGGTCTGAGTTATACATTATCATCCGCATCCCCTTTTCTCGCCATTCCTTGAGTCTATCCAAATTTCCCATATGTATTCCGGGAGCAACTCCCAGACTAGAACAGACATCTATTACCCTTTGAATTGCGCCAACAACATCAGGATGAGTAGTTTGACCTGGCATTCCATATGAAAGGGAAAGATCCTCCGGACCTATAAGAGCGACATCAACTCCATTAACAGACAGGATCTCTTCCAGATTTTCGACAGCTATCTTCCTTTCTATTTGTGCTATGACAAGCGTATCTTGATTCTGTACCTCAATAAATTCTGCAAGATCGCCAAATCTATAGTCTGAATGTGGTGCGTCAGAAGAAAGTCCCCTCACACCAATAGGAGGATACTTCATATAGCTCACCAAGGTTTCTGTATCTGACACTTTTTCTACTCTTGGAAGCATTAATCCCATAGCTCCCGCATCAAGAAATCCAGCAGCCAAACTATAGTCAAGATTTCTAATTCTTACCAAAGGACAAATTTCTTCAAGTCTGCCGACCCTCAGAATTTCTCTAACCGTACCTTGATCATATGGCCCGTGTTCACAGTCAATCATGAAAAAATCAAATCCAGCCCTCTTAAATATCTGGGCAGCTGTTGGATTGACCATTTCCTGAAGCATAGTGCCATATACTACCTCGCCAGCCTTTAATCTATTTTTTAGAGTATTTCTTAACATACTCAATCTCCCCTAAAGTAATCTGATAACAAATTATTTCTTTACATAAATCGTCTCTAAAAACATTTGTGTAAGTGTTCAGCAAGCGAATATTAGCAAAATAACCATTCCTTTGTAGTAAAGTTCAGCTCAAGCGATTTCAAAATTAGGTGTTGAATGGAGTCATAAAATGAAAATAGGTGCGCAGGTAAGTTGCTATCTAACAGAATGGGAGGACATTA
Source organism: uncultured Dehalococcoidia bacterium (assembly GCA_964500645.1). GTDB lineage: Bacteria > Chloroflexota > Dehalococcoidia > Lucifugimonadales > UBA826 > CAYFIW01. The sequence goes on from CAZCOH010000017.1 coordinate 5,189, forward strand.
GAAAGGTCGCTGAGCACTTGGACAATGGTCCCTGGCACAGTCTTTACCACGCGGATCATTTTGTACCTCCAAATAGACCCGGGGCAAGTGAGGGAGATACCGCATTTGAAGGATTCTTAACCCTCGCGTCAGTCGCTTCAATTACTAATAAATTAAAGCTTGGACATTTGGTCTTGGGTAACCCTTATCGGAATCCCGGTTTGGTGGCCAAAATGGCAGGGACAATAGACCATGTATCTAAAGGGCGCTTCACCCTGGGTATAGGAGCAGGATGGTTTGAACGTGAGCATAAAGCCTACGGATGGGATTTCCCATCCGTTAAGGAACGCTCTGATCGTCTTGAAGAAGCTTGTTTATTAATAAGGAATTTGTTTACTTCACAAACGCCTGTAGATCATCAAGGCACCTATTACAAGCTGGACAACGCATTGTTATCTCCGGGCTCTGCTCAATCTCCACATATACCAATCCTTGTGGGAGGAATGGGCGAAAAACGAACTCTGAAAACTCTGGCGAAATATGGTGACGTCTTTAATCTTGATGGGTTTGCTGCAAAGAGTCACGGGGGTATGTCTTTAGAGCTCTACAGGAGAAAAATTGAGATACTTAACAGACACTGTGACCAGATTGGAAGAGATCCCTCTGAGATCAGACATACCATCTTGGTACCCACTATGCTCTCAAATGACAAAAATGAAACTGACAGGTTTATTGAAGCAATAGGCCCAGGAACAATAGCAGGGCCAGCTGATTACATAATAGAGCGAGTGGGAGAACTTTTTAATGCTGGTGTTGACGAGATAATGTTCGGGAGAATACCCAATATTATTGAAGAATATGATCGGATAGAGACTGAGATCCTTACAGCTTTTGTTTAGCCATGTGACCCAGATTGAAATGGTGCATAGTACCGTGTTGTCCCAACCTGAGTCTCTAGATCGTCTTTTACATCTACCAGGTATCGATAAAAGGGTATTTCTTAGTTGTTCTCTCCGGGGTCGGAGGAACACTATTTAGTCCCATAACTATCCATGATCTTGTGTCTGCTGGATCAATAACATCATCAATACCGTACCCAGCGCTGGCATTGACCGCCTTAGCATTATGATACGCACGGTCTACTCTTCTTTGATATTCAGCTAATCTCTCTTCAGGGTCTTCTATGGCCTCTAGCTCTTTTCTATATCCCAGTTTCACAGAACCCTCAATAGCCATCCCCGCAAACTCAGCAGTCGGCCACGCTACGCTGAAGAATCCCATAAATGAACTAGCACCACACATTGCTTGTACACCTAAGCCGTAAGCCTTTCGAACCACGTTCAAAAACATTGGTGTGGTCAAATTGGCTCCTGCATTAAACATACGGACACAATGCCTTACCAGTGCTGTGGATTCTACATCCGGCCCAACCATCATGCCTGGGCAATCCATCAAACTCAGTATAGGAATATCAAACGCATCACATAATTGTACAAATCGTGCACCTTTATCAGCACCATCAGAGTCAATAGCTCCTGCTATATGATGTGGGTTATTCGCTATTACTCCCATTGGTTTCCCTTCAACCCTAATAAAAGAAGTTATAACTCCGATACCAAATTTCTCCCTTATCTCCAATACGGATCCTTTGTCGGCGATAGTTTCTATGATCTCTCTCATGTCATAGAGTCGCATTCGATTTTCTGGCACGATATGCCTTAGTTTCCGTTGATCGGGAGCTTCCCACTCATCAATTGGTCCTTGAAAGTACGACAAATATTTCTTTGCTGCTTCAACAGCTTCTGATTCATCTTTAACCAGTATATCCACAACTCCGTTCGGAACCTGGAAAGACATAGGGCCGAGTTCTTCGGGAGTGTAAACTCCGAGCCCTCCGCTCTCAACCATCGCAGGGCCCCCCATGGCAATAGTTGAATTTTCAGTAGCAATAATTACGTCGCAGCAAGCCAAAAGAGCTGTGTTACCCGCGAAACACCTTCCATTGGTTACACCAATAAGAGGCACCCATCCACTGAGCTGTGAAAATGCTGTGAATGTGTGTGTGTCGAAAGCTACACCTGGGCCTGTCCGATCATCGCCGGGGCGACCACCTCCTCCCTCTGTGAAAAACACAACTGGAAGCTTAAACCTCTCAGCCAATTCGAACATTCTGTCCTGCTTATAGTGATTCCTACCACCCTGTGTACCGGCAAGCACAGTATAGTCATATGACAATACCATCGCTCTGGCTCGGTCAGGACTGAATTTCTTTCCATTTATAGATCCAATACCGGCCACTAAGCCGTCTGCTGGAGTTTGCTGACGCAACTCTTCATCCGTACGTCTTTGGTGCTGCCTGGCAACAACCAATGGGCCATATTCTTTAAATGTTCCTTCGTCGACAAGTTGGGATATATTCTCGCGAGGCATTCGATAGCCACGTCCATATCTTTTAGCAACTGCCTCTGGTCGATTCTCATCAAGTGTGTACGCGTGACGCTCATAGGCTTCCGCCAAATCTGGTCTTATATAATCAAGGTCCACATCGTCTTCGACTTGCAATTCAGACTCACCTAGATCCGTTTCTTGAACAAAAGCCAAAGGATGTCCTTCAACAATGATGTCGCCCTCTGAAACATTGATTTTCTTAACTATTCCTGAGGTATCAGCTTTTATAACATGCTCCATCTTCATTGCTTCCATAATAAGCAACTCTTGTCCGGCTCTAATTTCATCCCCTTCCTTTACTGAAATTTGAATAATCGTGCCTTGGATTGGAGCGGCTATTCCGACAGTTCCATCGGGACCTTGCATGACATCAGATGTATCTTCACCAGATTCGGCTACCTTTTGTGTATCCTTCACCTGCCTGTCATAATCAAACAAAGCAAGAGGGTTAGCAGCGTCTACCATTACGGGAGCAGTACCTGTTAATGGGCTTGCCTGCTGTGTAGCCTCAGTGGCAATTGATACCTCTTGGGTCTCTACCCACTTCTTTGGACCATCTGCCTCCGGTTCCTTCGCCAGCGTAGCAACATTTTCATCTACCCATCTGGTGTGAACAGATCCGTCAAAAAAGTCTGAGTGATTCAAAACATTTACCAAAAACGGAATGTTTGTATCTACTCCCTCTATTCTGAATTCTGACAAGGCTCTCAAGGATCTCTGAACGGCAACCTCGAAGTTCGGGTTTGTAGAATGGGTAATAACTTTAGCAAGGAGAGAATCAAACGAAGGACTTGTTGTATACCCGGCATACCCGAATCCATCTGTTCTGACTCCGGGTCCACTTGGAGCCTCGTATGATCTCAAAGTTCCACCAGATGGTCTTACTATCCCATCAGGAGAAAGAGTCTCCATGTTTATCCTATTTTGAATAGCATACCCTCTTGGAGTTCCGACACCTGAGTAATCCAAACCAAGTTCATCTAGCGTGGATCCTTGAGCCAATAAAATCTGGGTTTGAACTATATCTACCCCTGTAACTTCTTCAGTTACAGTATGTTCAACTTGAAGGCGTGCGTTAGTTTCAATAAACGCAAAGCCTGGTTCATCATCTCTCGCATTAACATCCACAAGGAATTCAAAAGTACCTAAATTCGAGTAATTTACACTAGAGGCCAATTCTCTTGCGGCATTTATGATTTTTGATCGCATTTCATCAGACAGGTTTGGGGCAGGAGCTATTTCAACAATTTTTTGATAACGCCTCTGAACACTACATTCTCTTTCCCCTAGATCTATTATGTTCCCATTTTTATCACCAAGAATCTGTATTTCTATATGTCTTGCTTTACCGATAAATTGTTCAACATATAGATCACCATTTCCAAAAGCGTTCCTGGCTTCTGAAGTACATCTTTTAAATGCTCTTTCAAGCTCCGAAGCTTTCAAAACGGCCCTAGAACCGCGTCCTCCTCCTCCTGCGACAGCCTTGATCATCATACCGGAGCTTTCCCCAAGGGATTCAAAAAATTCTTTAGCTTCTTCAACAGTTACTGGCCTGTCTATGCCTTTTAAGACAGGCACACCGGCATCAGAGGCGGCCTTTCGAGCCCTTCCTTTATCACCAAACAATTCGATATGCTCAAGATTTGGTCCTATGAAAGCGATTCCTTCTTCATCACATCTCTTTGTAAAATCCGCATTCTCGGCCAGAAAACCATAACCAGGATGTATCGCGTCAACAGCATTTTCTTTAGCGATGTTTATGATTCCTTCAATATCTAAATACGCGAAGACTCCTTGGCCTTCTAATTGGAATGATTCATCGGCGATTGTCCTATGTAGTGATTCCGAGTCATCTTCCGAAAAAACAGCAACCGTACTTATACCTAAGTCACTCGATGCTCGCATAATCCGGATAGCAATTTCGCCTCTATTAGCGATTAATATTTTTTTAAATCCCATATTCATTTATACCTTTCATAGTCATAAATAGTGCCTGTAACTAATTTTTCAACCAGCGACTGATATTCTTCGCCATCTATACCAAGATATTCACTTAGAACTTCTTGACTGTGTTCTCCAAAACAAGGAGCGTGAGAAACTTCTGAGGATTTACCACTTCCAAACTTCCACCATCTAGTCGGTAGAAGATTTACTCCAGTTTCCGGATGGTTGATATCCGAAACAAATCCCCTGGATTGAAAATTTTCCTCCCCTTTCGTGTACATTTCATAAGGAGAAAGTACTTTTGCAGCACATCCATTTATATCGTTAACCATAGTTTCTACAGTGTCTGCACTGTATGCTGCAGCCCACGCCGCTACCAAATCATCAAGTGCATCCTCATTATTTTTACGGCCAGCATTATCTTTAAATCTATCATCTTCAGAAAGATCCAAGAATCTGGAAAATTTGTTCCAAGATTCATCCGTGTCGATTGCTAACGCAACCCATTCCCCATCTTCTGCCATATAAACATTATGGGGTGCATATATGGGATGCTTATTTCCTGTTGGCCTGGGTATCGTTCCTGTCGTCTGGTAATCTCCTAAGGCATCACCTACTACCATGGTCATAGCCTCTATCATGGAACCCTCAATTCTTTGCCCCTGCCCTGTTCTATCCCTATTATTGATGGCAGCCAATATACATGAAACTATGAAATATCCGGATACCGGATCAGGAATCATCCCGCCAGTGTTCATTCCCTGGTCCCCCTCGTATCCATGAACTGATGAGAGGCCGGACATCGGTTCGGTGGTACCACCATTACCAGGATATTCCTGATAAGGACCTGTAGCACCGAAGGCTGACAGTGATGCATATATCATGCCAGGTTTTTTCTTCTCCAAATTTTCTTGAGTCACACCCCATTTACCCATAACTTTCGGCGTGAAATTATCCACAACCACATCGAACTCAGGAACAAGATCCCAAAATATTTTTTGACCCTCTTCCGTACTCATATTTAAAGTGATTGCTCTTTTATTTAAATTGGCCGAGTTATATAAACCCTGTGTGTTTAAAGGGTGCTGCGGGATAGAATCATTCCGCACTCCTTCCATAATTTCCCTCTTACCAGACCTTCGCCACACATCAGGTCTATGTGGAGCCTCTATTTGCACCACGTCTGCACCAAGGAAACCCAATAGTTCTGTTGCAAAAGGACCTGACCAAGCATGGGCAAACGTAAGTACCTTTATCCCTGACAATGGTCCATCTGGTGAGACCTCGCCATTCGCTTCTAAGGGTCGAATCTTAATAGGTCTATCCATATCCATTGATCCCGCGTGGTGATCAATATCTGGCGCTGCATTATGTAAAGACCAATCTAAAGATGAAAGTTTGGCAGGGGGACCGGGAAATTTGATTTTTTCGCCATTTAGTTCAGTCTCTACAAAGTATTCCCTGTCTTTCAAATGCTCACAATTGTAGACGTCAGACATATCACGAACCATTCCGCAAATGGACCGCAACTTAGCAAGTCCATGAAAAAGTTCTGCCCTATCCTTATCCAAAATTGCTCCAGCCGCAGCAGCAGCAACGTCTCCTACTTTCGGATTTCCATGACGCCCTAAATCCACAATCAAATCCTCGTCGTAGGCGAAATCGTCTAACCCCATAACTTTCATGGATTCAGTCCAATTTCTGAAATCCCCCAGTCCAAAATTAATCAAACCATCTCTAGCCTGCCATAACGGCCTGGGCACACCACGGGGAGGTGCACCTAGTACACCTCTGGAGTCTCCTCTATTATCAAAAATTGCCTGGATACTCCACGGATGATTCATGACCGCTAAGGCTTCAACTTCACTTAGGTCTATCAGATCTCCGATTCCGTTAAGGCGCACTCGGTGTAGAACAGCGGCAGCCGTTATAAATCCGGAAACCCCGGCGGCGTACGATGTTAAAGTATTGGGTAGCTGGAGAGGCGGTTCATCTTCAAGAACATTAATATAGGAAAATCCAGTTCTAGCACATGCCGTGAGATTATTACCACTCACTCCAACGAGATTTCCGTCCATCCCATGGGGAGTAACAGACAAATGAACCGTGCTTTTGCTTTTGTTATCTCGAACCAATCTATACAAAACACTTGTAGGATCCACATCGTCTGTGACAACCACATCACTAGTTTTAATAAATTTGGTAATCTCTGATTCATCTTCACAAACCACAGATTTTTTATTCCAATTTATATATGAATGTAAAACTTCTTGATTTCTAAGAGTGTGACCTTTCGAATCCTCAACCATAATGACTTCTGCGCCAAAATCACCAAATAAACGTGCGGCATAGGCACCAGACATTCGTTTGGAAAGATCTAATACTCTGACATCATCAAAAGCTAAAGCCATTAACTAATTTCTTCTCCGTATGAAATGTTTATGAATTATAGGTTGAGTGTTGTGGCATTTTGCAATCGCACACTAGCCGATACATTCTAAGGTTAAACCACCGAAGTTGGCGAGCCCTCTCGAGTCCTAACCAATTAAATGTAAATGTTAAGGATTTAACATAGAAGATATTGAACTTGGAAACGCATATAAGCAAATATTGCCAGGGGATATTTACCACTCGTGACAAAAAAGGAACCTTTTCATATTGATGTAATTAAGAAACTCTTTTATAAATTTGAACTCTATGCCGGTTACTTTCAGTTACATACAATCTTCCCTGGGAATCTAACTTTACTGAAGTAGGCCCCCAGAAAAATTTCTCCGTATGAGCTGATTCATCGTAGGCATCGCCTCCAAATTGAGACAACTCCGGTTCTAAGTTAGCTGTCTGTCGTGTCTTAAATTCTTCCTGATTAGAAACGTAGGCTTCTTCAGCCCATTTTGAGAGATCAGACTCACCTCTCAATTTAGTGACAAAATTTCCAGACTGATCCAAAATCTGTACACGTTCGTTGCCCCAGTCTGCTACGTATATGAATCCATCCTCATCCACGGCCACACTGGAAGGATTTACAAATTCGCCGTCATTACTCCCCTCGCTACCATACCTCGCAACGAATTCACCTTCACCAGAAAATTTGACTACTCCATGGTTTCCCCAGTCAGCAACATATATAAAACCGTCATTGTTGACGGTGAGTCCCCAGGGCAAATTTAAATTTTCTGAGTGGCTACCTGAATCTCCAAAGCTAAACAGGAATTCACCATCTTTAGTGTATTTTTGCACTCGATTATTCAAATGATCTGCGACATAGACATCATCATTTTTATCTATAGCTAATCCACTTGGGCCAACAAATTCACCAGGACCACTTCCTGACCTTCCCCAATGTGTCTGATATTTGCCATCATTGCTGTAAACAGTGATCCTATTTATTTCTTCATCACTGACATACACATTACCCTCTGAATCCGCATCCATGCCGCAAGGCATTTGGTACTGTCCGGGGCCGTTACCAAAAGAACCGTAGTCAAGGTAAAACTGACCATCCACATCATATATATTAGTTCTAGTCTGATACACAGCCGGTCTGTATCCTTTACTAACAGTATGTATTTTCCCGTCTTTACTGATAGCTGTATCAACTGGAAACATAAATCCTCGTCCGGTCATGACACAGATACCGATTGTGTGGCTGTACTCGATCACCCTGTTTGATGTAATTAGATCTTCTTTTGTCGTCATGGAGACACCCTTATATAGCTTATTAGGCCTTTAATTCCGTTGATATTCTGGTACAGATCCTATAAGTCCAAGCACTTTCGTAATCTTATCTTCGGCTTCTGACCTTGATTCTATTTTGTCAGTTTCATCAATACCAATCTCTTTAGCAAAATCGACTAAGACATCTTTTATATAATCCGTAACTTCTATGGCTCCTAATTGGTCCAGGCAATAGTCCACACATGTTTCCGATGAAAGAAACTGATCTTCCGTATCTAAGATATTATTTACGAGGGTCTTAATACCCATCTTTTCCAGGTCCCCTAGATGTTTTGCAGAAAAATTTACACGTTCTGTCATGGAGCCCGTTTCAATCCACTCAAGACCTTGATGCCATCCTTCAACGGATGGAGGGGCAGAAAGTAATTGTCCCATCCACCCGGATTGGGTATTTCTTGCAACGATTTCGGAGCTCGGATACGCAAATTCATCTGTTATTCTCAAGACGCTCGTCACTAGTTCAATTGGACTTTTTATCTTCTTATATCTGCAATCTTCCGATTTAAAAAAATCGGAATTGAAAAGAACTTCTAGCATCCCAGATATGCTATGGCCAGTGTCGAAATAAGCCTTTTCTAGAATATTAATAGCATTCATATCCTGTGGATCCGTATGAGGCCACTGTGTAACAGGAGGCTCATCAGCAACGAAAAAATGATATAAATGCCTCGATATAAATCTTGCTGTTGCAGGTTGTTCACAGATTATTCTGATTACATCTTCGCCATTAAAATTGCCTGTTTCACCCAAAAAAGTTTTTTCACCATTATCATGATCAGCCTCATCGTACTGATAGCGCCAGGCTATTTTCCCATAGGGATAAATTGAGTTTCTAATAGACAATTCGTTTGTATATACAGGATTGTCTACAGTCCATCCAGTGAACGCTCTTGAACATTCTTTTATGTCATCCTCTGTGTAATTACCAACACCCATCGAGAATAATTCCAGTAGCTCTCTACCATAATTCTCATTAATCGCGCCTTTATGGTTGTGGATATTATCCAGCCATATGATCATCGCCGGATCCCGTGACAACTCTAGTAGCAAGTTATCTAGAGTCCCCATGCCATGTCTACGAAACATTCGTATTTGATCGCCAAGCACCTTTCCGTTATTGACTTTGGCATATCCGGTGGCAAAAATGTTATTCCAAAAAAACGACATCTTTTCTTGCAGGGGTTGTTGTGAGCAAACTAATCTATAAAGAGCGTATGAGCCAAACCCGTTCAGGTCATGGTTTGTACCTTGATCAGGAAAATAACGTCTCACCAAGGCATCATTTATATCTGAAGAACCTTGTGGATGGATTAGTTGATTTACTGTTTCCTCATAACCAAGTTTCGTATATTCTTCCAGGGTAGATTTGGTGGATCCAAACCCGGCTCTGCGAAAAAGATGCCCCATTAACCTGACTTCACTACCTTGATCAATCATCATCAACGCCCTCCATTGGCTTAACATCGTTAATCATAATTAGCAACTTTGTGGGCATATTACCACTACTATGACGCTGAAAGCACGTATCTACTTTGCCCCAGATTTACCCAATCGCAATTGGAACAATAAATAGAAATGAATCTATGAGCAAACAAGCGTACATATATCAGTTTTCCAATACTCTGGCACGTAACTGTCCGCAACCCGCGTTTATATCTATACCTTTTTCCATTCGAACAGTTGAAGGTATTCCAAATTCCTGAAGTCCTACCTGAAATTCTTTTGCGTTTCCCAGGTCAGTTCTTTCATAAGGTCCATCACCTGTTGGATTAACCGGGATCAGATTTACATGGCAAAGGAGTCCACGAAGCAATACACCCAACTTGTGAGACTGAGTTACCGAATCATTCTGACCCTTAAGAAGCACATATTCAAAGAATATTCGCCGATTAGTCCTAAGTACGTAATCTTTACACGCCTCTATTAAATCCGCGATGGGATATCTCTTATTTATAGGCATGGTTTGCGATCGTGTCGCGTCGTCCGGCGCATGAAGTGACACGGCAAGATTTACCTGTATGTCTTCTTTGGCAAGCTTTTCTATTTCTGGAATCAAACCCACAGTTGAGACAGTTATATGCCTGGCTCCAATACTTAAACCTTGTCCATCATTTAATACTCTTATCGCATTAAGGGTATTATTGTAATTGGCCAAGGGCTCTCCCATACCCATGAAAACAACGTTTGTAACTCCTTGTAACTCTCCTTTGGTTCTTTTGCCTAGTTCGATCTCTTCTTGATCTTCACCTCTAGCTATAATATCCATTTCGATAACCTGATCGACAATTTCAGAAACTCGCAGATTACGTCGGAACCCTTGTTGACCTGTAGCACAGAAGGTACATCCAAGTGCACATCCAGCCTGAGTTGAAACGCATACAGTTTTCCTGTTTTTTCGATGTCCATCCGGTTCATATCGCATTAAGACCGTTTCTATCAGTTCCCCATCATGTAACTTGAATAATTTTTTAGTAGTTGAAGAATCAGAAGTTGTAAGAGAAGTTTCCACCGAGAGTGGGCTGATAGTAAATTGGGTATCCAAAGATTTTCTCAATGGCTTACTTAACGTTGTAATCTCCCCAAAATCCCTCACCCCATCCTTGTATAGGGAACGCCACACTTGATCGGCACGGTATTTTTTATCGCCCCGGTCGATAAATTCCTTGATGAGGTCTTTGTGGGACAAATCCAGAATAGACGGATTCGTTTGTGTTTCTTTTATATTCATCATCCCGAAGTTATTGAATTGTGAAATTTGATCTGAATGGATCTCACAGGGTAGTCACCCAGTTGGAAAAATCCGCTAAACATTCCATATTTATTTCGTGGGCCATATCGTATTCCGTATACACCACAGTATGACCCGCATGTTCTAAAGTGTCTCTGGTATATTGGCCAAATTTCGGAGCGAAAATTGGATCATTTAAACCCTGAGAAATAAAAAATTTTATTGAGGCTTTGGAAGTTGATGGTTCACTTTCGATAAGCACACTAAATCCAGCAACAGATTTGAATACATGTCGTCCGTTTATAGCTACATGGATCGCCATCATTCCGCCCTGAGAAAACCCTGCAAGAATAATATCTTCACTTAGAAAATTATATGTCTTGCATATATGGTCGATAGTCAGTTCAAGTTTTTCTGTGGACTGTAATAACTCATCCTGATAATCATCATCTTGATATTCGTACCAACGAAAAGCAGGCAGGTCAGATTCACCTGGCAATCTGTTGGGAGCATTTACAAAAAAATAGCAATAATTTTGAGTGTCAAGAAAGGACACCAAATCTGCCCTGCTTACCATATTACTACTATATCCATGAAGAAAAATGATTGGCTGTACAGGATTTTTAACTTCGTTATTCTCTGGAAATACAGCGGCGTATGGTAAATGGTAATTATCGACCATGTTATTCACCTTAGTTACGAAATTTGTTTAGTATTCGGATTATCACATTTTCCGTAAATCTGTTATAAATCAAATTCACCTTAACCATCACAGACATATTAATACCGTTCACTGATATAAAGTAATATAAAACACCCAAATTGGAGTCTAATTTGCCATATTTTAACTCTCGAAGATCATCAGTTGTGGCAAGAAACGGAATAGTTGCAACAAGCCAACCTCTCGCGGCCCAGGTAGGTATAGACGTTCTCAAGCAAGGAGGAAACGCCGTTGACGCTGCCGTGGCAACAGCAGCGGCCCTCAACGTACTAGAACCTATGTCCACCGGTATAGGTGGAGATATGTTTGCCTTGGTGTGGATGAACAACACTAAAAAAGTAGTTGCTGTAAACGGTAGTGGAAGGTCCGCCTCAGCAGCAAATACTCAAGACGTCAAAGACAAAGGGTATTCAGAAATACCAAATAATGGTCCTCATGCAGGATTAGCGGTCAGTGTTCCTGGCACTGTGGACGGCTGGCAGACATGCCTTGATAAATTCGGTCAAATGTCAATGGCAGAAGTCCTAAAACCTGCTATTAAATATGCGAAAGAAGGTTTTGCTGTTTCACAAGTTATAGCTAATGCCTGGAAAGACTCTGCACCATTGCTGAGCCAGCGCAAGTCGGGAACTCAGATGCTTCCTGGTGGAAAAGCACCAAGCTATGGTCAAATTGTGAAATTCCCCGAACTTGCAAAATCTCTTGATTCGATAGCTAAGGAAGGTCCTGAAGCTTTTTACAAGGGAGACATAGCCCGCAAAATCTCTGAATATGTCCAATCAGAAGGTGGTTGGTTAACTACTGAGGATTTATCAAACCATTCATCATCCATTGATATTCCTATTAGTACAGATTACCGGGGAGTAACTATATGGGAATGCCCCCCTAACGGTTCTGGCATAGCAGCATTAATGGCACTCAATATTGCTGAAGGTTTCGACCTGTCGGATGTGGGGCCGCAAAGTGTCGACCGATATCATCTCCTTATAGAGTCGATGAGACTATCTTATGAAGATTCATTTAGATATGTAGCCGACCCAAGGGTATCCAATGTTCCAGTAGAAGAACTTTTATCTAAGAAATACGCCAGTGAAAGACGATCACTTATATCTGGCAACAAGGCAATTAAAAATGTTTCTTTTGGCAATCCAAACGGGAATAGCGACACTGTTTATCTGTCAGTAATAGATGGTGACGGAAATGCCTGTTCATTTATCAACAGTCTATTCAGTGGATTTGGAACAGGTTTAGTGGTACCCGAAACAGGCATAGCGTTGCAAAACAGGGGCTCATTGTTTTCGATGGACCCTGAGCATCCAAACTATCTGGAAGGAAATAAACGCCCATACCAAACCATCATCCCAGCAATGGCAACTAAAAACGAAGAATTATGGTTAAGTTTTGGAGTTATGGGAGGATTTCAACAGCCACAAGGCCAGTTGCAGGTAATTTCAAATATGGTGGACCACAATATGGACTCTCAGGAAGCCCTCGACTCACTGAGATTCAGCGTGGATGTTGATGAGAATGGTCACGTACTGGTTGAGAGTGATCTTGATCAGGAAGTAGTCAAAGGACTCCGTGCAAAAGGTCATGATGTAACGGTAGTGAATGGATACGACAGAATCCTGTTTGGCGGTGGACAGATCATCAGTCGAGATTCGGATACGGGCCTACTAACAGGGGGGTCGGAGCCCCGAAAGGATGGGGCGGCCATCGGTTACTAAACTCAAATCAAATCAGCAGAATATGGGCAGAATGGGGTGCCACATAGTAAATATTCAAGTAACCCACTGTGCTAGGTCCATATTTGATTAAGACGGGCTTGTCATTGAGAGAAGTCCTTATAGAAAATAAGTCCTACTTTTCTATACGTTCCGTAATTTGTGATCTAAAATCCTGAGCCGCCTTTGTCAAAATTGAATTCGCTCCCACAGTAACAAAATTCGCTCCAAGATCAATCAAATCTAATATCCTATCGAGATCCCTAGGTGAGTTGCCACCTACACCTGACCATTTACCCGAATTCTTTATTTTAGGAATGACTTCATCCATTACACCACGAACTTCTTCTACAGAAGCATTACCCATACTTTGAGCCAAATCACCCGGTGCTACATGTAGAATATCAACTCCCTCAACTGAGGCGATCTCATCTACATTTTGAACAGCTTCAACTTCCTCGATCATTGGTATGACTAACAGGTTCGAATTTAGCATCTTGGTAGATTCTGAACGGCTCAGACCGACACCATAATTATGTGACCTACCTCCCCCTACGCCACGATGCCCTTCCGGATAATACCTGGCAGCCCTGGAAACAGCCTCGGCCTGACTTCGTGTATTAACGTGAGGAACAATTATTCCCTGTACTCCTCTATCTAGAAATCTCAATATAGTCGCATCGTTGTGGTCTGGAATTCTCGCAATTGGAGTGATTCCAAATGACTCAGATGCCCTCACCATGTTCTCCACTTGATCTACAGTCATGGAGCCGTGTTCACAATCTATCATCACAAAGTCATAATCTAGAGCGCCGAAAATTTCCACCATTCCAGGAGAATACTCATTTATAATGGGACCAAACACGGGAACCCCTTCTGAAAGCTTATTTTTGGTGGTATTAACCCGCATAATCCGATTCCTTTACTCTTTTCATTAAAAAGTTTTTAGATCAATCATTTACTGTTTATATAGTAACCAACACAATTTCATCATTCTCTATCTGAATCGAGCCGTTTATTCCACATCTGCTTAAAAAAACGTATTCCTATTATCAACCCGGTAAAAGCAATTAAGGCTCCAAAAATAGTTGAAACTTGAACACCGTACCGATCCGCCAATAAGCCAGACATTAGACTTCCGACAGGCATGATGCCCCACGTACTGGTATATATCCCATTAACTCTGCCTCTGTAGTTAGCAGGAATAACCGATTGGATAGTAGATGACGATATTGACAAGAATGGAAAGGTACAGGCCGAAGAACAGAAAAATATAGCTAAGGAAAGAAAAAAATTGTTATTTATCCCAAGCAACACCATCAATATCAAAAGACAGATCACAAGCAATATGAGTATTTTCCCAGGTTTTCTGATCTCTCCTGATGTTGCAAGGATAAATGTTCCGATTACTGAACCAAGTCCTGCTGAAGACATCATCAGTCCCAAGCCTTCAGGACCTACGTTGTATATTTCCTTTGCATAGACTGGAGCGAGACCACTTACAAATGGGATCGTAAACAATATTAATATTAATGAAATTAAAGTTATCCCTACCGTTATATTATTGCCTGTAAGCTGAGAAATACCTGACTTCAAATCACCCATGACTGTTCCGATGGGCCTTCCAATATTCCGAGACTCTGCATCTGAATCTCTTTCTACGAGACTAATGAAAATAGCCGCACTCGCCATCAGTAAAGAACAGACAACAAAAATAGGACCAGCTCCCCATATAGCAATTGCTAATCCACCGGTTGCTGGAGTGAGTAGCCTCATCAAGCTAAATCCCAACCAATCTAAAGAAAATGCATTCTGCAAGTTTGGCCTAGAGGAAACAGAGGCAATTAAAGCCATCCTGGCTGGATCTATTACAATCCATGACATTCCGACCAGAAAGACGAAAAGAAGTACATTCCAAGTCTCTGCAAAGCCATACAAAATCACAACCGAGTAGCAAGATAACACTATAAACAGATAGCAATACGTGAGAGTTAAGAGGATTTTTTTATTGTATTTGTCGCTCAGTAATCCACCAAAGGGAGCACCGATCAACACGGGAAGCGCATCTACCCCAAGCACTAAAGCAGATATTAAAGGTGACCCACTTATTTCATATGATAACCACCCTACGACAACAAAATGCAGCCAAAAAGCCGCGCTGAAGATTGCATGAGCAGTCCAAAGAAATCTAAAGTTTCGTGAGGCAAAAGCATCGAAGGTGTGTAATCTACCAAGAATCAATAGGCACGATCAATTATCAAAGCATCTTTTATAAGTCATAGGCGAGTTATTTTAACTTTCAGACAACGAAAATACTTGTTTATTTTCTCGTACCTGGGGCCCAGTCATATATATTTTGAAGAGTACCGCCCATCAACTGATATCGTTCAGAATCTGTCAGTATATCTGTCGTCCTAAAAGATTCAACACCTTCCCTGTATGTTAGTAAATCGACAGCCCTGGTCCAGTCAGTTCCCCACATACATCTTTCTAGACCAAAAGCGTTGATTATTTTTTCAACCGCGGGCCATATATCAAGGTAAGGATAAGATTGGTGCGAAAGAGTACATGCCCCAGAAATTTTGATAGCTACATTATCGTATTTTGAAAGCTGGATAACCTTGTCCAAATCTTTAAATGGTTCATCGGGCACAGGAGGAAAATGGGGTTGCTCTAGACCAAGATGATCAATCACCATCCGCGTATTTGGATTTCTTTCAGCGAGGCCAGCGAAAATATCCAGTGACCCAGAACACAACATATTTACAGGTATCCCTTGTGATGAAGCGGAAGAAAGGATTTGATTTAGGCCAGCATGATCAGGTGGGAACGAGAACCTATTTAACATTATCCTGGCGCCTACAACACCCGGGTTCTCAACCCAGGATTCTATGTCGTCAGAGATCGATGGAGACTCTGGATTAAATGGTTTTATAAGTCCGAAACTTCCTGAATGACTTTTGAAAACCTCCATGGCGTAGCTAGCATCAAATTCATACAGACTAAATGGGGAAACGAGTAAAGCACCGTCGACCCCCACCTCAGTCATCGCTTCAACCATCGATTCACCGCTAACAGAGTCAGGACCTTGCAAGTGTCCACTCCACGGTCTCTGAGGAGTATTTTTTTCGTAAGCATGTACCTGGCAATCGATTATGAAATCTTGATCGGTCATGTGTAAATTTTGCCTCGCTATTTAATAAAGGTTATAACCCGGACAATCCATTTGAGTTAGACAGGGTTAATTGTAGGCTCATTAAGTGACAAAAAAAAATGGGGTGTGACGAAATAAAATTCATCACACCCCACACACTTAAATTGTGTGCTTAGGAAGACTAGTCAGCGAAGCCAGTTTCCCTTTCTCTCATTTCTCTGTCAAGCCAGACGTACATCCACTTGGAGTTATAGTCTACGAATGCCAGAACACGTTCACCGTTATGGTTCTTCAACCAGGGTTGCCAGTAGTCTCCACCCAGGCCCGCAGGAGCATGAACTGACGGGAACAATTTCAAATATGCTGTTGAAGCAATTTTAATATTCTCCATCTGCTCTCCGGAGTCCGTAGAAACTAGGACATTGTCCCACAGCTCATGGAACTCTGTGTCATTCAAGTTGGCCCTGTTCCACTGATGGCCTGCCCTGAAGTCGTTAAGGGCGTTAGGTCGTCCTGTTAACTGGTTAGCAAACATGTCGAATTGCTTTTCAAACAATCGACTCTGTCTGGTCGGACCATCGGTTATATCTAATTTAACAACTACACCAATGTCTTCCCAGAATCTCACTGAAATCTCAGCCGCCTCTATCTCTTTCTGATTAGAGTTTGATATAAGCATCTCAGTTTCAAATCGTATGCCGTCAGCGCCTCTTGGGAGCCCAGCTTCATCCAACAAAGCCTCAGAGGCTTCAGGATTGTATTGGAATCCTTCCTGGACAGTTTCGGGCTGTTCTTCCAAAGGCTTATAGTGAAGAGGCCATTCCTTGTTTAACGGGAATGTCAGGTCCGTGGCATCACCACCGAAAAGAGCCTGCCTGTATACATCTCTGTCGATTGCCATGCTCATTGCCTTCCTGACACGAACGTCGTCAAATGGAGGCTTATTCATTGGCATCCAGTAACCAAAGGAATCATCCAGAGCAAGCGACTTACCTAGATCCGGATTAGATTTCTCCAACACGGGTCTATCGTTAGTCTGAACAAACATCAAATGGTCAACCTGACCTGTCCTCAATGCAGCAAGTCTTGTCGCTTCCTGAGGAATAATAATACTTTGAATACCATCTATAAAAGGCAGATCGTAATCAGTGCCTTCATAGTTATATTTCTGCCAGTAGTCAGGGTTCTTCTCAAATTCTATAAGACTGCCAGCAGTATAAGTTGTAGGCATCCAGGGACCGGTACCAGACTGGTTATCTATATTATCGGTACCAAGTTCAATAGTTTCCGGAGGTGCATATATGAAATATGGACCCCATGCAAACTCGTATCCCCAGAACGATATAGGCATGTTTGTATGGAAGGTTAACGTGTCATTTACACCGTCACCGTCTGTATCATCGCCAGTGATGTCATCAACAAAGTCATGCCTTGGGAATCTGCAATCCCAAATCCTTATGGCTTCGGCAACGAGCTCATCGACGTTAACAGGCCTACCATCTGTAGGGAATTTAGGTTGCCACTTTATTCCTTCTCTCAAATGGAAACTGTAGGTCAAAGGATCAGGGACTTCCCATGCATCCGCAAGAGCTCCAATTGCCACCTTGTCTGTACCTATTCCTAACTTAGGCTGGAAAGTGGTATCTCCTGTGCCAGAAGGGCCCTTATGGTAATCACCCATCAAAAAGTTTTCGACCGAGTGCGTCAGCATATGTTGTGCTTTAAACTCACACATATCCCACTTCTGTCCCGGATCTGATCTTTCCACCACCCTGAGAGTCCCCCCGTAAACCGGTCCACCTTCTGTTACAACTTTTTTCTCAGTCTGTACCAGTTTCGTTGGGTTGGTAGTCACACCCTGAACAGGTTTAGCAGGTATTGCTGTAGGCTGAGCTGAAGGGGGTGCCGGAGCTGGAGCCTTGGGGGCTGGCGCCGCCGCTGGTGCTGCCGCCGGTGCTGCCGCCGGTGCTGCCGCCGGTGCTGCCGCCGCTGGCGCTGCTGGTTCATCAGCCTCATCAGCCGAACTACATGCAACAGCAAAGATAGCAGCCAATGAGGCCATCACCAATCCTATTTTTATCATTTTATTTCTCAAGTCAAAAACCTCCCGTGCTAAGTGATCCAACTGGTCACATTATTTGAAAGCTTTCCTGTGGATATTAATCGAGAAACACCCACAAAACGTTGCCATCATATAACCATGAGATAGTATATGCAAATGATTAGTATCTGATTTACTAATTTATCTCGTTTTGTTATAGTTAGGATTTGTATTGGTAATTTTCTTTATCAACCTCAATCCCTGCAAGGGTTTTCGCTCATATTTGCCTTTGTAGGGATTTACTCTGTCAAAACTTTTCATAGCACACAGTTGACTTTAAATATGGAAATTGGAAAGGATGATGGGAAGCTCTGAATAAAATTTTAAAAAAAAAGGGGTGCGGACCGTTTCTGGCCCACACCCCTTTTCCTGTTCAAGTGTCTCAGAGAAAAAGCCTAGTCAGCAAAACCAGTTTCCCTTTCTCGCATTTCTCGGTCTACCCAAACATACATCCACCTGGAAGCATAATCTACGAATGCCAACACACGCTCACCATTGTGGTTCTTCAACCAAGGTTGCCAGTAGTCCCCACCTAGACCCGCAGGTGTGTTCACCGAAGGTACTAACTGGAGATATGCAGTGGCTGCTTTCTTGATTAACTCAGCCTGTTTTGCCGAATCAGTCGCGACAAGAACGTCATCCCACATTTCGTGGAAGTCAGTGTCATTAAGATTGGATCTATTCCACTGATGTCCTGCCCTAAAGTCATTCAAAGCGTTAGGTCGTCCTGTGACGTTGTTTGCAAAGAAGTCAAATTGCTTTTCAAATAGTCTGCTCTGGTGAACAGGACCATCAACTAATTCCAGATTAACTTTGACTCCAATATCGTCCCAGAAACCGACCGAGATTTCAGCGGCTTCCAGCTGCATTTGGTCAGTATTTCTGATCAACATATCTATCTCAAAACGTGTTCCATCGGATCCTCTGGTTAGCCCTGCTTCGTCTAACAAAGCCTCAGATTTCGCGGGGTCATAAGAGAATATTTCCTGAACGTCTGCAGGCTGCTCATCAAGTGACTCGTAGTGCAAGGGCCATTCAGGCTGCAGAGGGAAAGACAAAATAACAGAGTCACCTTCAAATAGTGCTTCCGTATAAACGTCCCTGTCAATTGCCATGCTCATGGCCTTTCTAACTTTAATGTCATCAAAAGGAGGTTTGTTCATGGGCATAAAATACCCGAAAGAATCCTCAAGAGCCAAAGCCCTTCCGAGATCAGGATTAGACTTCTCTAACACAGGTCTATCGGCAGTTCTTACCCTCATCAAATGATCAACTTGACCAGTCCTTAAAGCAGCAAGCCGGGTGGCTTCCTGAGAAATAATTACCTCAGTGACCGCATCTAGGAAAGGAACCTGATAGTCTGTTCCCTCATAAGTATATTTCTGCCAGTAATCTGGGTTTTTCTCGAATTCCACGGAGCTTCCAGCAGTATAGTCCTTGGTCATCCATGGACCGGTACCAGACTGGTTATCTGGGTCGTCGGTACCAAGTTCAATAGTTTCCGGTGGTGCATATATGAAATATGGGCCCCAAGCAAACTCATATCCCCAGAAGGATATAGGCATGTTTGTGTGGAAAGTGAGCGTATCATTTACACCGTCACCATCCGTGTCATCGCCAGTTATATCGTCAACGAAGTCGTGTCTTGGGAATCTGCAATCCCAAATCCTTATCGCTTCAGCGACGAGCTCATCCACATTAACAGGCCTACCATTAGTCACTTCGTTAGGTTGCCACTTAATGCCTTCCCTCAAATGGAAACTGTAGGTCAACGGATCTGGTACTGACCAAGCATCAGCGAGAGCGCCAATCGCAAGTTTATCCGTTCCTATACCAAGCCTGGGTTGGAAAGTAGTCTTACCAGAACCTGATGGACCAAGATGATAGTCACCCATTAAGAAATTTTCGACCGGATAACTCAACATATGTTGAGCCTTGAATTCGCACATATCCCACTTGGAACCCGGGTCAGCCGTTAATACCACCCTTAGCGTGCCACCATTTTCAGGTCCGCCAGTGGTTTCAACGACTTTCTTAGACTCCGACAACTTTTTCGGAGCTGTAGTTACACCCTGCACAGGTTTCTCCGGGACCGCTGTTGGTTTAGCCGCGGGCGCCGCTGGTGCCGGAGCCGCCGCGGGTTTGGCTGCTGGCGCTGCTGCTGGTGCCGCAGGTGCAGCTGCCGCAGGTGCTGGTGCCGCAGGTGCAGCAGGCGTCTCCTCTTCATCAGCTGAACTACATGCGACGGCTATTAGTGCAGCAAAAGCAGCCATTACCAGTCCAATTTTTATAATATTTATTTTCACGTGAGCTCCTCCATATGTATGAATTAACTTCAAACGATTAACAAAAGCATTGCATTAACTATTCAGTACTCAAATGCATCTTATCTAAAATCATTATACATTGTCTACTTTAATGCTGGTTATTGACTTTTATGATACATAGTGATAAATAATAATAAATATTATATATAGAGATTTAAGAATGCAGAGGCCACAGATGTCAAATCCTAACCCTGCAAGGGTTTTCTACTCATATTTTTCCCTTGCAGGGCTTCTTTTTGAAAATTCTTTAATCTAGATCGCCGATCTATTCCTCATAGTTATAGACAAACAGCTAAGACAGGTGAAAGCCTTTTAGGTTCTTGAAGAAACTTTTTAAATGCAAACCCAGTTGTTTAAACCCAGTTGTTTAAAGAAAGGTCGCCTGAAACCGATCACCAAATCATGCACCCGGAAACAGGCCTGCTGCATCTGGATTATTCGTCTCTAGGGTATTAGGCAAGTCAGCATCTAAATTATATTGAGTAAGAGGATTATTCATCGCTTCTCTGCATTGTTTAGCAGATTCTATTCCGGAGAAAGGCCCATTTGGTATCTCACCACCTGCATCTACAAATCCATAATCTAAAGCCAATTCAATCGTCTGAACAACTTTCCCAGAATAACGAGATAGATCTTTTTCCGTTGCCTTATTTAATAGAGAAGCTACCGCCCTACCGGTAAAAACGGGAGTTTCACCATCAGGAAAAGCAGCGATTTCAGTAACAGCACCACCCGGATACAACGTGACCGCATGAACTCCATGTGGTTTTAACTCAGCTGCCATATCTGCAGTCAACCTGTCCAAAGCCGCTTTTCCAACGCCATACCCAATATCAAACAAATAACTCACACCCCCGAAACTGGATATCTGTACAATAAGCCCACTTTCATTTTGAACCATCGACGGTGCTACCAGCGAACTCAAGACATGAGCGCTCCGAAGTCCTATTCCAATTGAAGCGTCAAAAACTGACTGTGGCCTTTCCCAAAATGGTTTACCGAAATAGGGTTTCATGGCAACGAGGCCTGCGTAAGCACTATTTACCAGCAGATCAATTTGGGATTCCTCAGATTCCACACGCTGCACAAATGCTTTGACGGCGCCATCATCACTTTGATCAAGAGGACAAGGAATAACCTGGCCACTGCCAGAATAGCTTGAAACCTCATCTGAAAGAGATTCCAAGGCTTCTTTAGTTCTCGCTGTAGCGTAGACCTTACAACCTTCTTCAACAGCTAAAACATGAGCAATTCCTCTACCAAGACCACGGGAAGCTCCAGTTACTATGCACGATTTGGCCATTTTCCAACTCCTATATTCAAGACGCTAGATAAACAGGAAATGTTCAGATACATGAAATATTTCAGCTAAATACTAATAAAAGTTCAACAAATCGGACCAGAAAGAACTGACGCCGCCACTTTCCTTGAAACCCAACGCCCGTCAGTTACATCCCCAATTAATCTTCCTTTGTCTACTACTACATTCCCTCTAAGTATTGTAGTCACCGGGTACCCAGTACACTCGAAACCTTCCCATATCGAATAATCTGAATCCGCGTGTAATCCCTCAAGAGTTATTGTTTTCTCGAGATCAGGATCAAATACGACAATATCTGCATCACTTCCTGGGGAAATTGCTCCTTTTTGTGGATAGAGACCAAGTATCTTAGCAGCATTTGAGGAAGTGATGTCCACGTACCGTTCTAGTGAAATTAAACCCGTAGACACAAATTTAGTGTAGACCACGGGTAGCCTAGTTTCTATTCCGTTATGACCGCCGCATACAGTATTTATGGTATCTCCTGAGAGCTTTACATCTTTGTATGTTGTATATTCATCAGTCGCCGTAGTACTCAACGTGCCATTAACTAATGCTTCCTGTAATGCGTCCCTGTCTGTTGCGTGTTTAATAGCGGGATAAGTGTGAATTGCCGTACCGTCTTTTTCTCTGTAATCATCGTGAGTAAAATGGAGGTAGTTATGTAAAGTCTCCCCATAAACTGGTAATTGTTTATTCCTAGCGTCAGCGATTGCCCTTGCTCCCTCTTTAGCCGTAGTGTGAACAAAATAAATTCCTGTCTGCGTATGCTCTGACAATC
>CAZCOH010000018.1:0-27954 GCA_964500645.1 uncultured Dehalococcoidia bacterium
CAGCATTAACGTCATATGTTCGGGCCTCTTTAACAGTCACTTCTGTTTCTGGATCATTAACCTTCTCAACAATTTTTAAATTGGGGGGGGATTTTCTAGGAACTATTGTCATATTTTGGACATGCGAAAATTCGGGTGAAGAGTTTACTCCGGGGACATTTACTGACTTTCTGACAGTAAATTCCACGGGTTTTTCCTTGTGTTTCTGAATTTCTTCCACGAGGTCTGTATGGCTTTCAATCAATTTACCATTAACTGACAAAATGGCATCTCCAGGAGCCATTCCGGCCACCTTGGCTGGGGACTGAGGAGCTACTCCCGCAATTGTCACGGTACCTACGACTTTGTCGTGAGGTAATGCAAGGATTATTGTGTAGATCAGGATTGGTATGAGTAAATTCATCAAAGGACCTGCAAGTAATACTGCAGACCTGATTGCTACACGTTGCCTTGCAAAGCTTCTTTCTTCTGTCGGGTCTTCCTCACCGACCATTTTTACAAAACCACCGATAGGGATCAGGTTTATGGAGTAAAGCGTTTCACCTTTGGTTATCCCCCAAATTCTTGGAGGAAACCCAAACCCAAATTCAGTTACCTTAATATTGAAATGTTTGGCGGTTAGAAAATGTCCTAATTCATGGACAAATACCAAAAACCCCAAGATTGGTATGACTAGTAACCAACCGGGTAAGTCGATCATGAAATTGTTCCTGTTTTAGTCCCGATTAACTCGTCTACTTGTCTTCGTGCCCATCTGGAAGCATCTATAATCTGATCTGTGTTTGGGTTTTTGCAAGGTTTATGCAATTCCATAACATGCCTGATGACGGATTCGATTTCAACGAAAGATATGTAACCCTCTAGGAATTTATCTACAGCTCCTTCATCTGCTCCGCATAATGCTGAAGGCCATGTGTCTCCCCTTTTAGCATAGTCAATTGCCATGTAAAAGCATGGATACCTTTCTTGATCTATTTCCCTGAATGTTAGTTGCTTCATAGCTGTTGGGCTAAATCTGGTCGGTTCGGAGGATCGTATCCTTTCTGGAAAGAATAATGCATGTTGGATTGGTAATCGCATATCGGGGACACTTAGTTGGGCCTTAGTTACTCCATCTTCAAATTCAACCATTGAGTGAATAATGCTTTCGGGGTGTATTACAACCTCTATTTGATCCCAATCTACGTTAAATAACCATTTCGCCTCCATTACTTCGAATGCTTTATTCATCATAGTGGCTGAATCTACAGTTATTTT
Organism: uncultured Dehalococcoidia bacterium; assembly: GCA_964500645.1. Lineage (GTDB taxonomy): Bacteria > Chloroflexota > Dehalococcoidia > Lucifugimonadales > UBA826 > CAYFIW01. The sequence continues at coordinate 1,258 of CAZCOH010000018.1, forward strand.
TGCTCCCATATTCCAAGTGGGATGTTTTAAGGCATCGTTTTTGCTCACATTTCTAAGGTTTTTGATGTCAACATCTCTAAATGCCCCACCGGATGCTGTTATCAAGAGTTTTTCGGGAGGAGATTTTTCTCCTCTTATACATTGCCATATAGCACTCGGCTCGCTGTCTAATGGTAATAAACGAGAGGAGCTATTATGAATCTTGTTCATTAGAATAGGACCAAGCATGACGATTGATTCTTTATTAGCCAAGGCGATGTCAATACCGTGATCTACAGCTTCTAAGGTAGGTATTACGCAGGCATCTCCTGTCGTGGCCGTCACGACAGTTTTGACTTGACCTTTGGTTATTAATTCTGAGATATGAGTTACTACTTGAACGTCATCTGGCAGGTCGTTCAAAACAGAGTTATATTTGTTTAGATATACAAATTGGGGTTTAAATTCTTCAATTTGTTTCAACAGCAGCTTGTAATTTCTATTAGCAGCAAGCCCGACTATTTCAAATTTATCGGGGTGTGCACGGACAACGTCTAGTGTTTGAGTTCCTATTGAGCCTGTGGAACCAAGAACTGAAAGCCCTTTCATGTTGAGATCCATTGAGTAAAATAATACAAGACGCATAGACTGAAAACAATTGAGTCTAGTCTGTCTAAGGCGCCTCCATGGCCTGGTAAAAGTTTTCCTGAATCTTTGACTCCGGATTGTCTCTTCAGTAGGGATTCGTATAGGTCACCCGTTTGAGCACAAAAAGATAAAATTAAGCCCATGACAGATGACTCTATAATTGTGACCATTTTGATTTCCAAAAAGTGTACGGATAATAATGAACCTACTACCCCGAAAACAAGTCCTCCAAGGGCACCTTCCAGGGTTTTTGCAGGACTTATTTTCGGGAAGAAAGAAGTCTTCCCTATAGCTTTTCCGACACCATAGGCACCGGAGTCTGTGAGGGCGATAGTTACAAACAGATATAACGTCCATTCCAATCCATTTGGCCCTTCTCTGAGTAAAGGTGCGAAGCTTAGAAGACCTCCAACATATACACCTGCAGTGATACTACTTAACAGGTTAATAAATTTTGTAGGAGTTCGTCGCGTCAACAATGGGAGTATAGCAACGCTAGTTAAACTTAAAACTGAAATGGTCAAAGAAAAGATAATTGAGTTCACATCAAATACAGCTAACAGGAACGCAATTAAAACCAATGCTCCTGAGATAGAGGCTGACAATAAGGGTGTTGTTCGGATTTTTTTCTGGGCCAAGAAACTGCTTAATTCATAGGCCGCTAATACTGATCCAAAAATCATTAGTGATAGAAACCATATGTTTCCGAGATAGGTCAATCCAATTACTATGGGAATTGCGACCATAGAACTCAGAACGCGGGTTTTCAAAATTCTTTACCTTCCACAGCTATATCTGACTGCATCAAATGTAGTGTCTCTAAGTATGCAAAGATCCGTATCTGCGATTCCTTGATAAATATTCATCTATTGCAGCTTTAGCATCATCTTTATTAAATTCAGGCCAGAGTACATCGGTGAAATAATATTCTGAATAGGCTGATTGCCACAACAAAAAATTGCTTGACCTTTTTTCACCAGCAGTTCTAATTATTAGATCCGGATGAGGTATACCTGAAGTATAGAGCCTATTTTCTATACTTTCTTCGTCGATATCATTCGACTCCAGGTTATCTAATATTATTTGTTTGACAGCCCTAACAATTTCTGCTCTGCCCCCATAATTAAACGCTATGATGAGTTGCAGTCCAGTGTTGGTGGAAGTACTATCTTGTGCCTTACTAATGGCTTCTGCCACCTCTACTGGGAGTCCTGATTTTTCTCCAATGTGTTTAATCTCTATGTTGTTTTCTTTTAACTTCTCAAGGTCAATTGCTACAGATTCTATTAACAAGTTAAATATGTTTTCGACCTCATCATCAGGCCGATTCCAGTTTTCTGTAGAAAATGCGTATAAGGTTACAGTTTCTACTCCATATTCCACGAAAGTAGCAAGGATTTCGTTGAGATTTTTTGTCCCTTGTCTGTGGCCCGCTTCTCTTGCAAGGCCTTTGGAATGAGCCCATCTACCATTGCCGTCCATGATGATCCCAACGTGCCTGAGAGGCACCTTAGGATTCACTTGGGGAGTGTTTGAATGTGTCACTTTTGGTTTTTGTCCCCGTCAGTTATGGGATATTTCGGAATGTAGAAGATTAGACTTCCATGACTTCTTTCTCTTTATCTGCCTTCAAACCATCCATTTTGGCTATGAAAGAATCTGTTACTTTTTGAAGGTCTTCCTGTGCCTTTCGACTTTCATCCTGGGAAATATCTTTATCTTTTTCCAATGTACGAAAGGATTCTAGGCTATCTCTTCGGATGTTTCTTACTGACACATGGCCCTGCTCCACCATACCTCCTACCATTTTGACCATCTCTCGTCTTCTTTCCTCGGTAAGTTCAGGGACAGCGATCCTTATTAGGGATCCATCATTATTAGGTACTAGCCCTGTCTGAGATTGTGAAATACTTTTTTCTATCTCCACGAGTGAGTCTTTGTCCCAGGGTTGTATTACGATAGTTCTAGCTTCTGGCACGGTGATCGATGACAATTGCCCAAGTGGTGTTGGTGTGCCGTAATAGTCTACGGTTATATTCTCTATTAGCCCCGTAGACGCTCTACCAGTTCTTACTGCGCTTAAATCTCTGTTTAGTGCGTCCACACTTTTCTGCATGCGGTCTTTTGTGTCATCGATTATTTCAATTACAATAGTCACTGTGATGATTCTCCCGAGTTAAATTTTCATTCCTTAGGATTATTGTCGGAAACCAAGGTGCCAATAGTTTCACCTTTGATAATTTTTGCTAAATTTCCTTTTTCAAACAAGTCAAACACAACAATTGGAACGTCATGTTCCATACACAATGATAGCGCGGTGGTGTCCATTACTTTAAGTCTTCTGTCAATCGCGTCCAGATACGTAATATGTTCGAATCTTTTTGCATCGTTATTAGTTTTGGGGTCTTTGTCATATACTCCGTCCACGTCATTTTTAGCCATTAGAAGTACATCAGCATCTATTTCTAGAGCTCTAAGGGCGGATCCTGTGTCGGTAGTAACAAATGGATTTCCTGTACCAGCAGCGAATAAAACTACTCTTCCTTTTTCAAGGTGTCGTATTGCTCTTCTTCTTATGTATGGTTCTGCAACCTGTTGAATGTTGATAGCACTTAGTGTTCTAGTATCAAGCCCATGCTTTCTTTCCATTGATTCCTGCAGTGCTATAGCACTGATCACAGTTGCCAGCATTCCTGCATAGTCAGCACTCGCTCGATCCATTCCCTCAAGTTCAGCTTCTGAACCCCTCCAAATATTTCCGCCGCCCACGACTATTCCTAGTTCAACACCCATATTAATCACGGATTTTATCTCGCCAGCCATGTAATCTAGCGAATCCGGATCTATGCCATGCGACCTGATACCCTTTAAAGATTCACCGCTAAGTTTGAGAAGTACACGGTTAAAGCGGACCTCAGACATCACTTTAAATTATTCTCCAAGAGAGAATCGTTGAAATCTTCTTACCCTGATGTTTTCACCCAACTTTCCAACAGTTTCATTTATAAGATCTTGAATGTTTTTCGACGGATCTTTGATGAATGGCTGGAGCAATAAAGAACCTTCTTCGTTTTCCTCTGGTTCTTCTCCTCCGACTGTAGTTGGGTCCATAGCGGCGATTTGCATCGCGATGTCGTGCGCGAGAGATGAGAATTCGTCGGTGCGTGCGACGAAATCTGTTTCACAGTTGACCTCAACTATAGCTGCTATTCTTCCACCGCTGTGTACGTAAGTTTCGATTAATCCTTGATCAGTATCTCGAGAGGCTTTTTTGGCTGCTGAGGCTATGCCTTGATCCTTAAGGAGCTTTTCCGCCTTTGATACGTCGCCTTCACTTTCCTCTAAAGCTCGTTTGCAGTCCATAACGCCTGCACTTGTCAATTCCCTAAGCTGTTTTATCAGTTCAGTATTAGTTGCCAATATTACACCTGATTTGTTCTATAAGGATGGGCATAACCGGAGGGCCTATGAAATATTACTCTTTAGACCCTGTCTCATTCTGGTCATTTTCTTCAACGTGTTCATTACTTGATTCGTTAGCAGGGTTATCCGAGACTGGTGTAACACCTTCCGGATCTTCTGTTTTCTCATCACCTTGTGCCTCTGAGTCTTCTAAAGTGACTGTGGAGTATGTCACCATACGAGGGGATGATTCACCCTGAGATGCATTTTCGTCGGAGTCGGTCTGGTCAGCCAGCCTTTGATTTTGGCCTTCTATAATTGCATCAGACATCCTCGCTGTAATTAACCTGATGGATCTAATCGCATCATCGTTACCAGGCACGGGATGATCTATTAGTTCAGGGTTACAGTCGGAATCTACAAGTGCAACGATAGGGATTCCAACTCTTATCGCCTCGTTGACAGCAATTTCCTCTTTTCCAATATCTATAATGAACAGGGCACCAGGCATCTCAGTCATTTCTTTGATACCAGACAAGTTCCGGTTTAGCCTACGGATTTGCTCATCGTATCCTAGAGATTCTTTCTTAGTTAATTGGTTGAATTCTCCATTTTCTCGGCGAGTTTCAAGATCTACGAGATGGTCGATTCTAGACTGTATGGTTCTAAAATTTGTTAGCGTTCCGCCAAGCCACCTATTAGAGATATAAAGTGAGTTACTTCTTTCCGCCTCAGCCTCTATGGTGTCTTGGGCCTGTTTTTTAGTTCCAACCAACAGAATTTTCTTACCTTGCGCGGCGACCGTTGTCAGAAATTCAGCAGCTTCTTCAATTTTCCTAAGTGTTTTAGCAAGATCTATAATATGGATTCCATTTCTATGGGCGAATATAAATTCATCCATTTTCGGATTCCATCGTCTTTTCTGATGTCCAAAATGGACTCCTGCTTCTAGCAGGGATTTCATAGTTATTTTTCGATCATCCTGAGACTCTGAGGTCTCTGGTTGCACCACGTCCTGCACCATAATGAATCCTTCCGCAATAAGCTTATTTTTGTGAGTATATCGTGTCGCCATTCAGGCACTTTCCGAATCTGAAAAGCGCCGAAGGATTATAACACGTATAAAAGTTGCCGGGCAAAAATGGCATTTCTTTTCTATTTAAATGTTTGGCTGTTTTTGTGCCTATATCGATATCTGGGGACCTATTCTTAACATATGCTCATTGACGTTAGATATTGTCCGTAGTCATGATTAGGGCGTCTTCTCTGTTATCCGTGTAGTAATGCTTTCGGATTCCTTTCACTCTAAAGTCATATTTCTTGTATAAAGATTGTGCTGGAAGGTTAGAATTTCTAACTTCTAAAGTGATACTGCTCATTCCTTTTTCTTTTGACATGCTGATCGAATTGAGCAACAGCAATTCTCCTATACCTCTTCTCCGGACGCTTCTTCTAACAGCGATCGATATGATGTGGGCGACATCAACCATGTCCCATATTATGGCGTATCCGGCTATGAATTTTTGTCCTTTTTGCCAGCCCGTATAGCCGTTTCTGTAAAGATTTCGTTTCTTCGTCAAGCCGTCTTCTGTAGCGGGCAATTCGTTTTTGTAATTTGGATGAAGACTGTTCATTTCAGCAACTAATGCAGTAGATCTCGCTCTCTTTAATTCTTTGATAAATGAGGTCGGTGGAAATAGATCTGGGAAAGCATCTTTTTCTATAGCAGAGACTTGCTCTAGATCTCTTTGAAGCATTTCACGACATAAATAAAGATTTTTGAACTTCACTGCTGGCCTCTTAACAGGGTTATTATGAGGATCGATAGGTTTATTTAAGTTAACACAACTATTTTTTATAGAAGATTTATCTCTCAGTATATTGAACTTCTGTAGTTTAATACATGAACAAAAGATCAAGAATTTATCATCAAACTACTTGCTTTATGTGCCGGGTTTGGAGATAGTATTGTCTGTCGTGAATTTTGGAGTTTTTAGTTGGGTAACCACATAGGTCGTTCTCAACTTCGCTGGTTGCATAAATACTTCTGCACGATTTTGATAGGAGTTGTCTGAACAAGATAAATGGAACACATTGCTAGAATCATAGGGTATGCTTTTCGCCATAGAATGAGGCTGGTCATAGCGTACCTGTGTACGGCAGGGGCTGTTGCATCTTATGTTGTATTACCTAGATATTTTGGGAAAGCTATCGATGCTATTGCCATACCACTTGAAAGAGGGGAATCTGTTAATAACGATTTACTCGTAAGTAGCATAGTGATAATCGTAGTGCTCAGTCTCATTCGGGGTGTACTGTCTTATGGTCAAACCTATCTTGCTGAGTCACTTTCACAATTCGTTTCTTATGATCTGAGGAATGATTTCTATGACAAGGTGCAGCATCAAAGTTTTGCCTTTCATGACAAGCACCATACCGGGAATTTAATGTCTCGAGCAATAACGGATGTTGAAAATATTCGGATGTTCATAAATATGGGAGTAGTAAGGTCACCGTATTTTATTTCTCTATTTGTGATAGTGGCAGTGATATTAACTTCAATTAATTGGCAACTCGGATTGATAAGCGCAGGCTTCATGCCGATTGTGGCGTTCTATACAAGCCACGTGCGGTTGAAAATGAGAAATATGTGGCTTATTTCCCAACAAAAAATGGCTGAGTTGAGTATTATTTTGCAGGAAAATTTTTCAGGAATGCGTGTAGTGAAAGCTTTCGCATCTGAAGACCACGAAGAGACTCGATTTGATGGTAAGAGTACTGAAGTGGCTGACAGTTTTATAAAGGCTGAACAGCTACGAGCATCCAGTATGTCGTTTATGCTTTTTACATTTTTGGTTACTCTAGCTTTAGTACTGTTATTCGGTGGAAAGCAAGTCATCGACGGGAACATGACCCCTGGAGAATTAGCGCAATTTGTTTTTTATCTTCAAATCTTAGCTCTGCCGGTTCGTATGGCGGGCTGGGTTGTAAATTCGTATGCTAGGGCCGCATCTGCCGGAGAGCGTATGTTTGAAATCCTTGATTCTGAGTCTCCGGTGCGTGAAAAAAATAACCCTAAAAACATGTCTCGCAGAAAAGGTAAAGTGGTTTTTGAAAACGTTTCGTTTTCATACAATGAAGATCACGGCACCCCAGTATTGGATAATATAACCATAGAGGCTAATCCAGGGGAAGTCATTGCGCTTTTGGGGGCACCTGGTAGCGGGAAGTCCACTTTAATTAATCTTTTACCTAGATTTTATGACGTTACATCTGGCAGAGTGCTGTTGGACGGAGATGACATTAGAGATTATGACCTCAAGTCTTTAAGAGAAAATATAGGAATGGTCCAACAAGATGTCTTTCTTTTCACAACTACTTTGAGAGAAAATATTTGTTACGGAATGGAAAATGCTACGCAGGAAGAAATTGAACAAGCAGCTTCAGTAGCTCGGATGGATCAATTTATAGAATCTCTTGATGATGGCTACGACACATACATTGGGGAGAGAGGTTCGACTCTTTCAGGGGGACAGAGGCAGAGGATGTCGATCGCTAGAGCTGTCTTGCTTGATCCTCCCTTGTTAATTCTTGATGATTCTACTTCTAGTGTTGACGCTCAAACAGAGGATGAAATTAAACAAGCTATGCAATCAGTAATGGCTGGCCGTACAACCTTCGTCATAGCTAATCGCCTGAGTACCGTGCATAGCGCCGATAAAATCATTGTTCTAGACGAAGGACGAATAATTGAGGAAGGTACGCACGAAGAACTTTTGTTGAATGAAGGTAAGTATAGGGAGATATACGAATTGCAATTGCGACCTCAGGATGAAGTTATGCGAGAAATAGATGTAAAAAGTGAGACAGGTGTGCAAACGACATGAATTTAGGGCTTGGTGGTATGTCAGCGTCACGGGGTCAGGCAGATGAGGAGGTTTTTGGGTCTGCTTATGATCAAAGGGTAATACTTAGGCTACTTCCGTACGTGCGACCTTTTATGAAACTCGTAGTAGTTTCTGGGGTCTCGATGTTCATTTATACCCTCACCCTAGTTGCTGTTCCCTGGTTGATTGCCTGGGGCATAGACGATTTTATACGTACAGGTGATTGGGATGGATTGAAATTGGTATTCGTACTATTTCTTGCAGTTTGTTTTGTTAATTGGGGAACGAATTACCTACAGCAACAAACTATGCAGAAAGTCGGCCAAGGCGTTCTTTGGAGATTACGGAGAGCATTATTTGGACATGTTCAAAAGCAATCTATGAGATATTTTGATAGAACTGAGGTTGGTAGGTTGATGTCAAGAGTCCAGGGGGATGTGGGCCAATTACAGGAATTCGCCGCTCTAGTTGTTATGAGTCTTGGTGATCTTCTAAGTATAGTAGGTATTGTCATTGCACTTCTTTTGTTAAACCTGAAGCTAGGCCTTATAACTATGGCGGTCCTTCCGATCCTGATAGTGATTATGGTTGTGTGGCAGAAATATGCCAAATTGGCATTCATACAGGTGAGGATGAGGATTTCTATAGTTAACGCTGCTTTTAATGAAAATATTTCTGGGGTCAGGGTTGTTCAAAGTCTAAATAGACAAAGCAGGAATTTAGAGATTTTTGATGAGAAGAACCAATCCCATAAAGAAGCTAACTTGACTGCGGCTAGTTACGCTGCTGGCCTCTTGCCAGGAGTGGATATACTCACTGCGGTAGGGATCTCTCTGGCCATATTTTTCGGAGCGGGGATGGTTAGTGACAGCTCATTGGAGATAGGGGTTCTGGTGGCATTTGTTATGTATATACAACGTTTCTTTGATCCAATAAGAAATTTGACCCAGCAATATACGCAGCTACAAAGATCTATGGCTTCAGGTTCTCGTATTTTCGATCTTATGGACAGAGATCCCGATATGAAGGATGCTAACGATGCGGGTGAAATGCCCGCTATTGAGGGAAAGATTGAATTTAAAGACGTTAAATTTAGCTATGTAGAAAATGAGGTAGTTCTTAAGGGAATAAGTCTTACAGTTGAGCCAGGCCAGACTATAGCAGTTGTGGGTCCGACTGGTGCAGGAAAAACTAGCATTGTCTCGCTGTTGTCCCGATTTTACGAAGTTGAAGACGGCAATGGCGCAGTTCTTGTAGATGACATAGATATAAGAACTGTAACTAGAAAGTCCTTAGTTAGTCAGATGAGTACTGTTTTACAAGATCCTTTCCTTTTCTCAGGTACAGTTAGAGAAAACATAAAATATAACCATAGAGACTCTTCTGACGAACAGATGATGACAGCGGCGAAAGCGGTTGGGGCTCATGAATTTATCGTAAATCTTGAAAATGGGTATGATACTTATTTGTCTGAAAGAGGGTCCAATTTGAGCCTGGGACAAAGGCAGCTACTTAGTTTTGCCAGAGCGATAGTAGCTGACCCGCGAATTCTAATTTTAGATGAAGCTACGGCTAATATAGACAGTCATACAGAGATTCTCATACAGAGTGCATTAAAAAATTTGCTTGATGGTAGAACTGCGATAGTTATCGCACATAGGTTATCCACGATTAGAGGAGCAGATAAGATAGTAGTTTTGGAGAGTGGGACTATTGTCGAGATGGGTAATCACGATGAATTGATGAGAAAAGATGGATTGTACAACCATCTATACAATATGAATTTCTCTGTTATGGATTCTCCTCAAACAACTTCTTAAGGTAATTAGTAGCTAGAGACGGATTTTTACTGCAATAGATCTTGTTCTACACTATAATCTCGCAAGTATCTTCTTATCTATTTCATTTTTCAGTTAAATAGATTACTTTGATTTGTTATTTGATAATAATTTAGGTTTATATGAGTTGAAAATTCATGAAAATATTTTTTTGCCCCGAATGCGGTGGGTATTCATTGGGACCCGCGACAAAATGTGATGAATGTCAGGCAGATCTTCCAGAAGATTCATGGGCAGAAGTCACTGAAGAAGAATTACAACAACTTGAATATGTAGAGGACTTTCATTTGCCGGCGGGTATTTCAACTTGGGAGTACGATGTCGTCAAATTAAAGTCTGACGCTGAAGAAGGAGGATTAAGTTATACAACTAGTCTTCTTAAAAAGATGGGTAATAAAGGCTGGGAATTGGTAAATATAACTCCGTTTACGAACCATAAAGATGGTCCAAAATACGGGGTGTTTAAAAGGGTTTGGGAAGAATCGTCAGACTAGATATAGGCTTGCATTTTTTTAATTATACGTAGCTCTCCTGTGATTATTTAGATCTTCTATTATTTTGCTATCGTGGTAGAAAGGAAGTTTAGGTAAATCGTCTAGATTAAACCACCCTACGGCGCTGACTTCGTCTCCTTTTGATGCTTTTTGTGAGATTGGGCTTGCTAGAAATACTATGAGTACTACGGGGCCATTCCCAGAATATACTCCTAGTAGGCTATCCAATCTGATATCTAGATTCGTTTCTTCATTTACCTCTCTAATTGCTGCGTTTTCTACCATTTCTCCTCGGTCTACATATCCCGAGGGAAAACTCCATTTACCGAAATGTGGCTCTATGTCTCGTTTAACTAATAGGAGGGAATTGTTTTTAATAATCAATGCCACAACCGCTACTTTTGGGTCACTGTAAACAATTTTGTCACACTTGGAACAATATGGGCGCAATTTATTTGCTATCTGTTTTTCGACCATTTTATTTCCACAAATGGTGCAGTAAAGTGTGCCTTTCAAATCGAGGTCTCCTTAAAAATTTTAAGTTATGAGTGAAATAAATCTAAGCCATAAAGGAGTCATAACTGTTGAAACTCTCCGGAATTGTATAATCAATTATCAGGGGATTACATTCTAGGATTTTTTTCGATTTGTAGACTCACAATATGAACATATCAAATCTTTTAGCTAATTTATTAGATTCTAAGCAACAGTACGCCCTGAGATCTATCGGAATTGCCGCTCAATCTTTGGGTGTAGAGGCATTTTTGGTTGGTGGTTCAGTAAGAGACTTAATACTCGGCAGACCCCTTAGTGATATTGATATATCTGTAGAATGTCGACCAGAAAATTTGCTGGGAACTCCAGAACTTAAAGATGCCCTATTGGTGTCTACTTCTGAGTTTGGGACGGCTAAATTCAATATCGGCAATGAACTGATCGACGTGGCAATGACTAGATCTGAGGTTTATCAAGAGCCAGGAATGCTACCTGAAGTTCAGCCTTCAGATATAGACAATGATTTGGCTAGAAGGGACTTTACAATTAATGCGATTGCTGTCTCACTATGTTCTGAGAATTGGGGCGATGTGCTAGATGATTTTGATTCAATATCCGATCTTCGCTCCAAGACCATTAGGGTTATTCATTCAAAAAGCTTTATGGATGATCCTACCAGGATATTTAGAGCAGCAAGATATATGGCAAGATTGGATTTTGTTCTAAATTCAGAGACTCAAACCTTGCTTCTCAGATCTATTAATTCTTTAAGAAATCTAAGTGGTGTACGTGTTTCAAATGAACTTACCAAGATATTTTTGGAGACAGATCCTGGGAAAATAATTAGATTGTTGAATAGTTGGGGAGTAATGAGATGTGTCTTCGAAAGTCTCGACACGTCTCTTGTAGACTGGGATTGCTTAACCCTTGACTCCTCTCCTCGAAATGATAGAGATGTGATTGGATTCTTGCTTATGTCCTTATCATTGAAATTTTCGGAACGTCAGAAATTCGGCGAGAGAATGGATTTTAATTCTCGTGTATCTAAGGCTATAGAGGATCTAACTTTAATAGAAAACATGAAACCTACTTTCAAAGCTTCTGATGTGTATGAGACCCTATCTCAATGTTCTGAATTGGCTTTAGTATCGGCGGGTTTATTTCACGAAGGATATATCTCAGAGCACGTGGATCTATTTAGAAAGAAATTGAAACATGTCCGACTTTCAATTGATGGGAATGATATTTCTGATTTGGGAATAGAACCAGGGCCGCGAACAGGGCAGATTTTACGATCAATCCACTCTTCTTTGCTAGATGGTGACATCATAAGTAGGGAAGAGCAGATTGAACTTGCTAAGACTCTCATAGGTCATAATTAGCCAACAGAAATCCCAGATATACCTGGTTCAGTCATACTATCCGGATTAAGAATCTTTCTTAGTTCGTCTTCCTTGAGATCTGTGTCCTCTAAAGCAACTTCTAGAACAGTCTGACCGGTTGACTGGGCTTTATGAGCTATGGATGCGGAGGCGTCATAACCAATATAGGGAACTAATGTAGTCACAATAGCTAGCCCTTTATCCACCATTTCAGGTCCCTTGGTGGTTGCTTTTAAACCGTCGATACATTGGATTGCTAGATTACTAGACGCTGTAGCCAGAAGATCTATTGATTGCAGTAAATTATATGCAGCTACTGGCATCATCACATTTATTTCAAAGTTACCTGATTGACCGGCTACTGATATCGTTGCATCGTTTCCAATTACTTGCGCTGACACTTGGCACACAGACTCTGGTATTACAGGATTTACCTTACCTGGCATTATTGAACTACCAGGTTGAACTTCGGGTAATTCTATTTCGCCAAATCCCCCGCGCGGTCCTGACCCCATCCATCTGACATCATTGGCTATCTTCATCAGACTTACTGCTATAGTTTTCATAGAACTACTAGCTTCCACTATATTGTCCAAAGTACTCTGAGCCTGGAAGTGGTTGTCCGTTTCTCTGAATTCAATTCCTAGATATGCTGATAACTTTTCGCATACTTTTTTGGCAAATTCAGGGTGTGTGTTGACACCAGTACCAACTGCTGTGCCTCCTAAAGCGACTTCGCTTAGTTCTGCCAAGGCTTGTCTTGATCTCTGAATTCCTCTTTCTATTTGCCCAGCGTGCCCTAAAAACTCCTGACCTAGACGTACGGGAGTTGCATCTTGTAAATGAGTTCTTCCCGTTTTCACTATAGGCATAAACTCTTTTGATTTTGAATTCAGTGACTGGTGTAACTGCTCTAATGAAGGTATGAGAGCATCGTTAATGGCCGTGGCTGCAGCGACGTGAATTGATGTAGGTATAACATCATTGGAAGATTGGCCAATATTCACATGATCATTTGGGTGAACTGGGGTTCTACTTCCCAGCTCGCCACCTAAAATTTCTATTGCTCTGTTAGAGATTACCTCGTTAGCATTCATGTTTGTGGAAGTACCGGACCCCGTTTGAAATATATCGACAACAAACTGCTCGTCAAATTTGCCCTCAGAGACCTCTTGAGAGGCTTGTACTATAGCTTCCCCTATTATTGACTCTATTAGGTCTAGTTGCATATTAGTCTCTGCTGCGGCAAGTTTAACCTGGGCTATCGCCCGAATAAATGACCTTGAAAATCTTAATTGACTAATTGGAAAATTTAAGACGGCCCTCATCGTGTTAGCGCCGTAGTAGGCATCTTTCGGAACTTGAAATTCTCCCATGGAATCTTGTTCTTTTCTGTATTCTATTTTTTCAGACAAATGTCTAGCTCCTCTGTTGCTATGTATTTAATTATTTGCGGTTTGTATTTTTAATTTATTGAAGGCGAGTTAAAAATTTATATTTATATGGTTTTATCGACGAATGTTGTGATCAGTTCACTCAGTAGACTTTCGTATCCTCTGAAAAAGTGATCTGCTCCAGATATTATTTCTATCTCCTTTGGGTCCGTGAATCTATTTGATAGGAATCGGAAATGGCCTAAAGGGAAATCATGATCTCGATCACCAGATATGAGCAATTTTGGTTGCACAATCTCTGTGGTTCCAAAGGTTGAATACCATCTTTGAGGGCATGCGACAGATACTACGGTTTTGATTTTATTAGTTGCAAGTCCTGCTTCAAGAGCCATCCATGCGCCAAATGAATACCCCATTACTCCCAGTCTGCTTCCATTAATGTATGGCGCCCTAGACGCAAACTCTACTACAGATAAGACATCTGAAGCTTCCTCACGTCCGTCTGTAAACTCTCCTGAACTTTCCCCGACTCCTCTAAAGTTAAATTTTATTATGGCTATTCCTGCTGATAGTAATGGTTCTTCAACACAATCAATTACATTGTTATCCATGGAACCTCCAGTTCGAGGATTTGGATGACAGAGTATTAGACACGGAGGTCTATCTACATCACTTGGCAATATGATTGTTGATTGTAGTTCTATTTGATCAGATTGAATAATTTGATTTGATTTTTTCAATGTACTGTCTTTGTTTATGGTTTTTATTAATTAAATGTTAAGAAGGATGTATATTATTTGGCAACATGTAAATAGGTGAATAGATTTAAATGTTTGTTTGAATTCTAGAAATTTGGGGGATTTAACTTATGAGACAAGTTGATTTAAGAAGTGACACCGTAACCAAACCCTCTGAAGCGATGCTTGAGGCAATAGCTGCGGCGGAGGTCGGAGACGACGTTTTTGGAGACGATCCGAGCGTAAACAAACTTGAAAAGATGTCAGCTGAATTTTTAGGCAAAGATGATGCTGTGTTTGTGTCCAGTGGGACAATGGGTAATCTCGTTTCCATATTGGCACATGCAGGACGTGGATCAGAGATTATTATTGGTTCCAAGTCCCATATTTTCAGATCTGAAGCCGCTGGCGCATCGGCCTTAGGAGGGGTTTCCTATCATCTATTAGACAATGATGAAAAAGGGATGATTGATCCTACACAAATTAACGACGCTGTTAGAGATTCGACCAATCATCACTATCCAAAGACAGCCTTGGTGGCCCTGGAAAACACTCAAAACAATTGTGGTGGGAAGATTCTATCTCCCGAATACACTAACGTCGTCGCAGATGTGGCTCATAATAATGGTATTCCATTGCACATAGACGGAGCTCGAATATTTAACGCCGCAGTTGCCCTAAAATGTGACGTAAAGGATTTAGTGGAACCTGCAGATTCAGTGACGTTTTGCCTCTCGAAAGGTCTTAGTTGTCCCGTTGGGTCTGTCGTTTGTGGAGATGCAGAATTTATCGACAAGGCACGTCGAATAAGAAAAATGCTTGGAGGAGGAACGCGACAGGCGGGGTTTCTGGCAGCTCCAGGAATCGTTGCTTTGCAGACGATGGTATCCAGACTTGAGGAAGATCATGAAAATGCAAAAAAATTAGCTGTTGGATTGTCCGATATTCCTACGATCGACATCGAGCCATCAGATGTGGAAACAAATCTGGTTTTCTTTAATGTAAATCATGGAAATAGGGAGGAGGTCGCTCGCAAACTTGAATGTGAGGGTATCCAGGGAGGGTCATCTGGTCGAAGATGGCGATTTGTGACACATTACGGGATAACATCAAGCGATATTGACTACGTGTTAGACACTATGAGAAGTGTACTGGTAAGCTGAACTGATTGTTTTTATACTCAGGAAAACACAACAACAAAGCGTGTTGAGGAAATAATATTAAGACTAGTAGGCGCATGGGGTAATTTTTTCTTTGGGTCTTCTGGTATCTAATAAACGGTTTAGACTTTTTTGGATAGGTAGCTTATTTGACGATATGTCTCTGCCTGTCTCTATGATGGCTATTGCTTGGTTGGTTTTGTCACATACTGATTCTCCACTCTGGGTAGGAATTGGAGCGGCTATGCATGGGGTTGGAATGACCGCTTTCAGTTTGCTAGCGGGTGCTCTAATTGACCGACACAACCGATTGCGTATATTACTATTCGCACAGTGTATCCAAATGATGGCCACATTAATTGTAGGTACGATGGTTCTAATGGAGAATGAATATCTCCCTACAATACTTTTTTTGGCCTTAATCAACGGGTCAGTACATGCAGTAAAAATATCTGGAAAAATGGCTCTTACATTGGATATTGTGGGACAAAAAAGCCTTTTAAAAGGGATTGCTGCCAACTTTTTTTCAATGACTACAATGGGGGTAGTTGGGCCCTTGCTTGCAGGCTGGGTTATAGAACCGTACGGTATTGGGTATTCATTCTATCTGGCTTCTTTCACTATATTAATAGCAATTTTTGTGCTAATTAATGTTAGAGGCATACAAACTCCCAAACCTGCTGAAAGTAGCCATAGAGAAGACATCCTAGAGGGGGCGAAATATGTCCTGAGGACTCCGCTGATCAGATTGGTAATTATCACGATAATGATAAGTGAATTGTTTGGTTGGGCCGTTGAATCTATGTTACCTGTAATTGCTCGGGATGAACTCGGCTTGGGGGCAACTGGGTTAGGTTATCTCATAGCAGGAGGCGCGGGAGGCGCTGCACTTTCATCTGTTGTTATTTCACTGGCACCAGAGGTAAAAAGAAAGGACCTGATGGTAGTTTTAGGACTGGGATCTTTTGGGGTAGGTCTTATAGCGTTTGCACTGTCTAATAATTTCTATGTTTCTCTTGTGATAATCGCTTTAGCATATGGGGGGGCAACTATGTATGAAAGCTCTCTCGCAACTATTCTTCAAAGTTCTGTTCCTGATGGAATAAGAGGAAGGGTATTGAGTTTCCAGAGTTTTAGTTGGGGCCTTAGTGGGATTGCGGGTATACATTCAGGCGCAATTGCAACTGTTTTAGGAGCCCCTATAGCAGTAGGATTCGGAGGATTCATAATAATCACCCATGCTGTCCGAATTACTAGGAAATTGAAGATGCTATTGACATTAAGTGACTCTAATTCATAATTTCCGAGATTTGTATTACAAATCTCTTTTAATTATTTATCGCCCCACCAGTTCTCCAATCTTTCTTTCATGAATTTTTCATATCCCTGTTCACCAGGCTGATAGAATTTTTTGCCGTTTAATTCTGATGGGAGATTTTTTGTCGGGGTGAAGTTTCCTTTAAAATCGTGTGCGTACTTGTAATCTGATCCATATCCTTGGTCTCTCATTAAGCTAGTTATGGCGTTTCTTAGGTGTAGCGGGACTTCATAGTCGCCGGAGCTATCTACTTCGGTCAATGCTTTGTTTATGGCCGAATAGGCTGTGTTGCTTTTAGGGGCGGATGCCAAATAGATAGTGGCTTGTGCCAACGGAATTCTTCCTTCTGGCAGGCCAACCAGTTGAAGTGCTTGCTGAGCTGATATTGCTACAGACAGTGCTCGTGGATCTGCTAGCCCTATATCTTCTGAGGCTGAAATAACCAACCTCCTAGCTATAAACATAGGATCTTCACCGCCGCGTATCATTCGAGCCAACCAATAAATCGATGAATCTGGGTCCGATGCGCGTATTGATTTTATGAAAGCTGAAATTGTGTTGTAGTGCTTTTCCCCCGATTTATCGTATTTTCCTAGAGAAGAATTTATTGAGTCTTCCACATCCTTTATGTTAATTATTTTGCGGTTTTGTTGTGACGGCTTTGAATCTACGGCTAATTGAAGTGAATTCAGAGCCCATCTAGCATCTCCGCCAGACATATTTGCTATTAGTTGGAGAGCATCATCTTCAATTGTTATGTCGAGATTTCCTAAGCCTCTATTCTCATCGGAAATAGCTCTGTTCAAAATCAGGGAGATTTCAGATGCCAGTAGAGGTTTCAAGGTAAATACCCTGCATCTCGATAAAAGAGGAGATATAACCTCGAATGACGGGTTTTCAGTGGTAGCACCTATCAGTGTTATAGTTCCGTCTTCCACATATGGTAATACGACATCCTGTTGGGCTTTGTTGAAACGGTGTATTTCGTCAATAAAAAGGACGGTTTTTTTTGAATGTAATTCGATCATATCTTTAGCCTTTATAAGGCTGGAGCGAAGATCACTAACCCCTGAGGTTACTGCGCTCATTTTCTCCATATGGTGGCCTGTGGATACCGAAAGAATATTGGCAAGAGTTGTTTTTCCTGTACCTGGGGGTCCCCATAATATAAATGAAGGCAGATGGCCTGCATTAATGCTTTTACGTAGAATAGACTCGTATCCAATGACATGGGTTTGACCTATAAAATCGTCAAGAAATTCAGGTCGCATCCTGGCAGCTAGAGGAGCGGAATTCCTCAAATGTTTATGTGCTTCGTGTTCAAAAAGCGTCATATGACCTATCTATTTCCATGTATTTGGATATAGTGCAGAGTTTATACGATTCTTTGAAACATTAATAATTAAACATTTTCTAATCGAGAGAATTTAAGCAACATTTTTTAACGGGAAGAATTTATGGCAACTTCATTAAACTGTTCATCATGTGCTCGAAACCTTGGTAATGTGTACCATTCTCGCAACGTGTCGGAAAATCTTCATTTAAGGTGTTATTTAAAAAACTTGAAGCTCGTAAGAAGGTCTCTGGTCGCTTCTTTGATAGTGGGAACGATTTTAACTCTGATTAATCAAGGAGATCTTGTTGTCTCGGGGAATTATCAAATCGCCATGTTATGGAAAATACCCCTTACTTATACAATTCCATTCCTAGTTGCTACTTGGGGGGCGGTCACGAATTCAAGAGTATCGCGACTTAATCAGTAATTTTATGTAGCCTGGCCGTTGTTGCTCCAGGTCCACCTTCAGAGGGCAAAGCAGGATATTCGTAACTTTTGACAAGCTTATTGGTTTTTAAGTGTTGATGAACTGCTTTTCTTAGATCGCCGCCACTTCTTCCGTGAATTATGTTTACCCTGATAATCCCCGCTTTTGAAGCCCTATTCAAGTAACTAGTTAATCTTGCCAATCCTACTTTGATACTGAGGTGTCTTAGATGGATTTCAGTAGATAATGAAAGTTGTCTGTATAGTTCTGATTCATCAGGTCTTTTTGATGTCATCTGATGGCTAATTTGATACTGTCAACGAGATCATTGTCTTCGTCGGGTAGAACTGTTCGGATATCTAGAACAATTTTGTCTGATTCTATTCTGCCTATGACTGGCTTAGTAGATGTCCTCAATTTCTTACTGATTTTTTCAGGTGACAGTCCATATATAACTAATCCAATGGAGTCCATTTCATTACCGGGTAAACTACCGCCCCCTACAGTCGCTTTTGTGTTCTCTACTCTGACTGGGCCGGATATTTTGTCTTTTATGTGATTTGCTCTATTTTCCAGAGTATTTTTTGAAGCCGAAATCATTTGCCAGATAGGGATTTTTTCAGTGGCTTCATCTCTTATGTAATGCATGAGAGTGGTATTTAAAGCCGCGAGGTTCATTTTGTCTATTCGAAATGCTCGTGCTAAAGGGTGCATGGAAATTTTATCCATATAAAATTTTTTCCCAACAATGATGCCTGCCTGAGGACCACCCAAAAGTTTATCTGCTGAGAAGAAAGCCACATCAGCCCCTTGAGCAATACTTTCCTGTGGTGTTGGTTCTGGATCCAATCCGAATTTCTTTGTGTCAAGAAGGCACCCGCTTCCAACGTCGTGCAGTACGGGAATGCCTTTGGCTTTAGCGATTTCTGATAATTCTTTTATAGTGGGGGAATGCGTGAAACCGACAATCTTAAAATTGCTTGCATGTATAGACATTAGAGCGCCTGTAGACTCATTGATCGCGTTAGCAAAATCTGTGCTGTAGGTTCTGTTGGTAGTCCCAACTTCCTTTAAGGAAGCTCCACTCTGATTCAGCACGTCAGGTATTCTAAATCCACCACCAATTTCAACAGCCTCTGACCTTGAAACTATAACTTCTTTTTGATCGGATATAGCTGCTAATCCTAAAACAACGGCTGCAGCATTGTTGTTCACAACAAGGGCACTTTCGGCCCCTGTTAATTGACAAATGGTTTCAGAGATTTGTTTCTGTCTAGATCCTCGTTTGCCAGAACCCAAGTCTATTTCAAGGGAGCTATAGCCCATTGTTGCCCTATGAGCTGCCTCAATAGATTGAGGACTTAATGGAGCTCTTCCTAAATTGGTGTGTAAAACCACTCCGGTGGCGTTGATAATTTGCTTGGGCCATATACCCCACCGCATCTCGCATAACTTAACGACCTGTAAAACCAAATCGTTAAGCTGGGGCGAATTTTCACCGTTTTGTACGTTGGTACGAGCCGTTTGAATGACTTCTCGCGCCAATTTCGTAACGCTATCATGACTGTATTCTTCGATTAATTCTACAATCTCTGGACATTCCAAGATTGCATTTACACTCGGTATGTTTCTGAATTCTGAGTTCATATTTCACTACTAACTCACATTAGTTTATGTCGTAGACACATAAAGTATATATTGCCAGACATGTGGGTGGGTGGATCATGACCTTGAATAACTTTCACGCATATCATTGACCCTTCTTTTTTTGTTCCTGTACAATGACAAAATTGACTTTTATAAAGTGGAGTAACGATGCTGAAAATAGGACTTACTGGCGGTATTGGAACAGGTAAATCGTTAGTGACTAGCTTCCTTCAAGAACAGGGAGCCAATGTGATTAATGCGGATTTACTTGGGCACGAAGCCTATCTTCCAGGAACCGTTGGGTTTGAACAAGTTGTTTCAGAATTTGGTGAAGACATAGTAGGGGAAGACGGTCATGTAGATCGTCAGAAGCTTGGACCTATCGTCTTTTCTGACCCATCAAATATGGATCGTCTGAATGCAATAATGCACCCTTTAATCAAAGATATGATCCAGACCCAGCTTGATGATGTTGAAGGTAAAGGACAGCTAATAGCTATAGTTGAGGCAGCTGTATTGATAGAAGCAGGCTGGGAGTCACTTTTCGATGAAGTTTGGGTAGTTACCGCGGATGAAGAAGAGATCATAAGTAGGTTAGCGAATAGGAATGGTCTTTCCCGTGAAGATTCTCAGAAGAGAATTAATTCTCAGATGACTTCCATCGAACGCTCAGCACATGGGGATGTTGTTATAAACAACACTGGATCTGTTGAAGACCTGAAGGAAAACGTTGAGTCGTTGTGGGCTCAGCGTGTTTCACGCTAAAAAATGTCAAACTAGGAGATTAGGAAACTAAATATGACCACACAGACTCTATACAAGAGCTACATAATAGAAGAGTACCACCTAGAGGATGAACCGTATTACGTCCCCGTGGGAGACGAAATAGAGTTATTTGAAGCAGCTTACAAGCAGAAGTTGCCATTAATTTTTAAAGGCCCTACGGGTTGTGGCAAAACGAGATTCGTTGAATATATGGCTTATCGCCTCGGCTTGGAACTAAACAAGGTTAAGAAAGGAGATGAGGGTGGCGTTAATCTGCCGTTGGTTACAATAGCTTGTCATGAGGATCTGACAGCCAGCGACCTAGTCGGCCGATATCTTCTAGAGGGCGATCAGACTGTCTGGCTTGATGGACCGCTGACTAGAGCTGTAAAAGTTGGGGGTATTTGTTATCTAGATGAGATAGTTGAGGCAAGAAAAGACACCACTGTACTTATTCACCCGCTAACAGACCATAGAAGAATATTGCCTGTTGAGAAAAAAGGGGAATTACTCGAGGCTGCCGAAGGGTTTCTTTTGGTGCTGTCATACAATCCCGGATACCAGAGCGCGCTCAAAGATCTAAAACACAGTACAAGGCAAAGGTTTGTATCGATCGAATTTGATTATCCTCCGAGAGATGTTGAAGCGGAAATTGTTCAGCATGAAGCAGGTATTGACGCGGATACCGCAATGCAACTGGCCAAACTCGGAGAGAAAGTCAGGAATCTGAAAGAACATGGCCTTGGAGAAGGTGCTAGTACGAGGTTGTTGATTTATGCGGGGCAACTTATAGCACAAGGCATTGCCCCCAGGAGGGCCTGTCAAGTGTCAATTAACTGGGCGATCACCGATGATGTCCAGGTGCAACAAAGCATAACGGAGATAATTGCTTCGATTTTTGAGTAGGATTTCTTGGTGCCTAAAATGCTAGACGTACCTAATATACGGAGGGTTTTGCAGGTAACTAAAGGGAAAACATATAAAGGACAAGGACTCAAAGAATCTGCCGTAATGTTACTTTTGAGATCCGGTAGTGGCAATCTCAAAGTGATCCTTACTAGAAGATCCATGAATGTGGGTCATCATAAAGGTGAAATTTCTTTTCCTGGAGGTAAAAAAGAGCAGGGTGACCAAACTCTTTTGGAGACTGCTTTGAGAGAAACCCAGGAAGAAATTGGAGTAGTAGTCAGGGATATTGAAATGTTAGGCGTTATTGATGACGTTGCCACAACTACAGGTTTTCTAATCAGGCCGTATGTTGGGATGATTCAATCTCATCGCAAGTTTTCAATCAGCTCAGAAGTTGACTCTATATTAGAGATGCCTATCGAGTGTCTGTTTTCAGATGCCCATAAAAGGGACGAGATTAGATTAAAAAAAAGGAATTCTCTGAAAATGCCTAATTATGTTTATGATGGGAATTTAGTTTTTGGAGCGACAGCCAGAATATTAGACCAGTTTTCTAAATTGATTGGTTCGGTGAGATAGGTATTTGCAAAGGAGTAACCGTGGCAGCGAAATTTCCTGAAATATTGACCGGATTGAAGCCTGAATTGGAAAAATTTCCTCCTCAAGTTTTAGAGCACTTTGAACGCGCAGCAAAAAAGATGCCCTCAGCTTTATCTGAGGATCAGCTTGTGTTTTGGGCTAAAACGGGTGTGACTATAGCGAATCAAACTGTAAGATCATGGGAGGCTGCTGCTCATTTTTACAAAGTAAGTTCCTCGGTACTAGCCTGCATGCCATACAGTTATTTTGAAAAATGGATGGAATGTGGTGTCAAATTATGCGAAGAGTCTCCAACTTTAGCTTCTGCATACTACGAAGCTAGTCCAGGTGTAATGAGTAAACTTAGGTCCCGGCATATCGAAAGTTGGGCTTGTCTTGGGGATGGTCTCTACAAAGGGACATGGAAATCGAGTACTTTGGCATGTAGATTTTTCGCCCATAGTCCTTCTCTTCTCGACAGTTTATCTTTTCAAGAACTTGAGAGATTTGCAGCGTTTCTTGATGCGCTATCTCATCGATCTTATGACCTTTCTTCTGAATGTCTTGTTCTCGGGGAGGAGATTTTTCCTCTGGTTGGTGATGATAAAGATGCCTTTTTATCTCTCGCAAGTACATTGGTTGAGACAGGATGGCGTGAAGTGAAGAGTTTTTTTGAGGCCGGAGCCAAAGCTTTGCCTAGAATTGATTCAGATCAAAGACTTAGATTCATGGAGTTAGCAGAGAATTTGGTACGTAATGGAGGTACAAATATTCCTGGAACAATGCTGGATATTTCTCAAGCATTATCAGAGCTTGATGAAGACTACCATAGTATCGTTCTTGGATTGTCAGAAGAATTAGTTAGAAAAGAACCTTTGGCTATGCCAGAATTCATTAAATCTTCCCCAGGTGTCTTAGATAAACTTACTATTGTTCAATTAGGTCGCTGGTATGAAGAAGGTGTTCATATCCTTGAACAAAACAAAGATGGTGGATTGGCGTTTTTTAAGGTTGAATCCGCTCATTCAGAAAATGTGATTGAGTCATTGTCAAGTGGAATAGAGTTCGACAGAATCAAGCCAGTTATGGAGATGTATTGTAGGGGATTGGCTGGAGCTGAAATAAAGCTTGCTCAGACCGGAGATCTCGTCGAGAAGAATATAGGTTGGGTTTCAAATGAGTCTCCTACAACTGAGGGATCAACTGTATTTGTTCCTACTGTAGTGGATCGCTACCAATCAAAAGACGAAAATTTTTCTTGGTTCAAAGTTGTATCGACACATCAGGTTGCACATCTTGAATTTGGAAGTTTTAGTTTCGAATTTGAGGAGCCTTCAAAATTGTTTGATGATCTCAGGTCTTCTTTGGAATCAAGAAGGTTGGAAGCTGTCGATGTAAAGAATAGAGAGGAGCCTATTAACGAAGATGAATCAGAGGATGCGATAGAGGAATCTCACGACGAAGACGCTACAGAATTACCAGATTCTGGAATTGAAAGGGCTTGGTTGACAGACATGCAACGTTTTTTCGATTTGTTTGAGGATCGAAAATTAGCATTGGATATTTTTACCGTGGTAGAAGATGGAAGGTTGGATTCAAGAGTCAAAAAGGAATATCCGGGAATAAAATCATCTTATGTACAAGTTCAACAGGATTCTCATGAAAATAGACCTGATATTAAAGAGCTACCTGCTAGAGAAGCCATGGTTGAATTTATGGTTCGACTTAGTTTGCAGCAGTATGAAGGTGTAGCTGCTCCGGTTAAATTCGCTGTCGAAGCTAAAAAGGTGGCAACAATTGCGAGGCGGGTTTTGGTGTCGGAAGCCACCGTTGAAGATGCTGCAGAGGCATCTCTAAGGATATATGCAATTATTTCCAGTATCCCCAACGAAGAAATTCCTCCCGAAGATTGGAATGATATGGATTTTGAGGACCAAGAGGAAGAAGAATATGTTGACCCGGATGATATGGAGCAACTACTTCAACAAATTGGTCTAGGAATGGAGATGGAACTCAGACCGGAAGGTGAGGAAGAATATGAGTCTATTCAGGATGTGGATTACAGAGGTGATTTCAAGCCAGAATTAGCCCAACTCATGACAGAATTAAGAATGCAACAGCAAGATCAAATGGGACAGGCAGAAGGTGAACCTCTTACCCAAGAACAATTAAAAGAATTGCTCGAAAATAGTGCTGAATTGGATCTTCAGGCGATGCAAGGAGAGATCCAGGAATCGAGTGGTATGTTTGCGGATAACATTATTAAAGAAGCTGGTGCAGATATACCTCAATCTCCTGATAATTCTCAGGGTCCATTTGTGCATGTAGATGAAGAAGGTGGAGAGTTAGATTCTGTTGAGCCTGAAACCTTTGTATATGACGAATGGGACTTTAGAGCTGATGATTACAAACCCAGATGGTGCATAGTGCGTCAGAAAACTATGCAAGAGGGAGACGGCGGTTATTTTGGGACCACACTCCATGAGTACGGAACATTGGTGACACGTATAAGGCGTCAATTTGAAATGATGGTCCCAGAGATGTTCAGAAAAGAAAGAAAATTGATTGATGGGGAAGATATTGATATAGATGATGTTATCGAAAATATGATTGATATCAAAACAGGAAACAGCCCCGACGAAAAATTTTATTGGCGTCGGAACAAAGTACAACGGGATGTTGCGGTTGCTTTTCTTCTAGATACTAGTGCCTCTACAGCTGAGGCAATAGACGAAGGAAAGAAAAATCAGGATGACTGGGATGCTCCTGACGATCCGGTTGAGTATATGGTTTGGTTGAGAACAAGGCGAGGCGAACAGATGAGGAGGTCTTACAAGAGGATAATTGATGTTGAGAAAGAATCAATGGTTCTATTGATAAATGCCTTGGAGGCTATTGGCGATCTTTATGGTATTTACGGATTTTCAGGTTATGGGCGTGAAAACGTGGAGTTCTATACAATCAAGGATTTGCAAGAGAATTTTACTGATAAGGTCAAGAGAAGGATAGACAGAATTGCTCCTTTACATGCGACCAGAATGGGACCAGCCATAAGACATACAGCATATAAACTAGATCAGACAGATGCAAGGACAAAAATATTATTTCTAATAAGTGATGGTCGACCTCAGGATAGAGGATACAGCAGGGAAGGTGTCGAAAAAGAGTATGCTGTACATGACACACGAATGGCACTTGACGAAGCAAAGGCAAAAGGGATTAATTCATTCTGCCTAACTGTTGATAAGAATGGACACGATTATTTAAAGACAATGTGTTCTGATATGGGATATGAAATTCTGGAAGATATAAATGATCTTCCAGAAAGGTTATTGGTGCTTTACCGTCGGCTGACTATGTAGATAATCAAATTCGACTGTAGATTGGGTGAATATATATTTAATTCAGTTAATGCTCATTTGAAATAGTAGGAGGGTTGGCTCTAGCCTAACAGTCGCAGTCAAATGCTAATATTTAAGTCATTAAAAAAAATGTTTGCAATATCAGTTTCGATTTGGAGATCCTCATGACTGAATCTAATGTATTGAATAAGCTTAGTGAATTAGGGCAATCAGTCTGGTACGACAACATAAGCCGAGAGCTTATACAAAGTGGTCAACTGGCTGAAATTATATCAAGTGGTGTGAAGGGTTTAACTTCAAACCCGTCCATCTTTGAAAAAGCTGTTGCTTCAAGTCCTATTTATGACTTGGACATTTCCAATTTCAATGATGGTGATATTTCTGATATTGATGTATACGAAGCTATCGCAATATCAGATATCAGGTCAGCTGCAGATGTTTTAATGGACCAATATAGAGTTACAAATGGTGAAAATGGGTTTGTGTCATTGGAGGTAAATCCGCATTTGGCAAACGATACAGATGGCACTATTAGGGAAGCCAGAAGGTTGTTTATTGATGTTGATAGACCAAATTTAATGATTAAGGTACCTGGTACCAAGGCCGGTATACCAGCGATAGAAACTTTAATATCAGAGGGGATCAATGTGAATGTCACTCTGATTTTTTCCTCTGAATCCTATTCTGAAGTGAGGGAGGCTTACATATCAGGATTGGAAAAACTTCATTCAATGGGAGGAGATTGTTCGAAAGTATCTTCAGTTGCTTCTTTTTTTGTTAGCAGAGTAGATACGGCTGTCGATACCATACTTGCGGAGGATTTGCCTGATCGAAAAGACTTAATAGGTAAAACTGCTGTCGCAAATGCTAAAGTTGCTTATCGAGATTTCCAGAGAAGTTTTAATTCGGATAGGTTTGGATCATTAAAGTCTGTAGGA
>CAZCOH010000019.1:0-27715 GCA_964500645.1 uncultured Dehalococcoidia bacterium
ATACGGAAAGGTTTCAATAATCTTAGGACATATTTCTATAGGTTATTCTGCCGAGAGCTCTGCGACCACTTCCAGCAACTAATTCTCCTAGCTTACCCATTCTAGTGGTGTCTGAAAATATTTTTTCGTTTAAACTTTCAAGCGAAGAAAAACTTTCAACCATATGGGTTACCCTTACTTGGCTGATTATATCTCCCATTGGGACACTCACGTTATAGATATAGGGATGGTCAATTGATTCTCCCCATTCAGATAATAGATCTATCATGTCATTTAGTTTCCCCACTTTTACAGGGACAAAAGTTCTGTTTATATATTTCGGATTTAAGCCGCTCTCAAGGTTTTCTGATCTTGCCACAACTCTTGAAATAGACAGATTCTCCTGACTGCATAGGTCGGATATTCCAGATCGAGCACTGTGTTTCAATGTGGACATATTGTTTGAAAAAACTTGGTCATGAAATGCTTCTACTGCATCTGCATCTGCCATTGGAAGAACGCCTACGACCTTAAAATCGTTCTGGGTTGCTCCCGGAGGGGATACAGATACGCTGACTAGACCGGGTATGTTCATTTGTTCCATAGACTGTTGCACTTTCTCTGCAACTAGAGGTAGATTGCCTGGTTTTGGCGTCCTTATTGTGTTTATAAAATATGGCATGATTATCTCCTTTTAATATCTAATATTTTTAGATTGTAATAATTTAGCATCGATTTGCAACAGCTAAGAATGGATAAAATTAATTCCATTGACGTTGTTTGAATGACAGCGTTGTGCTAACTTTATCGAGACACAATCAAGGAGTAATTTAACCGTGCTCGAACACGTTGAAAAATTTGGAATTTATTTGAATATCAATGATGGAACTGTGGTACGAATAACCTCTCCATATTGGTTTCCACCTGAGCCGGAGTGGATAGTTGTTACAAAGGAAGTTAACTCTACGCTTTTGGACATCAGAAAAATGATTGAAGAAGCTGACTTATATAAGGACTCGGATTCAGTTGTTTGGGGAAGAATACCTCTTCAAGACTAGTTGGCCAGGTAAGAATAGGGTTTTGTTTTTTTACTAATACAAGGTGGATCGTTAATCGCTGCAGTCACTAGTGAAACCACAGTTTGTGCATATTACCTTGCATTTGATAGAGATTGTGTTCCCCCCACAAAGAATACAGAGCATACCCATTACATTTACACCTCAATGCTGACTGTGTGATCGAGATTAATTATGTGTTATCTCAACTTCTTTAAAAAGTATTTTGTATCCCCATTTAATGTCGAGGTATGCAATAGGGCGGAGGTTTGAGGTGGACTGTAAGCCGAGTTCTGTGCTTTGAAATTAATTCAAAGTGACGACCATCTATCTAGCTTTTCCGTTGCCGGAAAAATCAAGCGGCCAACCCGGGTAAGGTCCGGTTCCATGTTTACCCCTATTAGGCCTTGCTCCGGATGGGGTTTGCCTGGACCGAAGATGTTACCACCTTCGCGGTGAGCTCTTACCTCACCTTTTCACCCTTACTGTTTCCAGCGGTTTGTTTCTGTGGCACTTTCCGTCGGGTCACCCCGCCCCGCCGTTAACGGGCATCCTTCCGGAGGAGCTCGGACTTTCCTCCCGTGAGAAATTTCATCTCACCGGCGGCCGTCCGTCCACCTCAACCTCAGTGAAATTCTAGCATTGTATGAAGCTTTCCATGTTTTTGAGAATGTAGTCCAACTCTATAAATGTATGCGCACAGAACGATCTTTCACTGTAATAGAGTTTAAATATTCATTTAAGAATGATCTCTTTTCTGTAAATTCTTTACTTTCCCAGGAAATTAGAAAACTGTGAATCTGGTTAGGTTCTACGGATATAAACGCTTGTTGCCTGGCCAATTCTAGTTCTTCAAGATAAAGATTAAGTCGTCCGATTACAGATTGTCCTTTTGCTGTCTTTCTCATAAATTCAATAAATCTTCCCTCTGCGAGTTCGACATATTTAAATCTTTTGGATGCGGCTTCCAGTCGTTTGTCATCGCCCCTTTTCCCTAGGACGCTTTTCATTAACTCTCCTGATTCCTCCAAAGATCGCACTAATTCCAAGACTCTACTTTCCAATTTAGTTGTTCTCCATGTGTGATACGAACAGGTACCTTTATTGCCTTTGGATTGGCATTGATAGTATCGGTACTCACCTTTCATTCGAGTCCCATCATCTCGTTTCCATGATTGTTTTCGACTTACTCCCATGAGCTGATTACCGCAATAACCGCATTTGCATAGACCTGACAACAAGTATGGAAAACTTTTTTGGAATCCTCTGTAACTCCTTCTTTCCCTAGTTTTATCTTGCACTTTTCGGAAAAGTTCTGTCTGAACAATAGGGTCATGATTCTTAGTCAATGTGAGTCCGAATCTAGTATAAGTACCGATGTAGAAAGTGTTTCTTAGAATGTCTCTTATAGACACGATGTTCCAGGAGTTTCCTCGCCGGGTTTTTATTCCTTCTTCATTCAATTGTTCTACTATTTTTCTGAGACCTAAATTAGTTTCTGTGTATAGGTTATATATTTTGTGGACAATACTTGCTTCCTCGTGATCTATGAAAAATGTACCGTCGTTACTAATTTGATAGCCATATGGTGCTTTACCTAGAGATTTTCCATCCATGGCTCTTATTTGCATAGATTCACGGATCTTTTGACTTTTTTTCAGAGACACACCGGGTGCATCAAAATGTGCAAATGCATTTTGCAATATATCTGGATAGTCGTCTTCCAAACAATAAAACTCAGATCGTGATTTTTCTAATCGTATTACTGCTTTAGCGACACCTTCTAAATCAGAAGCTATGTGAGTTGCGTCGGGTATTACAACCAGAAATCCGTTTCCTGCCCTTTCGACGAAATTAAATACCTTTTCAAAAGGTTCTATGTTATCTTCATGACTAGCTGCATCGTCGGTAATGAACATTTCTACAGCTTGATGAGCTAGAGTATTACAAAATTCTCTAAAAACGGTTTCGAAGTCAATTTTGCTCCATGCGTCATCTCTAGCCTGTATAGAGCTGTTACAAAACCCGATAGATCTCAAGAGATCAATCGTCCAGGCATAGAATTCTTTGACAGGAGTTGCAATGGACGAATGTTTCTCCAGACTTTAACTTTTGTAGAAGTTGAGAAGGAATCGCAACCTTGCAGGCAGAGCATAGATCGGATTCCATGGTGGCGAGAGCCAGTCCGCCTTTGCTTTTTCTCAATCTGTCATAAGAAATGAGAGACTTTGGATTACACTTACTTCTGATATCGTCTCTAGATGGTACCGTCTTTGTGAGAGTGTCGTTTTTTCTCTGTTTCTCAATTTTTAATGAGGCCAAAGATTTTATTCGTTGCGTTTTTTTATTTTCAAGATTAAGAGTCGCTTTTTCCACGCCTTTTTCATATCTCTCATGCTCATCCATAGCTTCTAAAAGTTCGTCTTCGCTGTCAGAAATTTTTTGTGAGAGTAGTTGAAATTCTTCCTGTAAGGCAGCAAATTCCTTTTCATTTTGGATGGTCCCATCATACATTCGGTCATTTATCGAAGACTGTCGTAGCGTAAGGTCTGAAACAGTTCTTTCGAGGCTTCGTCTATTGGAAGACAGGCCATCAAATTTTAGACATACTGCCTTATGAATATTATCTGCTTCGACTACTTCACTGTCGTCGGTTATCTCGGATTCTATTTCTTGTAGCCGATTTTCTAAAGTGTCGATGCGGGTATCTAATAATTGCAGGTTTTTTAGTAATTCTGTTTCGGTCATGCTGGTGTTCACCATTTGTTGACATTCTACCTAAATTTAAGATTACGGCAATGCTTTACCTTTGATAGCTAGAGCCAAAAGCGAATCTTATGTAAACTGACTCTATAAAATCAAAAATTTTGGCAATAACGTGAGACATTATGAGTAAAGAGCCTGTTTATCCAGCTCGTAACCTCCCTAAGACGAAAATTGTTTGTACACTCGGACCTGCTACGGACAGTGAAGAAGTACTCAAAGGGCTAGTAGAGAATGGTATGAGTATTGCTCGCCTAAATATGTCGCATGGAGATGTTGAGACCCATACAAAAATAGTAGAAAAAGTTAGGAAGGTTTCTTCAGAATTGGGAATTCCAGTCGGCCTCATGGTTGATGTTCCGGGTACCAAATATCGGACTGGTCCTCTAGAGTCAGGGACAGCTAATCTTATTGATGGCGAGGCTATTGTGCTGACCAGCGATTATATGGCTGGCAATAAGAATAGGGTTACTGTGACTCCTCCTGGACTACATAGGGATGCTTCATCAGGTGGAACTATTTTGGTTGATGACGGAAATATTGAATTAATAGGCCTCTCCGTTACTGGAAATGATGTGTTGTGCAAAGTTGTTAGGGGAGGGCGATTGACCGAGGGAAGAGGAGTGGTTACTCCGGGAAGGTCACCATCTCAAGAATTTCCACATGATAGAGCAATTGAATGTTTAAAATTTGCTGCCGCGTCACAAGCTGACTTCGTTGCGTTGTCCACAGTTACGAAGAGAGATGATATTGATAAAGCTAGGAACATATTGATTGAGAATGGTATGAAGTCACCTTTGATAATTTCTAAAGTTGAAAGGGCTGAAGCTATCGACAATATTGATGAGGTGGTGGAAGCAAGCGACGCTATCATGGTTGCTAGAGGGGATATGGGCGTAGAAGTTCCTTTAAAAAGAGTACCCGTTATACAGAAAGATTTAATAAAGCGGAGTAATTCTGCAGGTAAGCCCGTCATAACGGCTACTCAAATGCTGGAATCTATGATTACTTCATCATCTCCCACAAGAGCAGAGGTAACTGACGTGGCGAACGCCGTATATGATGGCTCAGATGCAATAATGCTGTCAGGGGAGACGTCTATAGGTAAATTCCCTGTAGAGGCAGTAAAGGTAATGGCTGAAACTGCCCTTGAGGCTGAAAAAGCCCTGCCATACGACGATATGATGATGGAACGTTTCCGGCAACTTGGTCCGGATACAGATGACGCGATAGGTTTTGCTGCTTGCCAGACTTCAAATCATTTAAATTCTAGTCTCATAGTCGCTTTTACCGAATCTGGTAGTTCAGCCGGTAGGGTATCAAGGTATAGGCCACGCGCTAGGATACTAGCCGTGACACCGTGGGAGGGTGTTAGAAATAGATTAACTCTATTTTGGGGGGTTTTCCCTATAATAGTAGGCAAAGTATCGGACGTAGATGATTTTTTTTCGGTGGGAGAGCGAGAGTCTAGGCGGATATTGAATAATGGTGGGAATGTTGTTTTGGTAGCCGGAACACCTATGGGAGTACCTGGAAGTACCAATATGTTAAGGGTGCTTGATTTGACCGGGTAGCTTTAATGGGAGCAGGGATTATTGCTTAGTTTATATGACACTCTGACAAAATCAAAAAAGGAATTGGTGCCGCAAGAGCACGATGTTTTCCGGATGTATACGTGCGGTCCCACAGTTTATCGAGATGCCCACATCGGAAATCTACGCTCTTATCTAATGGCTGATTGGATCAAAAGGATTCTGATTTCTTCAGGTATGAAGGTTCAACATGTTAAAAACATCACAGATGTTGGCCACATGAGACAGGAAGTCCTGGAACAAGGAGAAGATAAGGTAATAGCGGCAGCAATAGCTGAAGGAAAAACTCCTGACGAAATAGCAACTTTCTATACCAATAGATTTCTGTCTGATGAAAAAATTTTAAATATACTACCTGTTGATCATTTGCCAAAGGCTACCGACCATGTAAAAGAGATGGTTGAGATAACCTCTAAATTACTGGCAAATTCTCTTGCTTATGAGGTTGATGGAAACGTCTATTTTTCGGTAAGTGACTTTCCGGCTTACGGCAAATTATCTGGAAATATACACGAATCTCAATTACAAGAGGCGGTTAGAGTAGAAGCAGATCCTAACAAAAAAGATCCTCGTGATTTCACTTTGTGGAAGTCCGCAGAGCCAGGGAGAACCCTTAAATGGGACAGTCCTTGGGGCGAAGGATTCCCGGGATGGCATATAGAGTGTTCTGCCATGTCAATGAAATATTTTGGGGATAACTTTGACATTCATACAGGTGGGGTTGACAACATTTTTCCCCACCACGAGGGAGAGATCGCCCAAAGTGAAGGAGTCACTGGCAAAAAAGTAGTAAATCACTGGGTTCATGGACAGCATCTTTTAGCAGACGGAGTGAAGATGTCCAAATCTTCTGGCAATGCTTTTATAGTGGGTGACCTGGAACAAAGAGGAATTGATCCGTTATCTTTTCGCTATTTGTGTATGACCGCCAGATATAGTACGAGACTAAATTTCACATTTTCCTCTCTAAAGGCCGCCGAAAATGCACTTAACAAGTTGCGTAGATTGTTTGTATTTTGGGCAAGAAGTTTTAAGGAAGGAGACAGAAGTGTCCCGGAAGAAAATACTTGGATTAAATCTTTCTACTGTGCAGGTGAGGATGATTTGGACCTCCCAGCCGGTCTTGTATTAGCTTGGAAGCTGCTCGCTTCTGAGATGTCAGACTCTTCCAAATACATAGTCCTAGGTAAAATAGATGAAATTTTAGGCTTATCTTTTAGCGACGTCGATGACATGTATGAGGTGTCACCGGATATTATGAGTATGTTGGAGAACAGATCCTCAATGAGGTCAAACGGTGACTTCGTAAACGCAGATAAATTACGTTCTCAAATAAATGAAGAAGGATATCTCGTAGAAGATTATGAATCGAACTCAACTGTAAGACTAAAAAACCGATCGGAATTGAGAGAAGAAAAATGGCCAACTATCTCTTCTTCTGCAGACATAGTGTCCAAACTTGATTCGCCCAATCAGGTTGAATTTTCTATTGGGATTATTGCTAACGGATTTGAACAAGATGTAGAACGTTGCGTAAGGAGTATAAGTGAATACTCTTTATCATTATCGAAGGAAATCATTATTTTAGACAATGGAAATGATGAGAGAATAGGGTATTTTTTGGAAGGCTTAAAAGAATCTACTGAAAATGTTAAATTGATTCATGCAGACCATTCATTAGGAGACGGTGCAGCCAAGAACGTGTTATTTAAATCCGCTCTGGGGAAAATATTTGTATTAATGGACCCTAGCGTGGAGGTGAATGGTGAATTCTTACCTTCCTTAGCTAATATGCTGAAGCTGGATAATGTAGGTATCGCTGGTTATGCAGGATTAAGGACAGAAACTTTTCTTCATTTTCATGATGGTGAAGGGGAGTCTGGTTATATGGATGCAATGCAGGGTTATTGCTTGTCTTTTTTTCGAAAAAATATTAATCGAGTTGGATTGATGAGAGAATCTTTTAGATTTTACAGAAATTTGGACTTGGATTTTAGTTTTCAGTTCAAAGATAGTGGTTTTTTAATTATGGCGGATAATTCTCTTCCATTGACGTTACATGAGCATAGAGGATGGACATCTTTGTCAGAACAGGAAAGAGATGAACTTAGCCGAAAAAATTATGGAAGATTTTTAAAAAAGTGGAGAGAAAGGACGGATCTTTTAATCGTCAACTCCAATTGAAATAGTAAAGCTATTTCTGAGTCTATATGTATAATTTGACTTCGTGCCCACCGGTGCCATGCGTTTTAGTCTTTTATAAGTTGGAGATTCCTTAATGGATTTGTCATCATTGCCTCTACTATGGACTCAGCTTGCAATTTTGGCTGCGATCATATTGGTGGCTGCTACTCAATTAACTAAATCCGCCGATGTTATAGCATTTAAAACAGGGCTTGGAAGATCATTTGTTGGTGTTGTACTTCTGGCAACTGCGACCTCATTACCTGAGTTAGGGACCGGAATTAGTTCTGTTGCTGTGATCGGAGGTAATAGTGGAGCCGATCTAGCGGCCGGTGATGCTTTTGGAAGTAATATATTCAATCTGCTAATAATCGGAATACTTGATTTACTTTGGAGGAAGGGTTCAATACTGGCAACTTTGGGTAGCAGCGTTGCTCTTGTTGGCGTACTCGGGGCCATAGTTATTTTGATAGCAGGAGCTGGAATTCTAATTCACTCAAGTATGGACTTAACACCAAATCTACCCATTAGCCCAATTTCAATACTGTTAGGGATTGTTTTTGTTGTCGCGTTATTTGCAATTTACAAAGAAGAACAGAAATCTGATTCTGTTGAATCTGAACAAGACTATACTGATAATAGCTTAACCAAAGCATTCTTCATTTACGGAATATCTGCAATCGTTGTAGTTGTTGCAGCGGTCAGGTTAGCTTACACAGGTGAGGGTCTTTCGGAGCAGATGGGCTGGGAGCGAAGTTTCGTTGGCACTCAGTTTTTGGCCCTAAGCACTTCATTGCCAGAATTGGCTGCATCCATAGCGGCTCTGAGGCTAATGGCCCCAGAACTGGCTATTACAAATCTTTTAGGAAGTAACTTATTTAATATGGGATTTGTTTTGTTTTTGGATGACGTGGCATTTTTAGATGGTCCTATTTGGACAGTGGCTTCTAATGTACATGCTCTAACAGCCTTGACTGCTGTCCTTATGACTATGGTGGTAGTGGTTCCGTTAGTCAGTAAATCTACGGTGTCAAAAGTTAGGGTGGTCAGCAAGGAGTCTTTTCTATTAATATCCTTGTATGTTATCGCAAGCATACTGGTGTACTTTGCCGGTCAATCTGCTCACTAAGTATTAAATAAGGAGATTACAAAATGTTTTTCGAATTAAGAGAATATAGGACCATGCCTGGTGAACGTGAGAACTGGGTGCGCTTTATGGAGGACACCATCATTCCATTTCAAGTATCCAAGGGTATGGTGATTTTAGGTAGCTTTGTAGGCCAGGAGGAAGATGATTTGTATATATGGATTCGTCGATTTGAAGATGAATCTGAGCGGGAAAAGTTGTATGAAGCTGTCTATGAGAGTGATGAATGGAAAAATGAAATCGGTCCAAAAATCCCCTCAATGATGGACCGTTCAAAAATTGTGGTTAGAAGAATAGAATCAAGTTCCCGGTCTGTTATTCAATAGTAGATTAACCTTGAAATGATTTAATATCTAATAAATGTACGTCGATATCAGGTTTGATCACGTCACCTTGTTCGATGGGGGGTCTATAAAGACCGACCATAGCATATTAATTAAAGGGGAAAAATTTCTGTGGATTGGTCCTACTAACGATTTATATGAAAATATTTATCAGTATGGAACTCGAATAGATGCTTCCAATTTATATGTGGTTCCAGGATTTATAGATTCCCATATACATTTATTAAGATCATCTATATCTAGTCTTGGCTATGATTTTTCAGAAGTTGGTGACCAAGGTTCAGCTGGATTTCTCTCTAAACTGAAAAAAATTTCTACGTCTCGACGCCCTGAATTGTCATCCTGGGTTATGGGTTATTTTCTTGATGAAAGTAATCCTGAAATACAAAACGTATTAAATCGGGCATCTGTGGATAAAGTATTGCCGAATATACCGATTGTCCTCCATTTTACATCAGGTCATGGATATCTTCTTAATAGTGTTGCATTAGAACAATTAGGAATAGGAAATAATTCTTTAGAACCCTCTGGCGTTACGTTTCAAAGATCTCTTAATGATGGATCTTTAACTGGAGTTATTTATGAGGGCCAAAATATTTTATCTGGCCGTATTGCCAGTATTCCTCAGAAAGCAATGATGGATGCAGTTGTACGGTTTAACGGATTGTTAGTTAGTAGAGGTATAACCTCGGTTGTGGATTGCTCTCCTAGAAATAATTGGGGTCGGTTTTTAAAGATGCAAGATTGGATTCAATCCGGTGAAGTTACGGTGGACGTAGTGTTTATGGTAGGGGTGGGATCTATAAAAGAATTTGTAGGGAATAAAGTGAAATTTGGAGAAATGCATCGTGGTGTTCAAGTTGGTCATGTCAAGATAGAGATCACTGCGTCTTCGGGACACTTACATCCAAATTTAATTGAACTCGATAAAATTATTAAATATTGTCATACACAAGGTTATCCTGTTGCTATTCACGCGGTTGAAAGAGATGCAGTCAATATGGCAGTTGATATATTGAGCAAATATCCGTTTCCTGGTGATCGTTTGGAACATGTTTCAGAACTTGAAGATGAAGCCATCGATAAATTGCGTAAAACCTATGTATCTGCCTCAGTACAACCAGGCTTTATTCTGCATCACGGCGACCGATACATTCGAGAGACACCTTCATGTAGCATAAAGTACTTGCACAGGATCGGCTCGATGGTGAATGCAGGAATTCATGTTGGATATTCTTCAGATTCACCAGTCACGATTCCTAATCCTTTGGAGTCTGTTAATGTAGCTTATACTCGTGTAACTTCCCAGGGCGCAGTTTTAAACAAAGTAGAGCATGTGGGTAAATTCGATTCCATGAGGGCACTAACGTCTGTTAATGCAAACATCAGCGGACTGTCCGGCAGAAAAGGATGGATCCGAAGTGGTTACGAAGCTGACATGGTTGTTATGACTCATGACCCATTTAATCATGATATAAATGATTCGGGTGGGGGCCATATAAAATTGGTTCTTCGTAGGGGTGAAATTTTGTCCGGTAGTTTCTAAGAATTGGTTATTTTAATCTTGAAATCATAAATTCAGACAATTCTTCCAAAGATTGCTTATGTGGGTTGTTTGGTAGTTTAGTTAAGGAATTTCTTGCTTGTTGAACAAGTTTATGAGCATATGAAAATGATCTCTCTATTCCGTTAGAATTTTTAACCAAATTAGTTAACACAGCATAATTATTACACTCGTCTTTTGATTTAAATAATGAATTTACTGCTGAATATATTTTAGGATCATCCATAGCATATATTGTTGGTAGGGTTAAGATTCCATTTCTTAGGTCGTTGCCAACTGGTTTACCAATTGATAATTCGTTTCCTTGGTAATCAAGTATGTCATCAATTATTTGGAAAGCTAATCCTATGTTCAAGCTGTATTTTTTCAAATTGGCTACAGCAGATTCAGGGGCTCCACTTAAGACCGCTCCGGATTCTCCGGAGGTGCTGAATAATGAAGCAGTCTTGTAATATATTCTATCGAGATATTCTTTCTTTGTGACGTTTGGATTGTAACTATACGAAGTTTCTTGTAACTGGCCCCTGGAGAGTTCCATTATTGTTTCTGAAAACCGCTTTATTACACGTATATTACCCGTATCGCATACAAAGGTAGCGGAGGCAGCAAATACGTAATCCCCAACCATTACAGCTGTGTGTTGATCCCAGCCACTGCTTATGGTGACTTGGCCACGTCTCGTTTTGGCTTCATCGACTGTGTCGTCATGGATTAAAGTTGCTATGTGCAGCATTTCGACGGCTGTAGCCATCGTGATGACCAAATCTTTATTCTCATCGTAAAATCCCGCAGTCATAAGAGTCAGAGCTGGTCTTGCTCTTTTTCCTTTGGTGTTAAAAACATGTTGAACTAGTTCGTCAAGCAAAGGTAAGTCTGAACTTTTAGAGAATTCTTTTAGTTTTTGCTCCACTAACTCAAGATCGGCAGATACAGGGTCAAGAATCGATTGTAAGTCCATCTCTATGAGGATCTCTTTCCGAGTATTGCTTCCTCTTCATCAACAACGCTATCATCCAGCTTAGTAAATAGACGTTCTACAACTCCCAACTTTGTTCCTGGTTGAAGGTCGTCGCTATTCCAGTCCCATTTTATTTGTTCTGGGTGATTTGTATTACCCAGCATGTTGTGTAATTTACTTGTGCTGAAAGGGAGGTATGGATGGAATAGAATCTTTAAGCAGTTAATTATATTTATTGCAGTATATAAAGTTGTTCCAGCCGATTCTTTGCTTACCTTAACTTCAGCCCAGGGAGCTTTGTCGTCGAGATAGCGATTAGTAAGTTGAGCCAATGACATTGCGTGTCCAAGACCCTCTCTAAATTTACAAGATTCTATAGATTTAGAAACTTTCCCCATCGCTATTTGAGCGTCTTCAAATAATTTTTGTTCAGTGGGCCCGAGGCTAGTTGGAGATGGAATATTCCCATCGAAGTTTCTATCAATCATTGATAAAACTCTGTTTACCAGGTTGCCAAATGTAGCCACTAATTCATCATTATTGCGTCTGACAAATTCACTCCATGTAAAATTAGAATCGCTGGTTTCTGGCATGATAGAAGAAAGAGTAAATCTTAATGAGTCGGGATCATATTTATCCGTTGCATCTTTCAGGTTGATGACCCAATTTCGGCTTGTGGAAATCTTCTGGGATTCCATGTTTACATATTCGTTAGCAGGGATGTCGAACGGGAGATTGATATTTTCGTATCCCATTATCATGGCTGGCCATATAACACTATGGAATGGAATATTGTCCTTGCCCATGAAGTAATAGCTTTTGGAATCATCTTTCCAAAATGTATGCCATTTGTCGGGATCCGTGGTATTTGATGCCCACTCTACTGAGGCTGATAAGTAACCAATTACGGCTTCAAACCAGACATATATTCTTTTGGATTCATATCCGTCTAGAGGTACAGGAACACCCCATGATATATCCCTGGTTATCGGGCGATCCTTCAATCCCCCTTCCAAAAATCCGGTTGTGAAATTTTTGACATTAGGCTTCCAGTGTGTCTGGGTATTCACCCATTTCAATAAATCTGATTCGAATGCCGTTAGTTTTAAGAAGAAGTGTTCAGTATCTCTGAAAATAGGCCTCGTTTCACAATCGCGATGTTTGATATCTATCAAATCCTTAGGGTCTAAAGTATTCCCGCATCCATCACATTGATCCCCTCTTGCACCGCTGAAATTGCAATGTGGGCATGTGCCCTCTACGTAGCGGTCGGCAAGGAATCGGCTATGAGCCTCACAAAATGGTTGAGACATAGTATCTTTATAGATATAACCGTCTTCCAATAATTTAAGGAATATTTCCTGTGCAATTTTCGTGTGATTTTCTGTATGAGTACTTGTGAATAAGTCGAATGAAATACCTAATTTGTCCCAATCTGACAGGAATTCACTTTGGTATACCGATACGATATTCTCTGGTTGTATACCTTTAGTTTCCGCACTTATTGTAACTGGGGTTCCATGGGCATCACTTCCAGATACCATTAATACATTATCGCCCTTTATTCGGTGATACCTTGCAAATATATCTGCGGGTAAATAACAACCTGCGACATGTCCTAGATGTATGGATCCATTAGCATAAGGCCAAGCTGCGCAGACCAAAATATTTTCAGGCATATGGCTATAATTTCCTATCTATCATTACTGTGATGGAGAACTGAAATTTTAGCATAGTTAAGTGGGTTTCTATTTGGAAGTTCCACGTTCTTTTAGAGTGTTCAAAACTAGTCTATAGGATTCATGTCCACTCATGCCGGTAATTAAAGAGAGTTGCCGTGAGATATCTTTTGTTTTCATAGATTTTGCATGGCAACTTTCGATAAATTCCACGATCTCTTCTTCGGTCAATTGTGTTACATCAATCTGTTTTGGGGATAACACGATGGTGAACTCTCCTCTAGGCTCATCAAAATGTTTAAGTGCCTCAGAAATCGTTCCCTTAAATCGTTCCTCATATAGTTTAGTCATCTCTCTCATTACTACGATTTCCCTTTCCGGATCTCGTTCAGAAAGCCATTTAAATAATGATTTAATTCTGTTGGGCGATTCAAATATCACTGTCGGAACTTCTAACATGTCTATTTTGTTCAACATGGAATAGATTTCTTTCTTTTTCCTGGGAGCAAAACCTGCAAAATAGAATTGATCGGATCTAAACGGTGACACCGAAACGGCGGAAATTATGGCAGATGGCCCAGGTATAGGAACTATATGTATCTCTGTATTAGATATGGCCGATATTAATTCAAATCCAGGATCACTGATCCCTGGAGTTCCTGCGTCTGTGACCAGTGAAACGTCTCCCGATTTTAGTTCCTCGATAATTATGGGAATTCTTTTGGATGCATTGTGTTTGTTAAAGCTTATCATTCGGGTTGTTATAGAAAATTCGTGGAGGAGTTTTCCGGTGACTCTTGTGTCCTCGGCGGCGATTAGCTGTGATGTTTTTAATGTTTGGATTGCACGTTTTGTTATATCGGACAAATTACCTATGGGTGTCCCTACTACGTATAGATTTGTCATTTATTAGTCCACAATTAGAGGTAAAAGTATGTGAGAAGGGTACGATTTACCATGATAGATAGTTTGGGTTGCGATTTTTGTGTGGGTCTCACTATGAATTGTATTACCAGTATTAGGGTTTCTGTCGAATCTTGGATAATTACTGCTAGATATTTCCAACCTTATTCTGTGACCTTTTTTAATTAACTGGCTGGTAGGCCATAATTCTATAGAAATTTTGTTTGGACCTTCTTTTTTCAAGCTGTCTAAGGGTAGCCTCAAGATCCCGTCAGTGACGTTGTAGGCGTTGCCATTTGGGTATACGTCTACAAGTTTTGCTGTGAAATCTGTTGCTAATGCGTCACTACTAACATATAAAATTGCTTTGATGGGCCCTGTGATTTCCATGTCATTTTCTAGGATAGCGCTAGAAAACACTAAAACATCGTTTCTTTTTTCTATGTGATTTTGTTGAGCGACTCCTGATCGTGGACCTAGCATGGAGCCTCCTGAAGAGGGGACTGGATTTTCTGGATCGTATTCGTATATGTCGGTGTTCCGTACATAGGTGGGACGAGTAAGAATTAGTTTTCCATCTCCGTCTATACTCTTGGCTGATTCACTACTTTCAAGATAATAGGGTGTGAAATTGGTCCTAGATAATGGCCATTCATTTTCATTTCGCCATTCGTTTTTTCCCATCACAAATAGTTTAATTGGAGACGTTTCTTGAGTAGGAATTCCTTTTAAGTGTTCGTCGAACCATTTTATGCTTGGTGAGATACTAGCCACTCTATAATTTGGGCTAACGTATCCGTCCGAAAGAGTGACTGACCTTGCGTGAGCCCATGGACCTATTACGAGGCGAGTTTTTCCAGACGAACTTGTCGGTGAGGTTTTTATTATTTCACTAAAATCTCTTAATTGAGATGGAAGGAATGCATCATACCAACCAGCCATCATGTGAATTGGACCATTCAATTTCGGGATTCTATCTCCAGTATTACTACTTTTCCAAAATGCGTCGTCACTGGGATGGCTGGCCCAATCGTTGAAATACGGAATTTCTCCTTTGACCCTATTGTCTGAATCTATTAATGGGAAGCCAGATACAGCTTTTTCTATGTCGGTAAGTTCATAGGAAACATCTTTTTTTGGGCCGCTGGTAAATGCCCAATGGAGGGCGCTTTCCAGCGAAAATGCACCACCCGGATAGAACATTTGGTAAAAATCAGTACTGGCTATCTGTATGCCCATAGCCGATGGTCCGGGATCAGAATTTCCAGCAAGAAGCCATTGTGTATAACCAAAGTACGACCCTCCCCACATTCCTAATCTACCATCAAACCATTCTTGTTTCGAAAGCCATTCTAGTGTTTCGATACCATCTTTTTCTTCATTGAGGAAAGGGTAATAATTACCCCCAGATCCACCTCGACCTCTAACACCTTGGAAGACTACTGTGTATCCCTGTTCAGACCAAATTCGTCCTACGAGATCAGCTTTGTACGAATTTGAAAAAGTTCTCGTGTAAGGAACGCGAACTAAAATTGTGGGTACATCTCCAACACGTATGGGATGGTAAATGTTGGAAACTAGAGATATTCCATCTGAGGTTAAAAACTTAACATTTTTCTCCATTTTGACGGCATTTTTAGGGGATCCGATGCCGTATGAGATGCTTAAATACGAGGGTAGGAGTGAATGTATCATCCATATGGAGAAACCAAAGATAATTATTAAACCCATAGATAGACGTCTTATCCAGCCTAATGTGGATGCTTGAAATATGTTTTGCCCAGAGGATTTTATTTGGTGAATAGCAATAGTGATCACTATTGCCGCAAGTACCCAATGAAAAAATACGGGTATGCTTCCACCTGTCCATCTTTCTGGTGAGTAGAGCGACATCCGTAGAATGTACCGTAACACCATTGCTAATAAATAGGTTATACCTATTGGTAGAAGCCAATAAGTTAGGAAATTATTTGGCTTATAAAAATATCCAGATCTATACCAGAAGTCTCTACATACCTTAAATAGAC
This sequence comes from uncultured Dehalococcoidia bacterium, assembly GCA_964500645.1. Lineage (GTDB taxonomy): Bacteria > Chloroflexota > Dehalococcoidia > Lucifugimonadales > UBA826 > CAYFIW01. Next base: position 16,196 of record CAZCOH010000019.1, read on the forward strand.
TGAAAAGTATGAGTACTTGGAATGCCAAAAGATATTGATATGGAAGAGCCCCTGACAGCCACTCCGACTCTGGTGGGAACCATTCAACACTTATTATGCGGACGAAGAAATGAACTAAAACTCTCAATAAGAAGAAGATCGTAAAGAGAAACAATATCCAAAATTTGGGGTTTTGTATGTTTGTTGACGAATTTCTTTGATTCATATTATTTATTTGCTACAAGTCATTTCTCAAGAAACATTTTAGTTATTTTTCCAATTGGTTAGACTCAAACAAGTGATCGAATGTACAATCGTCGTTTAGTATTCATATGAAACTGGGGATATAGAATTGAAATTTGGAAACTGGGTTTTTCCTGTCTCACCTGACCCGATTACTGATAAGAGGATTATAAACGAGGCTATTGAAGAGATCGTTTTGTGTGACAAGGTCGGATTCGAAGTGGCATGGCTGTCAGAGCACCATTTTGATGGATCGACGGCATATGTAGATCCTATGGTGTTCGCTGGTTCAGTTGCTAGAGAAACAAAAAACATCAAAATTGGATTCGCGGTTCTGGAAATGGCTTTACATCATCCAGTTCGGGTGGCTGCACAAATTGCTCTTCTAGATCATTTAACAGATGGCAGAGTTATCTTGGGGACCGGTAAAGGATCCGCGTTTAACGAGTATGAATATACAGGGTTTGGTGTCTCGATGGATGAAGCTGCTAATAGCTTGGCAGAGGCCGAGCAGATTATATTCGAAGCTTGGAAGGGGGGTCCTGTAGATTTTAAAGGTAAATATTGGAATTTATCTTTTCCTTCTTTGAGGCCACTACCGATTCAAAAACCAACCCCACCTCTATTGAGGGCATGCCTAAGTGAAAATTCAATTATTGAAATGGCGAAGTCTCATAGGCCTATATTGATTGCAGCTCAGGATAATGAATCTATTAAACACCGTCTGGATATTTATAAAGAAACTTTAAATAGCTCTGGTGCCCCTAAAGAAAAAATAGAGTATCTCTTAAATCAAGTGTGGGTATCCAAGAATTTGGCAATCAGTAATGATGTAACTCCAGATATTGCGACTGTTAGAGAACGGTATTTTATTGAGCAGAATCATTTTAGAGAAGCTAGGGATAAATACAATAATTCTCCTGAACAATCATCGCCAAAATCAGATATTCCTGGTGAAACGGATGATTTTGGTTCAGAGTTTGTTTGCGGCAGTCCTGATGAAGTTGTCTCACAGATTAGACTTCTCGAAGAGATCGGAGTTAGAAATTTGATGATGAAGTTGAATTTCGCAGACCTTGGTATTGAACATGTCAGAAAATCCTTGGACGTGTTTTCTGAGGAAGTAATGCCCTACTTTTAACTCAGTTAAGTGTCATTTCCCATCTGAGAAGCTAAACTGAGTTGCTTATAAACCCTGTGATGTAATTCGCGTTGTTTCTATCGTAAACAAAACTACATCATCTTCTTCGACATATTGACTCAACTCTTCTCCTGGGCTGGTTTCTATATTCGGATTGAGTGGTTTATTATGCGATCTGTAATCTTCAGCGAATTTTGCTCCCTCCACTGACCCATAATATCTAGTCGCCATTCTAAGTACGGTTGGAAACAAAAGTGATGAGCTGTTGGGAATTTTTACAGCAATTCCATCTAGTACCAAGGGTCTATATGGAGGTTTTGGATCATCTATGCAAAGTGAAACGCGGTTGTCATTGAGAATGTTGAGCCACTTGAGTGAATTACTGGAAGTGAAAAGCAGTAATCCCTCTTTTTCCGTCCAGTCGTGCCAGATAGCTCTAGTTCTTGGTGAACCGTTTTGATCTAGAGTTGCTAATACACTCACCAGGGTTTCTGATAAAAAATCTTTCATTTTTTGGTTTAGATTATTCACCAGGGTCCTCGCTTTTAAATGTAGATATATATGTGCGGGTTGAATGTATTTTAAGTCACAAGTCTGTTTAAACAATAGTGAGAGCCTATTGTGTGATTGTTTCTACTAGATGAAATATTACATATATAAAATTCATGAAAAATATATCTGTAATCATAGTGACTTAATTGAAGACATATCTTAGAGTGGATTGTGATGATCTATCAGTGCAAGAGTAAGTTACCAAATTTCTGAAATGATTTTTAAAGGAGTGTTTCATGGGTAATATATCTGCTAATAAACTCGGTGGGATTGGCCTCATAATTGGGCCTGGTCTTGCCACTTTATTGTACTTAGTGATTTTCGTTGCGTTGGGGGATGCCGGATCAGGTAACCCTACTGACTTCACAGAATTTACTAGACAATCATCCCTTGAAGGATTTCTAGGTTTATTACCTGGTATTTCCCTCGTATTTTTCTTTTATGGTTTGGTGGTCTTAGGTAATAACTTTAAGAATGGGGGAAATAACGAACCACTTTATAGGTTGGGTTTGAGTGGCGTTTTCTTCGGCATATTGGGTATTCTAATTGCCACTTCTTTAGGCGCAGGGGTCAATCTTGAAGGTATAACTGTTGATGAAGGTTACGAATCAGTACTGAATCTGGCAGCTGGGTCCATACAAACTTATATGGGGATTATATTTTCTATTGGAGCCACGCTTCTAGCTTTAGCGGTATCTTCTAATAAAGATGGAGGATTAAAGATTTTCGCTTATGTTGTTGCTTTGGTAGGGGTCATAAATGTTGTTGTTGGTTTTATTAATATACTCGATGCTTCTACATGGGAGACAACTTTTATAGTGACACCTATTTCATACTTAATCTACTCTGTCTGGTCCGTAACTCTTGGTCTAGACCTAGTAAAGAAATCTTAGACAAAGAATTTCGTTAGATTTTCATTGAAAGACCGGGTCACTTATGGGTGGTCCGGTCTTTTTTTAATAGTTGAATCCAAGTGCTTTTCTGTTAATTTTTTCTCTCACGTGGAGTAAGATTTATTTTCCAACCCCCTTCAGTTGGTGAAACTTTGCATCTTACATTTTGAGCTAACGCCTTAGGGATAATGTAGGTTGCGATCATCTGTTGGTCTGTTAACACTTCGCAGATGGCTCCTTGGGTTGCTCTCTCTAATGCAGAATTTATCGAGGTCATCTGAGTTGGTAGGTCAAGACCGTATAGATCCACGAATGAAGAGTTATCCTTCATGGTAGCCTTTTTATTATTTTCACACCTATAAAGGCCCCGAGAGTGAGACCTATTGCATAGACCCAGCCGTTTAGCGCCAGCGATGGTACGGCTGAAAAGAAGGCCCCAAGTGTGCATCCCAGGCCGAGTCCAGCACCATATCCCATAATCCCTCCGCCGACTAAAGATTGTATATATCTGACGGGAGATCTGGGTACACGAACCTTAAATTCACCAGAAAATACAGAGGACGCAGCGGCCCCTAAAACTATGCCAACATTTAAAAATAAGCCATGGGTGATCCACGTGCCGTCTGTCATAATCTGGGCACAGGCTCCGAGGCCTTCCATACCTTTCAACTCAAGTTCCGGAAAACCTAGTCCTGTAGTGATTGTTGTCGACCAACGTGATATTTCGCCAACTACTCCCAGTGGGTGGAAACGAATAAAGAGAAGTAAGTTCAAAAGTCCCAATACTATGCCACCAGCTATAGGACTCCATTCTCTTCTGAAAGGAAATTTTAAATAACTGATTACTTCGTCCGCAGCGCTAGAGGGTAATGGGGCTGGTTTCCTTTTGATTTCTGGCATCACAAAGCCCATGGTCTTGCGTCTCTCCCATAGCACAGTTATGTACAGAATTAACGATAGGATTGATAACGTCACTATTACGGACCATGTATATGATATTTCCGATGGCAGCCATATAGATGGTTCGTAAGAAATCACGTTATCCCACCACCAGTTCCAAGTGTTATTAAGAACAAACAAACCTGTCATGACTCCGGCAATTGCTATCCAAGAGGCCACATATCCTTCGCCCATCCTAGATAACGAACCAGAGACACAGCCTCCGGCTAACACCATGCCCACTCCAAATAAAGTGCCAGCAACCAACGTAGAAAGTCCAACCGGCAAGATATTTGCATCGGCGGGAGGTAAGCCAAAGCTTGGATTTGGAGATACTGTGCTCATGACCATTGCAAAGCCAAGAGTACATATTCCTAGGCCTATAAGTACCCCTTTTATCATCCTCGTTTGACCTAATAAAAATAAGTCTCTGAATGCTGAAGTGAAGCAAAACCGGCTCCTTTGGACTGTGATTCCAAATGCTAGACCCACTAGCCAGAATATAGGGGAGCCAAGGTCGTCGGTATATAAAGCAAATGCAAGTACAAAGATCAAGATCAAAGAAAGACTTCCAACTTTTAAAAGCTGAGTAATGTCTAACTGAGTGTTTTCTTCTTTTACGTTTTGCATCTTATATTCCTGGCTACTTTTGTTGTAAGAAACCTGTTTTATGCACTCTTTATTTCTTTACAGGCTCACACTGTATATAAAGATTGTGGATTTAAGCCTAGACACGTGTGACAGCTGATTTGATCAACCGTCACACGTATCCATTTCCTTGATCTTGGAGACTTAAGAATCTATGGGTGTATTTTCGTCGTTACCCCATTCCGTCCATGAGCCGTCATATACTGACACGTCCTCATAACCGAGTAAATCAGTGAGGACAAACCAACTATGTGTAGCTCTTACTGCAGTTTGGCACAACGTGTAGATGTCCAAGTCACTGTTTATGTTTGCTGAAGCATATAGGGTCTTTAAATCCGAGGCCGGTAAAAACCTACCTTCTCCATCAACATTTTGGACCCATTCTACGTGAATAGATGAAGGTATGTGTCCTCCACGATTTGCTCTTACATCTCTCCCTGCATACTCATCCGCACTCCTAGTGTCCAGAACAACCGAACTGCTGTCTTCAATTGAGGCCTGTACAGCGGCCATATCTATGATGAGGGATTCATTTTTAGGTTTAGTAAATTTATAAGTTGTGGAAGATATTGTAGGTGATTCAGTTGAGACGGTTTTTCCTTGCGTTGACCATACTCCCCATGAACCATCCATCATCCTGGCATCTTCATGCCCGTAAACTTCCAATGTCCAAAGTAATCTGGTCGACCAAAGATTTTTTACGTGATCGTAAATGATTATAGTATCTTCAGGAGATATACCAAGGGAACTCAGTTTGGCAGAAATATTCTCTCCAGGAGGGATCATGCCTTTCACTCCGTCAGTTTCAACCTGAAGTTCACCATAAGGATAGTTTAGGGCTCCCGGTATGTGTCCGGCTGCATAGTCTTCTGCTTTTCTTATGTCGACTATTTTGACGTTGTCATTATCCAGATTATCAACGACCCATTTGGTCGTTACCAGTCTATCCGTAGATGCATATCCACGGCTCTCTAGTGCGGTGTCTTGGGAGACTTCATTATTCATTCCAAGTGCGGCGCATCCCACAAGGGCACTAAATATCGTGAGTGAAATTGTTATCCACAAAATCTTCTTTCTTATATCTATATTTGTCATAATCCACCTTTCATTTATTAAAAAATTGCTCATATTTTTTCTTAGATCTAGTCTTTAAAAAGTTTGATTCTCCATTCACCGGGCTTTTCCTCTTCTATCTCACATCCATATCCTCTTTTCATCGCTTCCGGAGGAATCGTTGATAGAGCGGGGGGATGATCTGTTAAAACGTCCAACTGAGTTAAGGCAGGAACTGTGTCGTCTAGTTCCTGATTGGTTCTCATCATTGGGTATGGACAAATTTCACCTCGGACATCCAACGTATTTGGTGCGTTTTCATTGTTGACATCCATTTGTTTCTCCTTGTTGCATAAATGTTTATATGGATCATTTTGGGTAAAAAAAAACCTCCCCTTAATATGCAGGCGGAGGTTTGTACAGCGGGATCATTGAACGAATTGACCCGATTTAAAGAGGATCCCACTGTCAGCTCATACAAGAACACCTTTCATTGGACATATTAGGCAATATGGCGCCTAGTTCAGACGCATACAACAGTCCATGATCCGGACCATCGTAACTGGAGTTATGTGTAAATATGATGTTCATTGTTTTTTGTCAGGCATGTAATATGCTCAACAGCGAACTATTTTACTCATATTGTTCTTTCCAGTCAATTATGTTTAGTGGGTAATAATAAAACATAAATAGTTATGTTAAATATATATGTATATAGTAGTATTAATCTTAAGATATCTTTGACTTCCCATGCATGCTCTAGAAGTCTATTAATCGTACTTATCTATTTAAATGGACTTATATCTATGGGAAATAATCAGAGATTAAAAAAAACATAAAGGAATATAAAAATGAGGAGAATTTTATGTCGAGTTTAGTTTTGGAGATAAGAAGAGTACCGCAAGCTGGTAAATTTTTTGAAGTTATTGATGCGATGCGAAAAAGCATGTCTGAGACTGAGAGGATAGGTATGGTGACTGCGACGGCCACTAGTTCTCATCTTTTCAATAAAGATGTTGTTACTACATCACGTCTTAATAATATTGATGAATTGGAGTTAATTGAAGACAACGTTTTTACCTCATCAGATTTTCAAAAGAAGGCCAGTTCTATAGAAGAATTATGCTCCAAAACTACTACTATTCAGGTATTGAATATGATCTCAGAAGGAGATGGATTTCCTCCCGAGGGGAGTCCAAAATATTTGAGAAGGAATTTCCTGTTAGCCAAAAGAGGAGAGGCTCAGTCTCTCATAGAAGTACTACTTGAGTGGAAAGAAGATATTAAAGGAGTTAAACCAACCATTGGTAGACCGATAGCTGGAAATCAAGATATGGTTAGAATCTCCGTTCCCTTTGATAGTTTGGCTGCTTTAACTGAGTCAGGCGCAGACATAATAAATAATGCTGCATATGACAAATATAAGGAACAAGTTAATCGCCTTACAGTCTCGGTACAGGGGACTAATAACAGAGTTGTGCATGTCAATACACCCTAGCTAACCCTGCCAAGTCATATAGTTTATTAATATTTGTGTGGATTATGTGTACCGCTATTGATGTTGCCGAAATAACTTAAAGACATCGGAGGTATAAAATGAAGATCGTCGGTAATTTTGAGATAAAAAAAAGCTATGAACACTGGAAATCTGTTTTTGATGCTCATGAATCACAAAGATCAAAAGCTGGGATTGAAACAATCTTTGTCGGGAGAGAATTAGATAATTCTCAAAAGGTACATGTCCTATTTGAAGTGGAATCTATTCAAGCAATGCAGGAATTTATGCAATCACCTGAAAACGCCCCCGTTATTGAGGAGGCAGGCCACTTAGTTGAAACTACTGTGATGATTCCAATAAGCGACTAACCATAAACATTATAAATCGAGGGCCTCTGCTAGTAAGGCTGTTTGTCTAGTCGTTGAGATCCTCTGGCTTGTTCATTGCATTACTAAATATCAATTTCCGTGTAAGGATTACCAAATTCTTCTTTATGAACTACTTCGCTGATCCTTTTTCGGACTTTATTTCCAAAGCCGATCTTACGGACTGGATATCCAAATGGTATTACTGCGATTACATCGTATTCATCTGGGATTCCTACGAATTTAGCTACATGTGACATGCCGGACCATCCCGCCCAGTTCGAACCGACACCCTCGGCCCATGCTGCAAGAATCATTGATTGAATAGCACGGCTTCCATCAGATATACCATATTGCGAACTCTTTTCAACAGCCACCACAACAGAAAGTGCGGAGGAAGCGATGTAGGGGCCTGATTTTACAAGAGAGCCTAGTTCCTCCAGTTTGCTTGATTCTTTCACAACAATGAACTGCCATGGTTGTGCGTTCATACTACTACCTGTGAGGTGCGCCGCGTTTATGATTTTTTGAATTACATCATCGGGTAATTCCTTTTGTTGAAATTCTCTAACTGCTAACACGGTTCGTATAGATTCAAATGTTTCCATGGTTACCTCGAATTTACCAATATACTAAATACGTCCTTTATAACTAAAAGGTTAGATCCATATCCTGGTGTGGGATATTCACCTCATCGTAAATCTCGCCTCTTTCTTTGTACCCGAGATTTCTATAAAACTCTCTCACGTAAACTTGTGCTGATAAAGTAATTCCTTGAGCTCCATCATCTCTGGCGATTTTATGAAGAATATTCATAAGAATTGTTCCTGCACCATGTCTTCGATTATCTTTTTTTACTGCGATTCGACCAATGTGATGGTATTCCTTCGAATTGGAAGGGGGAATTAACCTTCCTGCGCCAAGAGCTATGTCGCGATAAATAATGCCAACATGAGTCACTCGCCCAGTGGCAATAGCTTCCATCGTATCCAGATTATCTAGCTCATGATTGATCGGTACAGATTGCTCTTTGACAAATACCTCTTTTCGGAGGGAGAGTATTTTCTCAAGATTTTCTGGGCTATCAACGATTATGGCTTTTAAGTTTTTTGTCATTACATATCATCAAAATTAACTTACAAAATCAACGGATTTCTAGTTATTATAGTTTAAGCACTAGTCTCGGCTATCGAATAGATTGACGTTATGTTGTTCTTAGTTTCTAAAATCATATACGAGAGATAATGACTTCGGACCTCTACATAGAAAATAAAGTGAAACTCAGTCATAACGTAGTACAGGCGATACGTAACGAACTATCTTTGGAGAAAGAGACCTCACTTAAGTTAGATGACTTGCTTAAGATAACATCTCTACACGTAGTAGACATCACTAATGATGAATTAGAACAAATCACACATTTTACAAACTTGGTTAATCTATCGTTGTGTTTTCTAGGGGATGTTGATTTGTTTCCATTGCAAAATTTACATGCATTAAAATACTTGGCTTTAAAGAATATGAATGTTGAAACTTTGTCTGCCTTGGCACAAGTAGAAAATCTTATTCACTTGGATATAAGTGATTCAAGCATTGCAGATTTTTCATGTCTTGCCTCTTTAAATAACCTGACCAAGTTGAGAATGAAGAATTGTGATATTGATGATCTGGAAATTATTGGTGACCTGACCAGCCTTACGGCTCTTAATTTTAATGAAAATAATATAGAGGATTTAAGACATATTTCTGGGTTGGAGAATTTGCATACTTTAGACGTCGATGGAAATGAAATTTCTGATTTGTCACCACTTTCATATCTAACTGAACTTGTCTGGATTCATGCAGAAAGGAACTACATTAGTAGCTTGGGGCCCCTTACCACGCTCAAGAAATTGGAATCATTGAATATTGGTCATAACAGGGTGACAAATGTAGATTCATTATCAAAAATTACGAGCCTGCAATGGTTAGGTATTTCATTCAATGATATAAGGGATATAAGTCCTATTAATTCCCTCTCAAAACTAACGTATTTGGATGTAGAGGGGGATTCATTTAATCAACAAAGCACTAGAATTCATTTGCCAAATCTTAGAGCCAAGGGTATTGAAGTTTTTCCTTAAATCTATATTGGAGAGGCGTTTTTATTTGAGTTCGCTGACTATATATGTTCCATCGTTCCATGTTGGTTCTTCTTGCAAATGTGTCATCATGTTTACAAATGCATCGTGTTGCTCAGGGCGATTTGCATTGTTTAGGTAATCTTGTTTACTTTCAAATACAGCGACCGCGATAAGATCATTCTCCTCGTTGTCAGGTTTCATTATAAAAAACGCAACTGCTCCAGGGGGAGCAGAGGTCGATTTCATAGAATTGATTAGATCGTCTTCGTGCCCGGGGATTACTTTCAAGTTGAATATGGTTCCGTACATTTCCGCTCCTATAGTTTTTAAAAATCACCGAAATGTTTTTTCGCATTTAAGCGATGATTCTTTCTTTGATATCTCAGTTTAAGGTAGGATATAAACGTAATATTTATATATATATAAGCAGTTTTAACATTAAATAAATTATTATTTTTTGAATTGTTAAGGAGAAATCAATGGCACACTACATGGTAACCGGTTCATATACAAGTGAAGCATGGGCAGCTCAGGTGAAGAATCCTCAAAATAGGCTTGAAGCGATTGCTCCTTTGTTTGAAGCTTCCGGTGGGAAAATTGAGTCTGCGTATTATACCTTTGGCGAAAATGACATAGTCCTAATATGTGAATTTCCCGATAATATAACTGCCGCCGCAGTCTCTATGATTGTTGCATCGGGAGGTGGTGTTACTAATTTCAATACAATACCTCTCATCTCTATGGAAGATGGGGTTGAGGCAATGAAAAAAGCTTCAGATTTAACATACACGCCCCCAAAGTCGTAAATGATATTTTAAATCTTAGTCATAATGAATGGGTATTCTTATCGTGTATGAGAATACCCATTCATTAGTCGGTTACTTCGTTAGCCATGTTGAGGGCCTATTGTGCGGTCATGCCGCCATCTATAACCAGTTCAGAACCGGTGACGAATGATGACTCGTCTGACGCTAAGTAGAGTATTCCCATGGCAATTTCGTCGGCAGTGCCTAACCTTCCCATTGGCACTTTACTAAGTCTTGTATCCGCAAAATCACTGTCTTTAAATATCGGGTCTGTCATGGGTGTGTCCGCATATCCCGGATGGACCGAATTGACTCGTATTCCAAATTCAGCATACTGAATAGCAGCCGATTTAGTTAGTAGTCTCACTCCACCTTTAGCAACGTGGTAGGCCGTTGAAGAACTACTTCCGATAATGCCATTAATGGATGATAGATTAACGATAGATCCACCTCCGTTTCTTTTCATATGAGGCACTACATGCTTTATTCCAAAGAAAGACCCCTTGGTGTGAACATTTAATTGAGCATCCCACTCCGATTCACTTGTATCATGCAAGGTTTTTGTCAATGCAGTGCCAGCGCAATTAATCAAAATATCAATTTTGCCATATTCATTTACGGTCTTGTCTATAACTTCGATCCAGTTTGCTTCTTTCGTAACATCAAGATAAGAAAATTCAGCGTCTTTCTCTAATTTTTTAAATTCCTCGAGTGTCTTCAATCCAGACTCTTGATCAATGTCAGATAGCATGACCTTTGCACCTTCCTCTATGAACCTCCAGGCACAAGCTCCACCAAATCCCATTAGTTCGCCAGGAATTCCGCTTGCAGCTCCCGTGATAAGTGCTACCTTATTATCTAGTCTCATATATCTCTCCCCTAACCCTTAACTCAGGATTACACCAGGTTTAATTCTTTGTACCCATTTTCCACAACTTGCTCACATCTTTCTCTGTAAGATTTTGCGCTTCCACTGTATCTCGCAATGATCCGAGTTTGGCGGCCTTCTACGTTACTGTTTATACCTGTCATCCAGGAGTCGACTTGGTTTGAAAGTAATCCTTCTCCTTGTTTATGAACATATTCAGCCCATGTTTCTTGGGCGGCTTCAGTGGCTTCGGCGAAGGTATATTTGTTATCCATCATAAATTCAACAAGGTCGCTTATCCATTCCACGTTATATTCAATACTTCTAGGATTATTTCCTAGAAGTGCATGTGGCCCCATTATCATGAAAAGATTAGGGAATCCGTTTATTTGCAGTCCTAAAAACGTGGCTA
>CAZCOH010000020.1:0-19314 GCA_964500645.1 uncultured Dehalococcoidia bacterium
ACACAAATCTCAGTGTTTTAGCTACGACTGCCATATCAAGTGAAACAGCGGGTATCGTAGAACCCCTCGGCAAAATACCATCGGGCTTAAAAGAAATAAAATTTGATACATTCGATGTAAGAGGAAGACCTGGATCAACTGAAGCCACACAAGCCAGCCTGCGAAATGCTTTTAAAACAGCTGTTGCCTATTCTGACAATCCTGATGGCTGGCTGACATTTTATAGCCCAAATTCAGGATGTGGAAAAACTCATTTAGCAGTGTCTATAGCAAACGAATACGAAGATAAAGGTCAAAAAATATTTTTTGCGTTTGTTCCTGAGCTAATGGATCATCTCAGATCAGCATTCTCTCCTGATAGTCCCGTAAATTCCGATACTATCTTCAATACAGTTAAAAATTCCCCAATGCTGATACTTGATGATCTTGGAGTAGAACGCGATAGTGCCTGGTCTCAAGAAAGACTTTATCAGATTATCGTATATAGGCAGAATTACAATCTACCCACAGTAATCACGACCAGAACAGATTTTCCACACGAAGCCAAACAGGGAAGTGCCATAGCCTCCCGAATCCAGGACTCAAGTTCTGGCCAAGTGTTAAATATAGACGCTTCTGACTTTAGGCTCTCTGTTCAATAAGGATTTTTTCATTGCCTGAAGAGAATTGCATTTTCTGCCAAATAATAGCTGAAGAAGAACCAGCAGTCTTTCACTATAAAAATAAAGAGTTCGTTGTATTTGAAAACAACTTACGTTGGTTTCCTGTCCAACTACTTGTAGTTCCAACTAAACATATGATGCAGAGTGATTTATGGTCCGATTCAGAATTAGTATCCAATTTATGTACTATGGCAAACAAAATTGGGCAAACTCACTGCCCCGATGGATATCGTATCTTGTCAAACTTTGGAGCCCACGGAATGCAATCCCAGCCACATGCCCACATACATTTGATAGGTGGCGAAGAATTAGGACTATATGTGAAAGGAAGGCCTCCATTTTTCCCTCAATAATCAAACCTGCCCTGACGGAGGCAACAAGAAAGCATGAAAATCGATAATCAAAATAAATCATTTGAGTCCATTACCGAAACAGCTTTCACAATGGATACATCCTCAATCAAATATGGTCCAGGTATTACTTCTGAAGTGGGTTACGAAATGGCACGCTTGGGTTGCAAAAATGTATTGATCGTGACTGACCCAAATCTTGTGGAGATGCCCGTCGTAAAAATATCTCTGGATTCATTGCAATCTGAAGGACTTGAAGTCTCAATATTTGATCAAGTGAAAGTTGAACCCACTGATGAGTCTTTCAAGGAGGCCATACTATTCGCCAGTGATGGCGACTATGACGGATATGTAGCCATAGGAGGTGGGTCAACGATCGACACGGCAAAAGCCGCTAATCTATACGCAACATACCCTGCTAAATTTCTTGACTATGTCAATGCCCCTATAGGAAAAGGCACCCCTGTACCAGGACCATTAAAACCTCTAGTCGCTATTCCAACAACAGGGGGCACTGGCAGTGAAACAACGGGAGTTGCAATTTTTGATTTTCTAGAGATGAAGGCAAAAACTGGCATTGCGCACAGATATCTGCGACCCGTTGTCGGGTTAGTAGACCCTGATAACGTATGGAGTATGCCAAAGATGGTACAAGCATGTAGTGGATTAGATCTTCTATGCCACGGACTTGAAGCATATACTGCCATTCCATTTCATAACAGAGAGGCTCCTTACACCCCTGGGGATCGTCCCGCATATCAAGGATCAAATCCGATTAGTGATATATGGGCGACAAAAGCTATAGAAATATGTTCTCAAAACATCGTTTCAGCAGTTCATAATGCTGATGACTACGAAAGTCGAAGCCAGATGATCCTTGCAGCCACATTTGCTGGAGTAGGATTCGGAAATGCAGGATGTCACCTACCACATGGAATGTCTTACCCCGTCGCTGGAATGGTTCGAGAAAACATTGTAGACGGTTATCCTGATGATCACCCCATAGTTCCTCACGGCATGTCCGTCATCTTAAACGCACCTGCCGTATTCAGATTCACAGCACCATTTAACCCAGAGAGACATCTTCAAGCTGCAAAATTAATGGGCGCGAATATAGATGGAGCGACCCCAGAAGACGCCGGAGACATTTTAAGTGGAACCATCATAGAGTTAATCAAAAAGATTGATATCCCAAACGGACTTAGTGCAGTGGGTTACAACGAATCTGACGCGAAAGAACTAGCCAAAGGAGCAATGCCACAACACAGAGTAATAAAATTGTCGCCACGTCCAGTTGAAGAAATTGATCTAGAAAAACTTTTCAAAGACTCGATGAGACTTTGGTGAAACTCAAGAGATCATTTCTAGGATTCAATCCGGAAAATTAGTCTTTAAAAAAGGAACTATTTACCTAGTTTACCATCGGCCCAAAGGATCATTTCTTCTGTCTTATCCCACCCAACACATGCATCTGTAATGGATACACCGTATACAAGATCTTTAGGATCATTCCCAAGGTTTTGACTACCTGGATTTATGTTGCTTTCAATCATTATTCCAACAATGCCAGAATTACCATCTGCGCGTTGGTTAATCACATCCTCAAATACGATCGGTTGCCTTTCATGATCTTTATTGGAATTACCATGACTACAATCAATAACGAGTCTCTCTGGAAGACCCCCTCCCGAAAGTACCTGAAAAGCCTCTGATACAGACTTTGAATCATAGTTTGGTCCTACCTTTCCACCACGAAGGACGAGGTGCCCACCGGGGTTTCCGTCTGTCCTTAGAACACAAACGTGACCGTCGGGTCCAGTACCAACATATGAATGCTCCTTGCTAGCCGACAAAATTCCATCTACAGCAGTTTGGAAATTTCCATCTGTTCCGTTTTTAAATCCAACCGGTATGCCTATAGCGCTAGCCATTTGTCTATGAGTCTGACTTTCTGTTGTTCGGGCTCCTATCGCAACCCATGACACAAGATCTTCATAATAATGGGGAACTACCGGGTCTAGAAACTCACTAGCAGCCGGCATTCCCATCTCATTTATCTTTATAAGTAATTGTCGTCCTCTTTCAAGACCCGTCGGAATATCATATGTTTCATTTAAATTGGGATCGTTACTGACACCTTTCCAACCAACTGTAGTTCTAGGTTTCTCAAAATAAACCCTCATTATGAGATAAATTGCATCACCTAATTCTTCTTTTAGAGAAACCAATTTTTCTGCATAATCTAAAGCCGATTTTTCATCGTGAACTGAGCAAGGCCCTGTGATCAACAAAAGTCGATCATCCTCTCCGTCTAGGATCGCCTGAACCGTTTTTCTGGCTTCCCCAACGGTTTTTGCGGCCACAGCCGATCTGGGATATTTATCTACCAATTCCAAAGGGCTGAACAAATGACTTGAGGAAAACCCGAGTCCTTCTACATGACTTTTCTGTTGTGTATTCATACCAGCAATTTTTTCCTTACACGGAGGTTTTTATTTTGCGTACCTATATTGCCCTAGACCGAAAAAAAATAGGCCCCAAGCATTCACCAACTGGGACCCATATCAAGATTATACGAGCTCCTGCCTCATATAATCGCTACCTATCACAGCCGAAAAATATTATAAGATAAGCAAATAGGTGTCAATTTAGTAGACTAATGAGAATTTAAACTAACCATTGGTCAAGCTAATTAAGACCAATGACATAAATAAATATGCAATCAAATCAAGACAATACATGCTGCGGCCCCAGTAGAAAAGAAACCACTCAACTCGTCAACTTGCCATCAAAAACCAGAAACTCATCGAGTAAATCAAAGATGAAACTTATCAGCGGAGGAACTTTTTTGATGGGGACGGATTACCCTCATGGCTTCCCATCCGATGGTGAAGGACCAATTAGAGAAGTCCAAGTCGATACTTTCTATATGGATCAAACAGCAGTTACTAATTCACAATTCGCGAAATTTATAAGAGAAACCAAATACAAAACGGAAGCCGAAAAATATGGTTGGTCATTTGTTTTCCACCTTTTTCTGCCTGAGTCTCTCAAAAGTTCGGCTAATGAGTCTCCACAGGGTACTCCATGGTGGAAAAAAATATCCGGATCTTCTTGGAAACATCCGGAAGGGCCACCATCAAATGTGAAATTGCGCATGAACCACCCTGTCACCCACGTGTCGTGGAACGACGCAATGGAATATTGCAATTGGTCAGGTAAAAGATTACCGACTGAAGCTGAATGGGAATTTGCAGCAAGGGGGGCCTTGGAACAGAAGTTGTATCCCTGGGGAGACGAACTAACCCCTGCAGGAATTCCCCAATGTAATATCTGGGAAGGGGAATTTCCAACCGAAAACATAGAAACTGACGGATATTCAGGTACAGCACCAGCCAACCACTACGAGCCCAATAATTATGATTTATACAACATGGTAGGAAACGTTTGGGAATGGCAAAATGATTGGTTCAGTCCCACGCACCATTCCAAAAAACCTGAACATAATGTTGCCATCAACCCCATTGGACCTACGACCGGAACAGCAAAAACTATAAAAGGTGGCTCGTACTTATGCCACGAGTCCTACTGCAATAGGTACCGAATAGCTGCAAGAAGTTCAAACACACCTGACAGTTCTACTGGAAATTTGGGATTTCGTTGCGTATCAGATCTAGAATAAATTCGATTCCATTATTGGTTTAATTCCTTTTTGAACCAGAAAAAATATGCCCACACTGCAACTATAAATGTCGGAAATAAGACCCATCCCACGGCAAACCAGTTAGGGTCGCGGCTATTACCCAAACAATGCGCAACATACACGATACCTGAAACCTGTAAAAACAAAGACATGAAAAACATTAGTGCTAGAGAGAATATTCTATTAATTATGGAGATTCCAACTGCTGCCAAAACGACCGAAAACGAAAAAATCATCCCGAAATAAAGGGTGAAACTGTTCAAATACAAACTTTCCGAAGAATTTGAACCCTTGAAATTTAATTGAATATCAGAACCGAAATGTCTCAAAGTCACGAAGTCAGGCGTCCAAATCCTTGATATTTTTATCAAAACGTCATTATAAGTTTCCATTATGGTGAAAAAGACGATTCCGATTAAAACCAATAGAGTAATGCAACGAAACAAAAAAACAATGGCCATACTTCTAGGTAACATAGACATCTCGTTTTTTCATTTTTTTATCGCAAGTTCGCGAGACCATGAAAACCAGAATACGATTGCAACCATTACTACTATACCCTGCCATACAACCAGATGAGCAAAATCCAAAAAGTCTGGATAATGCATCTCAATCCATACCAAATTAAGTATTCTGACCTGGTTAAGGATTAACAGCATCAATGACCCGGCGGAAATACCAACAAGTTTTCTGGTTGTACTTGCTGGATATCCAGCTATGGCGCCGATCAATAATAAAATCGGTCCAATGGCGGTGCACTCATCAATAATTTTTATTGTGAAGTCAGTGGAAGATAGAATCGTGTTGTGAATTTGTAAATCAAATCCCAACATTCTTAGCACGAGAAAAGAAATTATGGCCGTCCATCTTTCGAAAAATTCAGATGCCGAAGTTGAAACATAATAAAAATAAAGCAAGCAAGCAGCCACTAAGGATAAAACCAACGGGAATATTGTCCTCAGAATATACATAAATTACTTTCTTTATTTTCATTACAACAAGTTTTAGGATATAGATCACGCTATCCGCTAATTCTAACGTTTAACTCAAACGCAAATAAATCATCCTCACTATTGATGCTTTACATGTCTTAAAATCACATTAGCGAAATTCGAAGTAAAGGTAAAAAATAAGCCTGATAGTCTATTTACGGAAAGTGCATAAGATAAAATGGTAACAAATTCCGTTAGAAATCATTGGTAAACAAATAACATCATTGGCCGATCTGTGGAGACTGTTATCTAAAATGAAAGTGACAATGACTAGTGACCAGATTAGGGAAGAATTCCTATCTTTTTTTGAAAGCAAGGGGCATCTCAGGATTAAAAGTGCCTCTCTGATACCTGTAGGCGATCCAACATTACTTCTAACTATTGCGGGAATGAATCAATTTAAACCTTATTTCTCGGGTCAACAAAATCCCCCCAACAGACGACTTACATCGTCCCAAAAATGTTTCCGTACACCTGATATAGATGTAGTTGGCGATGCTACTCACAACACCATGTTTGAAATGTTAGGAAATTTCAGTATTGGAGACTACTTCAAAAAAGACGCCGTAAGCTATGCGCTTGAATTCCTCACTCAAAACTTAAAATTACCGATAGATAGGTTTGGTATAACTATCCATGAAACCGACGATGAATCCCAAATTCTCTGGGAAGATGTAGGCATAGATAGCAGCAATATTTATAGGTTTGGAGACTCGGATAACTGGTGGGGACCTCCGATTCATGGAGAAGAAGGTCCTTGTGGACCATGCAGCGAGTTACATTACGACTTCGGAGCACAATATGGCTGCGGAGGCACTGATTGTAAACCTAACTGTGAGAATCTAACTAGCACAAATGAAGTTTGCAATAGATATGTCGAACTCTGGAATCTTGTTTTTATGCAGTACTATCACCATCCAGATGGCTCAAGGGACCCATTGCCCGCTCCTAGCATAGACACAGGCATGGGGCTAGAAAGAGCAACCCTAATCATGCAAGACGTCCAGACAATGTACGAAACAGATATCTTTTCATCCCTGGTTGACCAGGTCAGTAGTCTAACCTCAGTTCCTTATGGAGCCTCTCTGGATTCAGATTATGCAATTAGGGCGATCGCCGAGCATTCAAGAAGTTCGACATTTCTAACTGCAGATGGTGTGGTTCCCGGAAACGAAGGCAGAGGATATGTTTTAAGAAGAGTGATAAGAAGGGCCATTAGACTTGGCAAAAAGCTGGGAATAGAGGGAGCATTTTTAGGGTCTTTATCAGAATCAGTTATAAAAAGAATGGGCGAAGTATATCCAGAATTAGTAAGCCATAAAGATTTCGTCCTGACTGTTCTTGCCTTAGAGGAAGAACGTTTTCAGCAAGCTTTCGAAAACGGATATTTGATGCTGGAAGAGGCTATGGCTCGTGACAACGACAGGATAGAAGGCAGCACCGTATTTCAACTTTGGGACACTTATGGATTCCCTGTAGAAATGACGCAAGAGATAGCTGAAGAAAATAATATCTCTGTTGACATGGAAGGCTTTAACACAGAAATGGAATCTCAAAGGGAACGGGCACGAGCAGGTTCACAATTTGATGGGGACCATGCCAGAATCAGGGTTTATGAGGAGCTTGGAGTTGGATCCACAAATTTCACAGGTTATGAGACATTAACTGGGAATTCCGTCATCGTTGGTATAGTCAATGAATCTAGTTCCAGTTTAGAGGCCCAAAAGGGAGAAAAAATAGAAATCATACTGCAAGAGACTCCATTTTATTCCGAAGGTGGTGGCCAAGTAGGAGATTGCGGAAAAATAATCGGCGCCAATGGTGAAATTGAAATAACAGACACTAGGGAAATGATACCAGGTATGATCGTTCACTTTGGTCAGGTATCAGGAGGTACTATCGGTGTCGGAGATATGGTCGAAACCATAGTGGATAAAATAAAAAGAGAAGATACTGCAAGAAACCATACTGCAACTCACATGCTACATGCAGCTCTAAGAGAAATACTTGGACCTCATGTTCGGCAAGCAGGTTCGCTTGTCACACCTGAAAGACTTAGATTCGATTTTAGTCATGTTAAAGCAGTTACAAAAGACGAAATGTGGCAAATTCAATCTTTGGTTAATGAAAAAATCCGACATAACGCGAGCATTATAAGAACGGAAAATACTTATACCGGAGCATTAGAAAACGGGGCGTTGGCATTCTTTGGTGACAAATACGGGGAGACAGTCAGACTTGTAGAAATAGCCAATGGAGGAAGGTTTAGCTTTGAGGTATGCGGAGGTACCCACGTAGACAAAACTGGGGAAGTAGGTTCGGTATATGTACTTGGGGAATCAAGTATAGGCGCCGGAATGCGAAGAATAGAAGCTATAAGCGGAAGGGAGGCAGAAAAGGTAGTTTGGGAAAAATTATCAATAGAACAGAGACTCGTTCAGTCACTTCAGACTACTTCGTCAGAATTAGAAACGAGGGTATTGGGCCTTCTCGAGCAGTTGGAAGAAAAGACCCAACAACTTTCTATACTGGAAAGAAAGTTGGCAATCGAAGACGCCAAATCCTTACTGTCTGAAGTACAAATCGTTGATGGTATTAGTCTCATTGCAGCCGAAACCTCAATATCTTCATCCGAATTACTCAGAGCCTCGGGAGATTATTTAAAAGACAAAATAGGAAGTGGGGTAGTAGCTTTGGGATCTGTGATCGAGTCCAATCCCGTCATTATAATTATGATTACGCCGGATTTGATTACCCGCGGCCTCCACGCAGGCAATTTTGCAAAAGAAGCAGCAAAAATAATTGGAGGTGGCGGTGGTGGTAGACCAGAATCGTCCCAGGCGGGTGGAAAAGAAGCCTCAAAGCTAAATGAGGCATTAGCAGTAATTCCCCATTTATTGTCTGAATCACTAGATAAGTAGCTATGATCGAGATCGGAAAAATAATAGCTCTAGACGTCGGAAACGTCAGAATAGGCGTTGCAGTCAGTGATCCAACTGGAACGCTAGCATCTCCTAAGGACTCTATAACAAGACGCGACGGTATAGAACTGACTCTAAAGCTAATAGACACAGAAAAAATTTCGTTAATTTTAATTGGTATGCCTTACTTACCTTCAGGATCAACAGGAACTCAAGCTCAACACACTGTCCAATTCATCGATTCTTTGTCAGAGAAAACTGAAATACCGATAAAAATTGTCGACGAGCGTATGTCAACGATTGAGGCCAAGAAAAAATTATCCGAGTCGACAAGAAGTAAAAGATACATACAAAAAAACAAGGGTATTATAGACTCGGCAGCTGCGGCTGTAATTCTACAAAGCTATTTGGATTCCATTTAATTACACAGCACCAGGTTCATTTAGCATTTAGGTCTATGATCACCTGAACCTGTGTCGATGGCTCACAAAGACCCTCAAAGGCTTTCTGTATGTCTTCTAGCCCAATGATATCAGCATCTGACATCAATGGATCGAGGCTGACTTTTCCAGACTCTATGAGGTTAAGTGCGGTAATCCAATCATAATGTTCACTACCAAAAGTAGTGTTAAAGCTAAGTTCTTTACCCGCCCAATCAACAGGAACCAAAGGAACCTCATCCCAGGCCAAAGCAACCAGCATAACGTTGCCTTTTTTTCTGACAATTCTGAATGCTGTTTCTAAAGTGGACTTAGCCGCAGCACACTCAAAGACAACATGAGGGCCCGACCCGTCAGTCAACAATATGGCGGCTTCGTTCACGTCTTCTATGGTGGGATCTATTACCGCATCAGCCCCTAGATGCAATGCAACATTCCTTCTTGCTTTCACAGGTTCCACAACGATCACTTTTCTAGCACCAGCAGCTTTTACTGCCTGCATACACAAAAGTCCAATTGGGCCCGCCCCAATGACTACTGCTGTATCTCCAAGACGTAAGTTTGAAAGTCTCACAGCTCGAACTACAACAGCACAGGGCTCTGTAAGACAAGCCTGCAAATCAGTGACATTTTCAGGAATTTTCAAGGGTTCCCAATCATTCAAAACAGTAAATTCGGAGTAACCTCTTTTTCGGGTACTGGTAAACCCTTCAGTCCTGTAATTATATTGATCTTGCCTACGAAGGGGTGCCTCCAGACCAGGTGGTGGAGTACCGCCGCCGCCTATCACCCTATCTCCTTGATTCCACGTTTTTACCGATGAGCCGATTTTTTCAACAACTCCGCTAAACTCGTGACCAAGTACTGATCCAGGTGGAGCAATATCATAAAGGAATGCGTGAACATCAGTACCACAAATAGCACTGTATTGAATTCTCACTAAAATCTCATTGGGTCCAGGATCTGGAATGGGAAAATCCTCCAGCACAATACTCTGATTCCCTTGATAAACAGCTGCCTTCATTGACTACATCCCCCTATACATACCGTACGGTTCATAGACTTATTTAGGCGGGATTATACTTCCATAGAAGCCGCATGTACCAGAGACCGCCCTACAAGGGCTAATTTAACGTGCTATAGGCCTTTAAAACAGGGGAGAATGCTAGTGATACACAATAAAACTGCTACTTATCGATATATTACATATACACCAGTGGGATTGATTAGTCATCCACACCATTTTCCCGGAGGTAGTCTATAGCTGCCTGGACTGTTGTTATTCCTTCCGCATCTTCATCGGAAATTTCTATTTCAACATCATCCGAGCTGAATTCTTCTTCAAATGCCATGATCAATTCGACCAAGTCGAGAGAGTCTGCGTTGAGATCTTCTGTAAACGAAGCGTCAGGAACAACTTCTTCCTCGTCAACGCTTAACTTTTCTGCCACAACCTGCTGAACTCTTTCAAGTAGTGCCATTTAATTGCCTCCAATATTACTTTCTCTTTTTAATTCCCTGTTCTGGACTCAAGAAACGCTCCTAAAACACCGTTTACGAACCCTGGTGATCTTTCAGATCCAAACCCCTTAGCCAATTCTATTGCCTCGTTTATCACTGCGGCCTGAGGTGCTTCACCACCCCATAATATCTCAGCTAAGCTCATCCTGAGCAAGTTCCTATCCACTAAAGCCATTTGTTCTAATGGCCAGTCTGACGCATAGGACGTGATTATATTATCCAGTTCGACACGATTTACAAGTACATTTGACACTAGGTCAGATGAAAACTGTTCAACATCTTCTAGTATATGATTTTCCTCAACCAGTCTAGCTAAAACATCCATAACTTCGTGCGGAACAATATCAGCCTCACACAGAGACTGAAGTACGAGTACTCTGGATTCTCGTCTAGAAGTTATTGAGCCGGAGCGAACCATGTACCCTCGTAATTAAGACTCTTTGAAAAGATCAATTTTGTCGATTCAAAATTAACTAGATTTTAAGTTTTTTACAGCATCCAGATCAGATAAATTAAATGTGTTGACGCTTCTATCGATACGTCTCACCATACCGCTTAGAGCTCTTCCCGGACCTATTTCAACAAAATCCGTCACACCTGATTTAATCATAAAGTCCACAGATTTCTTCCATTGAACACATGCAGAGATTTGAGTGATTAGCTCATCCCGAATTTCATCAGGCTTGGTCACAGGTTCTCCGCTACAATTTGCCACGATCGGAACGTTGGAAATTTCAAAATCAACTTGATTTACGGCATCTATCAGTCCGGATTTTGCAGGCTCCATGAGGCCAGAATGAAACGCCCCACCTACATTCAATGGAATGACTTTCTTTGCACCCTGATCTGAGGCCATATTCATTGCCACACCTACAGCCTCTTTTTCACCACTTATAACAATTTGCTCTTGCGTGTTGATATTAGAAATAAATACCCCAGACTCAACAGCAATATCTTTTAATGTAACCTCATCCATACCTAAGATAGCCGCCATGGTGCCCGGATTGGCATCACAGGCCTCCTGCATCAATGCGCCCCTTTTCTGAACTAGGAGCGCAGTATCTTTTATACTCATTACGCCTGCAGCGGCAAGAGCTGTATATTCCCCTAGGCTATGTCCCGCCATAAACAAAGGCGGGGCGACATTATCTTCCCCTACGGCTTCTTTTATGGCTTGCAAGCATGCCAAGCTGACAGCCATTATCCCTGGCTGGGCATTTATAGTCTCTCTCAACTCATCTTCCGGACCCTCAAAAAGTATCTTTGATAGAGGCCTTCCCAACGCATCGTCTACTTGCTCAAAAACGTCCTTAGCTGCTTTTGAACTCTCATATAATTCAAGTCCCATACCAACAGCTTGTGCACCCTGACCCGGAAACAAAAAGGCTGTGTTAGTACCTTCATCAAAATTTAACGTCATATCTCGCACCTATATGTCATTATCTGGTTCAAATCCCGGTCAGCTCCAGACTACAGGGTCTCTTGTTTGGTCTCTATAACTTCTCTACCATTGTAATTACCACAAATTGAACAGGCCCGGTGAGGCATTCTAGGTGTATGGCATTGTGGACAGGTGGATAGTGAGGCGGGCTTTATACCTCTGTGAGCATTCCTTCCGCCTTTTCTTTTACTCGAATGTTTCTTTTTTGGCAATGGTGGCATGTCTAACTCCCTAATTATCTATTCTAAAGCCTTCACCAGTTTGCTAAGGGGGGCCCAACGTGGGTCCCTAATGTCAAACTCGCACTCACATTTATTATCATTTTTGTTAAGACCACATTCTACACATATACCCATGCATTCTTCTTTACATTTTGGATTTAATGGGGATGAAAGCTCGCTATACTCCAAAACAGCACGATTTAAATTGATAAGGTTATCATTACCAATTCGGTAAGAGCCCTCGCTTTCCTCAATGTCGATGATTTTTTTCGACATCAAATCTATGTATGGAACATATTCTTCTTCAATATCCAGAGGAATAATCTCGTCAAATTCTTCAAGACACCTGACACATTGCAGATTTATTGATGCTTTCAATTTAGCACTAACCCAAACACCCACATCAGTCCTCATCATCAGAACCGTGCCCACAACTGACCCGGTGGCAGGATAAAGAAACGAGCCAAACTTTTCATTTACGCTATCCAGTTGTTTTTTTCCACTGGAGGTTTTTAACAAATTAGCTACATTAAAAAGCACATTTACACGTGTAAATCCACACACTCTTTATAATCAAACTCAAAGTATACTTACGATTTGTCCGCTTGGTCAATCTTGGATAAATCCCAAAGGGATAAATAATTTATTTATAATGTCCACTTGTCACTAACAATGTGTAGTTTTTTCTAATCTCTATTTAATTTAGAATCTTCTTTGGATATTCAGGTGATGGGCCAGTGTTAAACTGAAACCTGACCGTCCAATAGCTATTAGAATTTAAATGCATACTATCTATCCTTTCATATATGGTGAGTAAATATGACCGAGCAAAACACTTTTGATGTAGTCGTTGTCGGTGCCGGCAGCGCTGCATTGAATGCAGCGCTCTCTGCATCAGAAAAAGGAGCTAAAGTTCTTGTTATTGAGAAGGCTCCTGAACATCTTAGAGGAGGGAATTCGTATTTCACTGGAGGGTTATTTAGATTCAGTTATCAAGGCATAGATGACATCACTAATCTTTTACCTGAGATGGGAGAAGAAGAAGTAAATAAAATAGATGTCGGCTCGTACAACAATTCAGAATATTACTCAGATGTCATGAGAATATGTGAGGGCTTATCTGACCCAGATCTTGTTCAGACATTGGTATCAGAATCCTACCCAACGATGGATTGGATGAGAAAACAAGGAGTTCCCTGGATTCTTGCATACGGACGGCAAGCATTTGAACACGACGGGAAAATAAGATTTTGGGGAGGGCTCATAGTGGAGGCCGTGGGAGGTGGAAAAGGACTTTCTGATCGATTATTTGAACTTTGCGGTCAGAATGATATAGCAATTAGATATAGTACAACCGCGAATTCCTTAGAAACTGATCACACAGGGAGAATAAATGGAATAAGAATCAAAGGTCCCAGTGGATACGAAATAGTGCCTTGTAAATCAGTTGTGTTGGCCTGTGGGGGGTTTGAAGCAAGCTCAGAGATGAGAACCAGATATCTTGGCCCCGGATGGGAACTGGCCAAAGTTCGTGGTACTCAATTCAACACAGGAGACGGTATCAACATGGCGATGGATATCGGTGCACAATCGCATGGCCACTGGAGTGGATGCCATGCTGTAGCATGGGACCTCAACGCACCTGCATATGGAGACCGCAATGTGGCTGATCTTTTCCAAAAACATTCCTATCCCTTTGGTCTTATAGTCAATTTAGATGGAAATCGGTTTGTAGATGAAGGAGCTGACTTCAGAAATTACACTTATGCAAAGTACGGTAGAGAAATACTAAAACAACCACAAAGAGCAGCATTTCAGATTTTCGATCAGAAGACTAAACATCTTCTAAGAGATGAATACTTCATTCAACAAGTTACATCGGTTGAAGCAAATACTATAGAGCAACTTGCTAACAACCTAGGTGTTGATGAAGAAGGACTTTCTAAAACAGTGGAAACTTACAATGCCTCCGTAGTAGACGGAGACTTTAACCCGACAGAATTGGATGGGAAACATACCATAGGCATTAACCCACCTAAATCCAACTGGGCACAGAAACTAGATACGCCTCCATATCTAGGCTACGCAGTTACATGTGGAATAACCTTCACATTTGGCGGTCTAAAAATAGATAAACAGTGCCAAGTGAGAGACACTTCAGATCTCCCAATACCTGGATTATATGCAGCAGGGGAACTAACTGGCGGTATTTTCTACAACAACTATCCAGGTGGAGCAGGATTAATGGCTGGCGCTGTATTTGGCAGAATAGCCGGCAGTAACGCAGCAGAAAGCGTCCTTTAAATAAAGGATAAAAATGGCGCAAATTGCTATTTAAAAACATACATTCCTTGACCACTACCGTTTCTACCCAATAGAGTATGCCCTCGGTCATCAAATTAAATAACCATCAAACAGAAAATTATTAGATATGAAATTTAGATTGCGAGGAGAATAATAATGAATGGTGACGAATTAATAGCAAGTCTTCTGAAAAAAGAAGGTGTTGACTGGATTTCTTGTTTCCCGGCTCAGCCATTGATAAACGCGTGCTCAAAAGAGGGTATACGTCCAGTTATGTGTCGACAGGAAAGAGCCGGAGTTAATATGGCAGATGCCTACAGCCGAATTAATAACGGAAATAAAATTGGCGTTTTTACTATGCAAAGTGGCCCCGGTGCCGAAAATGCATTTGGCGGTGTAGCACAAGCTTACGCAGATAATGTTCCAATTTTAGTTATTCCTGGAGGTTCCAGTAATAAAAGAGTTGGTGTCCACCCGGGTTTTGATTCAGTACCTAATTATCAGCACATAACCAAATGGGCTGGCAGAATTACTACCGTAGAAAGAATTCCCGAAATGGTTAGCCGGGCTTTCACACAATTACGCCACGGACGTCCAGGCCCTGTTCTATTGGAACTACCAGGAGACGTGGGAAGTGCTGAAGTCCCAGCAGATATTGAAAGCTATGAACCAGTTAAAACATATAAGTCTCTAGCAGTGGCCGAAGATGTTAGGGATATCGTGAGCGCATTATTAAAGGCAAATAAACCTATGATAGTTGCGGGGCAGGGCGCACTATACGCAGAAGCATGGGATGAGTTGATAGAATTTGCTGAATTGGTGAATGTGCCTGTAATGACGAGTTTGGCTGGTAAAAGCGCTTTCCCTGAAGATCACGAATTAGCCCTGGGAACAGGTGGTAATACTGGAACCCTAATGGTTGACAGGTTCTTACAGACTACGGACTTCATACTGGGTATAGGCACTAGCTTCGCAATAAATACATTTACCGCTGCTATGCCAGAAAATGTAACCAAAGCACAAGTTACTAACACCGCTGATGATCTAAACAGGGACAACAGAGTTCAGTATGGAGCAGTAGGAGACGCTAAACTTGTCCTGCAGCAATTGATTGAGGAGACCAAGTCACAAGTAGGAGAACACGGACGTGGAGACGTTCACGGTGTCAAGGCAGAAATAGCAAAGATAAAGGAAGAGTTTATGAAAGAATGGGGACCTCGGCTAAATTCCGACGAAACCCCCATGAGCCCATATAGGGTCTTCAACGAGATGATGAAAACTGTCGATCCTGCAAATTCTATAGTAACTCACGATTCAGGATACCCAAGAAATCAACTAGTGCCTTTTTGGCCAGCCTTGAAACCTCGTTCATACATAGGCTGGGGCAAATCTACTCAGCTGGGATACGGTTTAGGACTCGCTCTTGGGGCGAAACTCGCAGAACCGACAAAAACAGTCATTAACGTCATGGGAGACGCTGCATTTGGAATGTCAGGATTAGATCTGGAAACCGCAGCAAGATCAGAACTAGGAACAATTACAGTAGTATTGAACAACGGAGTTATGACTCACTACTATGATCATTTCCCACACGCAACAGAACACTGGAAGAGCAACGAATTGGGTGGTATTTATTCTGATACGGCAAAGAGCCTCGGAGCTTATGGAGAAAGGGTACATACACCAGATCAAATAGGCCCAGCTCTAACCAGAGCGATGGAAGCCAGTGAGAACGGACAACCATCATTATTAGAGATGATTACAAAAGAAGAGGAAAACATCTCCACATACGGCCGATAAAATACTTCAGCTAATGTGGTAGACAACGTTTATTCATATTTCTAAGACCCTCTACGGGTCAGATTGACTGAATAAACGTTGTCTATTCTAGAAGGCCTCATTTTCATTTTATGTTGACGCAATCCGGGTAAACCAAGGTCACCTGCATCATTAACTAAGGAGTAATCTAACAATTCAGAAAAAACTTTCCACCTCAAATATTCCGATAATCCATCAATTTGAGTGTCCGTTTTTACCACGAAGAAACATCCGACCTTATTGGTTATAGGCCCAGTCAACGCGAATCCTCTAAGAGAACCAGATACGCTAACCTGCCATCCACTTAGTTCGGATCTAGTAAATTCATGAAATCTCTTAAGAGAAGACATGGTATAACCCCAATCTAAAAGAAAATCTCTTTTCCTTCCTTGGTTTTTTCTCCAATCTTTCAGTAGGTTTTCGGCTGACTTTAAATCCTGGGATTGAATTTCATTAAAGACTGGATGTAGTCTTTTAACCCTGTTTATCTTTTTTCTTAAGTCTCTAAATTCTCTACCTTTCTTATCAAAAATTTTTTGAGGCTCGTAGAAATAATCTCTATCTTTAAGCTTATATTTCAGGGAGTCCCCGAATCGCTTAGAAAGAAATTCTAGATCTGACTCATCCACCCATAAAATCCGTAAGTCAGACTGTCTAGTATGTGTAGTCAGGTAATTTATAACCTCATTTAACCAGTCAACTGAATTATCATTAAGAGATATTGGAGGTATAAGCAGATCCAGACGTTCTTCACGTCTATTTGTCACTTTCTGAGCAATAATTGTGAATGAGTGCTGCTCATATATATATACTGGTCTCGAAGGCAAAAGACTATAAAGATTCAGAAAAGGTGGGAAATAACACCAGGATTCCTTTCCGCCTAAAGCAAAGATATCCTTTAGATAACCATTATCTGAAGGTGAAATCAGTCTGAAATCAGAAAACATTCTTACTACTTTCTATTGGGACTACTTTTGATCCGCAGTATAAATATTGCCTATGTCAATATTATTCAATGGTTTAGAATCCCTCGTGGTCACGCAACGCACCATGGTACTGGATCCGGCATTCATTTGGTTACCTACGTATCTATTAAAATGTGGCGTCATTTCTTGAACCACCAGACCCATTTCCAAAATAGCGCTAAACCCTTCAAGCATTCGATCTGGAGACTTGGGACCAAACGATACAAAAGCTTTCCTGCCTACGCCACTCATAAGCATAGAAACTCCTGAGCTTACAAATAATCGCAAACCATCCACTGTATAGGGGGGGTCTGTAAAAAATACATCATAGTTTTCCCTATGATGTATAGGAATGCCACCACGTAAATCGCATTCTACAGTTTCTATGTCCAGACCAATTTCAATGGACGCTTCCCTTACGAATTTCAATATCCTTTTATCCACATCAAACAACGTTATCTTTGATGTTTTTATTCCAAATTCTGACATAAAGATGCCCAATGCCAAGCTCGTCAGATCATCATCACCCACAAATGCTATTTTTCTTCCTTCGACTGAATCGTTGTCATGTAAGTATGCCGCTCTTAAGGCTAAGCTCGTTGCTTCAACATGTGACTGATCCAAAGAAAAGTCAGGTGAAGGCCTGCCCTTTTGTATATCCAATATTTTTTCTACTAACGGGTAAATCCAATCCGCCATTCGATAACCCGACACAAGTTTAGGTAATCTGCTTGTAATACTCCCACATTCAAGAATCTCTCTACCATTCGAGGTAAGAACCACTCCTCCCCTCCTTTCACAAACTCCTATCTTCTCTAGAACGCGCCTAACTGCCGAAACTACCGGTACCGCAATAGAAACATTTGCAGATAATTCATGAATAGGAATCGGACCAAATCTGTATATATTAACGAGGATATTTCTGATCCCCTCTTCACCTTCATAAATCGATACATCTCTCGACACCTCAGAAATAAGGCTTTCTAAATTATACTTCTCCACTTTTTATTCTATTGGACCTATACGTCCTGCTTCATGAATAATCTCTACTACACCTGATCTAAACTTGACCTCTGAATCGTCCTCCGGACTGTATCCTAAAATCTGTCTAGCGTTTGCCAAAGACCAAAACGCACGGGCGTTATTACTTATGCCATATACAACTTGCCATGGCACTCCATATTCATTTTCAATATTTGCCACATCAATGCTCTTTTGAAACAACTGTGTAATGTCCCTAGGGCTTATATATGCCCCAAGATCTCTTTTAAATGCTGAAGGTTTACCACGATAAATATCGGTGCTTAAGTCCCTTGGAGCCCCAATTCTTACCATCACAACACCCATTTTCCTACTAGTTTGCAGATTCCCACCTAATAGATTTCCTGTGGCTGCACTGCCAGATGCCCCATCACCACCTTCTCCCATACCCCCACTCGCAAAAAGAAATCCCATATGTTCATAAGTAGCTTTAGCCCAACCATAGAAATTATCCGAAAGTGGCAGGGCATATGGATCCACAATATCCATGGCTCCTCTATGCAACAATGCATGCTCATACCAATCGGCAGCGTGATTAGAACTAGCCATCACAACTCGGTCAACTCCAGTGTCATAGGCGGTCCGAAAAACGTTATAGGCCATTTCAACATTTTGTTTCTCATCCTGAAATTGGTCTAAAGGATCACCTGTTCTTCCTTTGTATGCTAAATGGATTACAGCCCCAACACCTTCAAACAAGTGAATATATTTTTCTCTATCAGGATTAATCAGATCAACAATATGAACTCCGTCTACTGGCTCACCTCGCCTGTTCACATCTCTAGTATCCACCAAGACGGTCTCATAACGGTCTTTCATAGACGCCAACATTTGGTCAGCGACGTAACCTGTCGCGCCGGTGATCAAAACTTTTTTCGTTTTCTGCGACATATTTCGTTCTCCAAAAAATGTTTTTGAGTTAGACAAATCGACTA
>CAZCOH010000020.1:19414-22182 GCA_964500645.1 uncultured Dehalococcoidia bacterium
GCAAATTCAGTTACTTCATGTTCTCAAGACAGAATCAGAACCACTCCCGACGGGATAAGTTAACCCTTATCCCTCTCTGGGGAACCAATAACATCCATACGTTTCCACGCAGTGAGCGCAGTGTGCAACCAAATGACCAGGAGACACTTCTCTCATTTCTAACTCATTAGCGTCACAGGCTGGATCTGGAGTAGGGCACAATGGATCATAGCTGCAAGCAGACGGAGGTGACATCGGGCTCGGTACTCCACCTCGAAGTACAATCCTCTCCCTATCAGCCTCTATCAGTGGATCTGGAACGGGAACAGCAGATAACAATGCTTTGGTATATGGATGAACTGGGTTTTCATACAGTTCATTCCTTTCAGCTATCTCCACGATATGACCCAAATACATCACAGCAATCCTATCGCTTATGTGTTTAACCACCGATAAGTCATGAGCTATGAATAGGTAAGTGAGATCTAACTCTTCTTGTAGATCTTCAAGAAGGTTAATAACCTGCGCCTGTATTGACACGTCCAAAGCCGACACAGGTTCGTCACAAACTATAAAGCTCGGACTTACCGCCAAGGCCCTAGCGATACCTATTCTTTGCCTCTGTCCTCCGCTAAATTCATGTGGATACCTATCTGCCATATATGGACTGAGCCCAACAGTAGTCAATAATTCGGATACTCTATCTGCGTATTCACCTTTCCCAGAAGTCAGTTTATGTATACGAAGTGGCTCACCGACAATATCTCCACAAGTCATCCTGGGATTAAGTGACCCATATGGATCCTGGAAAATAATCTGCATCTCCCTCCGCATCTGGCGCATCTGCTTCTTACTCATTCCCGACACTTCAGTTCCGTCAAAAGTAACAGAACCTTCAGTAATATCGTATAACTGCAATATGCATCTACCTGTAGTTGTTTTTCCACAACCACTTTCTCCAACGAGACCCAGAGTCTCGCCCTTATATATATCAAATGTCACATCATCAACAGCCTTGATATCAGCAACCTTTCTCTGAAAAACTACTCCTGCTGTGACAGGGAAATACATCTTTAGACCGTTAATCTCAACTAGAACAGAGTCTTTATCTCCAGAACCAGTTGTTGTCATATCATCACTGTTTGCTGTAACCATTTTATCTCCGCGTTAATTATCTAAAGTAATAATCAATTTACTAAGATTTGGGAAGCCTATTCGCTTCTTGGAAACCATTTGCATCCATATTCTTCCTCACATGCAGAGCAAAACGAAACCCAGTGGTTTGGTTCTACTTCCCTTAGGACTGGCTCCATAGTCCTGCAATCAGAAGTAGGTTCGGAGCAATTAGATTCAAATCCGCATCCTGCCGGTCTATTTCCAAGATCGGGGGGCATACCTTCGATAGCTTCCAATCTAACTCTTTCATTATCGCTTGCATCCAACCTAGGAACAGATCTTAACAAACCGATCGTATAGGGATGTAATGGGTTCTTGTAAATCTCCACAGCTGAGGCTGTCTCGACGATCTTACCCGCGTACATCACTATCACTCGGTCAGCGTAGCGTGCTACCACTCCTAAGTTGTGGGTAATTATTATCTGTGCCGTTCCCAATTCCTCAGAAAGGTCTCTCATTAGTTCAAGAATCTGAGCTTGAATAGTCACATCAAGAGCTGTTGTTGGCTCATCCGCAATAATCAATTTAGGATTACAACTAAGAGCCATAGCAATCATAACTCTCTGTCTCATCCCTCCACTAAACTGGTGGGGATGGTCATCCAGTCTCTGCATAGCATCCGGTATCCCGACCATAGTAAGAAGCTCTGCAGCCCGCTCCGCAGCCTGCTCTTTGTTCATATCCTGGTGAAGTTCAAGAGTTTCAGTTAATTGTCGACCAATCGTCAACACAGGATTTAGAGACGTCATGGGCTCTTGAAACACCATGGCTATTTTGTTTCCCCTGATTTCTCTCATCTCTTTATCATCTAGGTGTACTAGGTCTTCACCTTCAAAGAGAACTTCGCCATCCACAATCCTTCCTGGAGGCTGAGGGATAAGTCTCATTATGGACATCGCACCAACGCTCTTTCCGCATCCACTCTCACCTACAATACCAACTACTTCCCCTTCCTCTATCTGATAGGATATGCCATCTACTGCCTTAACAACCCCATCAGGGGTAAAAAAATGCGTTTTGAGGTTTTTAACCTCCAACAAAGTGGCCATTCGCTTACTCCAAACTATGTTTTCTAAAATCTTAAGTACGCATTATGGTCTCAACACACATAATGGTCAACAACAAACTAACATACTAACAGGTTATTAAAAAGCTCATTCTCCAATTGGGCCTGTTATCTTACCTTCCTCAAGAGCATGCAATCCGTCTATTACAAGGTCTCTTGCATATTCAAGACTTACCTCACTTGTGTTCACAACAAGATGATATAAGTCAGGCCTGTCCGGTTCGTCCAAACCAAAAAACTTCTGGAAATAATAGCTGCGAGCGGAATCCCTGTTTTGAATCATAGACTCCGCTACATCATGATCTAACTTTTCACGATTCATTATTGTTTTTATTCTGTCCTCTCGATGTGCTATAACGCCTACTCTTAGGACATTTGGCAGGTCATTAAGTATCACGTGACCTCCCCTTCCTACAAACACCACATTTCCTTCAGCTGCCATGTCCATCATTGTTGAATGAATGGCCTCTATATAAGTATCATCCTCTAACTCGTGACCTTTTGTTATAACCGGTTGAGGTATGTCTTCATATTCTTCAGTTAAGAA
>CAZCOH010000020.1:22282-27239 GCA_964500645.1 uncultured Dehalococcoidia bacterium
ATACTCATATTTTGTAGATCACTGCGATGGCTATTCTTGGAAAACTAAAACTTTTTACCTAAAATTGTTATGTAGAAGAACGAACGCATCAGAAGATAAAATTAATATTTCATCACTGACACTATTTTATCATCAAGATTCTGACCCGTGCGCAATTTCGTAATCTCCATTAGAACACAAACTCCGACAACTTCGGCTCCCATGGATTCAACCAGATCAAGAGCGGCATCTGCCGTCCCTCCAGTGGCAATTATATCGTCCACCAGAACAACTTTTTGTCCAGGTATTATGGCATCCCTGTGTATTTCAATTACATCGGTACCATACTCCAAGTCATAAGAGTGACGATTTGTCGTGTGGGGTAATTTACCTTCTTTTCTAATAGGCACAAAAGGAACACCTAATCTTAAGGAAATGGGAGCACCAAATATAAAACCCCTTGCTTCTATAGAAACCACAATATCAGGTTCTAGAGGAGCAGCAATTTTCGCCATATGATCCACCGCATTCTCAAATGCCTCTGGGTCTGCAAGTAGTGGAGTTATGTCTTTGAAAGATATTCCATCTAGAGGGAAATTCTCTATACTCCGTATGTAGTCTCTTAGATCCATATGTATTTCTAACCTGATTTAGTCCTTTATTCTAATAAAATCTGCGAAGCTATCTGGCATGTAATTTAAAACGGTTGGGGTATTTTTCTGAAGACTTAATCTTCACGTTTCTTTCCTGTTTTGAAAAGCCTCATGAATATGAACTTATTATAAGAGATCATTCTCCCTTACATGAGAGAACTAATAGAACTCCGAATTGATGATTGAGATAAACAAGTAGTAGAAACCAATTGAATAAACCCAGTGTTTATTGATTCAATTTTTACGGAAATTAATCTGACCAATAAGAAATTTACATTAAAGCGAGGAACTGCCTAATGATCACGGAGGAAAGAAAATCTATAGTTTCTGCTGGGTCAATTGATGAATATTTAACCCTATGCCAAAACACAATATGGCCGTCTCTTAGGGCTTCGAGTGGAAGAGTACTTTGTATGCTTAATGGAATGATTGGAAATCCAACATCTCACATGTTGCAGATGACGGCCTACCAAGACCTAGAATCCTGGCAAACAGCCCAAGGTGCTTGGAGTATAGAACGTGACTCACTGCTGGAAAAAGAATCTGTGAGAATATTAAGGTCAGTATCATCGCGGCCCAAAGACACTATCCCTCCTGAAGACAGACGCCCTGTATACGGATATCGTAAATTTTTAATTTCTCCTAACGATCTTTCAGAATTTGTTACGTGTTCTGAGGAAGGTATATGGCCAAGGATCGAAAAAATGGGAGCATCTATACTAGGAATGTGGACCCCAATGGCATCCAGTTCTCCATTAGAAGTGGTATTACTAACTGGATATAATGGACCCGCACACTGGGAAGAAACACGATTTGACAGTCGTACGGATGAAATCGACGTTGACGTAGATGAATTATGGAGCCGAGAAGAAGCTTTACGCAAAAGAAGGACACAACTCACTCAAGAAACTTGGGTCGAAATGATGAAGTCCACAGATTTCTAGGAAAAACTACTCTACACTTGCAACATAAAAAAGACATGGGAGACGAAAATGATTGGGGTGTTAACTCATCACTGGGCAAAAGAAGGGTCGTTTGAAAAAGCAAAGACCTTACTAATAGGAAACGGTGAAGCTCAGAGCAAGGCTCCTGGTTTTGTGAGCCGTACAACTTTATATTCTAGGTCTCATTCTCGGCAAATCACTTCATTGGTTTTGTGGAAAAGCGATGAAATTTACAACGATTGGAAAACTAGTCCAGAAAGAAGTGCAGCTATGACCGGAGCTGACGTGCTTTGGGAATCACCCCCAGTTTCTGAAAGATTTGATATCAGTTAAGCACTAGATACAAAAAGGCTACTGAGCAACTTACCCGTTATTCTTCAAATGCACCGTAAACGATGCAGGCATTCTGCCCCCCAAACCCAAAGTTGTTAGAGAGCGCTTTCACGACTTTAGACTTCCTACTTTCGTTTGGTACGTAATCTAGATCGCATTCTGGATCGACATTTTGATAATTTATAGTGGGGTGAATTATTCCGGTTTCAATAGTTTTCACTACCGCAACTCCCTCCACAGCTCCTGCTCCACCAAGAGCATGTCCAATCATGGATTTTGTAGAGCTAATCGGTACGTTGTAAGCATGTTCTCCAAAAAAGGATTTTATAGCTTTTGTCTCGGCTTGGTCATTTAGAGGTGTCGAAGTTCCATGGGCGTTTATATAGTCAATCTCATTAATAACGGTATCCGCATCCTCTAACGCCAATTTCATTGCTCTACGGGCTCCATCTCCTTTTTCATCTGGCTGTACAGCATGAAAAGCATCCGATGACACACCATAACCCAGAACCTCCGCCAAAATGTCTGCTCCCCGTGAAATAGCGTGATCCAAATCTTCCAAAACAAGTACTCCTGCTCCTTCAGCTGGAACAAAGCCATCCCTACCTGCATCAAATGGCCTACTGGCCTCTGTTGGATCACCTTGATATCTACTTAATGCTCTTATTACATGAAATCCGCCTAAGCCAAGCCGACTTATTCCTGCTTCGCATCCTCCACTCAAAATCACATCAGCAGCACCCCTTCTAATAGCCTCGGTTGCCTCACCTATAGCTTGATTTCCCGCCGCGCATGCTGTTATGACAGTGTTAGTGTATCCACGAAGACCAAATATCCTACTTATTTGGGCAGCAGCCATATTTGGAAGAATCATAGGAACGAAAAAGGGACTCATACGCATAGCCCCTCTATCAAATAACACTTTTGCATTAGCCTCGGTGGTTGGAAATCCACCATTACCATTACCCATAACCACACCTAAACGAGTGCCATCCTCACTGGACAAATTCAATCTTGAATTCTCTAAAGCCGTTGCTGCCGCTGCGACTGCCATCTGCGCAAATCTTGCTACTCTTCTCATCTCTTTTGGATTAGCATATTGCCCAGCATCAAAATCATCTACTTCACCGGCGATGTCTGCAGGAAATTCATCTGTATCACATAAAGTAATTTTTCCAATTCCTGATTTACCGCCTATTAAACCAGACCAATAATCTTCCACACTTTTACCTAGTGGTGACATTACTCCCATGCCGGTAATAACCACTCTGCGTCTACTATTTGTCATTGTTCCACCTTAAAAATAATTAAAAGTGTCTTTATTCTTAAAACCATATCAAGTTCATATGATGTCAGGATATAGTTCTGGTTCTAGCATTTTCTTAGATTCAATCACTTCTGCGACAACTGATAGAGACCCTGTCGCCAAAATCAAGTCAGAATCACCAGCTATCGACTCCACATAATTAAGTGCTTGACTTACAGTGTTGGTCTGATTCAGGCTTTCTGGGTCCAGCCTGAGACCCACTTGATGTGCAGATTCACGTATGTCCTCGCTAGAAGAAGATTTTGGATGTCTAGACGAAACCGGCAGGAGAACAGGGTCTAATGGAAGTAATTCTTCAAGTATTTTTTTGCTGTCGTGATTCTTCAAAGCACCAAACAATACCCAAATATTACCCTGACATTTCCTCTTCGAGAATAATTCAGAAATTGACTCAGTCAGACGCCTCACAGAGTATGGATTATGCGCGCCATCGACGATCATAAGCTTATTTTCGTCTTCAATAACTTCCATCCTACCTGACCACTTAACATTTGCCACACCTTCTTCCACAGATGACTTACTAATTTTGAGCCCATTCTCTATTAGCTGTTCAGAAACACAAATTGATGTGAGTAAATTCTCAACCTGGTGCTTGCCGTAAAGGGGAAACTCGAGACGATATTCATCCAGCATTCCATTAACTAGTATTGATTGACAGTCAATATCTACTGACAGGACATCGTACGAATACTGATCAGCTACATTGGTCAATTTAGAATCTTTATTTTCAGCGATTTGGTCAAGAATCTTACTTACTTTTTCAGGATATGGCTGAGGCGAGACTATAACAGGAATTTGAGGCTTTATAATGCCTCCTTTTTCATAAGTTATTTCTTCAATAGTGTCCCCCAAAATAGCAGTGTGATCCAAACTAATGGATGTGATCACCGATAATATTGGCATCAAAATGTTAGTTGCATCTAACCTGCCACCTAACCCAGTCTCCACAACTTGAATGTCAACTTTATTTTTATTAAAAAAGTGAAATGAGGCTCCTATCATAAACTCAAACCAAGTCATTTCACCGTACGACCCCTCCCTACCAACCTTCAAAACGTAAGGCCACAATTCTTGTACAAGGCATGCGAAAGATTCCTTGGATATAGGTTCCAAGCCCACCCTAATTCTTTCCGTTACTGAGTGGAGATGGGGAGAAGTACAAAGACCTGTTACATAACCTGATGAATCCAATATTGACGTCAATAAGGCACAGGTACTTCCTTTCCCTTTAGTACCTGCCACGTGTATTGATGGGACATTGTCTTGAGGATTCCTCAGCAAACTTAATAACAACTTCATTCGTTCCAAATGAAACGTGGAATGATTGGGATTCTTACTTCCTCTTTCAAAATCAGCCAACGACATAGAAAGAGACAATGCGTCTTGGTAATTAAGCTTCAACATCGAGGATTTAATTTCTGTGTTTTTCAAAACTAATAGTAAAAACTTTGGATTACCAACCAACGGCACGTAAATGGTCAGCAGAAATCGACATGTCGCTATTAGATTTAGGAGTGCCCATACTGACCCATGTTTGACCGAAAGTTACTTATTCACTCACACACTAGACATTATAAATTAAAACTTCTAATTATATCTAAGAACTTGCAACTTCCATTTGAGAAGTCCCATTTTCCGCTGCAGAAGTATTATTCGGCTTATTATTCTGTGCTGTAGTTGGCAACAATCCATTGACACGTTCCACTAAAGAAGCAATCTTA
>CAZCOH010000021.1:0-25463 GCA_964500645.1 uncultured Dehalococcoidia bacterium
CCTTCAGATAGCCAGCAGAGTATCTGCAAACCTTAATATATGTAACGGTAACGGCTAAGAAATTACCTATCTATGCGATTGACGTCATAACCGTAAGAATCGTTACTTTATCGTTTTTTACTTCTAAGAACCCACCATTGACAGGCACACTTGATTCCTGAGTACCATTACGTAATACCACTTCTCCAGGTTTGATCGAAGTTAATAAGGGAGCATGCCTTGGAAGTATTCCAAGCTGCCCTTCCGAACCCGGAGCAATGACCACATCTGCGGAACCAGAATAAACTACTTCTTCTGTTGTAACTATATCTACATTCAAGATGAAATTACCTTCCCCATTTATTCTTCGCTTGCCATTTGCTTCGCTCTCTCAACGGCCTCATCAATGGTTCCCACCATGTAGAAAGCCTGCTCAGGCAAATCGTCATGTTCTCCATCAAGTATCTGCTTGAATCCCTGAACGGTATCCCGGACTGACACGTATTTCCCTGGACTTCCCGTAAACACTTCAGCAACATTAAAAGGCTGAGTCAAAAATCTTTGCACTTTCCTAGCCCTAGCTACCGCAGTCTTATCTTCGTCTGACAACTCTTCGATACCCAATATGGCAATGATATCTTGTAATTCCTGATATCTTTGAAGAACCTGCCTGACTCCTGTAGCCACGTCGTAATGTTCTTGACCAACTATGGATGGCTCAAGAATGTTCGAGAAAGAAGTTAATGGATCGACAGCAGGGTAGAGTGCTTGAGCTGCCAAAGACCTTTCTAAAGTCATCACGGCATCAAGGTGGCCAAAAGTGGTTACAATTCCAGGGTCTGTGTAATCGTCCGCAGGTACATAAATGGCTTGCACTGAAGTAATTGAACCGTTCTTAGAAGAGGTTATTCGTTCCTCCAAAGCACCCATTTCGGTTCCCAAGGTAGGCTGATATCCCACCGCAGATGGCATTCTACCAAGTAGGGCCGATACTTCCATACCAGCCAATATATACCGGTATATATTATCCACAAAAAGCAAGACATCCTGCCCTCGCTCTTCCTTGAAATATTCGGCCATCGTGAGACCTGTTTGAGCCACTCTTGCTCTAATACCAGGAGGTTCGTTCATCTGACCGAATACGAGGACCGTCTGTGGTAATACTCCAGCTTCACGCATCTCATGCCATAGGTCATTTCCCTCTCTCGATCGTTCTCCTACACCGGCGAAAACTGATACACCCTGATGTTCCGTTGCTATATTATTAATTAACTCTTGAATAACGACTGTTTTACCGACTCCAGCTCCACCAAACGCTCCGATCTTTCCTCCTTTCGTAAAAGGAGTCACTAAATCTAGAACCTTTATCCCGGTCTCCAGAACTTCTACTTCAGTAGCCTGATCTTCAAAAGAAGGTGGCTGTCTGTGTATAGGCCATGTTTCCGAAGCATCAATTTCTTCCAATCCGTCTAGTGTTTCCCCTAAGGTGTTAAAAAGACGTCCTAGCGTGGCATCACCTACAGGCACAGCTATCGCTGCTCCAGTATCTATTGCATCAATCCCACGTTTTAAGCCTTCAGTAGGACCAAGTGCAAGACATCTTACCCAGTTATTTCCAATATGTTGCTCTACCTCTAAAACAAGGGCATCATCCCCTATTTTGGTCTCTAAAGCGTTGTAAATGGAAGGCATACCATCTGGGGGAAATTCCACGTCAACAACGGTTCCAATCACCTGAACTATTTTTCCGGTTGCCATTACTTATGCTCCTAACCTGAGAAAGGTTTTATCAATATTCATATTATTAATTCTCTATAGCCGCTACGCCACCCACTATGTCCAGCAACTCTTTTGTGATAGTTTCTTGTCTCAATTTATTCATCAAAAGAGTAAGATCATCAACCATATCGTTCGCATTATCCGTGGCTTGGTTCATAGCGACCATCCTAGCCGATTGCTCGCTTGCATTAGCCTCCAACACAGCGTGATGAATAAGGGTTTCTATATACCTAGGCAAGAGTTCCGTAAGAACCACGTTTGCATTCGGCTCAAATATATAACCTTGGTTATCACCGTTTGAAATTTCAGTACGTACCACTGGAGCCAATTGAGTTACAGTTGGCCTTTGCAAAGTGGTGTTCACAAATTGCGCATACGCTACATGTATTGAGTCGACTTGCCCGTTTATAAACCCGTCAATGATAGCTCTCGAGACTGGAGAGGTGTCAGAAGAGGTAGGGCGGTCACTAATCCCTGAGAGTTCTCCTATCAGTTCTAATCCGCTCCGCCTTGCAAAATCAATTCCCTTTTTCCCCAAAACAACTACTTTTACAGGCACAGTTTGTATCCCGATAAAGTCACCAACTGCTCTAAGAACATTAGAATTAAGTCCTCCTGTAAGGCCTCTATCAGGAGTTATCAGCACCAGGCCAACATTGGAAACCTCACGGGGTTCTGCAAGTGGTTGTGACAATTCTTCATCCTGGGATTGGGCCATCACGTTAGAAACCATCTCAGACATGCTATCCGCATAGGAACGTCCTTGAGTTGCAGCATCTTGAGTTCGTCTCAGTTTAGAGGCAGCAATCATAGACATTGCTTTGGTTATCTTAGCAGTGTTCTCAACACTTCTAATACGTCTTGCTATCTGTCGTACGCTAGCCATTTAACTAACTAATCCGCTTTGCTTGAATTCATCGATTGCAGCCCTGAGCTTATTTTGAGAATCCTCACTAAGATCTCCTTCGCTTGCAATCGAATGTAATATTTCGGAGTGATTAGAGGTCATGAAGCCATGAAATGCCTCTTCCCATCCAATAACTTTATCAATAACTACGTCGTCCAAAAATCCTTCGTTGAGTGCAAACAAAATAGCAACTTGTTGCTCTACAGGGAGAGGGGTATTCTGGCCTTGCTTAAGAATTTCTACTCCCCTTTGACCTCTTTCCAACTGTCTTCTTGTTGCTGCATCCAGATCATCAGTCCCAAATTGAGCGAAAGTCACCAACTCTCTATACTGAGCGAGACCTATCCTCAGACTTCCTGCTACTGACTTCATTGCTTTAGTTTGAGCAGCACTTCCGACACGTGATACCGATAAACCAGCATTCACTGCAGGTCTAATACCCGCATTGAAAAGCTCGGGTTCAAGATATATCTGACCGTCTGTTATGGAAATTACGTTCGTCGGTACATATGCCGAAACGTCCCCGGCCTGTGTTTCAATCACAGGAAGTGCAGTTACAGATCCACCGCCGTGATCATCGTCTAGACGCGCCGCCCTTTCCAATAACCTACTATGGAGATAAAAAACATCCCCTGGATAAGCTTCTCGACCCGGAGGTCTTTTCAGAAGCAATGACATTTGTCTGTATGCCCATGCATGCTTAGACAAGTCATCGTAGGCAATAAGAACGTCTTTCCCTTGAGCCATAAAATGCTCAGCCATCGCGCAGCCTGTGTATGGGGCCAAGTATTGCATAGGAGCCGAATCGGAAGCATTGGCAGCGACAATTATCGTGTGATCCAATCCACCATATTGTTCCAATACCCCTACTGTCTGAGCAACTTTGCCTACCTTTTGACCTATCGCTACATAGATACAGATTAAGTCCCCGCCTTTCTGGTTGATGATGGCATCCGTGCAAATCGCCGTTTTTCCAGTGGTCCTATCACCAATAATGAGTTCTCTCTGACCTCTTCCAACCGGAATCATCGCATCAATCGCCTTGATGCCCGTCTGTACAGGAGAGTCAACTGATTTCCTGATTGCCACATTAGGAGCAACAATTTCTACTTCTCTGGTTTCATCTGTATCAACTGGGCCCTTTCCATCTATTGGAATACCAATGCCATCCACCACTCTCCCGATAAGAGCATCACCAACGGGTACCTGCATAACCCTTCCGGTCCCTCTAACCTCTGTACCTTCCTTGATACCTAGAGGGTCTCCAAGTATCACAATTCCAACGCTATCTTCCTCAAGGTTAAGAGCAATACCAGCTACACCACCATCGAATTCAACCAACTCGTTGTAAGCCACACCCGACAAACCGTGGACACGTGCTATCCCGTCACCAACCTCTATCACTGTGCCAACATCCACCATTCCTAGGTCACTTCCAAAACCCTCAATCTGTTTTTTTATTACCGATGCTATGTCCTGTCCTCTGACGGCCATATCACCCTCCATTAGGGAATGATTCCCTTAAACTATTAATTTTCTTATATGTTTTTCCCGCTAAGTTCCTCGAACCAGCTCTCTTTTCATGTCTTCAAGTCTGGTTTTTAGGCTTCCGTCGATAAGACGGTCTCCTACCCTAGCAACGAATCCTCCGACGATCGAATTATCCACCCTAGTGGTAACTGTCAATTCTTTGCCCACTATATTGGATAAAGCAGTTGTTATTGAAGTCTGCTGATCGTCACTCAGTCGAATAGCCGATGTTATCTCTGCCCTAACTAGACCTTTTTCGCCATCTACTAGCTCTTGAAAAGAATCTGCAATGGCAGGAAGACTCGACACCGAACTTCTGGCAGCTAGTAAACAAACAAGATTCATAGCGAGGTCACTTATGCTTCCTGCAAATGCTTCTTTAATAACCGCAGTCTTTTGGTCAGTTTCTACCTTCGGAGAATCCGCGAACGATACAAATAATTCATCACTTATAGAAGCAGCCAAAACTGACAAGTCTTCAGTCCAGTTTTCCAGATGATCCTTTTCTACCGCAAGCTGATAAATCGCCTGAGCATACCTTCTAGCGGAAACTAATCTCGCCATATTAATTGCTACCAGCCGTGCTCTCTTCAAGAACACTATCTATTAAATCTTTGTGATTGGATTCGTCGAGAGAGTTTCTAACGACCTTTTCGGCAGCACTGATCGCAAGCCCCGCAAATTCCTTCCGAAGCTCTTCAATCGCAGCGTCTCGCTCTCTTTGAATATTAGCCTCAGCTCTAGAGCGTTCTGCCTCTATGTCCTGTCTCGCCTTTTCCATTTC
Organism: uncultured Dehalococcoidia bacterium; assembly: GCA_964500645.1. Lineage (GTDB taxonomy): Bacteria > Chloroflexota > Dehalococcoidia > Lucifugimonadales > UBA826 > CAYFIW01. The sequence goes on from CAZCOH010000021.1 coordinate 4,980, forward strand.
CTCTTCTCTAAACCGTTCTGCAGTTTCTCGTGCCTGGGCAATAAGAGCTTGGCCCTCTGTCCTTGCCTCTGCAATCTGTTTCTCGATTGCCTCTTCAGATCTCGCAGCGTCTTCTTTTGCCTTTTCGGCCGCATCTAGACTCGACTTAATCTTCTCCGCCCTTTGATCGAGCATGCCAACCATGGGCTTATAGAGAACCTTGGACAGAATGAAGAAAAGAATCACAAAGCTGACTATCTGAGTAATCAGACCAGGCAGATTTATTCCTAATGCATCCATACCGAACTCCTATATAAAATCTCCCTATCTGTAGCGACAGGAAGATATTCCAACAATTCTAATTCCTGCTTATACGAATTTTATTATGATCGCAACAACAAGTGCATAGATCGCTATTGCCTCTGTAAAAGCGATTGCTAGGATCATATTTTGCTGTATTTGGCCTGCAGCCTCAGGATTGCGTCCTAGAGCCTCCATGGCCTTTGCCGCAAGCATACCTATTCCTATTGCGGGACCGATAGCACCTAGCCCTATAGCAAGACCGGCACCAATATTCATGATATCGCCTTCCATTTATATTCCTCCCTTTTTAATTATTAAAATAACTGTTATTTTGATTTACTCTTAGATCAATTAATGGTGGTCATCTCCACCATGACTAACACTCGCCATTGCAGCGAATACCAAGGTTAACATTGCAAAAATAAACGCCTGTATCACACCGACAAAAAGTTCCAGGCCCATGAAAGGAATAAGACCAATTAGCGGCAACAAAAACCCCATAGCCATTAATAAAACTTCACCAGCGAAAATATTCCCAAAAAGCCTGAACGTAAAGCTAATCACCTTGGCCAACTCACTAATTAGCTCCAAAAGGCCTACGAAAAACCCAACCGGACCTTCGCGGAAATTTATGAATTTACCAGCATGCCCGAAAGCCCCTAAAATACTAAATCCCCAATAATGAACCATGATCATAGCCACCAATGCTATGGCTAAAGTCATATTCACATCTGTATTCGCGGCCCTTAAAAACGGAACCAAATGGCCCGCCCTCTTACCTTCACCAACATCTCCATGCTTTTCATCATACTCATCAAATGTGAGCTGTTCGGACAAAGAGCCAGGAGCAAGATATCCAAACGATTGATCACCCGTAAAAACATGAAGCTTGACCTTACCCAAGTGATCATCATGATGGTCATCAGAGTGATCCTCTGTTTTACCATGAGAATCCTTAGACTTTCCGTGAGCCTCATCGTGCCCTGCCTCACCAAGGGCAGGATCAGAATAGTGGTGAACATCATGATGGTGAGCGATCTCAGACGGATCTGCTATACGCCCCACGGTTCCAAACCCAGGGAGTATCCCCATCCAGTTCGCCACAACTATAAAAACGAATATGGTAAAAACTAAAGGAAAAAACCTTCTAGCTTTCTCCTTTCCGGCAACACTTTCACAGAGTTGCAAAAAGAATTCAAATAGTACCTCGAAAAGTGCTTGAAGACGGCCTGGGATTTCCTTGAGACCCTTCTTTAGCAGCAACGATAATACTATCAACACAATCATAGCTAACCATGTAGTCAGCATCGTATTCATCAAATCCCAATTACCAATAGGGGTATCAAAGCCATGCAAAACTATTTCTGCTGGCAATTGAATAGCTGGAAGGGAACTAGACAGAAAACCCAAACCAAATGCGTTCCCGAGTGCTCCACCAAGAATGCTTACAACGAATATCGAAATTAAAACGATTGTTAGTAGCAAGGTTTTTGGGCTACTTAGCAATTTACTCAAGCTTCTTAATACTCCTATCTTTCATTCTCAGCGATATAAGCGAGAAGCGCCAGAATCATTCTAATCATTCCTCCCACTGCTGCGATAAGACCCAGAGCTATCCCAAGTAAGGTTAAAAGTGGACTTAGGTCTAAGGCACGGTCGGCCCATAGACCTGCTACTGCACCAGCTGCTATGCACAATCCAACGTACCATCCGATCCCTAGCAACCTAAGTAACATCCCCATCCTCTTGGAGCTCATATTGCCCCCTCGCGAACGGTTGTTAAGATTATCACAATATTATTAATGTGGTCAAAGACCTAACCATTTGTCATAAATTAACAAATATAATTGCCGAATCAACCGACTTTGACACGCCAATTATTGATCTTTCCCAAGATCCTCTAGGTCCAAAGTGTCAATGAAGTCAGTAAATGCCGAGAGTGATTTTAATTCATCTTCATTCACTGGAGTTTGCTGACTATTATTTGAAACTTCCTTGGCTTCTTCCACTTCCGCATCTAAATTAACCCCAGCTTTATCTACTACGTCATCTTCAGCATATATAGGGGCATTCGTTCTCACAGCTAACGCAATAGCATCACTAGGTCTTGAATCTATTTCAATTATTGTATTGTTGTAATCAACCAAAATCTTTGCGTAGAAAGTATCATTTTTCAATTCAGATACAACTATGCTTTTTACAGATCCACCTAGGTTGCCTATTACATCATCCAACAGGTCATGAGTCATTGGCCTTTGCACTTCCACATCCATCAGTTTGATTCTTATGGCTTCTACTTCAAAATGACCTACAAATATCGGGAGAAAAAGATCAGAATCTTTAACCCTCAGTACGACAGCTCTTTGCTGCGTTTCTTGTCTGACCCTTATGCTCTCTATTTCTAGTTCCCTCATTTGGTGATACCTCCTGAGTGAATGAGTTTCGATGTTTATTTTCGGTAATCGGGGCGGCAATTTTAGATTCGTGAACTTGTGGTGTCAATCAATAAACGAAAATTTAAATGAAACGCGACGACTGTCTGTGCAAAATAAAACCCAAATTATTCTCAACAAACTACAGTCTTAAGGCTCTTTTGAATATCCGCTCGAGACATTAATATCTTTCTCTCGCAGTTAATACACCGTACTCCTATGTCAGCTCCAACTCGGTAAACTACCCAATCAAAACCTCCACAAGGGTGCTGCTTTTTCATCCGTACGACATATCCGATTTCAAATTTTTGTATCAAACCTTATTACCGTAATTTTAGCTACCAATTTGTGTCAAAATTTCATTAATATCTGATTTCAACTTATATGCAGCCTGACCTGCTGCATGCGAATAATTATTTAAATCAGACGAAGCATATATAATACTTCTGGAAGAATTTATAAAAATGTTTGGAAATTCTTGTTCTATTCCAGCTTTAAGTGAATTGCTCAGATCTCCTTCCTGGCTGCCAATTCCCGGAACCAATATTGGAATATCTGGTGCAACAGCTCTGACCGCAGCAAGTTCTTTAGGGAATGTCGCCCCCACAACTAGACCAATGTTCTCATTTGAATTCCACCCAGTTGCCATTTTTGCCATTTCTTCAAACAGTGTGCTCCTAGATTGTTGAGAATCGTAGATGCCCTGGACTTGATATCCATCCGGATTGGAGGATTTACACCATACAAACACACCTTTATCCGAGTAATCCAGAAAGGGCTTAATTGAATCATAGCCACCAAATCCGTTCACTGTAGTCGCGTCAAATCCTAGTATTTCAAACATAGAATAGGCATACTTTGCACTTGATGAATCAATATCACCCCTTTTCCCATCACCAATAACAACCTTATCGGGAAAATCTGAGTGTATATAATCAACGACATCTTTCAGAATGCTAAATCCATTTAGACCAGAGGCTTCAAAAAAAGCTAGGTTAGGCTTGAAAGCGCAAGCATCCTTTGCGGTTGCATCCACTATTTGCTTACAAAAAGTAAAAATATCATCGATAGGCATCTTTTCTGGATCAGGATCTAAACCAACACACAATAATGAGTCACTTTCAGTAACAGCCTGCCTTAACTTATCAGCAAATATTGATACCATGTTTTTACCTCAACGAAAATTAGCCTTTTTTTCTATGCATAGGTAATTATAAAGAGTGTCACTTATTCCATTGCCTGAAAATCACAGAAAAATCATACAGAGCATATACAATACTCTGCACACATATTACGGATCCCAAGATGCATGGTGGCCATCTGAAACAAGCTTTGAAGTCATATTAGGGGCAATACTTACCCAAAGAACTTCATGGCATAATGCCCAACTGGCTCTTGAAAACCTTAAGGCATATGGAACCTCTAGTCCTAGTGATTTAGATAGCTTGCCCAAAGAGAAACTTCAAGAACTAATTTATCCTGCTGGTTTTTTTAAATTGAAGACAAGCCGAATAAAAACCATCTGTCAATTCATTCTTCAAAACTATGATGGGAATGCAGAAAACATGAAAAAGATTCCTTTTAAAAAAGTCAGAATGTCTTTGTTAGATTTAAATGGTATAGGACCAGAAACAGCCGATGCTATTGTCCTTTATTCTTTAGAAAAACCCACTTTTGTAATAGATGAATACACCAAAAGACTATTCTTACGACTTGGTGTATTTCCCACTGGAAACAAATATAACGACTGGCAAAATTTCTTTATAAACAACATTGATTCCGACACAGTATTTTCCCAACAATATCACGCCTTGATAGTAGAACACTGCAAGCAAATTTGTTCAAAAAGACCCTTATGCCAAGGATGCCCTCTTAATGAAATATGCGATTACTACCAAGATAACCGCATATTTCTCTAAGAATTCTTTCTCTTAACAAGGAATTTACGTCGAAGAGTGAGGACCTTATCTCCGTTTTGGTTGATTCCTCGACTTTCGATATAGATTAGGCCTCTATCAGATCTAGATTTGGAAGGTATCACATCAAGAACTTCACTCTCTGCATATATTGTGTCTCCATGAAATGTAGGACCGTCATGGGTAACATTTTCATATACAAGGTTTGCAACTGCCTTGCCAGAAGTCTGCCTCACACTCATTCCAACTACTAGGCTCATCACTAACAGTCCATTAACCAATATTTTTCCGTGCTGATGTTCCGACATGTAATTCGCATCTGTGTGCAGAGGATTATCATTCATGGTAAGCAAAGAAAAGAGATGATTATCCATCTCTGTTATAGTCTTACCTGGCCAGTGTTTAAAGATTTGACCTTCCTCAAAGTCTTCAAACCAACCACCAAAGGTATTTTTAGATTCGATAACCAAATTATCCTGAGTCATTAATTTACTCCATAGTTAAATTGAATGATTTTGCAACAATCGTCGAGCTATTAAAAGTTTCATTATCTCGTTCGTTCCCTCTCCAATTATCATCAAAGGAGCATCACGATAATATCTTTCTAAAGGCAACTCTTTTGTATACCCTACTCCCCCGTGTACCCTCATCGCATCCATGGCCACCTCTCCACACATTTCACTAGCAAACAACTTAGCCATGGCTGTTTCCAAATCATTTCTTTCACCAGCGTCTTTCTTTTCGGCAGCGTCATATACCATTAATCTAGCCGCATGAATTTTTGAAGCCATTTCAGCAAGCTTCAGCTGTATAGCCTGATGGTTTGATATAGGTTTTCCAAAGGTAGTACGCCTCTGTGAATACTCTATCGCTGCGTCAAAAGCAGCTTGAGCCACGCCAACAGCTCTAGCAGCAACATTTATACGTCCAGTCTCCAACCCTGACATTACATGATGAAACCCTTTACCTTCCTCCAACCCTACTAAGCTATCGGATGAAATCCTGCAGTCATCAAAAATAAGCTCACATGTATCAATTCCACGGTATCCCAGTTTGTCTATGTGCTGACCAACTTTAAAGCCTTGAACTGGTTTTTCAAATATAAAACAACTAATACCCTTATGAGCTGGTGTTGCATGTGGATCAGTTTTTGCCATCAACGCAAAAACATTCCCGTTTTCGCCATTACTTATAAACATTTTACGGCCGTTAATTACGTATTCTTCACCATCTTTCTTAGCAACTGTGGAAATATTCTGCGCATCACTACCTGCCTCTGGCTCTGTCAATGCCAACCCACCTCTCAGTTCACCCGTCGCCATCCTGGGAAGGACATCGTCTTTTTGACTTTGAGTGCCGTAGTTGCTAACGATATGACTAAGAACATGATGAGTACCGATTATCCCAGAAAGACTCATCCATCCTTTACTCATTTCCTCGAAAATCATTGCAAAAGTGGTAAAGTCAAGTTCGAGTCCACCATACTCCCTAGGTATTGTTATTCCAAACAAACCAAGTTCTTGCATTTTTGGAATTAACTCGTGGGGATATATGTCCTCATTGTCATAAACGGAGGCAATAGGCTCAACATCTCTTTTGATGAATTCTCGAACCATATTAACAATCTGTTTCCTATCGTCGTCAGAGGTCCTAGTTACCAATTTATTTCCTTCCGATAAAGTGATTAAAAATTCTTATCAACTTATTCATATTTCCTATATTGTCGAATTCCGAGGTTCCTCGCAGATACTCCCAAAACATTCAAAAACCCTTCAGCATCCTTATGATCGTAGGAACCTTCAGCCTCCATAGAGCCATCGTCTGTGTACAAAGAAAACGGCATCGATTCAAAGGTACCGTCCGCTGTATCAAAGAAAACATTCCCTTTGTACAACTTAAGACGAATAGTTCCGGTTGCCATGTCACTATAAACCTTCAAAGCGGAAATAGCGGATTTGGTTGCCGAATCCAGCCAATAGCCTTGGTATATCTGTCTACTGATCAATGTCGACAAATCATCGAAATGTTCCCGGGCTCTTCTGTCCAATATGAATTGCAAAAGGAACTCGTAACTTCGTCCTAATAATTCCATGCCCGGAGATTCATATATACCTCTAGATTTAATTCCCACAAATCGATTTTCGATTACGTGTGTTCCTATCCCAACCCCATTTCTACCGGCAATATTATTACAATATTTAAACATTCCTACTAAGTCGACACTGATTCCTTCCACTTCTACAGGAATTCCGCTCTGCCACTTTATTTGTACATGCTCAGGTTTAGCGGGCGCATCCCAGGGCCAAACACCCATCCCCGGTACTACAAAGTCAGGACTGACTGTGACATCTTCTAGATCTCCGGCCTCATGTGTTAATCCTAAAAAGTTAGCATCCGTTGAGTATTTGGATTCCCTTGCAGGTCTAATAGGCAAGGACATAGATTCGCAATATTCAATCATTTCTTTACGACCAGGAAACATGTCCAAAAATTCCTGATCCCGCCAAGGAGCGTAGACGCTAACCTCAGGGGAAATCATATTTGATGCCAATTGAAACCTTACTTGGTCGTTACCTCTACCAGTGGCACCGTGGAACAAAATTTCAATGTTTTCTTTTTGAAATTCTTCTAATATTTTTTCAACTGTTACCGGACGTGCAATACCGGTGGTGTTCCAATAGCCACCTTCATATCTCGATTGAGACTGAATAACTTTAAGGCCTGCTATAGCTAAAGCCTCCTGACCATCTAGTATGGTCGCGGTGGAAGCCCCACAGGCAAGCATGCGATCTGCGATAGACGTCAAGTCTTCCTCGTCAGGTTGACCCAAATCGACGGTATAACACCTGACATCAATTCCTTTTCGAGAAAGCCAATGTGTCACAGTGCAGCTGTCTAATCCTCCGGAAACAGCACCGCCAAAAGTCACAAACCCTTTATCCTTGAGATTACTCCAATTCAACAGACTACCCTCTAGGAAGTTGCATTCTTAAGTCCAGTTGATAAGCGTTCGAGGGCTTCATCTATTTCTTCTTTTGTGATTGTCAAAACAGGCATAAGTCTAATAGCCGTAGGCCGCATGGGATTCATCAAAAGACCTGCTTCATTGCATGAAGCTATCACATCTGGTGTTAACTCCGAATCAAACTCCACCGCCCATATAAGTCCCATCCCTCGAACATCAGTTATGAATTCATGGTTGGATTGAATTTTCCTTAAACCTTCCCCCAGATATTCACCCATTCTAGCTGCATTTTCCGCAACATCATTTTCAATAATAAACTTGGTTGAGGCATGCGCGGCAGCGCAGGTAAGAGGATTCCCCCCAAAAGTCGATCCATGGTCACCAGGATCAAACGCACAAGCAGAATTTTTTGCAAGAAATGCACCGATAGGAATTCCGCCTCCCAGGCCTTTTGCGAGGGTCATTATGTCTGGTTCCACTCCAAAACTCTGGTATCCAAAAAGGGTTCCTAATCTGCCCAATCCTGTCTGAACCTCATCAAAGATCAAGAGCATATTGTTGGCATCACACCATTCCCTGACTCCCTTCAGATAATCCACTGAAGGCACATTGACACCACCTTCTCCTTGAACAGGTTCAATCATCACGGCAATAGTATTGTCATTTGTTGCTTTTTTTATCTCATCTAGATCGTTATAAGGTACATGGGTAAATCCAGTAGGAATTGGTTGAAACAACTCCTGATAATGAGGTTGCCCGGTGGCTGAGACATTCATCATAGTCCGCCCATGGAACGAGTTAAGAGCAGTTATTATTTCATACGCTCCATTCTTGTTTTTCTTCCCGTATTTTTTAGCTAATTTTATAGCGCCCTCATTGGCCTCAGCCCCACTGTTGCAGATAAATATTTTGTCCATACAACTGTTTTCAACCAATATTTCAGCCAAATTCAGTTGCGGTATGGTGTAAAACTGGTTTGAAGTTTGAACCAATGTTCTGGCTTGCTCTGAGATGGCCTGGGCTATAGCCTCGTTACAATGACCGGCATTGTTAACTGCCCAACCTGAGGTAAAATCGAGATATTCTTTACCTTCAACATCCCATACTCTAGCTCCTTCACCCTTCTCCAAAACCATCGGCTGCCTTCGTACCAGAAACATGTAATAATCACTTTCTTTTTGTTTCCACTGGTCAGATGTAGTCATATCATTCTCCTTTTTCCAAGCTCTCCAATAATGCCTCTAAGGCATCTAATTCTTTTCTAAGATTATCCAGAGAGTCTTTTATCTTATCAGCCTGATCAACATTGAGTTCTGGCAAAGCCTTATCACTAGAGGAAGCCTGATTTGCTTGAGTCGTTTCAACAGAAATAATCTCCTTTCTGATTTCCCCGGTCAAATCGTAAAGAGCCTCGGCAAGAGAGTCTGCCATAACAACTCTATCGGCAGTCGCCAATATAACTTTCTTTAATTCAGGGAAGCTAACTCCTTCAGCTTGAATGTAAACGGGTTCTGCATACAAAATGGAATTGCCAACGGGAATAACTAATAAATTACCTCTGATACAGGTCGATCCCTCAGAACACCTTAAGGTGAACCAAGCAGATATATCTTGATCATTATCTATCCTTGCCTCAACCTGTTCCGGTCCGTATACCTGCCTATCTTTAGGAAAGTTATATGCAACTAAATTCCCATATTCTGGGCCATCACTTCTGGCCGCTATCCAACCAATCATGTTGGGGCGATCATTGGGCGTATAAGGCATAAGCAAGACAAATTCCTCTTTCATCTCACCAGGAAGCTTCATAATCACATAGTACGGCTCAACAACTTGTAGAGTTTCTCCCTGTCCAAATTTTTCCTGAGGGATTGCCCACAGGTCTTCATTTCCGTAGAAATGCTCCGGGTTATCCATGTGGTATTTAATATATTTCTCGGCTTGCACCGAAAATAATCCTTGAGGGTATCTCATGTGAGCCCTCAATGAATCCGGCATTAAACTGGCATCGGTAAATAGATCTGGAAAGATTCGATTGTAAGTCTCAGCAACAGGGTCTTCTGGATCCCAGAGGTAGAAAATTATGTCCCCTTCAAACGCATCAACTACTATTTTCACACTGTTACGAATGTAGTTATATTCTTTGCCATCCAAATCTCCTATTACAGGATCCGAATAGGGCATATTATGGGAGGTTGTATAAGCGTCTTGAACCCATTTCAACTTACCTTCATCTGCAACTATATAGGGGTCACCATCAAGATTCAGAAAAGGCGCGACATGAGCAATCCTCTCCTGTATAGCTCTTCTGTATTGAATTCTACTCTCAGAGTTTAATTCACTACTTATCAGAATGTTAACGTCTCCCATTTCCCAGGCATAAACTAGCTTTCTCAAAAAAGAGCCGACTTGTACTCCTCCGGATCCGCTATAGTTATTTTTTGCAAGATCTCCTTCACCGGTTTGGTAATCAAGTTCCTGGGTATTGGTATTGACAATCACGTAGTCAAGAGTGTTCTCCCCATAATAAATTCGGGGGTTTTCCACTATAAGCTCAGGATTGTCTAACATGTCTGGATGAGAAATTGGAATTTGACCGTTGGCCGGGATGTCCTTGGCAAAAAATACTGGTCTACCTTCTTCAGTAAACTCGGTAACCGGGCTCATGGCAATACCAATACCATGGGTATAGTACAGTTTTCTATTAACCCATGTTTGAGCATCTTCCGCTAATTTTTCAGGGGCAACTTCCCGTGCCGCTAGAAGAACTTGTCTATATTCGTTACCAATCATGTATCGGTCTACGTCGGCATCTTTGAAATCATAATATGGTCTAATTAACTGAATCTGTCGATACACACTCGTTAACGGTCTATAATCCCAGAGCCGAATGTTTTTTATAGTCGCAAGGTTGTCTGAAACTAATTCCGCTGTGACGTCCCCCTCTGCCTCATAGAAAATTTCATTTATACTTTGCAATCCATATCCAGTCCTGGTGAACTCAATATTCCTACTAATGTATTTGTTTTCTTTAGCAAATTCATTTGGATCCACAGAAAATGTTTGTAGTAATGAGGGCCATCCTGTACCCAAGGCAACTATTAAAATCACCCAAAGTCCGACAATTCCTATCGCCATCCTGATACGCCCTATATAAGATCCGACAACAACTCCTATAGCAGCTATGACACCCAGTGCCGAAAGCACTAAGTAGGCATGCTTCTTAGCATTTACATCTACATATGTTGCCCCATATACAACTCCGTTTTCAGAATTGACCAATTGAAGCCTGTCTATCCACAAACCCAGAACTGCGATCAATATCGCTAAAGCACCAAGTATTGCAATTTGATTTCTAAGTGAAGGAACGAGAGTGAAACTTGCCCCTCTCACTGTAAAATTGATAAAAGAAATAATCGCAGTAGCAGCTATGGACATTAAAAATACTGAGAAAATCCAGCCTTGAGTAAAAGCATAGGTCGGCAGAGCAAATACGTAGAACGAAATATCTCTTCCGTACATCGGATCCACAAGCCCAAAACTAGCAGCATTGGTGAATCTCAAAAACAATTCCCATTTTGACGAGAATATTGTGCCCATAATCACCGCTAATACGATCACAGCCAGCAAGGCTCCAATCCATATCGCACGCTTGGTCAAATTCACAAGCGCGTCGGGTATATCTATAGTTACTGGCCCTGCAGTTACCTTATAAGCAAATAAAACGCTCAACCCAACTACAATAATTACTGCCACGAAACCAACTAAAAACAACACTGCGCGAGTGATCAAAACTTTCAGATAAACTCCCCTGAACCCTAACTCTCCAAACCATAGCCAATCTGAATAAACTCCCTTCAACATAGTTAGAAGGACTATTGCTACCAACAGTAAAACTGCTGGAACTACCCACTTCAACCTCCTCAATATGCCTCCAGGCATAGAAAAGTTTTCGAAATTTAAAGGAGGAATTTGCCCATTTGTCATTTAATTACCTAACCAATCCTGGTACCTATTTCATTATTCGTTAAAATACTTTTCAATGCCCCTTCCCTTCTACCGTCTATTATCTGTGTTATTGCTCCTCCGTCCAAAGCCTCTAAGCAGGCCTGTATTTTAGGAACCATTCCACCATCTATGATTTTTGATTTTACAAGTGAATCCGCCTGCCGTTTAGTGATTCTTGGAATTAATCGATGTGATGAATCCAGCACTCCTTCTACATCTGTCAGAAAAACCATTCTTTCTGCTTTTATGGCTGCGGATACATGCCCTGCCACCGTATCTGCATTGACATTCAATAATTGTCCATCAGAGGTGGATTCATCAGTGAAATCGTATCCAACCGGAGAAATTACAGGTATATACCCAGCTTTTAACACTGCCTGAATTGGTTCAGGATCGACATTTTCTATTTCACCAACGTATCCGAGGTCAGGGTTTGCAATCCTCGCTCTTAGCATTCCTCCATCTACCCCAGACAACCCTATAGCTTTACCTCCTCTTGAATTAATGGAAGCAACCAAGGACTTATTGATCAACCCTCCGAGTACTGCGACAACGATATCTAGACTTTGTGAGTCTGTGACCCTTAAGCCCTTCACAAATCGTGGTCTCACTCCTTGTTTTTCCATCCATTCGGAAATAATCTTCCCTCCCCCATGCACCACGACCAAATTTTCACCTTTGGCTTGTAAAGAAACTAGGTCGTCGATTGTGGTGTCATGGCTACCCATGGTACTGCCACCGATTTTAATGACTAATGGGCATTTCAACTCCAGTGGTAAGCCAACTTCGCTGGTTTTAGTAGGAGCATTCCCGACGGTTAAATTGTCTGGATTATCTACCATTTCATTTTCCAACGAACGAGTAGCTCTTTCAGGCGTAGTTGTATGTTGTTGTTTTTTCTTTGATAGAGACATAGTTCACATCATTTTAATAGTGAGTTAAACCCGTCACGTGCTGTAAGCCGAATTGAAAATGACATATTCCTCTGTAAGATCACATCCCCATGCAGTAGCGCTAGCATCCCCGACATCAAGGGCGATGCGGAATTGAATCTCATCAGCACTCATGGCACTAACAACCGCATCTTTATAATATGGAATTGCAACCCCTCCGCTGACTATGTGGATATTACTAATAAAAATATCAATCTTAGATTCATTCAGATTTATGCCACTCTTACCCAAAGCCATAACCAGCCTTCCCCAGTTAGGATCTCGACCGTGAACCATTGCTTTCACAAGCAACGAAGATGCAATTTCACGAGCTGCGGACCGAGCTTCGTTGATAGTTTCTGCACCATCTACGGTAACTTCAATCAATCTTTGGGCACCCTCCCCATCTCTTACAAGTTCTTTCGCAAGTTCAGTACAAACGTATTCAACAGCTTCAATAAAGGACCTAGAAGCGTCAGAATCTTCCTGTATTTCGGGAGCCCCTGCCGCTGCATTAGCAAAAATTAGAACGGTATCATTGGTGCTTTGGTCACCATCAACATCAATCATGTTAAATGACTTACTCACTGCATCTCTTAATATCGACTGTAAATAAGACTTTTTAATGTTTGCGTCAGTCGTAATGAAGCAGAGCATTGTTGCCATGTTGGGATGTATCATTCCTACACCTTTGGCTGCTCCACCGACAGTTATCGCATTAGCCCCTTGGATAAAAGACACTGCCCTTTCTTTATGCTTACTATCTGTTGTCATTATCGACTTGGCGAAATCAGAACCACCATCCTCCGACATTTCCACATTAGTTATGTTTTGCCTAACTAGGGCCATTGGTAGCTCAACTCCAATCATGCCTGTACTAGCAACAAACAAATCTTCACTGCTTATTCCAACATGACTAGCGCCAAGATTCGTCATCTCGGTGGCATCTGTGTATCCCTGATGTCCGACACTGCAATTCGCACATCCACTGTTTGCCACTAATCCCAAAGAAGTGTCTTTTTGCAACCGCTCTTGACTCACTGTCACCGAAGGAGATTTGATACTGTTCGCTGTGAATGTTCCTGCCACAGTCGCAGGGCGGTCAGATAAAAGTATCCCTAAATCCAATGCACCAGATTCAGTTTTAAGTCCTGCCGAAGTTGCTCCTGCAGTAAATCCGGCCGCCGATGTCACTCCCCCGCCATTTATCACCTCAATCATTTTTTTCTCCTACAACATCGGATTGGGTTTAAATCGAATCTCTTTTAGGTCCATCTGTTCGTATGACTGTATCTGCCAATAATGTCGATTAGCAAAAGTTGACGGATTATATCACACAGGCACAATTCAGGTACGGATAATTGGTAGATTTATGCTACAATCACGTTTGAAAAGAGTTGCCTAAAAATCTATATGAAATGATCATGTATTCAGAATCTGAATCGAGCTTCAATATTTACGCCTGACACCAGATTAAAGGAGATGCACACCTTATGACCACAACACCAAAACATACAGATTCCCAATTAAATGCTGTTGGGAGAAGACCAGTTAGGCATGACGGGTATGACAAAGTGACGGGCAAAGCTTTGTACGGTGCCGACATGAATCTTCCAGGCATGCTGTATGGAAGGATATTAAGAAGCCCGCACGCGCATGCCCGTATCATCTCCATAAATATATCCAAGGCGCAAGCTCATCCAGATGTAAACGCAATAATCACCAATGTAGATTTTCCACAGCATCAAAATGAATCGTCTACTCCAATACCTGGCCCCGCTTTAAACGCCAAGGAGCAAACTGAAAACATATTGGCGAGCGAGAAGGTTCTATACAAGGGACACCCTATAGCTGCGGTGGCTGCTGCTACAGTACACGCTGCCGAGGAAGCTCTCAGTTTAATTCAAGTCAAATATGAGGTATTGGGATCTGTCTCCACGGTAGAAGAAGCTATCGGACCTGACGCTCCCCAACTTCATTCCCAATATAAAGGCAACGTTGCAAGCCATTCACAATTGCAAATTGGTGATGTCAATAAAGGTTTTGAAAAAGCCGAACACGTAATTGAAAAGGAATTTAGAACATCAACAGTTCATCAAGGATATATCGAGCCTCATTCGGCTACGGGATGGTGGACTGCTAATAACAAGGTAACGGTATGGGGAAGTTCTCAGGGACACTTCCAGATCAGGGATAAAACAGCTGTTGTGCTGGGCATACCTTATTCATCCATTAAGGTGATCCCAATGGAAATAGGAGGTGGATTTGGAGGCAAAACTACGATTTATCTTGAACCAATCGCTGCAATGCTTTCCAAAAAAGCGGGGGCACCTGTAAAAGTAACCATGAGCCGTGTGGAGGTATTAGAAGCCACAGGGCCTACTTCAGGATCCTACATGAAAGTCAAAATAGGATCAGATAACAGCGGAAAGTTAGTCGCAGCGTACGCTGATTTGAAATTTGAGGCGGGAGCTTTTCCAGGCTCTCCAGTCGGGGCCGCCGCAAACTGTATTTTCACGCCATATGACATTGATAACGTACTGATTGATGCGTTTGATGTTGTGGATAATAAGCCAAAGACAACTGCATATCGGGCGCCAGGGGCACCAATTGGCTCTTTTGCAGCTGAAACTTTAATCGATGAGCTAGCCGAAAAACTGAATATAGATCCGCTGGATATGAGAATCATGAACGGTGCCAAGGAAGGCACTTTAAGACCCACAGGAATAACTAATCCAAAGATCGGATGTATTGAAACAGCTCAGTCGGTCAAAGATCATGATCATTACACTTCTAAGATTGAGGGGAAATTTAGAGGTCGTGGCGTGGCATCAGGATTCTGGATAAACGGAAGTGGGGCTGCATGCGCTATCGCCAATGTTAACTTCGACGGAACAGTTAATCTCACAATAGGTTCTATGGACATCGGCGGATTAAGACCTGTAGCGGCCCAACATGTGGCTGAGGTATTAGGAATACCCGTTGAAAACATAAATCCTCAAGTGGGAGATACTGAAACTATCGGGTATACCTCAATGACAGGAGGAAGCGGCGGAGCCTTCAAAACTGGTTGGGCCAGCTATGAAGCGGCTCAAGACGTAAAGCGACAACTTTTAATGCGGGCCGCAGAAGTATGGGAAGCGGCTTTAGACGATATCGAACTGACAGATGGAGAATTTAAGCATGCATCTGACCCGGAATTAAAAATGTCATTCGCCGAACTCGCCTCAAAGCTACCCGATACTGGAGGTCCGGTCGTTGGCAGGGCAAACCTAGATCCCCGGGGACCCGGTAGTGCATTCGCCACACATCTTGTAGACGTGGAAGTAGATCCTGAAACGGGCAAGGTAGAAATACTTAGATACACTGCAGCACAAGATGCCGGACGAGCGATCCATCCCGATTACGTTGAAGGGCAAATACAAGGTGGAGTAGTACAAGGGATAGGATGGGCTTTAAATGAAGAATATTTTATGAACGAGGATGGAGCGATGATGAATTCAAGTCTACTAGACTATAGAATGCCTACCTCTCTTGACTTACCGATGATTGATCCAGTAATCGTAGAAGTACCAAACCCTTTACACCCTTATGGGGTTAGAGGTGTTGGAGAGGTTGCCATAGTCCCGCCACTGGCCGCAATTGCAAATGCTATCTACCATGCGACCGGGATTAGAATGACCGAATTACCAATGAATCCTGCTTCTGTTGCAAAAGCGATAAGAGAACATAATACCTAGATTTTAAGGGTTATCATCGAGACTGAGTTCACATTTAAATATTACAGATAAACTCACGATTTTCAGGGTTTAGAGAACCAATAAAGGATTATTTTCATGCCCTTGATAATAGGGGTAACCGGCTCGATAGCTACGGGCAAAAGTACAGCATGTCGATATTTTGTAGAGCAGAAAGCAATACACTGCGATGCAGACAAGTTAGTACACAGCATGTACGAGCCAGGTAAACCTGCTTTTGATCGCATAGTAAAGACATTTGGTGATGATGTCGTAGGAGAGGACGGATTTGTCAACAGGAAGATTCTAGGGGCAAAAGTTTTTGGAAAACCTGAAGAAATGTCAAAACTCACAGATGCGATTGGGGATATACAAGCCGAGGTGCGTGGAGTGATGGAGAATTGGAGAAAAACCCTCGACCAGGATCAAGTTTGCCTTATGGAGGCTGTTAATTTTATAGATGCTGGCTACGGGCGATATAGTGATGTTACCTGGCTTTTCGCTGTTGAGAACGATGTCGCAAAAAAACGACTTATGGCAAGAAATTCATTAGACTCAAGTTCTGCCGATCAAAGAATTGCCAGTCAAAAACATTGGACAAGCAGAGCCCCGGCCGCGGACATAATCACACATAACAACGGAAATAAAGATAACCTTATTGAAAATATTCAAAATGAAATGTCACGAATAACAAATCTCTGGCGAACCCGTAGTTTACCAAAGTCGGTCTACAGCGATTGGTGGGAAAAACAAAAAATCAATTAATTCCTCAATTTCAGGTGTTTAAAAGGCTCAGCTAATTGCGCATTAACTTTATATCCGTATTCTGAAAATCTTTTTCTAAGACGTTCGTATCCCTGTTGCTTTGTAGTGCTCATTTGACTGACATGGCAATATAAAGCGTCAATCTTCTTATCAAAAGTGTCATCAATATCTATATAAACATCTGGATCGTCAGTTCCCCACAAATATACGTCTTCTACTTTATGTGGTTCTAGACCAGACTCAAGCATTGACGGATAGGCTAGATGATCTCTGGCATAAGGGAAAATTGCATCCAATGCAGTTCTCCCAGTCATGTAATGATCCCTATGCCTAATCCATTTCCTCTCGGGATCAATTGTTATAACAACCTCAGGTTTAAACTTACGTATCTGCCCAACTAATTCCTCCCTGAATTTATCGTCAGAAACTAGCTGCTGATCCGGATGGTCAAGAAACACAACTTCATCTATACCAAGCACACTAGCGGCATCCAATTGTTCTTTCCGTCTAGTTTCAGATACTTGGTCAGATGAAATACTTCTGTCAGAGGTCCCCTTGTTCCCATTAGTGCATACAACAAGATTTATATTGGCTCCACACTGAGACCACTTAGCTATGGTCGCGCCCGCCCCACTTTCTGCGTCGTCGGGATGAGGAGTTATGACTAAAATACTTTTACCCGACATATTATTCATTTTTAATTCATACCTATTATTAGAATTCCTGGTTAGGATAATATCTTTTTTGACAAGCCCGGTGACACTCTGGGGATAACTTCTTTTCCGAAAACCTCCAACTGTTCAGCTATCACATTTTGAGGAGTCCCTATAGCTTGGCCAACATTGACATATTTAAGAGCCGGATACCTTGATTGCACATCGACAAGTTTTTCAGCAACGCTTTCGGGTGTACCAACTAGCCAGCCTCCAGAAGCCACTGAATCTTCTAGGGTTGGCAGATTTGCACTCCTTGCAACAGAACCACCGATGTTGATAGCTTCTATCTGACTATCATCTAATCCTCCAATAAATCCCAATGGAGCAAACATCTTCATATTTTCCTCGAAAAAAGGTCTAACTTCTTTTATAGCCTTTTCTTCAGTTTCAGCAATATGGAAGTTAAAACTTACACAAAGATTCTCACCAAGTTCAGCATCTATCCCATTTTCTATTTGTATCCGTCTCCATGCCTCTATAACCTTCTCACTTGAAGCACCTTTTTTAGCTCCTCCCCCTATTATTCCCTTCATCTTGTGCTTGGCCATAAATTTGAGCCCGCGCTCACTCGCACTGACAATAGGCTGCCAACAATCAACAGGACGTTTTACCGGCCTCGGCACTAAAGTTATTTCCTCTAGTTCATAACCACGATACGGAACAGTTGGAGGAATTGTGTAGTTCTTTCCCTTGTGTGAAAAAGAATCTTGGTTGAATGCCTTTTGAACAACTTCAACCTGCTCTTCAAACAATTCCCTGTTTGCGTCTGAATCAATCATCGGATTACCAAAAACTTCGACTTCCCTTGTGTGATAACCCCTAGCCACTCCGAAAACAACCCTGTTTTTTGTCAGAATATCTGCGGTGGCGAAATCTTCTGCCATACGTAATGGATGCCACATAGGAGCAACATTAAACCCACAACCTATACGAATGTTTTTCGTCAAATGTGCAAGATGAACAGCCATCATCATGATATTGGGCAAGCATTCATATCCTTCCCGTTGAAAATGATGTTCGGCCATCCAGAAAATATCAAATCCATTTTCATCCAAAACCTTAGCAATGGATTCAGCCTTGCTGTAGACAGAATTTAACTTATCTTCAGTCAACCACCTTTTATTCAAAGCTGGTGCATCGAAACCGACTTCCTCAAAATCTACATGTCCAGCATATAGGGTCCCATAACTTTCAATCATTCGGTTTAACCCTCCTCTATCTTCCTATCACTACGATCCAAACGAGTACTAAAACTAGGTAATGATAGACCTTCTAATTCTTCTAAATTCTCTTCCCAGTTTTTCAGCTTCAGGACTATCCCATCCATCAAATATGACGATCAGGTCGCGATCTTCGGTCGGAATGGAAAATAGTAGAGAAGTATGCGGATCCAAATTTATAAAACTACCAACATAAAAATAAAGACCTATCGTTACCCCCAACATAGAGGACAAAAAATATACCGATTCAATAAGTGTCCCTAAATTTTGGATGATGTTTATTTCAAAAAGCATATATGGAACTACCTGCAGTACGACCAAAACAACCCCAAACAACAGAAGCTTAGTACCAACCGACTTTCGACTAGTTTTACCACCATTTTTCGAAGTAGGGGGTAATGTGGCTGAAATCTCGGATTCTAACCAAAATGATTCCAAATGATCTTTTTTGCTTTTACGTTTGAGACGCCTGTTTTCAACAAATACCCTTTCATTTGTCAAAAAAGCATTTGTTCCCTCGAGCACAACCTGCTCGCCTTCACGTAATTCAATTTCGTCATACAGGTCTGGCAAACCTTTACCTTTAATATCACTACTCATAGACTTATTCTACAATGTAACCATGACGAAACTATTAATTAGTCGGGCAACCTAAGCTAAAAATCGGTGTCATCTATTCGTTTAGTTAACAAGCAATTAATCAAGTATAAATATCCATTATTTAGGGTTGACTGCATTAGATCTCAGGTATAACATTAATCCTCGCACTTAAGAGTGTTTAATCTATGTTGAACTATACATAAACATAAGACCAATTAAGAATCCTAACCATGGTCGGGGATTCCCCCGACTTTTTTTTGCACTTTAACAACTGAATTTCTGTCGAAAAATAACGAGTCCAAGCCTCGATAAGAGGCTTAGGTCCAGACTTAAGCAATTCGTCTGGACTGACTAAATAGGCAATAGAAATGCCTTAATGTGGGTCAAGTTATTAAGGGTTTACGGTGGATGCCTTGGGTCCAAGAGCCGAAGAAGGGCGTAGCAAGACTGCGAAAAGCCTCGATCAGCTGTCTAGCAAGCTTAGTCGAGGATTCCCGAATGGGGAAACCCGTCCTGGGTTATACCAGGACATACGGCATACCGTATGGTAAGTGTGTGAACTGAAACATCTAAGTAACACGAGGAATATAAATCAAAAGAGATTCCCTGAGTAGTGGCGAACGAAACGGGAACAGCCCAAACCGAGCGGGCTTAGTGGGGCGAGACCCTATGTCAGTTCGGTGTTGTAACGCGTTCTAGTCTCGATCTCGACAAGAGACAAGAAGTTACAAACTCTTTTTCTAGCTGAATGAACCTGGAAAGGACAACCGGAGAAGGTGAAAGTCCTGTAAGCGAAAGGGAAAGAGCTTCTGGAGCGTCGTTGAGTACCACGGAACACGAGAAATTTTGTGGGAATCTGGGGAGACCACTCTCCAAGGCTAAATACTCTTGGACACCGATAGTGAACCAGT
>CAZCOH010000022.1:0-10706 GCA_964500645.1 uncultured Dehalococcoidia bacterium
CAGTTTTAGTAGGTAAATAGATTAATGCTTTAAGTTTTCCATCTGAACCAACGTACTTAGTTGAATCGTATCCTTCTTCATCCTCACTGATGCCCATCACATCGTTTGAAATACCTCTGTAACTACCGAGGTAATCAAGTGATGTAACCGCCTCATTCTGAACCAAGAATACAAAGTCAAAATCGTCTTTGAAATGAGAGTATAGATCCTTCATTAAATAATTCCTCATTGAGGAGTTAACCGAGGCACCGTCCACCCATTCAGGATATTCGAAAGTGGACAGCTCTGCTGAGGCAGAGTATCCGTCCGGAGATACAGATATCTTTGAAGGTTCCCTTATGACAGGCCCTGATTCCCGCAGAGGCTCCACGCGTCTCTCAACACCGATTGGGTCGAGAATTCCGTTCGCAAGATATATCCAGTCAAGTTTCCCACCAAAAGCTCCGGAGCCGCTTCCGCTGAAAAGTCCCAGCTTATTGTCGACATGATGTACATTGGGTTTACTAGAGTGGTGATGATTCGTCTCCCAATCTGAAGCGAAGCTCCATTCAAAACCTTCTGGTAGAGTGAATATTTCTGTTTCATTAGGAAGTTCCGATCCGTCAAGAACAGTGAGAGATGCTTGTTTTTCTGGGATATTGATTGTGAAATGTATTTCATTCCATCTTTTAATATCTAGTCCAACTTCAGACACTAGGAAGACCTGTTTGTGTTCTCGATAATCTCCAAATGGACTCATATTTAAGGTCACTTCAACCTGGCACAATTCGTTCACACTTATCTGAAGCCACCTGTAATAGCCGCCGAAAGAAAAAAGTAATCGACTTGGAGAGTGATTCTCGTGATAATCCGTCCAGTTGGTGAGATCCTCTACAAAATTTCCGTCACTGTCGTACTTGTAATTTCTGGCAGGCATCTCGTTAGGCAGCATCTCTGGTAGAACTGAGAATGCGAGCGTGAATTTGTCTCGATGCAGACTTTTATCTATAGTTCCGCTTGGTTTTAGGCTAACACTTCCTGAAACGCCCCACGAATCGCCCTTCAGGTATGGCACATCCAATATTCCATCGTGAAACAATACATCTTTCCCTTCCTTATTACTGGAAAAATCCCAGTCATATCCACCTGCGACTGCGTTACCCCCCGATTCCGTAAAGTCCCAGTAGCCTACATCGTTGATTTTAGGTGAAATAATCAGGTTAGAGTATGATTCTTCCGGATACAGAACTGGGTAACCGTGGAAAATCACCTCTGTATTATCTAATCTGTCTTTCCAATGATTATATGAGTGTGTTAGGGATTCCCTAAGCGCATCTATATCTTCCAGAGAATTTACCGAATCCCACGATCCAAATTTTATTAGTAATTCATCATCACTTGAAGCAAGATCGTCCTCGAAGTCCTTTACCTTCTTCGTGAGACTTCCTCTATTCTCATTTCGTTTAGCCCGGAACTCATCTATATCTGGAGATAATCCAAGCCAATCGTTCCAGTACAAAATTCTGTTTTCGTAGCCTTTCCCAGGGGTAACATCTTTACCCTCTGCCTTCATTTTGGCATTAAGCTCTGGCCAATAATCATAATTTCTTGGCCATTCATAAACGTATTTTCCGCTTGGGTGTGATCGGTATATACCGTCCGGATACAGTAGGGTCCCATTGCCACCAACTTCACTGTAGTTACGGTGTCCACATCCAGTATTGGGGTCTATATTAGTGGGAGCATTCACAACAGCATATATTCTTTCTGCTTGGGAAAGTGGTTCCGGACGACCTGCTCCCTTTATCACGACTGCAGTTGACGTAGATACAGTTCCACTATTGACTGTGGCTGTTGTAGATGATTCCGAAGACGTTTTGGCTACAGATTCCGGCGATATGTTTAATTCATATTTTCCTTCTGCCTTATTTCCGTAAGACCAGGCTTTTATGATGTAATCGCCATCCCCTTTATCAAGCGTTATCGTTTTTGATGTCTTGGAACTTGCCTGTGTTGATATCCAGTAATATCCGGCCTGGTCTGCGTATGCGGATGAACCGGGTTGAAATATGTCTGCATCCAATTGGGTACCAGACAAGGATGTGATATCGAGGGTTATTACGTCACCACTTTTAGCAGAATACTTGTAGCAGTCGTATTTATCACTATTGGAAATGGTCCCTGATATAGAGTCTTCCACCGTAAGTACCTTACAAGTTTCAGAGGCATTGGAACTGGCTGAAACTGTCTCATCACCTATAGAGACGATAAGGTCATATTCTCCCTCTGCTTTATTTCCATAGGACCATAATTTGATCTTGTAAGCCCCATCTCCTTTGTCGAGAGATGTATTGAGTGTGACATCAGGAGTCCCACCTGAAGCTGTTACGTATTTGAACCCGGTGTTTGATTCAGTAATCTGACTGTCTGGAGCATAAAGGTCCGCATCTAATGCAACACCGTTTTTAGATGTCATGTTAATGATGACATTATTGCTTTGACTAGCTGTAAATGTGTAGCAATCAAATTTGTTTGAGCCTTCGATGTTCCCAGATACAAGGGTGTCTAGAGAGATGTTGCTACATGTGGCGCTTGAATCAGAACTTTGCGAGGAGGAGGCCGTGGATGTGTTTGATGTTGGTGTCGAAATGGAAACTTCATAGTCTCCTATTTCGTCAGAATATGACCAAACCTTGACACTGTATTTACCTGTCCCTTTGTCGAGAGGCAGTGCTCCTGAGTTTGTTTCCGTTCCCGATGCTGTCACCCAGGCATATCCGGTGTTACCCAAGGCGACTTCAGAATTCGGGGCATAAAGGTCTGCATCCAAACTAGAGCCAGACTTGGAATTTAAACTTATGAGAACTGCATTACTGTCTTTAATGGTCTGATCATCAACTTCGAACTCGTAACAATCATAGCCTGGCGCATCCGCCACGGTTCCAGTGATTGTATTTCCTAATGGCAAAGATTCACACGTGAGTGTCGACCCTGTCGCAAGGCCTACAAGGTTTCTACCTGCATCGGAAATCGTTAAAAATACAGAAGCTACGATTATCAGTGAAATCGCTATCGCAGGGGCAATCCACATCCGAGCATTAGAAGCCCTGGAGTACATGTTATTCATGAAGGTTTATCCTTTTGGAATATATTCAAATCCTTAGCGCCAAATCAAAAAACGATTATATTAAGGAATAACAGTATATTTTATATGACTGAGTGTGAAGCGTGTAAATACTTATGTTTCTCTCTTATTCTTTAACAGGGCTCATCTATCCACTTTCTACGTAGGATCAGAAAATTCGAGTGGATGACTTAGCGATTCTGATAGAGAACCCTCTCCCACCTTACCCATCGTGAAATTGAATCCTGACCTAGTGATTAAAGTTGAGTATGGCTTACTTTAAAGAATTGAGGAATTCTAAAAGGGCCACGTTTACTTCTTCTGGTGCTTCTTGTTGAACCCAATGACCTGCACCTTCTATGACTTTACTGACGCGCATATCCCTACAATGAATGTCAGGAGTTTCGTACAGATCAATCCCGGGCACAAAAGTACGTACTAAGTCCTTACTCCCTGCAATAAAGCAGCTAGGTTGCTCAACAGGTTCTACACCCATCATCGGCAAATTATCGAAGTCTTGATCCTGATTTCTATAACGATTTATCGGACCACGGAAACCGCCGGCAGAAAAATTGTCAATGTAGTACTCGAGGTCTTTATCTGATAGCCAATCAGGGAAGGGATCTGGGTCCTCAAAATCTCCCAATAGCGTTGTTGAGGGGGCTCGATTCACCCAATTTTCAAGGGAAGATGCGTCACCGCTCGCAGAGAAATACATCTTCCTTAGAGATAATCGAATATCAGATTCTAACTCTCTTTCTGCTACTCCTTCTTCCTGAAAATATAATTGATAGAAGAATTTGTCTTTATATAGTTGTCTTAATGCTTGCAGGTTAGAAACGGGACCCCGTTTTCGATATGGGACACTTAGCCCCGCAACGGCAGATATCCGATTTTTATGTAAGGTGGCAGTGTTCCATACAATGGGAGCTCCCCAATCATGACCAATAAGAATTGCTTTTTCTTCGTCAAAGTAATCTATTAAACCTATTAAATCAGCCATGTGGTCAGACATTCCGTAGGAGTCAATAGCGTACGGTTTATCACTCCCTCCATAACCTCTTACATCAAGGGCTAAAACACGATATCCCGCCGATGCGATAGGTTTTATCTGGTGTCGCCATGAATACCAGAGTTCTGGGAATCCATGAACCATAATTACCAATGGTCCTTCACCCTCTATCGCAACCCTTAAATTGATGTTGTTACTTTTGATAGTCTTAATTTCGAAGTTCCAATCCATTATTTATGCCGCCTCAATTAAGAATTACATTAGTGTTTTGAATGTGTACTGGGTAAAAATATTTAACCTAACGATTAATATATTCAGTTATGTATTCTTTGGGATGCTACCATGCCTCCATCAACCAATAGGGTTTCCCCATTAACGTATTGGCCCAGATCTGACGATAAATACAAAACCGCATTTGCTATATCACTTGGGAGTCCACCTTTGCCAGTGGGAACGAATTCCTTGAAGTCGTCTGGGTTATGTGGAGGGCCATCGATTGAATCGTCATCAAGTTCTGGCAAATTGTTTGAGATTGCCCCAGGCGCAATGCAATTTGCGGTAATATTTTTCCCTGCTAAGTCTGCGGCTATTCCTTTCACCATTCTCCTTAATGCCATCTTGGCGGTTCCATATGCAGTCCAATTTGGCATAGCTACATAAGAATGAACACTGGATAAACAAATTATTCGTCCTTCAACACCAGCCGATATCATTTCTTTTGCCGCCCTTTGAGAAGCAAAAAAATATCCTTTTAAAGATAAATTCATCATTCTGTCCCAATAGACTTCATCAGTCTCAAAAAAAGGCCTTTGTTGATCAGGAAAAATAGCATTATTTACCAAAATATCAATTTGGTGGTGTTGTTCCATGAAAGAATCAAAAACCAAATTTATATCTTCAATCCTACTGACATCACCTTGGTGGAAAGTGGCACGCACTCCGCTATTAGTAATTATTTCCAATAGCCTTTTCGTGAACTCATCATCCAAAATATCATTCACACCGACATCCGCACCTTCGTTTGCGAGCGTTATTGCGATTCCTCGTCCTATCCCTTTTCTGGCTCCTGTAATTAAAACCTTTTTTCCGTCAAGTAATCCCATTTTTCTAACCCTTGTGATTCGGATTTAAATAAATATTTACAAACCTTTATGAAAGATTCAGATTAGGTAAATATATTAAAATTCATTGGACATGAATAGCTGCTTCAATGAAAAACCGTGATCTGAGGAAATTATGAGCAACATTGATGATAAATCTGAGGGTATGTTTTCATCAGAAGCCGTGGTGCTCAGAGGAGATGGTGAACCTCTAAGTTCTAACGATTATATTAAAAGACTAAATGACATAGCTGGTCGTTCACCTATACCAAAAGATGATTATTCTGTTGGTGGGAGTGTAGGAGAATTAGAAACTTCTATGGCCACTATGCTTGGAAAAGAATCTGCAGTGTTTATGCCCACTGGAACACTTGCTAACCATATCGCTGTTCGAAATCTATGCCACGGGACATCTAGACTTATCGTGCAAGAACAAGGTCATTTATACCGGGACAGTGGTGATACTGTGCAGCAGCTCAGTGGAATCAATTTGTTACCTTTGGGTGTAGGAAACGCCTGCTTTACCTATTCAGAAGTAAAGCAAGCAATAGATGATTCGATGGGAGGAAGGGTTCCAATGCAAATAGGTGGTCTTGTAATTGAGAGCCCAGTACGTAGATACCATGGTCAAATAATTCCGTTTGGAGAAATGCAGCGGATCACCCAGCTCTGTAAAGAAAACTCGATAGGCACACATCTAGACGGGGCTCGATTATTTATGATGAGTGCTGCAACAGGGATCACTCCATCAGATTATTCGGATCTTTTTGACACAGTGTATGTATCAATGTGGAAATATTTCGGATCACCATTTGGCGCAATCCTTGCTGGCTCTAATGAATTTTGTGAAAACTTGTTCCATCAACGTCGAATGTTTGGTGGCGGGTTACCTTCGGCCTCACTAGCGGCGGCTTTGGCACTTGAAGGCAGTAAATCCTTCCAAAATGATTTTAATGACGCTATGAATAAAGGCATCGAATTATTAACTAGACTTAACGACAATCCCGAGGTGCAGTGGGATCTACACGAAAATTTGTCAAATATATTCCCAGTAATTTTGTCAAAAAGAATAGACGTTATGTGCCTGTCAGATGCTTTAAAAAAGAGAGGCATATTTATCGATGATCAAGTCGATGACATGAATAGAATTTACATCACTGTTAATGTTACTTTGTTGAGAAAATCCGTGGATAATATTTTGCACGATTTCTTGGAAGCTCTGAAAGAATCTGAAGTGACTACATAATGGACACTGTAATCATGATCATATTTATTTCCAAGATCAAATAGTGACTCTAGGACACACTTTCTCCATATTGTCATAGTTTTAAGTTGTAACTGGGTAGGTTCAGGTTTACCATTGCCAAGATTTTCCAGCTCAGAAATTAATTATGCTGACCCTTAGGAGAGAATGATGACTCAGGAAAAAACACTCAGACAACGCATCCGGGATGGAGAAGTTTTGGTAGCGTTGCGGGGATCTCTGGATACCACAAAGAGCCAATTATCAGATATTTGGGCAACAGACCATTATGACTATATCTGGATTGATGGGCAGCATACAGCTTTCAGCGAAGAATCACTTGTAGCCTATTGTACAGCAGCTGAGGAGTTGGGTATCGACGTGCAGTTGAGAATACCTCATACCCGTCACGCCTACTTAGTCGGTAGATATTTGGACTTAGGCTGTAGCGCTGTCTTGGTACCCGAAGTAATGGAAGAGGAGACTGTGGATGATGCCCTTGCATATGCCTATTATCCCCAGGTTGGCAGGCGAAGTTGGGGTGGAGAGGCACGTAGAGGAGTACGTGGTGTAGCAAAAGGCATGGATCGATTGCAATATGCAGCGTGGTGGAATGACTATGTGACATTAAGTATTCAGGTGGAGTCAGTTGAAGCTGTAACCAATATTAAGAAATTGGCTAAACCAGGCGTGACTGTTGTGACCTTTGGACCCAATGATTTGTCTTTCAACATGGAGGGACATGAGGGTTATCCTTTAAAGAGCGTAGATGACTGCATGCGTAATGTGGCAGCACAACTGGACGGTACAGGTATACGTCTCGCCATGGGTACTGGAACAAAGCCAGACGAACGGGAAAAGTATCTCGAGATAGGGATTACACTTTTCCAGGAAGACCCGCCTGCGTAATTATTTCCTCAGATTTACAGGAAGCTATATTTTAGATTAGTACTGGTAAAATATTCTTAATACATTCCACTTATATGCTGAGCATTATTCATAGCTAGTTGGAGGATATTATGGAATTAAATGGGCACTAATTTCATTCATTGACTGCTTGGATTCAAGGTTATAGACGAATTCATATATAGCCTCTGATTTCTCTTGTCCTAAAAGTGGCTCTGATAAACCAAGAAACTTATTAAGAGTATCGTCCCAACTTACAGGATTTTCAGGTTCTCCTTTTGGATAATCAACATTTTGCTCATATTTCTTTCCATTTACTGTTGAAATAGAAATATGTGATTGCATTTCATGTTGAAACGTCTCTTGCCTGACATTTACTTTTCCCATAACTGTTTGCAGAGTTTCATCACCAATCAACTGATAGGAATCCCATAAGTATTCCCCCTTGATGGCGGCAACGGCCGCAGCGAAATAAGCACTGAATTGCGCCTCCACAGTATTTTTGGGGAAATCTGCTGAGTATCCGACCATATCGTAGCCAGTTTTCCCCATAGTGATATCAATTTTTGAAATATCATTGTGATTTATGTCGTTGTCCTGAGTTATATCTAATACTGCATCTATGGTTGCATGGCTAAATCTACAACAAGGATACGGTTTAACGGCCGTGTTCATAACTTCAAAATCAGTGCCATAAGTATCAAATATAGAAAAATCTGTGATTTCATCGTTTGCATATAGCTTGAGATATCCGAACTTACCCTCAATTGGATTGGTTGCGCCCAAGTAACCACTTTGTGCCATTACTAGACTTAATATGGAGTTGTGAGGAGTCAGCCCAGTATGCAATCGTTTATTCCAGGAGCCATTATCCAAGAATTGTTGTGAACCTGCTATTTGGCTCACATTTAACCCCATTGCATTTTGAATCACATCTGCGTTCAAATTCAATAATTTTCCGCCAGCGGCAGTACATCCGAATATGTTGGTGGTGGCAGTCGGATGAAAGCCCTTTCGGTGAATCGATGGGCCATGCGTCCGTCCGATTTTTAGGGTTATGTCATATCCGACAATTGATGCAAGTAGAAAGTCCATTCCAGATTTTCCATGCTCTTGCGCTAATGCTAAATTAGATGAAAAGATGGGTGTTCCTGGATGAATTATAGATTCCTGATGAGTGTCGTCGAAATCCATACTATGTGCCAATGTAGCATTCGCTAACGAAGCATAATGTGCCGGATATGTATACGGAAACCCTATGACCTGTGAGGCCCCTGAAGCGCCGCTTACCAATGTTTTTATTCCATTCATAATAGATTCTGAAGAGTCGGCAAGGTAACCACCTCCCAGAGCAACGCCAATATAATCTAAAAATAACTGTTTACTCCTATCAACTACTTCCGGAGGAACATCTTCAAATTTTATTGATGAAAGGTAGTCCAAAGATAATTGCGTAATGTTCTTATCATCGGTCATTTCTGTTGGCCTCCAATCTATTGGCGTAGTCAGTGGAATAGCTACATATTATATGATGCTATCTTAATCCAGTCGTAAATCGATATGTGAAATACTTTCTGTAATTTTGGCGGTAATGTTGTCTTATTTGTTCACGCTTTTATTTCGATAGAAGATGATCATTGTATGTGCATTGTGGCAGTCCAATTGAAGAATACATGTATCCAGCTGTTTATAGGGATGGGAACCAAGCTAACATGTATTACCTTCGGGGTAGGATTACTGAATCTAGCAGTTGCCGTAATTGATAACTACGTCGTGCCGTTAGACCTTATATGAACGTTGAAAGAGATAATCAAGAACGGATGACAGAGGTGGACTTTGGCTAATATAGAAAAGGATTCTCAGCATGTTTCTAGCCTAGATGAGGTAAACATTTTTTTTGACAGAGCTGCTGAGAGGTTATCACTGGACCAGGGCATGCGCTCATTATTAAAAGCGCCATGGCGTGAGCTTAGCGTTTCGATTCCGATACGTATGGATAGCGGTGAGATGAAAATCTTTCATGGATACAGGGTCCAACACAATGGAGCCCGCGGTCCATATAAAGGAGGAGTTCGCTATCATCCCGAGGCTGATATGGAGGAAGTCCGTGCTCTAGCCTCTCTTATGACATGGAAAACGGCACTGGCGGACATTCCTTTTGGAGGTGCAAAGGGAGGAATCCAATGTGACCCCGCTTCCATGAGTCTCGACGAACTTAACCGTGTTACTCGACGCTATGTTCAGAATATAGACCACATATTAGGTCCTAATAGAGATATTTTGGCTCCGGATTTAGGTACCAATTCTCAGACTATGGCCTGGGTTATGGATACGTATGGCCAAATTCATGGACATAACCCCGCTTGCGTGACCGGAAAACCCGTCGAATTAGGGGGTTCGGAAGGTAGAGAATCTGCAACTGGTCGGGGGGCGGTTTACACCATGGCTGAGGCTGTTGGAGACATGGGAATAGAAATAAACGGTGCAAAAGTGGTGATACAGGGTTTTGGCAATGTTGGATCGTGGTTCGCGCGAATCGCTGTTGAACATGGTTGCCTTGTAACCGCGGTGAGTGATGCAGAAAGCGGTGTTTACAACAGTAGAGGACTGGATGTTCAAGCCCTATCCACACATGTTAATGATTCTGGTTTTGTGGACGGATTCAAAGGGGCGGAACATATAACAAATGAAGAGCTATTAGAACTCAATTGTGATGTCTTGGTTCCTGCAGCCATTGATCGGGTTATTAATGCTGGAAATGCGGGTAACGTAAAAGCAGGCCTTGTAGTAGAGGCAGCTAACCATCCACTCACACCAGAGGCGGATGAGATCTTGGCTGATAACGGAATTATTGTATTACCAGACATCCTTGTAAACGCTGGGGGAGTCGTAGTCTCTTATTTTGAATGGACTCAAA
This sequence comes from uncultured Dehalococcoidia bacterium, assembly GCA_964500645.1. Taxonomy (GTDB): domain Bacteria; phylum Chloroflexota; class Dehalococcoidia; order Lucifugimonadales; family UBA826; genus CAYFIW01. Next base: position 10,282 of record CAZCOH010000022.1, read on the forward strand.
ATTTATATCAATATCGTTGGTCAGAAGAACGAGTGAATACAGAGTTGGGGGAAGTCATGTCTACTGCTTATAAAGCAGTAAAAGAGGAATCTCGTCGTAATAAAATATCTATGCGGGAAGCTGCATTAATGGTAGGCATTAGTCGGGTCGCCCGTGTAGTTGAAATGAGGGGATTCGTTCCTTAATATCTCGACAGTAAATCTAGATCAGCGCAGCGCTTAAGATTTGGCATGTAGAGGGATACAAATTTCTGATTAATGAGGGAAGTTAGGAGATTTAGTATAAGCGTGAGACCTTTGATACGAATCAGATCTCACGCTTATAGAGTGTGGTACCAGCGATTATTTTATTCTTTCTGACTTAGGGTAGCTATCCCTATCCATACCAGCGAGGCAACGGCTCCGAGGTATCCGATCATCATCAAA
>CAZCOH010000022.1:10806-15468 GCA_964500645.1 uncultured Dehalococcoidia bacterium
TATCCCTATCCATACCAGCGAGGCAACGGCTCCGAGGTATCCGATCATCATCAAAGGACTTTCATAGTCTATTAATGAGACCAGTGTTCCGAATATTCCGATGACGATCATTAGTCCACCTAGGATAGGGGTGAAGTTCTTTTGTAGAAGAATCCCGATACCGAAGAAGAAGATACCTACCCAAGTTGTGAAGGTAGCAATTGCTCCTACAGCCTGAGCACCGGCGAACATACTGGACGCCAAAGCCATATCCCCGCTATGAGATGCTTCCGCAGTAGCTACGGTGAATGCAACTTCACCTAGTTGAGCAGCTGAACCAAGTGCCACCAAAAAAAATCCGAAACCAGCCAACAGGTACCCTGACCCACCCTCCATGCTGTTTTTTACAGTATTTAATCCAAATATTCCAATTAAAAACAAAACAGTAATCAAGGGAAAGGCGTATTTAACAACTTCGTTGTTGTCGCCTATTTCAGCAATCCATTTAGCTGGATCACCTGAGGACGCACCGCCTAGCACAACCATTCCAATTACAATCCATCCAAGAATGGCAACGACCGGAGCGATTATCATAGATAAACCAGTCACTTTATTAGAATCCATATTAGTCTCCTTTCAAGTCTTGATGATTCAAAATTCGGTTGTTACGTAAATTCGGTAGCCTGTTTATTAATCGTTAGCTAACAGATTACGTTGCAGACCACCTCATCCACGTTGGGAATATAAGATATAAAATGGAGAAATAACAGCTATTCAGAGGCATGGTTTTGTTGAATAAGTTTCTTACCAGACTTCAGATTTAGCATGACTGAAGGGTTTGTCGCAGGGTTGTATACCGACGTATTCTTCAAAGGAAAATTGTAGATATGAAATAAAATGTACTGAATTGTGCAGAAGGTTGGGTAAATGAAGGTTTCAAAATGTCTCTAGGATTTGGAATCATAGGTGCTGGCCAGAGGTGTATGTATTTTTTTGGTCCGGAAATACAAAAAAATGATAAATCACATCTCGTTGCTGTGGCGGAAAAAGAAAGTGATCGCCTTCAGAGTGCGATTACTGACCTAGGTGGAAACATCCGTGGGTACACCAATATAGATGACCTACTGAGGGATAAAGACGTGGACGCAATTATCATATCGACACCAGACTACACACATAGAGAGCTTCTAGATAAAGCGTTGGACGCCGGAAAACATGTGATTTGTGAAAAGCCTATGGCCACCACATTTGATGATGCACTCCACATGACGCTTAGAGCTAGAGCTACTTCGAAAGTTGTGCAAATTGGTTTCTTGCTCCGCTTCGCACCTATGTTTGTCAGATTAAAAGAGATCGTGGATTCGGGCGCTGTAGGTAAATTAGTGCAAGTGAATGCCTCGGAGGTTATAGAGTATTACCATGGCGCTTCATTTTTCAGGAGGTGGCAACGATATCGCAAAAACAGCGGAGGACTTCTGGTTCACAAGGCCTGTCATACATTTGACGTAGTCAACTGGCTTGTTGGATCGATTCCCAAGAGTGTTAGTGCGATAGGAGGGAGAGATACTTTTATAGAGAAACCTGAAGGTGCACAAAGATGTAGGGATTGCACGTTGATAGATACTTGTCCGGCAGCGTACAGACGCCAAGAGTACAGTTACACATATATGACGATAAAAGAGAGATCTGATGTCGCATATTTTGGGAATGATACCTGCCCGTATAACGTAACTAAAGATATAGTCGATAACGCGATGGTAATGACTACCTATGAAAATGGAGTTCGTTTCACGTTCAATTTTTCCACTACAGGCAGGAGACACGAAAGAAGTTTTATGCTGGTTGGAGATCAAGGTGTAATTACAGCCAGCCAGGCTGACGGTAAAATTGTCGTTGAACCATTGAAGGGAGAAATAGAAGATTACATAATTCCTGAGGAATTAAGAGATGAACATGGTGGTGGTGACGAATATCTACTTGGATCGTTTCTTAATTCTGTCTACGAAGGTGAGCCTTCACCTGTCGACGTAAAAGCCGGAATGACTAGCCTGGCTGTTGCACTAGGAGCGACAGAGTCAATCGATAGTGGCGGAAACCTTATAGACTTAGCTCCATATTTGCAGGGATTGGATTGAGAAAATATCAGGAACGTAACTTCAGAATTTAGTTAAACACAATCTCTTTGTACAAATTACAGAACCTATATATCAGATTTTTACTCCTACCGCCCAAACGTAACCATCAGGATCTTCTATGACAGTTTCACGCCATCCATGGGGTTTGTCATTAGCCGAAGCTACTATTTGATCATTCCGCATTCTTGCTTGCTTTTCCACTTGATCCGGGTCTAAACCCAAGATTCTAAGTTCAACACCTATACCTCTTTTAGAAGTGCCTGCCAAAAGTTCGGACCAAGGGTGATCTTCGAAAGTGTGATCGGCATGTAACATAAATTCCAATCCGGAGATTGATACCGCTGCAAAGTCTTCGTCTTGATACCGAATTTGGCCGTCCAGAACTTCTATATAAAAATTACTAGCCGCTTTTACATTTTTAACTAATAAGTTAATTGTGAATTCTGGAAGCGAGTGTCCATATTCTGGAGCCGTCATCCAGGGCTCACCTTTTCTTTTTTTCATAAATTTGCCTTTTAACGAATTTTTAACCTTTTAGAGACCATCATCAAATCCAGTTTGACTTGCTGATAATAACAAGTCACACGTCATTGAGACTCAAAACAGCGATTACGGCAATTCGATTGCGACATAGGTCGAGGTAATTTCCGACTTACGAAGAAATGTGCACTAATTTCTTTTTTTTATGTTGTTTCGGTATTGGCGGACACTGGACAATTAAGCTTGATTCAACGTGCTAGTATTTCGATGGGATATTGAACTTTATTGAAGAGAGGAAAAGTCATGGAACAACGACAACTCGGTAATAGCGATCTTTATACCTCGGCAATTGGTTTCGGAACTTGGGAAATGAGTACTACCATGTACGGAGCTATCGATATCAAGGAAGCTAGTGACGCTGTAAACTCAGCAATCGACCACGGAATAACCTTGTTTGATACAGCGGAGGTCTATGGCCCTTATCATTCAGAGATTCTATTATCCAAAGCTCTTGGAAATAAAAGAAAAGATATAGTTCTTGTTAGCAAAGTTGGCTTTGATTATGACGATGACGGTAACAATCTCGGGCGAAATTCGAAGCATGATCATGTTATTTCACGAGCTGAAGGTTGCCTTGAAAGACTAAATACAGATTACCTGGATTTGCTATTAATCCACTGGCCCGATCATGACACATCATTTGAAGAACCAATACTCGCTCTCGAAAAACTGAAACAAGATGGGAAAATTAGGCATTATGGTGTTTCTAACTTCACTCCTGAAATGATGGATGAGTGTGAAAAATATGGTCGAATGACAGCTAATCAGGTCGGGTATCACATGTTTGACCGCCGCATGGAATCGAGAGTTCTTCCTCATTGTTTAGAAAAGAATATCGGGTTCATGGCTTATGGGACGCTTGGATTTGGATTACTTTCTGGAGCTTTTACCACTGAAACCACTTTTGGTGCAGGTGACTGGAGAAGTAGTGGTATGGCATTTAAACTTCCCTTATTTCAACCTGAGGAATTTGAAAAAGAATTAAGAGTGGTAGAAAGATTGAAGGAGATATCCGCACGCCATGATAAATCTATTGCTCAAATGGCAATAGCGTGGACTCTCGGCCACCCAGCAGTATCAGTTGGTCTTGTAGGGGTTCGCAATGAATGGGAATTGAAGGAAAATGTTGCCGCCGTAGAATGGGTACTTGACGAAGCGACAAGAGAGGAAATCGATTCCATATTTATAGAGGAAAATGTTCCGACTCACGTCAATACTGATCAAGCCATCTAATCCAAAGTATTTAGAGATAGAAGACCAAAAGCTTCATAAATCTTCCATTCCTAACTCATTCGAAATATTTGGAGTTGTTTAATGAAAGAAAAAAGCAAAGATCGGGTCCAGTGGGTCTATTCTTCTGGAAGTAATGAAGAATTATCTGAAAGGTATGATGAGTGGGCGAAGGACTACGATCAGGATTTGTCAGAGACTTTTGGATGGATTGCTCCTAAAACCGCTTCTGATTATTTAGCGAAATATGTGCCTAAACATGGTCTCGTTCTTGATGCAGGAGCAGGAACAGGTTTAGTAGGTCTTTCATTGGCAGAGCACGGATACAAAAACCTTATCGCGATGGACCTTTCGGAGGAAATGCTTAACAAGGCACGTGAAAAAGGCGTATATAACAAGTTTGACCAAATGATTTTAGGAAAATCACTCAACTACGAGACCGATTTTTTTGACGGCGTAATAAGTGTTGGAGTCATGACTCTAGGACACGCAGGTCCAGATTCATTTGATGAGCTAGTCAGGATTACTAAACCCTATGGATTTATAGTTTTTACAATAAGAACGGACGTCTATTTAGAAAATGGGTTTAAAGAAAAGCAGGAAGAAATGCTATCGAGTAAATTATGGGAATTAATGGACGTTAGTGATAAATTCCATCCCATGCCGGTCGGTGAACCTGAAGTTTTACACCAGGTTTGGGTTTATCGGGTTCTAAAAACTTAACCGTCTTTTGCTAGATAATTACAGATATATTCAGCCGATTTTCTTGATGTTCTTA
>CAZCOH010000022.1:15478-23073 GCA_964500645.1 uncultured Dehalococcoidia bacterium
TACACAACAAGATTTAATGGCAGTCAACTTGTCGGATATCGTATTTTCCCTCACTGAGAACAGGAAGTTGTCCTGAATCTATCATCATCCGCAAAGGGTTCTCTTTATTTTCCATCGGTATAGTAACTCTGGAATACGTGCGGGCAGATTCATATACAGCGTGAACCATTTCCAGTGCCTTGTACCCATTAATTGCGTCGTTTCTATAATCTTTGATTTCACCCGATACCCATCTGGCAAATTCTGTTGCCTGCGCAACGCTACCCTCTAACATTTCAAATGACACATCGTCTGTACCGTGATTTGCGTAATTCCCATCAGGTTTATGAAGTGCCCATCCACATTTCTTTGTGTTCATGATTTTTACATCAGTTACTGTGAACTCAATCATTCCATCACTTCCGTAAACGCGTCCCCAAAAGCCATCGTAATCCGTCAGTCCCGATAAAATAGATGCCTGAACCCCATTAGTAAATCCAAACATCGCAATAGCCCTGTCTTCAATTGGAACCGATCTCGCCCATTGATCGGTCTTACGTTCCACATTTCCCATAACCCATTCGCAGTCTGGATCGCCCAGCAAGTATCTGAAAGTATCAGAGATGTGTGATGAATAGTTCGGCAGACCATCACGAGCAAAGGCAGTTAAAAGCCTCACTTCTCCGATTTCCCCGTTTAAAATCATATCTCTGGCCAGGTTATAAGATGGTAAAAATCTTCTTTGATGGCCAATCGCGAGTTTGGCTCCTTTTTCTAGACAGTTATTGATCATTTCTGCTGCACTTTTGATGGAGTCCGACATCGGTTTTTCACATAAAATTCCCCTTACCCCATGAAATGCGGCCAATTCCACATTAGGAGCGTGAAGTCCATCCCAGACTGCAACAGAGACAACATCTGGACTTGTGTCTTTAAACATTGCGCCGGGTTCGGTGAAGTGAATGGGCGAATATCCCTCTATCCCAGAAAATGCCTCATCAAATTCGAGCATACTTTCGGGTCTCACATCACATAAACCGACTATCTCATATCGACCCGATTCTAGGTATGCAAATACATGATTCTTACCAATTCGACCGCAACCGACTATGACTGCTTTTAATTTATTATTCGATATCATGGTCTTTCATCGCATCTGATTTCCAAACTCGGTTCATTTATCTCTGCTGGTTCCTAAAATCTTTTGGGATTAACTATGAAATTCCGGTATCTCGTCTATTGAATGTCCAAATGGAAAAGGTAAACATTAGTGCACAAACTAGAACTATCAACAAAAGATTTATAGGATCGATTCCTCTCAAAAGGACATCTGAGCCTCCATAATAGAAAAAAGCAGAGACCCATTTCAGTGAGGACAATCCATCTATTAACCTAGGCAGGATATCCGCTATATAGCTGGCTGACACAAATATTGTTCCCGCAAATACAGCAACGGTTTTCTGTCCTTTGGCGCATTGGACAGATAAAGTTATTGAAAAAGTCACAAGTCCAAGTAACCACGCCATTAACGTAGCGTAGAAAACGTTTAGCAAAGAAACATCAAAAGGAAACAACAGGGTTCCTATAAAAATCCCTATCCATACTGAAAACGCAATAATTAACATCTGCGACGCCGCTGCCAAATACTTCTGAACAAGCAATGTGAACCTACTGATAGGGCTTGCAAGGAGTAATTCGAGTGTGCCATCGTTTTCCTCATTACCGATAACGGAAGCACCAGCAATAACACCAACAATGCTCAGTATTACAGGTAACATGAGCCCGTATAGTTCAATACCCAACCATCCTTCCGGAGTAGAGGCATATTCTAAATCCCCACCCCATACTGCTTCCAAAGGTGCCGGAGCATTCTCAGACATCCTGTCGATTTCCGAGGAAAATGATTCATATAATCCAGTAAACATTAAGGCCAATAGAAACAGGCATGTAGACCATACAAATATGCTTCTCCACCTTGAAAAGAGATAAACAAAATAAATAGGAAAATTATTTAATGGATTAATCATAATATCTCATAAATATATCTTCTAAATTGGTTTCCTCTTCCGTTAAATCCACCGGATTATGTGCAGCTAAAGCTTTTAACACAGGCCCTACTTCACCCATGATAGTGAAGGACATCGTGGTATCTTCAATCTCTGTGTCTGTGATATTTGGTATCTCAGTTAGTATGTCGATATTTGCGGGATTCGAAAATCTAACGGTGTATCTACGAACATTGAGTTCTAGGCTTTGATTTATGGTTTCTACAGCTATTAGCTTTCCGTTCTTTACAAATCCGGCCCTGTCGCAAATTTTCTGAACCTCAGTTAAATCGTGCGATGAAAAAAACACAGTCCTTCCTGTATCTTTTATTTCCATAATTAGTTCATAGAAAACTTTCTTCATTAATGGATCCAAACCGCTAGTCGGTTCGTCTAAAATTATGAGATCTGGTTTGTGCATTAAAGCTTGAATTAAGCCCAGTTTTTGTTTATTACCCTTAGATAGAGTTCCAATTTTTCTATCTAGAACTGCTTCAAATCTCTCTACTAATTCCTCTATATAATTCCAATCACTATCTTTTCCTAGCTTGGTCATATATTGGAGCAGATCTACACCTTTCATATTTTCAAAAAGTGCAATGTCTCCGGCTAGGTAGCCTAGAATTTTCTTAATTTTTACACTGTCATTAACACTATCAAGGCCAAATACACTGATTTTCCCTTTACTAGGTGTGATGAAATTCAAGATGGTCCTTATTGTTGTGGTCTTTCCGGCTCCATTAGGTCCTAAAAAGCCGTATATCTCTCCTTTCTCTACGTTGAGAGACAAATTGTCGACTGCCAACACGTCCCCATAACTTTTTGTAACACTGTCGATAGTTATGACGCTTGTATCCAATTTATACCTATTTCCTTAATCAATTAAACAAATCGTTATATAAATTCATTAATATTAGCGAATAGTAGCATTACAACTAACGAGAAGCGGGGAACTAAGACAGGGTCCTTTTAACATACACAGCTCTGCCTTTATTTAGCTCTGATTCGGAATTCTCACTTCAATATTGCCGGCTCTTTCTTCCTGTAGTAACAGTCTCACTCGGTAGTCTAGGTGCCCCCAACCTCTGTTAATCGCTGATGTTATTTCGTCATATGTATGGGAAACTGCCGACATAGGCACATCATGTTCTCTAGCGAGCTCTAGTGCCAGAAATATATCTTTCTCCGCTCCAATTAATTTAGATCTGGGGGGATCGAATTTTCCCTGAAAATATGTCTGCGGGAGCGTAACGTTTAAAATAGTACCTCTGCCCCCAGTCCCATTACGCATACATTCAACGAGTGTTTCTGCTTCTACTCCCGCCTTAACACCAAGCGTAAGAGACTCAGACAAGAGAGTCTCCAAACCAAATTGAAAGGCATTGTTCATAAGTTTACATATTGTCCCTGTCCCGATAGACCCGGTATATGTCACTCGATCACTAAAAGACCTAAATATAGGTTCTAAAATTAGAAAAGTTTCCTCCTCACCACCAGCCATAATTGCTAATTCACCAACTTCCGCTCCAGTAACGCCGCCACTCACTGGAGCATCCATCACTTTTGCCCCTTTAGAAGCAAACATATGATGTAACCTTTGAATCAATTTCGGTGAACTAGTGCTTAAATCGATCCATATGGCCCCAGTTGTGATCCCATCCAAGATACCGTCTTCGCCTATAGATACAGCCTCCACTTCCTTAGGTCCAGGTAGAGAGGTGAAAATGATGTCACATTTTTCAGATAATTCTTTAGGAGAGTCTGCCCATGTTGCTCCCATCTCAATAGCAGACAAAGTTGCCTCTTTATCTATGTCGTGGACAATGACTTTGTGGCCAGATCGAATTATATTCAGGCACATTCCCTTGCCCATATTCCCTAACCCAATGAAACCGATGTTTTTTTGCTCCAAAACGTTCTCTCCTATTTGACATTTTCTTAAAGGTTTTTAGCAAAACTGTTTTCTGTTAATGACATTATTTGACCTCTACATGTGACATTATCATTAGCTTGGATTTTTCGCTCTGGGCACCATACTTCACTTTATAATCGAGGCCTTCATGATGAGGCAAATCTTATTGCAACTACTACGTCTAAAATGCTAACTATATCCAATACTTTTTAGTATCTGAAATGGAATCAGGTTTAAAAAATGAACTTCAGAAAACAAATCGACCTATATTTGGGAGGTCGGGAGTCGGTCGGTTGGCTAGTAACTCGGAAAGTTATAGGCTACCAAGATAACTAAGTTACTGAAAAAAGCGGGCGTACTTAAGAAGGGGAATGATTTGGGAAATTTAAAAGGAAAAATAGCCATTGTGACCGGGGCGGGTCGTGGAATGGGACACGCGATTGCACATGAAATAGCAAGAAATGGAGCATCTGTGGTTCTGAATGATCTCAACGAAAGAGCCGTAGAAAAGGCCGCCGAAAGTATGTCACATTTCAGTGGCGAAGCCGTCTCTGATGTTGGAGATGTATCAAATCATGAATATGTTGATGAAATGATATCCAGAGCAATAGAAAGATTTGGAACCGTAGATATACTGGTAAACAATGCTGGAGTCTTACGACCAACACCTTTTATTGACATCACCGAAGATGAATGGGATTTCGTCGTGACTGGAAACCTTAAAACTACTTTTCTATGTTCACAAAGCGTAATCCCTATTATGCAAAAAAAAGAGTGGGGAAGAATTATCAATATCTCTTCCAGCGCCGGGAAAAACATAAGCACTATGGGCGGAGCTCATTACACTGCGGCCAAAGCAGCTGTACTAGGTCTCACAAGACACATGGCAAAGGAAGTTGCAAAATTCGGTATAACTGTGAATGCTATATGTCCCGGCCTTATTGATACTGAAATGGTTAAATCAACGATTACTCCTCAACAAACCCTAAAATACGCTGACAGCTTCCCAATTCAAAGATTGGGAAGACCAAAAGAAGTTGCTGATCTTGTAAATTTTATCTCCTCCGAGGAAGCTGCATACATAACTGGTGCCTCTATCGACATCAATGGAGGGGATCTAATGATCTAAGAGGATCACTCCGCCGGCTTTTCAATTTCATCGATTATTTCTAATAGGTTCACTTTATGAAAAACATTCTCGTCATCGGCGCAGCAGGACAAATAGGTTCTGAATTAGTACCTGCATTAAGGGATAAATTCGGAGCAGACCGAGTTGTAGCCGCTGGCCACTCAACTAAGTTACCTGACAATATTATTTTGTCTGGACCTTCCACAACAATAGATGTGGCGGAGTATCAAAGCCTGGAAAAAGCGATAATTGACTACGACGTCGATCGGATATTCCACATGGGATCGATACTTTCTGCGAAAGCAGAAACCCAACGTGAAGTAGCCCATCACGTAAACATCAGCGGAACTTTCAATATCCTCGAATGTGCTTATCGGCAAGGCCTTAAAATGGTTATATTGCCCAGCTCCATTGCTGCATTTGGTGTTGATTCTCCTCAAAATATGACACCCAACGACACCATACAAAAACCGAATACAATTTATGGGATTTCCAAAGTGTACGGAGAGTTGCTTGGCAATTATTACGTCTCAAAATTAGGTCTGGATGTGAGAGGACTAAGATTACCAGGAATTATCAGCTTTAAAACCGAACCCACAGCGGGTACCACGGATTATGCAATTGAAATGTTTCACGGGGCGATAAAGAACAACTGTTACCAGTGTTATTTATCCCCTGATACCCTGCTTCCGATGATGTATATGCCTGACGCTATCAAAGCGCTAATAAACCTATCAGAAAGTGCTCCAGAAAACTTGAAACACCACTCTGACTTCAACGTACACTCCATGAGTTTCACCCCTTCAGAATTAGCGGAAGCTATAAAGGAACTGAATCCAAAATTTAAGATCACCTACAACGTGGACCCTAAACGCCAATCCATAGCCGACTCCTGGCCCAGATCACTTGACGACTCGGCTGCAAGGATAGAGTGGGGATGGGAGCCTGAATTTTCATTTAAAGAATTAGTGAGTGATATGTACATTAATTTGTCAGAAAAGCTACTGAACTAGATACTCTGAAATCTTTTATGGATAGTTGGTCGCTTACTCATTTATCCTGTGTTAGTTGGAAGGATTTACCAGAGAGACCAATCTCTCTTTCTCCGTGCTCCCGATCAAACCAAACGTACATCCACATGGAAGCGTAGTCGACAAATTCCGATACCCGCTCACCCCTGTGGTTGTTCAACCAGGGTTGCCATTGGTCACCGCCAAAGCCAGCTGAAATATTCACTTATGTAATCACTGAAATTTTTGGCCACCACCTTATTACATCAAACCAACCTAAATCCAGTTATGAACATTTCTCAAAACGCTACGTCCAGATGGGAAACCTATATGACTAATTCTCGTTGATGTCCCTGTTTTTTCGGTGAACCATCCAGACATACACCGCTAATATTGTCGTTGCAATAATTCCCAACCCCGTAGTTCCCAAAAAAGGTATGGCCACCGTCGCATTAGCACCAGTCACATTGAAGAGGATTGAATCGGATGCCTGTTGGCCAAGTGAATCTGTAACAGTAATGGTTGCTGTATAGGAGCCGGTTGAATCATAGGTATGCGTTCCACCTACAACATTGTTAGCAATAACAGTTACCGTTTGTGAGGTGCCGTCTCCCCAGTTTATTTGTGCTGTGAAGGAACCAAATCCACCGGATACTGCTCCGAGAAGCACTGTGTTCAGACCCGATTCCAAGGTTGCAGATGAATCCGGTATGTTGAAAAACACCTGGGGTGGTACATGGATAGAAGCAGAGGACATTGACACAGGTCCCGTGCCAGCACTGTTAGTTGCCGTTACTGCAAAGGTGTAGACAGTCCCGTTGGTTAATCCCGTTACAGTGACAGATGTTCCTGCAGTCGTTGCAGTTAAGCCCCCAGGTGAGGATATAACAGTGTACTGACTAATGGCAGCTCCACCATCGGATACAGGTGCCGTCCATGAAACATCAGCTTCTGCGTTACCTCCCGTTGCCGATATCCCGGTCGGTGCTCCGGGTACGGTAGCAAGGGTGACAGCATTAGATGGATTGGATGCAAGGCTATTACCTTCACTGTTAGTTGCAGTAACCTCAAATCTATACTGGGTTCCGTTTGTTAAGCCTGTTACAGTTGTAGATACTCCAGTAGTTGTTGCAGTTAAGTTGCCGGGTGAAGATGTAACCGTATACTGCGTGATATCAGACCCCCCATTAAATGTAGGTGCCGTCCATGAAACTGTCGCCTGTGCATTACCACCTACAGCAGACACACCTGTAGGTGATCCGGGTACGGTGGCAGGTACAACAGCGCTTGATGCTCCAGATGCAGAACCGGTACCAACGCTGTTGGTTGCGGTAACTGCAAACGTGTAAGAGGTTCCATTGGTTAGCCCTGTCACAGTGACAGACGTTCCTGACGTCGTTGCAGTTATTCCATCGGGAGATGAAGTAACTGTGTACTGACTAATGGCAGATCCACCATAGGATACAGGTGCCGTCCATGAAACTGTCGCCTGTGCATTACCACCTACAGCAGACACACCT
>CAZCOH010000023.1:0-21535 GCA_964500645.1 uncultured Dehalococcoidia bacterium
TTTTAAGCCCGATGGTATTTTGCCGAGGGGTTCTACGGTACCCGCTGTTTCACTTGATATGGCAGTCGTAGCTAAAACACTGAGATTTGTGTCTAGAAATCTACTTGAAATGAAGGGGTCTAGGACCTCAATCTCCTCTGTGGTGGTAACCACAGTTGGCATTTTGCCGGATGATCTATGATTGAGAATTTGGACAAGTTTTTCTTCGGCCCACGGAGTGATTGGCCGAGAACTTATGCCATCCAGTATCAGAATTGGTGCGGACTTGACTTGTTCAAAAAGAGAGTCATATCCCAATTCACTTTCAGTTGAAAGGCTTTGTCTGAGGTGATCTATTAGATCTGTCACATAAATAAAAAATGTTGGTGTACCCTCCGATACACATCTGTTTGCGATTGCGGCGGCTAAATGCGTTTTACCACTTCCATGGGGGCCCTTTATAATGAGCCATCCTGTTGGTGTCAACGCAAAATCCGATGCTTTTTTAATAGCATCTAAGAATAATTTAGAGCTTTCTTGATTGGGAGTCCGACCTTCAGCATCTAAGTTTTCAAATGAATAAGTGGACAGGTATCCAAGGTTGCTATAGGCGAGCAATCGTTTCGATAATTCTCCCTCTCGCATCAATTCTCTGCATTGACATGATTTTACAGATCCGAAATCGGGATGGCCTGTTGGTACTTGCGGAGTTATCCATCCTTTGCCGCCACATATAGGGCATTTGTCCTGATTTTCATCTTCGTCCGAAGGTGGCATATCAGAACCATTTTTATTGGAAGCATTTACCTTTTTATATGTATCTAGATTTCCTAGAATGTCCCTGAGATTTTCCATTCTCTTTACCTTCGGTCTGCCATCTTGTGAGAATTGCTGAGATATATGACCAATTGCGTTTATTTTGAGAAACTGCTACATCGATTGCTTCTTTAATCCAATGGCTGGGATAATAATCCTCAGCCTCTTTAATTTTTTCAGTTATTATTGGAGTTAATAATCCTATATTTTGCTCGTATAGTAAGTATATTTCAGATCTTTTTTTACTCGTTTCCCATGGTTCATTATCAAGTTCCCAATCTTGTTGATCAAGGTTGTTTTTATTTATATATTCTTGATTGGCTGGAGAATTTAAATAAAAAGATCTTGAACCCTGGTTCGACACTACCTCTAAAAATACTTTCCGCTTAACTGCAGAATCTAATCCTTTTTCTATCTTTGAACCTTCTCCAATCGCATTGGCCAATATTCTGTCAGACAAAATTTCGGTCAGCCTTATTGCTTTTATCGGCCCCTTTTTATTCTGGATCATTCTAATCATACGTATGATTACTTTAAGTTCTTCCAATGAGTTGATTTCTTCCAACAAAACCCCAAACAACGGTCCCGGCACAGGGTATTGATCGGTATTAGATGGGAAACCTGTGAATGGCATAAAAATACCTAGAAGGTTCCAACTGGTTCTTCGTTGTACATAGCTAAATTCTCAAATTTTACGAACCTGTCTTGAAAATAAAGTTTAACTCCACCGGTTTTTCCATTTCGATGCTTAGCTATTATTAGTTCCGCAATATTAGCTGGATAATCCTCAGTAGGGTTTCTTTTTTCCCATGTGTCAGCGTCTATGTATCTATCTTCTCTATGGATGAATGCGACAACGTCAGCGTCTTGTTCTATACTGCCGCTTTCCCTTAAGTCAGATAGCATGGGTCTGTGGTCTGGTCTTTGTTCAATTGCTCGGCTTAGCTGAGAACATGCGAGAACTGGAACGTTCAGGTCCCTGGCCATTCCTTTAAGTGATCTTGAAATTTCACCCATTTCTTGGACCCTGTTTGAACTGCGATTATTAGACCCGCTGATTAGTTGTAAGTAATCAACTATCACTAGGTCAAGTCCTCTTTCAGACTGAAGTCTTCGTGCCTTGCTTCGCATTTCCACGATGGTTTGTATGGGGGTATCATCTATGAAGATTTGTAAGTCGGAAAGGCTTCCAATAGCGTCAAAAATTCGTCTTTCTTCTATTTCGCTGTAAAGCTGAAGTCTTAAGCGATGGCTGTCGACATTCGCTTCACTAGAAATAAACCTATTCCCTATTTGTGCAGAACTCATCTCGAGGCTGAAGATACCAACACTATTTCCAGACTTAGCGGCTGCCATAGCCATGTTAAATGCGAGAGTAGATTTCCCAAGGCTAGGTCTAGCGGCCAATATTACTAAATCGGATCGCTGTAATCCTCCGCCCAATAGTTGATCGATGAGATCGAAACCAGACGGTACAGGGGCTAGTGCGTTGACCTCAGGTCCTTGTAGACTCTCTTCCATATAGGTGTCGAGTATTTCACGTATATGTTCAAAATCCCTCGATTCTCTACCAGATCGTATATTGAAAAGTGCTTCTTCTGCTCGACTAAGAGACGACTCGGTATCGACTGAATTTTCATATCCGATTTGTGCTATTCCACTTGCGGCACGTATCAGCTGTCGCATTACTG
The DNA here is from genome assembly GCA_964500645.1 of uncultured Dehalococcoidia bacterium. Classification (GTDB taxonomy): domain Bacteria; phylum Chloroflexota; class Dehalococcoidia; order Lucifugimonadales; family UBA826; genus CAYFIW01. Next base: position 2,487 of record CAZCOH010000023.1, read on the forward strand.
AGGTTCGATGAACAATTTGCCCGTAATAGTCGATGTGAGCGGGGGTTGGTGTAGAGTTTACTAAATTACTTAGATACGTTGAACCTCCAATTGGCTCAAGCTTTTGGTGTATGGAAAGTTCGTGAGAAACGGTTACCTGGTTTATGACTTCATTACGGAGAGCTAAATTTAAGCAGGATTCGTAGCAGAATCTGTTTTTTTCAATATAAAAATCTTCTGTCTTTAAAAATTGGGAAACTTTAGGAAGGGAATCTCCGTCTAAAAGAAGTGACCCAATGACTGAATTTTCGGCTTCCACATCGTGAGGTGGGGTTCTATCGTTGTTCACTTGGCCTCCTATTGGGGGTACATTTCCCCCTGACGATTCAGGATATGGCCTAGTTCGGGTTTGAACCTTTTACGTCAAAGGGTTAGAGAGCGAACTACTCCGTTCGCTCTTGATCCTCATCAGGCTCCGAATGGTCTTCCGTAATTGATGCATTTGTGTCTTCTGCTAATGCATCTTCTTCGTTATCGGTACTTCTGTTTACCGGATCATCTAATATCTCAGACGAGTCTACAACAGCTTGGTCACCTTCTGCTACCTCTTCCACGGAATTGTCTAACGGATCGGTTCCGGTAGCATATACAACAACTTTTATAGAGGTTGAAATATCGGCATGAAGTCGGATGGGGACGTCATATTCCCCTACTTCTCGTATAGGATCGTCTAGCTGTACAAGCCTTCTTTCGATCTCTCTACCAGTTTCTTCTACGACAGCATCAGCCACCATGGTGCCCGTAACAGATCCGTATAGGCGGTTGTTTACACCTGCCCTCATTTCAATATTGACTTGTGTGCCTTCTAAAGCTGTGGCCAATTCTTGCATGTCATCAAGTCTTTGTACTCGGGTAATGCTGGCCTGGCTACTTAATTTATTGATTCTTTGAAGGTTATTATGGGTCGCGGGTGCCGCGAGATTCTGAGGAATTAAATAATTTCTTGCAAACCCGTTCTTTACTTCTTTTACTTCTCCACCTCTTGCCACACCTTCAACATCTTCCAAGAATACAACTCTCATCCTTTTCCTCGCCTAGTTTCATGGATTTAACTTACTTTTTCATAAAAACTCGAAGAATCATTCTAACATGTACTTATCGCTGATAACGAATCTATTAATAGTTAGCCATATTTCAATAGATTTAACTTTTGCACAAAAGATTGTTGGAGGGTTACTAATCGTCATCGATTAGTCGGTATTCTCCGTTTACCACTTTCCCTTTTTGGGATTCTCCTTCAGTATGGTGGTCTTCTTCATTTCCTCTTCCTGAAAGTTTTGCAGACGATGCATAAAACAGAAAAGTTAAGATTGATATAACTACAACAGCTATGTCGTCTATCCATCCTAATAATGGTATGAAGTCCGGCAAAAAATCGAATGGAAGAAGTACATATAAGATAGCTAGAAGAGGTATAGCTTTTAGCTTCAAGGGTACACGTTTATCGAATAACAACCGTAGGATTAATGGGAAAATAGTTCTCATTCTATGACCGATTTTGAAATCTTTTAGCTCAATTGATTATAGTTGCTTAAACCTAGTTAGTTAAATGGTTATTATCCCCCATACTATATGGTTTTAGATAGTATGAGAATTAAGGAATGTTTTTATTTATTGAGTCAAACATGGATACGAAGAATTGATTAGGCTTCTTTACGGTAAAGATGAATTCACAATATCGGAAAAAGTTATCGATATGCGCGATAAAATTTACCCGGAAGAAATGCGCGAATTTAATACCATGAAATTTGATGGCGCGAACCTCACTAGACCTGAGCTAGTGAATGCTATTTCTGTCGTTCCGTTTATGGCTACTACTAGGCTTGTAATAGTTAAAGATTTTCTGAAGAAATTTGACAAGGCCGGAGGAACCGACAATCTAGGCGATTGGGGAGGTATCATAGAAGACTTAGAGATTATTTCAACCACTACTCAACTATTGTTTGTAGAACAGGACCTAAGCAATAGAAATCCGATGCTCAGGTTCTTAAAAAAAATTGGTAATGTTGAACATCATCCGCTTTTAAAATCTAGGGAACTAACGCAGTGGACACTTGATAGAGCTGGCGCGGAAGGTATGTCTATCAACTTCGATGCTGCTAGATATCTAGCGGAATCGGTCGGGTCAGATCTCAGGGTAATAGATTCTGAGTTGAAAAAACTTCATCTGTACAACGGTTTCGGAGTGATAACCATAGATAGCGTGAGAGATATGGTTGCTCAGGTAAGGGAGCAAAGTGTTTTCAAGGTTGTTGACTTTGTTATTGAAGGACGATCACGAGACGCTATTATAGTGGCGTCTCAGTTATTGGATTCAGGGTCTTCGCCATCCATGATAACTCGTATGATTGAACGTCAAGTTAGATTTCTACTGGTAGCAAAAGATCTAAAATCAAGGGATATACCCAACTCAGAGCTTGGTAAAAGGTTATCGCTATCCGGATATCCTCTCACCAAGACTTTGGATATGGAAAAAAACATATCGATGTATAGATTGAGATTCATGCACGACCTAATTTTGAATCTGGATATAAAAGTCAGGGACGGGCTCTTGCCGGAACATTTAGCTCTTGATTTTTTGATAGCTCAATTATCCGGGAAGTGACATATTAAACTTGAGATGCGGGTTTTCTGAAAGTGGTTCCATTAAAGCGGCCTGATTTTATAGCAACGATGAAGCTATCTAGGTCGGTCACTGTATCAAAAAAATTGGTGGCGTATGTACCGATATCAGATATTTTGTGCGCATCGCTAGCACCAGTGGTGGGCATTGATAATCTTTCAGCTATTTTTTCGGCAAAAAGATTTTCTTTTTCTGTACCTCGACCATTTTTTATTTCTACGGCCTCTACCAGTCCGAATACTGGATTCCTTAGTGCCCGTTCCACCATTTCGTTGTAAGAATCAGTGTCTTGAGGTGCGTTTTCTCGATATACCCTCCTGTATGGATGAGCTACCACCATGGCACCTCCTGACTCATTGACTAAATCCCTTACGAAATCAGACTTATGCATTCCAAAAATATACTCCTTTAGTCCGTAAACAAGTACATGCCCTTCCTCTGTGGTGACTTCACATCCAGGTATAGTGAGAAAGTCATTGTCTTTTCCTAGTTTTATTATGTCGGCGGGATCCCAAAATCTATCATGATCAGTTATACAAACACCGTCCAATCCTATTCTTTTTGCTTCCGAAATAAGTTTTTCAGGGGTCAGCAGGCTATCGTCAGACATAGGATAAGTGTGAGTGTGTATGTCTATCAGCATGATTATCTTTATGTTCCCTAGGATAGGTTGAGTTGATGCGTATCAACCTTATTGATATAATTATTTTCAGATGATGTATTTAAATTAGTCTGCTCGGTTTTATAGTGTTTTTTCATACATGAGTGCTAATTTTAGGAACATTTTCTATAAATAAACAAGGGTCAACAGTATTAAATCTTTAGAAAATCGTATTAGAAGAAATTTTTAGGATGAGTTAGAGGTAATTCAGATGTTACTTGGGCCTGAACGTTTTACAGAACAAGCACAGGAAGCTGTTGCTAATTCGCAACAGATATTAAATCGATATAGGCATAATCAATGGGATTGTGAGCATGTGCTTATGGCGCTTGTGGAGCAAGAGAAGGGAATTCCGGCTGAAATCCTAAATGATCTAGGGGTTAATATAGAAATTTTGCACGCACGTCTTCATAGTCTTTTAGAATACTCTCTCAAAACAGAAGGTGTAGAAAGTCAGATTTATCAAACTCCTCGTCTTGGAGATCTTTTTCTGAGGGCTGATTCAGAAGCTAAAAGACTTAACGACGAATTCATTGCATCTGAACATCTACTGGTTTCATTAACGCAAGAGGAAGGTGGTGAAGTTTCTGAGGTTCTATTGGAGTTTGGAGTCACTACGGAGGCCGTTTACCAGGCCTTGCAAAAGATTAGAGGCGGGCATCGCATCGTAGACCAGAGAGCGGAAAGTAAGTACAGATCGCTTGAAAAATACGCTACAGATCTTACAGATTTAGCGACTACAGGTAGGTTGGATCCAATAGTGGGAAGAGACCTAGAGGTATCGCGAGTTATGCAGACCCTTATACGCCGAACCAAAAATAATCCGGTTTTAATAGGCGGTGCAGGCGTTGGAAAGACTGCCATAGCAGAAGGATTGGCTCAGAGGATAGTTTCGGAGGATGTGCCAGATGAATTACTCAATAAGAAAGTATTATCACTGGATGTAGGTTCTCTTGTAGCGGGCTCGAAGTTTAGAGGTGAATTTGAAGAACGGCTAAATGCGGTTATGGATGAGGTAAGACAATCGGCAGGAAATATCATCTTATTTATTGACGAGATACATACCGTGGTCGGAGCTGGAGCGGCCGAAGGCAGTGTTGATGCCAGCAACATGATGAAACCGGCCCTTGCTAGGGGTGAGTTGCAATGTTTGGGAGCAACTACTGAAGATGAATACAGAAAATATATAGAATCAGATGCGGCGTTGGAAAGAAGATTTCAACCCGTACTTGTTGAAGAACCTGATCTCGATACTAGCGTCGAGATGCTAGAGGCCCTAAGACCTAAGTATGAAGCGCATCACAAACTCAAGATTAGTGACGATGCTTTGAAGGCAGCGGTTCTTCTTAGTCAAAGATATATTTCTGGCAGGCTCCTACCTGATAAGGCTGTTGATCTTATCGATGAGGCCGCAAGCAAAATTCGTATTGATTCCCAACTTCATCCAAAAACTCTAAGAGAAAAAGAAAATACTGTCCGTCATTTAGAGATCGAGGAAGTCGCTGCATCAGAGAGGTCTGAATTTGAACGTGCGGCTGAACTAAAAGCGGAGAGATTGAAATTAGAACACGATTTCTATGAAGAAAAAGATATCTTGGAAAAGCGTTTTTTTTCGGATTCTTGTGATGAAGGACCGATTGTGGACGAAGAAAGTATCGCTTCTCTCGTCGCTTCTTGGACGGGTATTCCTGTCTCCAGACTACTGGAAACAGAGGCTGAAAAACTTGTCAATATGGAAGATAGGATTCATGAGAGGGTAGTGGGTCAAGATCTTGCGGTGCAAGCTGTGTCCGATGCTGTTAGGAGGACACGATCTGGTCTTGCAGACCCTGATAGGCCAGTCGGAAGTTTTATTTTCTTGGGACCGACTGGTGTTGGTAAGACAGAATTGGCGAAATCGCTGGCCTGGTATTTGTTTGACGATGAAGAAAACATGGTGCGAATAGATATGTCGGAGTATATGGAGGCACATTCTGTCTCTAGACTTATAGGAGCTCCTCCTGGATATGTCGGATTTGAGGAAGGTGGACAGTTGACTGAAGCGGTACGTCGACGTCCTTTTAGAGTTGTTCTTTTTGATGAGATAGAAAAAGCTCATCCTGATGTCTTCAATTTGCTTTTACAACTCCTTGATGACGGACGCCTAACCGATAGCTCTGGCCGTACAGTAGATTTCACTAACACGATAGTTATCATGACCAGCAATATAGGAATAGACGAAGCGGAGCAAGATGCAATCGGGTTTATACGTGATGTGAAAGAAAAAGATACAGGTGAAAGGCTGCGTGCATCTCTAAACGATTCTCTCAAGAAATCATTTAGACCAGAATTTTTAAACAGGGTTGATGAAATTGTAGTTTTCGACACTATTAATCAAGAAAACCTTCTAAAAATAGTAGATATAATGCTGACTGAAGTTAAAGGCCGGGTTGACGTACACAACATCAAATTGTTGATCAGTGATGAGGCGCGTGCGTGGCTGGCTCGAGAAGGTTTTGATCCCTCTTTTGGGGCTAGGCCTTTGAGGAGAACTATACAAAGAACATTAGAGAATCCGATTTCGACCAAAATTCTTAGAGGCGAATTTGGAAGTGGAGATGAGGTGAGCATTAAGCTCGGCAAGGATGGATTGGATTTTGTAGTATTAGGCAGGAATTAGAAATCTTCTGGATCCAATTCCACATTGGAATTGGACGGTATTTATCTTTAGACCGTCAAATTGGATTGGTAAAATCGTGAAGAGGATTATGATTGCACATCCTTGTTTCTGGATAGTGTAATGGACTAATTGGCTTGAGTAATCCTTCTTGAACATAGATAGTTGTGCACCTTATAATAACGTGATATTAATTGAATATTACCTGGGGACTATTAACATCAACCTAGAGCGACGAATTTTGGTCATTGAGGACAATACCTTATGGATGATAGCGAAATTAGACAAAAAGGAATCTCACGAAGGACCTTTTTAAAGGGGATACCGATAGGAATGCTGGGAGCTTTTGCAATTGGAGTATTCGGGAGTAGGATACTTTCTTCATCGGCTAAAAGACGCCTTCCTAAATTCAAGAAAGGCTCTATTTTTACACCTAGAGACCAAAATATCTCCTAGAAAATTGTCTATATAGGTACAGTTGTCGCGAACGGAAGCAAGATTGTTTACCAATTAAGACTGTCTACTCAGGCGACGATAGTTCTTTTTTAAACCTGCTGTATACTCTTATACCGCCACTTTGGAGAGATGGCCGAGCGGTTTAAGGCGCTGGTCTCGAAAACCAGTATGGGAGTTTTATCTCATCGTGGGTTCGAATCCCACTCTCTCCGTGGATATTATATGTATCTAATATTGGCGGATACATGATTTAGGAGAGGTGCTAGAGTGGCCGAATAGGCACGACTGGAAATCGTGTGTTCCCTCACAAGGGGAACCGTGGGTTCGAATCCCACCCTCTCCGCCATATTTTTACATATATAAAGAGGTGAAGACTGGCAATGCCTAAAGACTTGGTAATTGTTGAATCTCCAGCAAAAGCTCGGACCGTGGGAAGGTTTCTTGGGAAAGCCTATGACGTCAAAGCGTCCATGGGGCACGTAAGAGATTTACCCAGGAGATCTCTGGGAGTAGAGATAGAGGAACAATCTTTCGTTCCTACATACACGGTTAGCAGCGACAAAAGAAAAATCGTGTCAGAGCTGAAGAAAGCAGCAGCTTCAGCAGGAACCGTCTACCTAGCAACTGACCCGGATCGGGAAGGTGAAGCGATATCTTGGCATCTGATGGAAGCTGCTTCTATTGATCTGGACAAGGCAAAGAGGGTTGTTTTTCACGAGATTACAGAAACTGCCATTGAGGAAGCTTTTTCAAATCCTCGTGGACTAGATACAGACCTCGTAAATGCCCAACAGGCTCGACGTGTTCTAGACAGGCTTGTTGGCTACAAACTCAGTCCGGTCTTATGGAGTAAGATCAAAAAAGGTACTTCAGCTGGAAGGGTACAGTCTGTAGCCGTGCGAATGGTTGTAGACAGAGAAAAAGAGATACAGGACTTCGTTCCCAAAGAATATTGGACTATAAAAGCTACTTTTCTTACTGGTGCTTCAGCTACTTTCCAGGCTTCATTGAGTTCAATCGATGGATCTAAAGGAAGACCGGAAATACCAGATAATAAATCTGCTGAATACATATTGGGAGATCTTAAAGGGACTTCATATATGGTTTCTGCCTATGAGACGAAAGAGACCAGAAGACGCCCAGCTCCACCGTTTATAACCAGCACATTACAGCAAGAAGCGTCGAGAAGGCTTAGGTATTCGGCTTCTCGAACGATGACGCTAGCTCAGCAACTTTATGAGGGCATAGAGATAGCAGGCGCAGAGCAAGTGGGATTGATCACATATATGAGGACTGATTCTACTAACGTTGCGTCTTCTGCTTTAAATGAGTCCAGAGATTATATTGAAAAGGAATATGGGAAGAATTATCTTCCTAGTAAACAGAGGGTATATTCGAAAAGGGTGCAAGGTGCTCAAGAGGCTCACGAAGCTGTTCGTCCAACTTCGATTTTTCGAACACCTGCATCTATACGCTCCTATCTTGATGGCGACCAATACCGACTTTACGAGCTTATATGGAGGAGGATGGTGGCAAGTCAGATGGTTGACGCACTATATGACCGTACGGTTATAGACATCGATTCCAAAGGTCAGTCAGATACTTTATACAGATTCAGGGTGTCTGGATCAGTACCTAAATTTGATGGTTTTAGAGTTTTATACACTGAGGGAAGAGACGATCCGACTGATGATGATGATGAAGAAGGTAAAGGATTGCCAGTTTTATCAGTGGGAGAGTCCTTAAAATGTGAAGGGATTGGCTCAGACCAAAATTTTACAGAACCTCTTCCACGTTATACAGAGGCAACTCTTATAAGGAATTTGGAGAGTCAAGGTATTGGCAGGCCCAGTACCTACGCATCCATTATTGGGACTATTCAGGATCGTGATTATGTTAGGCGAGATAGAGGCAGGTTTACGCCTACCAAATTGGGAATTGTGGTTACAGAGTTTCTTACTGAACACTTCGAAAACATAATGGACATTGGGTTTACGGCAGAAATGGAGAAGCGGTTAGATGATGTGGCAGACGGTCTTATTAAATGGAACCCAATGCTTGCCGAATTTTATACTCCCTTTGATGACTCGATTGATACGGCTAAAGCAAATGCGACACGAGTTGAAAGGAGCAGGCTAGATGAGGAGAGTGATCAAGTCTGTGAGCAATGCGAGCGTCCCATGGTCATAAGAGGGGGCAGAAACGGTAGGTTTATAGCTTGCACAGGATTCCCAGAATGTAAAAACACCAAACCTCTTACAATAGGATTTTCATGTCCTGACTGTAAAGTAGGTGAATTAGCCGAGAGGAAGAGTAAAAGGGGTATATTTTACAGTTGTATTAACTACCCAGACTGTAAATTTGCTATTAATGCGATGCCTCTGGAACAACCCTGTCCAGTTTGCTCAGGGATACTTTTGCCAGCAAGAGGGTCTGATGGGCGCTGTGCTTCAAAAGAATGTGGGTACAGGGGACCGGTTGAGCCAGTTCCACTGGCTGGCTGATGTAATTTAATTAGTCCCTTATCCATCTAGAAAAATAAGAAATTTCTTATTATTCTAATGTGACTATGAATATCACTTATGATTCTCTAGTTGGGAATTTTTGCGTTTACCTCGAATCTTTAAAAGGGCTATCTGAATATACGGTCAAGGGATACTCTGCGGACCTGGAATCCTTATCCCAATTTTTGAGCGCAGACGGAGTGGTTTCCGTAACAGATTTTAATAGAGATCATGTTAGGAAGTATCTTTCTTGGTTATTGGAATGTGGGTACGAAAGGTCTAGTGTCTCGAGAAAACAATCAGTTCTCAGACAATTTTTTAGATGGTTATACCAAGAAGATTATATAGAATCTGATCCAATTCCTCGGCGACTTCCAATGAAAAAAGATAAAACTCTTCCGGTTTTTTTAACTAGGGAAGAAATAGAGCGCTTGATTTCTGCAGCTACCGAAAATCAGACTTATCCTTTGATCTCTGTGAGAGATGTTGCACTAATAGAGTTAATTTATGGCTCAGGTCTGCGAGTTAGCGAGGCATGTAAGGTCAATATTTCGGATTTAAACATTAATGAAATGACTATTTTAATAACAGGAAAAGGCTCCAAGCAGAGGATTGCTTTGTTTGGCGAAAGATCTAAGTTGTCTCTTGATATATATCTTAGGGAGGCTCGTCCTTTACTTGTAGAAAATGAAAGTGATGTTACTCAACCTCTTTTTCTTTCCCGAAATGGGAGTAGGTTAAGCGTGCGCTCGATACAAGATCGAGTTAAGAGATATGCAAGGAAATCTGGTCTGGGTTCTAAAGTACATACCCATGCTCTTCGCCATTCTTTTGCGACACATATATTGGAAGGAGGTGGGGATATAAGGGTGCTTCAAGATCTTTTGGGACACGAAACTCCCGACACAACACAAATATATACTCACGTTACAGGACTACAAGCTAGGAAAAGTTATAACCTTGCGCATCCTATGTCCGAATCTGAGGATAATCATCATAATGATTTAAATGTGAGTTCATGAACATTTTGATTTTGAACGGCCCAAACCTAAATATGTTAGGTAAACGAGACCCAGAAATGTATGGTAAGAATACTCTCTTAGACGTCAAATTAGATTTAGATAAAACAGCTAAATATTTAGGGGTACGCGTCAGTCATTTCCAGTCAAATGCCGAATCGGAAATAATTGACCATATCCAATCCCACAGAGACAAAATGCACGGGATTATTATAAATGCGGGTGCGATAACGCATTATGGGTTATCTTTGAGGGATGCATTGATAGACGCAGCACTTCCTATTGTGGAAGTTCATATCTCTAACATACACGCCCGGGATGAGTATAGAAGTCATTCTATTGTTGCAGACATAGCTGTAGGCCAGATTGCTGGTCTTGGTACAAAAGGTTACTCCTTAGCTTTAGCGGCACTTGTCGATCATTTAGAAACTTTAAAGTGACATGAATCATTCTAGGCTTTCTACTATAACGAGCGACTTCTTTAAAGACCCAGCGGAAGGGATGCTTGTAACTTCTAGGACAAATTGTACCTATCTAACTGGTTTTACTGGTAGCAACGGATACCTCTTGTTGACACAATCTAACGCAGTTTTATTTACAGATTCTAGATACATTGAACAGGCAGCGCGTCAATGCCCTGAGCTAGATGTAAAAATGATATCTGCTTCTCATTCCTCTTTAATGGATGTGGTTGTAGAGAATCGACTGAATACTATTTACATTGAGCCTGATCACATTTCATTGTCAGAATATCGAACTATAAAAAACACTTTCGGTAATAACATTTTTTTGAAAGCTGATAATAAACATATTATTGAACATTACAGATCAATTAAGGACTCGACCGAAATTTTGCAGATAACAAAAGCAGTAGGATTTGCCGATTTGGCCCTTGGGATAGCAATGTCGTTTGTAGAGCCTGGAATTGAGGAAGTGCAGATCTCAAATTTGATAATGAGGACTCTTCTTGAAATTGGTTCAGAAGGGGTCGCTTTCGATACTATTGTAGGTACTGGACCAAATGCTGCGATCCCTCATCATACACCTGATCACACGGTAGTTCAGGATAGAGATCATGTGGTCATCGACATGGGGGCTGTTTATCAAGGTTATCGCAGCGATATAACGCGAACTGTTAAGGTGTCAGACTCTAAAGACTCCAAGTTTGATGAGATTTATGGAATAGTTTTGGAGGCCCAGCTATGCGCTATTAAAGCGTCAGAACCAGGAATCTCTGCCAATTATTTGGATAGAGCAGCTCGTGATGTCATCATCCGATATGGGTACGGTGACTATTTTAGTCATGGTCTGGGTCATGGTGTAGGGTTAGATGTCCATGAGAAGCCAATGTTAGTAAAGTCTTCTGTGGATATTATTGATATAGGATCTGTTTTTACTGTTGAACCTGGTATTTACATCCCAGGGTGGGGAGGTGTTAGGATCGAGGATATGGTGTTGCTGGAAGAATCGGGTCCTGTTGTTTTAACGAAAACCCCTAAATAGGAAAGAAGTAAAGACAGTTATATTGGAATACGGGCGATGATTTTATCTATTGGTCTATTTACATATTTTGACTAGGAGGTTTGTATATAAAATGACGATAGGATATGGCGATTTAAGAAAGGGTATGTCTATTGAGCTAGACGGAGAACCTTTTTCAGTTGTTGAATATGAAAGAAGCAAGATGCAGCAGAGGGCTCCTGTGATGAGGATCAGATTCAGGAACTTGAGAACTGGTAGGGTAGTAGACAAAACTTTTTCAGGTTATGACGTCAGTTTTACCGCCGCCGCTGTTGAAAGAAGAAAGTCTCAATACATCTACAATGATGATGAATTTTATTACTTTATGGATACTGAATCCTTTGAACAATTTCCGATGTCTGGTGAGCAAATTGGAGAAGGATTAAAGTACATTATTGAACAGACTGAGGTTGACTTGGTATTTTTTGATGAAAATCCCATTTCGTTGGATTTGCCGATCACCGTTGATTTGAAAGTTGTGTCATCTCCACCTGGTGTAAAAGGAGACACAGCACAGGGAGCCTCTAAATTCGCTACACTTGAGACTGGTCTTGAAATCAGCGTTCCCCTCTTTGTAAATGAGGGGGATTTCGTGAAAGTGGACACGAGGTCTGGGGAATATCTGTCCAGGGTATAGTCGGACAATGACATCTCTTTCCGTTTCTCAAGTTGTTACTCATATCGAAGGTGTCTTAGACATAGATCCTATTTTGAGCGATATTTGTGTCAAAGGAGAGGTTTCTAGGGTCACAAGAGCTGCTTCCGGGCATTGTTATTTTGCATTAAAAGACGAAAACTCTAACCTTGAGGCTGTCATATTTAGAGGGAGCATCGGTCAGGAATATATAGTCCAAGGGGACGAAATTCTAGCCTATGGAAGGGTTACAGTTTATTCAAGGCAAGGTCGGTTGCAGTTAGTAGCAAACCATGTTCAGCCCTCAGGGGCAGGTGAGTTACAAGCTAGATTTGAGCAAATGAAGGCGATGCTGGAAGCTGAGGGGTTATTTGATTCTTCTCGTAAAAGATCTCTGCCTGAATATCCTACTTGTGTCGGAGTGGTAACCTCACAAGATTCAGCCGCTTGGCAAGATATTCAAAAGACAGCGAAAATGAGGTTTCCGGTAGCTGAACTTATAATTTGCCATTCTCTTGTTCAGGGAGATCAGGCAGCTCCCATGATTGCGGATTCTATTTCTAGACTTTGTGAAATCCCCGATATCCAAGCCATTGTGGTTGCAAGGGGAGGTGGTTCTCCAGAAGATTTGTGGGCCTTTAATGAAGAAATTGTTGCCCGGGCTATATTTGCGTCACATATTCCTGTAGTTTCGGGCGTCGGTCATGAAAATGATTGGACTATATCCGACTTAGTAGCTGACCTTAGAGCCTCAACTCCTACTGGGGCCGTTGTCGAAGTATTTCCCGACGCTGCTGAAATAACAGAAAAGGTCTATGTGATGCGAGAATCTCTTGATTTTGTGATAAGAAATAAAATTGAAACGGTGTCTTCAGTGATTGATGATATTGTTCATTCTATGTCGGGTGCAATGCCCGACATAGGCGTTCAAAAAGTTCGTATTAGGCAACATATCAGTCAGTTCAATATATTTATCGATCAAATTATGGATAACCATGTAACTCAGGTTGCTAATCTGAAAAGTAACTTGGATTTTGTGGGACCTATATCAACTCTTAATAGAGGGTATTCCATTCTAACGAAAAACTCGGGAGATATTGTAGATAGTGTTTCAAAAGTCGATATAGGACAAGCTATAGAGGTAACAGTATCTGATGGTACCTTGATTACCACAGTGGATGAGGTCATAGAATCAGGCAGGGAAGCAAAGGAATAAGATAGATGACGCATGAAGATAACATGGAAACTTTCGAAGAATTGATGCAAGAGTTAGAAACTATTGTTGAAAAGTTGGAAAAAGGTGGACTCTCTTTGGACGATTCCACTCAGATTTATGAAGAAGGTATGAAAGTAGCGGTGGAGGTTACGAAAAGATTGACGGAAAGCGAATTAAAGATTAGTAATATCAGAGAGCGATATCGAGAAATTTTCGATGAAATTGAAGATGAGCCAGTTTAACTTACAGCTTATATAGCAGTAGGTTTGATGTGCAGACTATGCTTGAGTTTCTCTTTAATGTCACTCGGATTCCAGTGTATTGGGATTCCTTTTCCTTCCCTCCATAAATTGAGCATATCAGAATAATGCGGGGACATTGGATTGCCTGACTGACCCCCAGCTAATACGAAACGACTGTTTAACCACCCGCCAACGTCTACCGTCATTCGCATAGATGCGATGGTTGTTATTCGACTAATGGGGTCCCAAGGAGGTGAAGCAGATTGACTTATTGTGTTTGCGTCACCTTTCCATTTGAATGGACCTAGATTGAAAATTTTATTGAGGGGCTTTTTAGTTCCTAAAAGGTGAGGTATTTCAAGTTTTCTGACTTCTCCCCATGCCCAGGAATTTGTGTCAGGGCCATATTTTTGCTGAAGACTTTCGACCGCTTTACTTATCGCTAGAGCAATTTCGTAATTCCAGGTTTTATTAGAATTCCAATCGTCGTCTTGCGAAATCAATCTGGATGAAATGTCGCTGATAGACATTCCTGCCATAAAGGTGATTTGTACCATCGAATTAACCCCCTTTCCCAATACCTGTTGAAAGGAATTAGGGGCTTTGTCTATTGCATGAGAGATCAATAGATTTGACATAAATTTTTCGTATATAGAGGCGCCAACAGAATCTTCAGAAAGATTCCCATTCCATTCTCTCAAAATCTTAATACCTAGTTTTGAGTGGTTATCTAAAGGTTTTATTGAAATTATTTTGTTTTTTATGTCTCTCCATGCTACCGATTGTACGTCCATCTGCAAGTCCATACAGGAGTCAACAGTCCAATATTGTTCCTTATCTAAAACCTCTGTAATTCTAGATATTCTGTATCCATCTACCCAGTCGTTCCCTAAAGCGCACTGGTATTGAGAATAGGATCTCAAATTCCCTGGATTATTATTTGCGGACGCAACAATTCCGTTGTCAGGATTTATTCTAGAAGGGAGATCTGAGGCAGGTATTTTCTCATTAAGCCAATTGTTTTGTGCAGGTAAAGGTATCATGCCTGATCCCTTGGTACGTATTGGTATGTCTCCAAGTAGTTTCCAACCGATATTATTGTTTACGTCGGCATAGACCATATTGAACGTTGAAAATGGCCAAGGAGACCACGCATTTTCAAACTCTTCAAAAGATTTGACTTTAGGCAAATCTACGAGCACGCTAAATGGACCTGTTTCGAGCCATGTTGCCCTCATGGATATTGAATAATCTTCAAATCCCAAAGATTCTCCGATTACAGGTCCTCGTTCGGTTTCTACTAATTGAATTTTGTGAGGTGATTGTCCTTTTACAGATATTTCTTCGGTCCAATGCTTTGTTGTTGTATGGTTTTTTTTAAGGAGTTTGATGTTTTCTATGTATAGATCGGTGTTGTCCGCCAATCCCGCTGTCACTCCCCAGACCGAGTGTCCGTTATGCCCAGCGGCAAATCCAGGAAGGCCTACTATGGCGGCACCTACCATTTTCCATTCCGGTGTTTGAATATGAGCTAGATACCACTGATTAGGCACGGAAGGAGAAAGATGAGGGTCGTTTGAAAGAATGGGCCTGTTGGATTCAGTTTTTTGGTTTGATAAAGCCCAATTGTTGGAGCCACCCGATATGCCAATCGTTTCCAAAAGGGAATTTATCTCTTCTGAGAGTTTCTTCAGGATATTTGATTTTTCCGATATTTCGGCTTGTAGGGTTGTCGAAACCGGATGTTCGTTAAAATATGATTTACTTGAGTTAATTAAAGCTTCGGGTCCATCATTTATCAAGATATACAATCGGGCCAACTCTGAGTCCCAGTTTGATCCCATTTGAAATGCGAATAACTTCAAAATTCCTAAACAGTCTTCAGGTGTAAAAATTGATGGCTCGCATCTCAAAAGTGTAAATTCGTGAGCTTTTTTGTTAGATCCTTTGGATCTCCCTTCGTTGACTCCAGTACTGAAGGCATTTAAATAATCTTTGGTAACGGAGTCTAGGTTTTTGTATTGTTCCATTGAATTTCTGTAAAAGCCAATTCTTCTCGATAAAGAATCAGCTGGAAGTGCTTTTATGCCAAGGATTTCTGATAGGGTGCCTCGGATGGCCCTATGGGCTATTTCAAGTTGAAAGCTTCTATCTTGGCCTTGGCAAAATCCAAGACCATACCACCCATCGTAAATGGTTTGAGCATTGATATATGGGACACCCGATTCGTCCCTTATTATTTCAATCGACTCATTAATAGCTTTCGAATGGATACATCCGTCAAGTTTTGGTATTCGGGCACCGAATGCTAACTTGAATATCCAGGTTGAGATTGACATATGTTAGTGGTCTTAGCTAACCCCGAGAATGTTTTGCCGTTTGATCAAACGGTTATGACAGTGTTTTCCAGGATTCCGATACCCTCCACCATAACTATAACTAGATCTCCATCTTGTAGAGTAAACTCCGGCGGCGGGACTACAGATGTTCCGGTTAGTACAGTCGTGAAGTCTGGGACCTGATTACTTTTTTGAAGCCATTCCGATATTTCTTTACATGTTCGAGCCATTTCTTTTGTTGAGGTTTGACCTGAAAACACTTCTTCCTTTTCTCTGATCACTGAACACGAGACATTAAGGTCTTGTGGATTCTTGATGGTTTCAGGTGTTACGAAGCAAGGTCCGATTGAACAACTTTGGTCATAGAACTTTGCTTGGGGAAGATATAAGGGATTCTCTCCTTCAATAGATCTGCTGCTCATATCGTTTCCTGCTGTGTATCCGACAATATCTCCCTTGTAAATCACAAATGCTAATTCAGGTTCCGGAACGTCCCATTTTGAATCAGATCGTATTCCAACGTCATCGAAAGGTCCCATGCACCTAGATGAAGTTGATTTCAAGAAAACTTCAGGCCTGTCAGCGTTATATACGTTGGAATATATGTCAGGCGTGTCACTTTCTCTTCTTCTTTCCATTTCGCTATTTTTGTAGGTAACTCCAGCAGCCCAAACTTCAGGAGGATCGAAAGGTCTATCCAGTCTTAATTCACCTGATCCTGAACGAGAAGACTCGAGAAGGTTGTTTAGGTCTATCGTGTCTGCCTCACCCGATTCCAAGATTTCCCTGGATAGGTTGTCTATAGGGACGCCGGATATGGCCGAAGCTTTGATTAATTCGGAAATATCATCTATACCCTCTTCAACAGAAGTTATATCCTCTAGAAGATTTTCCCCTGTTTCCACCGCTATCGATAAGTTCCCGTACGAGTCGATCAACCTGAAATATTTCAATTTGTGGCTCCATAATAATAAATTTGTAGTCACGATCTACTTTTGGGTCATACCCAATAAACCTCTACATAATAACTTAATTCCAAGGCTTCATATCGTGTGTCTCGGATGACCCATTAATTCCTGTTTAGTTGCTATGGCATAATTGATTGACACCTTATCTAAGGCCTGCCTATACTTGCAACGTATGAGCTGATTGAGGTAGTTGCCTTTCGGATCGAGTGTTCATTATTTGTCATCAGCCTCAGATCCCTTTGAAGCTGACTGGTAAGTTGTTCAGATCATCATTTTGCTTATGTTTTTTAACGCATAGTGGTTTTCATGATAAAAGGCTGGCCTGTTTTATTACTAAACGCGTTGGAGAAGCGCTTAAATGACCAAATTCATATTTGTCACAGGTGGTGTCGTAAGTTCCATAGGTAAAGGGGTTTGCGTCGGATCTATAGGGAGAATTCTTAAAAGCAGAGGGTTAAGAGTCTCTCTTCTTAAACTAGATCCATATCTAAATGTAGACCCTGGAACAATGTCCCCGTATCAGCATGGTGAAGTGTTTGTCACAAACGATGGGAGTGAAACTGATCTGGATCTTGGGCATTATGAGCGATTTGTTAATGTAGACCTTGGGAAGTTATCTAATGTTACAGCTGGGCAAGTGTACAGTGATGTAATAGCAAGGGAGAGAAAAGGAGAATTTCTAGGGGGTACTATACAAGCTGTTCCCCATGTCACTGATTCCATTAAAGAAAGGATGATGAATTTAGCGGGAGGAAGTGTAGCCGATGTGATTGTCGTGGAGGTTGGTGGGACGGTTGGTGACATAGAAGGATTACCTTTTCTAGAAGCGATACGGCAGATGCGGAACGAAGTTGGCAGAGACAATGTGTTTTATGCACACTTGACTTTCTTGCCATACATATCCTCAACTGGGGAATTGAAAACTAAACCCACTCAACATAGTGTGAGGGAACTGAGAGGGATTGGTATTCAACCTGATGCGATAATTTGCCGGAGCGATCATGAAGTGCCAGACGATTTAAGACACAAAATAATGGTTCATTGTGACGTACCTATAGATGGAGTCTTTACTCTACCGACTGTAGATAGCATATATGAAGTTCCTTTGATACTAGAAGATCAAGGTATGGGGAATTTGATTTCTGATACTCTCACTCTGGGAGCCTTGGCTAATGGTCGCGAAAGTTTAAATGGGTGGGTGGAACTCGTGGCTCAAATAAAAGAGCCCAAGGAGGAGTTGCATATAGCAGTGGTTGGAAAGTATGTAGACCTCCATGATTCTTATATGTCTGTTAAAGAAGCACTTATTCATGCAGGTATACACCACTCCAAAGACATCAACATCAAATGGGTTGCCGCAGAAGACATTGAGAGTGACGGAGCAATGGCACATCTAAATGATGTCTGTGGCATCGTTGTTCCTGGAGGGTTTGGGTATCGCGGGGTGGAGGGAATGATTACTACTGTTGAATATGCTAGGACTGAAATGATTCCATATTTTGGTCTTTGTTTAGGTATGCAAGTTATGGTCATTGAGGCAGCAAGGAATCTTTTGGGGATCTTGGATGCCAATTCGACTGAGTTTGATCAGGAAACTGGGGGACCGGTAATAGATTTGCTGCCTGACCAAGTAGGAGTTACAGAAAAAGGCGGGACGATGCGATTGGGCGGGTACCCCTGCAATATTCTCGGGGAGGGTGTCACCGCAAGGGCCTATGGCAAGGGTACTATTGTAGAGAGACATAGACATAGGTTTGAATTCAATAATACATATAAAGAAAAACTTTCTGAAGTTGGTTTGGTGGCATCCGGTTTGTCTCCGGACGGTAGACTAGTTGAGATTGTTGAGTATTTGGATCATCCTTTCATGGCAGGAACCCAGTTTCATCCTGAGTTTCTATCCCGTCCGACGGCTCCCCATCCGTTATTTAAAGAGTTTGTGGGTGCCGTAAGTGCTCGGAATCAAATGAAAGAGAATGCTGTAGTTATGAATGGGAATTTGGGCGGTGAGTAACAGGTTTTTCGATATTGTCGTTTATGGCAGAACGGATTCGTATGTGGTAAAATTATTTTGTGCACAAATCACTGCGCACTTCCCATGTAAAATTAGTGCTGAGGCAATTTGTTGCGTCAGCGATGTTAGTTAAGTTTCAGGTTATATGCTCTTTTAG
>CAZCOH010000024.1:0-21132 GCA_964500645.1 uncultured Dehalococcoidia bacterium
TCGCCTCTGCTACAGTCCTTGTTGCTGAACCCTTTTCTCTTGTGACCATAGGCATGCTTACTAACTGTGCAAGGTTCAATTCATTTAGACTGGATTTTTGTTTTGGGTTACATACAATTACGATCTCATCTTTCTCAAACGGGAAACTGCATAGAGCAGAGTGGGTGGTTTCCAAGCCACCTACTCCAATGTCAATTTCTCTTGAATTTAACATTGATATAACAGTGTCACTGTTCGAAATGTGCAAGCTAACGTCTATCTTCGGATATAGATCATTAAATTTACCAATTAATCCTGGGACAATGTAATCCCCTGGAGTAGAAGAGGCCCCTATTTTGATCGACCCTTTTTCGACCTTGGTGAATTGTCGTGTTGCGTCCTCTAACTCATCAGATAGGCCTAATATCTGATCTGCATATCTAAGAACGATGGAACCGAGTTCTGTAAGGATTAGGCCAGATCCAGTTCTTTCAAATATAGGTCCTTCGCAATAGGACTCCAGCTGTCTTATCTGAAGTGAGACGGCAGGTTGAGTGATTCCAAGTACGTCAGCTGCTTTTGAGAAGCGTCCTTCGTTGGAAACTGTTTTCAACACCCTGAGTCTTTGTAAGCTGATCATTGGTGGATCTACATTATTGTCACGCATATTGTTAAAATCCCATTTCAACTAGCTATATATGCATCAAAGTCCTATTTGTGCAAGTTTAAATAAAGGAGTGACCAATGTCATCAAGAATTGATTTTAATTGTGACATGGGTGAGAGTTTTGGGATGTATAAAATGGGATTTGATGAAGAAGTAATCAAGTACATTACCTCTGCAAACATTGCATGTGGTTTTCATGCTGGAGACCCAATGTGGATGCGTCAAACTGTTGATCTCGCTGAGAAACACGGAGTTGAAGTAGGAGCTCATCCCAGTTATCCCGATCTTAAGGGATTTGGCAGAAGGAACATGTTTGCGAGTGGGGCAGAGGTTAAGAATGATGTTATATATCAAGCAGGTGCATTAGTAGCTTTTACCTCTGCAAAAAAGTTACAACATATAAAGCCACATGGAGCCATGTATAACCAAGCTGTAAATGATCCAGACCTAGCAAAGTCGATATGCGAGGCCTTATTAGAAGTGCAATCTGATGCAGTTCTCCTCGCTTTAGCGGGATCAAATTGGATAGATATAGCTCTAGACATGGGATTGAGGGTGGGAAAGGAAGTATTTGCTGATAGAGCGATCAATGATGACGGAACACTTGTTTCTAGAAAATTACCTGGCTCTGTAATCCATGATGTTTCAGAAGTAGTGGATAGAAGTTTGATGATGGTAAAAGAAGGAAAAATAGTCTCAGTTAATGGAGTAAAAGTTGAGGTGCAAGCGGATAGCATATGTTTGCATGGAGATACCCCTGGTGCAGTCGAGATGGCACAAAATCTGAGAAACGCTTTCGAATTAGAAGGTATTTTAGTTGAATCTTTATCAAAAATTGTTTGAAGACAGTACAACATCGGTTGAGATGACTTCATGCCAGTAAATTTACAGAGCGATAATGATTCTGTTTTTGATGTCGCCTCGATGGGAGACTCTGCTATTCATTTGACGATCGGTTCGGAAATTTCGGTTGCCATTAACGAAAAAATTATGACTCTACTTAGTAAGATTCAAGAGCAAAGTTGGGTTGGTATACGAGAATTAGTACCTTCCTATAACACTTTAGTCATTCATTTCGACCCTTTTGCTATTAATCATGAAGAGATCCGATCTCGTCTTGCGATTTTAATTAAGGGTCAACTGAGTATTGAACAAAGGACTGGCAGACTTGTCGTTATACCAACGTGCTACGGGGGTGGATTTGGTCCGGACTTGGAATCAGTTTCTGAATTGACTGGAATCTCTAGTAATGCAGTGATCGAAATGCACTGTGGAACTGATTATAGAGTTTATGCATTGGGTTTCAGCCCTGGATTTCCATACCTTGGAGGAATGGACGATAGATTATTTTGTCCAAGGTTGGATTCCCCTCGAGTGGAGGTTCCTGGAGGATCCGTTGCGATAGCTGAAACTCAGACAGGAGTATATCCCTCTTCTAGTCCGGGAGGTTGGCGCTTGATAGGGAATACACCTATTACCTTGTTTGATCCTCATCGTGACCCACCTTGTTTTTATAGGCCGGGGGATTATGTTCGTTTTGTCCCGATAAGCGCCGAGCAATTTGACCAAATTAAAGACGACGTAAATTGTGGGCGATACGAGATGGAGATAATAGATATTGATTAAGGTTTTAACTTCTGGTCCCTTGACTACTGTTCAAGACTTGGGAAGATCAGGATATCAAAGCATAGGCGTACCAGAGTCTGGTCCCATGGATAGATTTGCAGCACGCTGTGCGAATTTGCTACTTGGTAATATGGAAAACTCTCCTCTTTTGGAAGCGACATTAATCGGCCCGACTCTTCAATTTGAAGTAGGTGGAAAAATTTGTATAACAGGCGGAAATTTCCAACCATTATTGGAGGGACGACCATTAGAGAATTGGAAAGTCGAAGATGTTGAGAAAGGGAATAGATTGTCGTTTAAGGGAAGGAAATCAGGGGCGAGAATATACATAGCATTCCAGGGAGGAATTTCAAAATCTATTTTGGACAATGTAATGGGAAGTGTTTCAACTTACATACAAGGAGGGTTTGGAGGTATTAGAGGTAGACCTATAAAAAAAGGAGATGAAATATTTTTAGATGATTCCATTGCTAAGGTTCCTAAAATTACAATAACTCCACCAGACACATTCCCAGAAACTGTGAATTTAAGAATTATTCCCGGACCACAAGACAAACTCTTCAAGGAAGACGCTCTTAAGGTATTAACAAGTTCTATCTATTCTGTTTCCATAAGCTCGAATAGAGTTGGAATAAGATTAGATGGACCGAGTCTTTCCCACAAAAAAAGAGCTGATGTCATATCAGACGGAACAGCTTTTGGGGTTATACAGGTCCCTGGAGATGGGCAGCCGATAATGTTGGCTTGTGATCGGGGTACGACGGGGGGATATGCAAAAATAGCTACTGTTATTACGGCTGATCATAGTAAGCTTGCTCAATTGATTCCCGGAAACACGGTCACATTTGAGTATTCTGAAACTAAGTCCGCCTTATTTGAAATGGATAGGATAGAAGAAATGATTCGACAACTTTTGCCTGATAAGACTTGCCTATCTTGATAATTTAAAAACGTTATATAGTTGACAGAAGGGATCAATAAAAGTCCGTGATTTAATAATCACCTAATGCATCTTGATTTACCTTCATGTATTTTGTGATAGTCGAATTTATAATTCGACAAATCGTATACTGAAAGGAGTAATGGAAGTGTCAAAGAAAATTGCCGTCGTTGGAACTGGTGCAGCAGGAACCTATATAGGAGCTTTCTTAACTAGAGAAGGTCATGATGTGACCTTGTTTGACATGTGGGGAGAACATGTGGAGGTCATGAGGGAGTCTGGTATCAGTGTTACAGGTTGTCAGGGACCTTTTAGGGTGAAGGTAAATGCGTATCATTTGGCTGATGCTATGCAGGTAAACAACCTTTTTGACATTATTTTCTTTGCGGTAAAGTCTTATGACACTGAATGGACGGCTCACTTTGCGAAACGATTACTCAAGGATGATGGGGTGTTGGTTGATAATCAGAATTGCATGAATGACGCAAAGATAGCCGAAATTGTTGGATACAATCGTACGGTGGGTTGTGTTATGTCTAGTATTACTGTGGGGCTATGGGCGCCAGGAATAGTAGATCGAGGTGGCCAACCTGGTTACGAGACCGGGCATGACGTCTTCAGAGTCGGAGAATTGCATGGCAGGGTTACCAAAAGGGTTGATGAAATTGTGGATCTGCTATCTGCCATAGATGGAGCTAAATCCACTACGAATATCTGGGGAGAACGTTGGTCAAAATTGACGACTAATGCCTCTTCAAATCCCATTACTGCAATGACTGGTTTAGGTTCTAATGGGGCGGCTGAAATTCCGGAAGCTCGAAGACTGCAAATTGAGATTTCCAAGGAGACATGCCAGGTTGGATTGGCTTTAAATTTCGATATCACACCAATAAAAGGGATCCCGGCTAAGAAATGGGCTGATGCAGACAAAGGTGAGGTCTTTGAGGAATTAGATGAAAAATTCTTGCCTGACACTTCTAGAGGTGATTGGAAATCTTCTATGTCTCAAGATGTAACAAAGGGGAGAAGAACAGAAATAGACTTTATGAATGGTTATATAGCAGACAGAGGTAAAGAATTGGGAATTAATACACCAGTTAATGCTGCAATTACCTCAGTTGTGGCCGAAATAGACCGAGGAATTAGAGTACCTGACGTCTCTAACATACAGGAAGTTCTTAAAAGAACTCAGGTGAATTAAACAGGAATGGATTTTTTTCATGATTTAACCGTATGGTTTCAGGGATTTGCAGAAAGCGATTGGGCTATTTTTGTATTAGCTGTGGGAGCTTTTGCGGAGTCCACCTTCTCGCCTATTCCACCTGACCCGTTGCTGATACCAATGAGTGTTCTAAATCCATCTCTTGCTATTTGGTTCGGAGTAGTTGCCACTATATCTTCGGTTATGGGTGCTATTGTCGGGCATTGGTTAGGATCAAGATTTGGAAGACCCTTACTCCACCGTATGATGTCTAAGGGGAGTGTTCGTTCAGCTGAGTCTCTTTTCGATAAATATGGGGCTTGGGCTGTGTTGGTTGCAGCGGTTACGCCGATTCCCTACAAGGTTTTCACAATACTGGCAGGCGTTCTTGGACTAGATATGAAAAGATTCATATTAGTTTCGCTGATAGGAAGAGGTGCACGTTTCATGAGTCTTGGAGTCCTGTTGTTTTTATTTGGTGAGGAAATCCAAGTTTATATAGATCGGCATTTTCAAAATCTCAGTATACTTGCGGGAGTAGCCGTTATCGTGTCGATTTTATCTGTGTGGGTGATATTAAAACTGCGCCCTAATGAAAATGATGCTGAGAGCGCAACATAAGCTTTTAAATGTCTAATCGAGCCTGTAGTTTCTCAGGGTACTCAGGATTAGGATAATCATAGCCGAGGTGCTCGTATGCTCTACGAGTGGCTATTCTTCCTCTTTTGGTTCTGTCCAAGAAGCCCAATTGAAGTAGGTATGGTTCGTAGACGTCTTCTATAGTGTCTGATTCTTCATTTATTGATGCCGCTATGGTGTCTAATCCGACAGGTCCGCCATCGAATTTTTCTATAATGCACTCAAGGACGTTTCTGTCTATTCCATCCAGCCCCAAAACATCCACATTCAAGTCTTTTAGTGCAGTATTAGAGATTTCTTCCGTAATTATATTATCAGCCATGACTTGTGCGTAGTCGCGAACTCTTCTTAAAAGTCTGTTCGCTACTCTTGGTGTACCTCGTGCGCGTTTTGAGATTTCTGATATACCAATGGTGTCGGCTTCAATATCTAAAATGCGAGCAGATCGTTTGACGATTTTCGCCATGTCATCCTCGTTATAAAATTCTAGCCTGTGTATAACACCAAACCTGTCTCTTAATGGTGCGCTTACCATTCCGTACCGAGTTGTAGCCCCTATCAAAGTGAATGGTTTCAAAGACAGATTCATACTTCGGGCTTTTAAACCTTTGTCGATAACCCAGGTGACGAAAAAGTCCTCCATCGCTGGATATAAAACTTCTTCTACAACTCTGTTTAATCGATGAATCTCATCTATGAAAAGTATGTCGTCCTGTTGGAGTTGACTCAGTATTGCGACCATATCTCCAGGACGTTCTATTGCTGGTCCAGAAGTTGTCTTTATACGAACTCCCATTTCTGTGGAAACTATATTTGCCAATGTAGTCTTACCCAGACCAGGAGGTCCATAAAGTAGTAGATGATCAAGAGGTTCTCCACGTTGTTTTGCGGCTCTTATAGCTATATCAAGGTTTTTCTTGATAGCTCCTTGACCAACGTATGAATCTAAATCTCTGGGACGGAGGTTTGTATCCAGACTTTGATCGTCTTCGTGAACGGAGCCTGATATTAATCTTTCATCATCCAAGGGATATAATCCAAATATGGAAATGTTCTAACACGTTTCTCTCGATTCTAGATTTCAATTTCTCAATGTGTCAATTCATGATAACTGCTGATTCAATTTATTAGGAGTATTTAGATGCTACATGATTCGGGCAAACTTAACGATCAAGTAAAGCGAGTTTGGGATACTAATGCTGATCATTGGGACTCGAAAATGGGAAATGGGAATGAGTTCCACGATTTTTTAATAAAGCCTGCCCAACTGAACTTTTTGAATATTTGCGAAGGAGATTTTATTCTTGATGTTGCATGCGGTAATGGACAATTTTCACGTACCATGGCTGAATTTGGCGCAGATGTATTAGCCACAGACATATCCCCCTTAATGATTAGAAATGCCAAGAGAAGAACGTCGGATAAAATAAAGAACCTGTCATTTCGCGTTTTGGACGCTACTGATCGATCAGCACTCGTTAATCTGGGTGAGAGAACCTTTGATTCGGTGGTATGTACGATGGCTCTTTTCGACGTCTCTGATGTGGAGCCATTAATTAGATCAATTCCAGACTTGATCAAACCAGATGGTAAGTTTGTTTTTTCTATTCTACATCCTGCTTTCAATTCACCTCCGGATATGTCAATGTCAGAAAGACGAATATTTTCCGAAGGTAGAACCATTAGCAGTTATAGCGTAAATATTTCTAAGTACAGATCGCCCGCGGTTTACAAAAGTGTAGCAATGGATGGACAACCGGAATTGCAACTAGTTTTCCATAGAAGCATGACGGATCTATTCAATATCTGTTTCGATTCCGGTCTGGTCATTGATGGGTTTGATGAACCGACATTCGGCGGAAAAATTGAACATATCAAGAATTTGAGTTGGTTTAATTTGGATGATATTCCGCCAGTTTTGATATGTAGGATGAGAAATCGAAATATCTCGTGAAATTTATCTGTTTTTTGGGCTGATGATTATTCAGTTCATTTGACAGTGATTTAAGTCAAAAATACACTCGATAGGTTCATAGGTTATAAGTTCAGATAGGTGATTGAAATCATGACAAGTAATTCAAAAGATCAATGGAGAGACTCTACACTTGCTCCTATAAGGGACAGATTTCCGGAGCGTAAGGAAAAATTTATTTCCGGGTCTGGTCTGGACATAGACACGGTGTACACATCAGAGGATTTAGTTTCTAGTGAAGGGTTTGAGGAATATCCAGGAGAGTTCCCTTTTACAAGGGGAGTTCAGCCTAACATGTATCGGGGACGATTGTGGACTATGCGCCAGTATGCCGGACTAGCTTCTCCCTCAGAATCTAATAGAAGATTTAAATATTTGCTTGAACAAGGACAAACTGGCCTAAGTGTTGCTTTTGACTTACCAACGCAGACCGGCTATGACTCCGATCATTCATTGTCTAGCGGGGAGATCGGAAGAACAGGGGTACCAATATGTAGTCTTGCGGATATGGAATTGTTATTTGAAGGTATTCCATTAGATAAAGTAAGCACTTCTATGACTATTAACGCTACAGCTTCTATTTTGCTTGCTATGTATATAGCTGTAGGTAAAAAACAAGGTGTGGAGCAATCCTTACTTACAGGTACCGTTCAAAACGATATTTTGAAAGAATATATCGCCCGGGGAACATATATTTATCCTCCCGAATCTTCCATGAGACTTGTGACAGATTTGTTCAAATATTGCAAGGAACATTTACCACGATGGAACACCATAAGTATTAGTGGATATCACATGAGTGAGGCAGGCGCGACAGCTGTGCAGGAGCTTGCTTTCACGGTATCAAATGGAATTGAATACGTGAGATCTGCAGTCGAATCTGGGCTTGATGTTGATGAATTTGCCGGCAGACTTTCCTTTTTCTTTGTCTCCCAAAGTAATATGTTTGAGGAAATCGCTAAATTTAGGGCCGCTAGGCGGATTTGGGCTAGGACTATGAAGGATAAATTCGGTGCCAAGTCGGAACGATCCTGTATGATGCGGTTTCACACTCAAACTGCGGGTGTATCACTCACCGCACAGCAACCTGATAACAATGTTGTTCGTTCCGCAATACAGGCTCTTGCAGCCGTTCTTGGTGGTACCCAATCCTTACATGTTAACTCTAGGGATGAGGCATTGGCTCTACCCACAGAGGAATCAGTACAACTTTCTTTACGTACCCAGCAGATCATTGCTCACGAGTCAGGTGTTGCAGATACAGTAGACCCTTTGGCCGGTTCTTACTATGTAGAAAGACTTACCGATGAAATTGAAGACGAGGCAATGAAAATAATAAATAATATTGAAAAAACTGGTGGAGCTGTAGAGGCAATAAGGTCTGGCTATCAGGCTGGGTTGATACATGAAAACGCCTATAAACTACAAAAGGATGTTGAAGATAACGAACGTATTGTGGTCGGAGTAAATCAATACCAAAGTTCTGCTCCGAATATTGAAAAACTGCAAACTATATCAAGGGAAGAAATTGATTTACATTTGGCACGGCTGTCTAGTGTTAAACAAAGTAGAGACCCACTTCGAGTAAGTGAATCTTTAGAGAGACTTTCCTCTGTGGCTCGACTAGGAGGTAATACTTTCCCGGAAATTATAAGTTGTGTAGAGTCGTACGCTACTCTTGGGGAAATCTCTGATGTTTTGAGGAGATATTTTGGTGAACAGGGAGACTTTGGAGCATTTTAGAAATAGAGGAAAATGTAATATGAATGAACAATTATTTTCAGAAGAAGAACTTTTAATAAGGAATACGATACGGGAATACTCCCAGGATACCCTATCGTCCCGTGCCTCTAAATACGATCAAACTGAGGAGTTCCCTTGGGATAATGTGTCCGAACTTGCAGATTTAGGTATGTTGGGTCTTACTATAGATGAAAATTATGGTGGCAGTGGTGGTACAACTAGACAACTTGCAATAGTGGCTGAGGAAATAGCACGAGGTTGTGTGGCGACTTCGGTAATTTATATAGCCCATCTTTCATTAACTACACAATACATAAACATGTATGGTGACGAAACTCAAAAAGAGGAATATTTACCGGATCTTACATCAGGTAGAAAGATTGGGGCCTTTGCACTTACAGAGCCAGGCGCGGGTAGCGATGCTGCTTCACTCGAGACTTCTACTGTGCGATCAAACGGCCATTACATATTAAACGGGACAAAGACCTATATTAGTAATGCACCAGAGGCTAATGTTTTCGTAACTCTGGCTACCCAGGACCCCTCCAAAGGTTATAAAGGAATTGACGCTTTGATAGTAGACGGAGACCTTGATGGAATAAATATAAATAGACTTCAAGGCAAAATGGGTATTCGAGCATCTACTGTTGGAGAAATAGTGTTTGAAAATTGCCTAGTGCCTTCAGAAAAACGCATGGGAGAGGACGAAGTTGGATTCAAACAGACTATGGAGGTGCTTAACTCAAGTAGAATTTCTATAGCGGCGCAATGCGTAGGGATTGCACAGGCTTGTTTAGATGAATCCATAAAATACGCTAAGCAAAGAGAAGTGTTTGGAGGTAAACTCAGGGATTACCAGGCAATTCAATGGATGATTTCGGATATGGCTTCAGAGACCGAGGCGGCGAGACAACTTGTCATGAATGTAGCCTCTAAGAGAGATCATGGTGTTGATTTTAGAACCGAGGCTTCAATGGCAAAACTCTTCGCATCGAAAGTTGCTATGGAGTCGGCTCATAAGGCTGTTCAAATTCATGGAGGGGCTGGCTATTTTGCCCCTATGACGGTAGAGAGATTATTTAGAGATGCTCGGGTTACTGAAATTTATGAAGGAACCTCTGAAGTTCAAAGGATGCTCATAGCAAGGAATTTGTTAAAAGACTAAAGGAATGAAAAATGAACAATAATCCTGTATGTAGAGCGGAGCATATAAACCATATCGGCATTGCTGTAAAAGATATTAATTCGACATTAGAATTTTACAAAACCATGTTTGGTGCTATATCAAGTGGCATTGAAGATATACAGGATCAGGGGGTAAAGGCGGCCCTCGTTCGGGTAGGGGCATCACAATTGGAATTTATTCAACCCACTGATGAGAATGGAGGAGTGGCCAGATTCATCGAAAGTCGAGGAGAGACTGTACACCACATATGTTTTGAAGTTGATGACCTTCAAGGGAAACTTGATAAATTGGATAATGAGGGAGTTAGACTTATAGACAAGACTCCAAGAGAAGGACTTTCTGGCATGATCGGCTTTATACACCCTTCATCCACAGCTGGTATTTTATATGAACTTGTTGATAGGAACACTGCTAAGAGGTGATTAATGTCCCCCAAAAAAGGCATTAAAGTTTTGATAGCAAAACCGGGACTAGATGGACACGATCGTGGGGCAAAAGTCGTGGCTAGAGCCTTGAGAGAAAATGGTATGGATGTTGTTTATACCGGTATTAGACAAACGCCAGAGATGATAATTAGTGCTGCGGTGGAATTGGATGTAAAGGTGTTGGGCTTAAGTATTTTGTCTGGTGCTCATAATGACTTGTTTCCCAAGGTCATTGAGGGTTTAGAGGAAGCGGGTATGGAAGATATCCTGATAATTGCAGGCGGCATAATACCTGACTCGGATCGAGAGACGCTCCAAGATATGGGGGTATCGTCAATTTTTGGACCAGGAACTTCTACGTCAGATATCATCAATTTTATAGAAGAAAATGTCTCCTAATAGATTTTAAAATATCGTATAATTTGGCACTTAACGTGTGATTTCATCGAAGGATATGCTTAGGGTTTCAGGATGGATTTTGATAAATTAGTAATTATATTGCTCGCATCCTTGGTCAGTTATATATTTGGCGCTCTTCCTTTCGCCCAGACTCTTAGTACTAGAAAAGGAGTAGATATATTTTCTACAGGTACAGGTCTGGCCGGAGCCTCAAATGTGTTTAAAAATGTTGGGAGAGGATCTGCATTACTAGTACTAGTGTTCGACGTTGCAAAAGGTTCTCTTGCCGTAATTGTTTCTGCAATTATGGGTGTTGAAGGTTTATTTTTGTTTATACCGGCTTTTGTGGCGGTATTTGGTCATTGGAATTCCGTATTTACAAGGTTTAAGGGTGGTGATGGGATGGCTATAGGGGCTGGGATAGCGATAGGTATTTTCGGCTTAATAGCTGTTCTCGCATTTATCGTGGCCGCCCTAGTTGGTCTAATTGCACAACGGCTGCCTTTTTCTTCACTGTTTAGTATCATCGCAGGATATGGAACTCTTTATGGTTTCGCATCTGCAAATAGTGATCAAAAAGAGATGGCAATTGGATTTGGTGCAGTCGCCTTGTTGATACTTATTCATGCTATCTTAGGGCATAGGAAAAGAAATAGAGTGGTCGAGAGTTAATTTTCTAGTAAGGCAACATTTTTTGGCATTTGGAGTAATTTTGCTGATCCAGAGT
This sequence comes from uncultured Dehalococcoidia bacterium, assembly GCA_964500645.1. GTDB lineage: Bacteria > Chloroflexota > Dehalococcoidia > Lucifugimonadales > UBA826 > CAYFIW01. The sequence continues at coordinate 11,504 of CAZCOH010000024.1, forward strand.
CCACTATATATACGGTAGGGTCATTAGGCTTTTTCACGTAATATGAATCAGTATCTTTCTCAATAAATTTAAGTTTTATTGATTGATTTAAAACTGTATTTATACGTAGGGATCCATCGGGAGAATTAAAGTCCAGAGTTTTAGATATAGAATCATCGGCGAACCCCATGGCCACAAGAGAACCGGTTTCAGTGCTGATGATCCTAACTATGTCATCCACTCTTCTTAAATCCGCATAATCGGAAGTACTATCAGACGACACTATCCAGTCTCCCTCCTGGTTTCTTTCAAGGGAGTAGCTTTCAGATTCATTAGGGTATATAAATTCAAATGACTCTATTTCAGTCCGTGGTATGGTCACAATAATTCTGTCACGCCAAAAATCACTATTTGATGAAAAAACTCCGTTTGCGTCCCAAGGGCAAGGTATCCCATATACATGGGATTTAGCTGATTTTCTTATGTAGCATAATTTTACGTTCTCAGACCATTCTCCTATCAAGAATTCCTCTTGTATCGCCTGCTCTAAATAAAAAGCCACTCTTGTTCCATTAACATCATCTATTTGAAACAGTTCGTGATTCTCTTGGTCACGAGCTACAAGTTGAGCTTTTGGAATGTCAGATACATACTCCCAGAACAGATACATCATTTCTGCAGATGCTTTATGTTTACCTACTCGCCAGTTTTCCTGATCTATTTTGTGCAACTGTGTTGATTCGGGCCCTCTTGAAATCTCTACTCTGGTAATAACGTCTCTTGTTATGGGCATAAGCCCTTCCATTACAAAATCATCTCCGTCTGAAGATATCAGCTTTATTCCCATGCCTGTTATGCCGATAAGAATCAGGGCCATTAGAACAAATCCGACCTGTTTGCTCTTCATTCTTCCGACTCCGCTTTATGATCGACCTCTTTATTTCGAATACTCAGTTTCCGTCTAAGGGGTTTTAGTAATGTGAAGCTAAACCCTTTACTCCTTCTTCTTATATAACTCATAAATCCGATCGCGATAAATGCTAGAGGAATTCCGATTAAATTGGAGTAGCGTACTAAACTCCTGTGTACATCGGATGAAAAAGTAAGATTCCTAGGTGACACAGTTTTAGACCTGACAGAAGCAAGTGAATCCTCCTGTGCTAACCAGTCGATTAGATTAAGGCCTAAAGCGGTGTTGTCGCCAAATTTTTGTGATTGGTCAGACAACCAATCAATATCACCGGTTATTACAACCCTTGAGCCATTTGTTCCTTCTATGGTCACTCCGAGATCACTGGAAAAAGGATCGGCAGCAAGAGGATCCGAGAGTGTAGGGGAGTCCCATCTCAAATTTTGGTAAGTTTCGTCTGTCTGGGCGAAAGGGCTCGTGCTAATGAAAGGTTGAATTGTATAAGGAGAATTAGGGAGGTTAATTATGCCCAATGTGCTAGCCCAAGGCATGGATACGTACTCCAAGTTTCTACCAATGTTTATGTCTGTAATTTTGGCTTTAACCCAATATGGATAGTTTTCGAAAGCATTCATTCCTATCGGAAGAGGTTCATTTGAACGAGTATCAAAAACAAGGTTATCTTCAATGAACACCCCAAATTCTGCCTCGACAAGGTCTGCAAGGCTGTGGCGATTTGGCAATCCTACTAGATTGCCTGTATCTACCAGTACTGGTTCTATGGCGAAAAAGACCTTCCCACCATTATTTATATACTCCAAAATACTTTGCCTATGTAGGGCGCTAAATGGTGTTTTAGGGGATGCTATTATCAATATGTCTATGTCTTCTAATATTAGTGGTTGGTCGTCAGGGGCTGAAGCAAGTAAGGGTTGATACTGTTGTGACAGACCTCCGGCAAAATAGTTCATACTTTCTTGAGGGTTCACTTCGCCATGCCCTGAGAGAAACCCTATCTTTTTCATGTTGATATTTTTACTCAACATCTTATTTGTCAAACTTGCCAATCTATATTCAAATCCATCGATGGAAGGTACTATCGGCATGACTTCACGCCGGTTTAGATAAGTTAAGACGACTCCTAGATAACCTGTTTTTGTCTCATATCCTGCTTGCCCTTGTCGTTCAAATAGCTGCGGTTGAATCCCGGCATTTGATGATTTTCTAAGGGATCTTTGATTATCCTCAGGAAAATGTCTGATAACTTTAACCATACCGTCCGAATTTGATTCAAAATCAACTAGAAAATCGTTTAAGTCTCTTGATACCGCAGTTAATTGAACTGGTGGGTCTACTGACATATAGACTTCGACTGTCAATAGATCTTCTAGATCATCAAGTATTTCTACGGAGGCAGGACTTAATGAAAATATTTTGTCATTAGTAAGATCGATACGGCCATTAATGGAAGTTCCAAACCAACCAACTAATATACTGGTTATTATCAATCCTGCGACGCCCAGTTGAAGGTTCTTATACTGATTGGTTGCATGACTAATTGTCCTACTCCTTATTATTAAGAAGGTAGCACTCAAGAATGTCGTTATTAAGGCAACAAAATATATAAGGTCCCGAAGATCTATTATGCCTCTAGCCATATTGCTAAAGTGAGTAATGGGACTTAGAAGTTGTATAAGACTCGCTACACTATTGGGCAAAGTTATTGCCACGATTTCTAAACCCATTATCATCAATATCATGCTAAGAGTTAGGCCCAGTATGAAAGCGACGATTTGATTCTTGGTAAGGCTCGATGTGAAAAGTCCTATGGAAACCAAACTAGCAGCTAAAAAAATACTACCAATGTATTGAGCTATGGCTGCACCCCAGTCGACGTCTCCTGCGGTCATGATGGCCAAAGGTATTCCTAACGTGGCTAATATAGCAACCGAGACAAAGATAAGTCCTGAAAGGAATTTTGTTAGTAGGATCATCCAGCCACGTATGGGCTGAGTCAATAAAGTTTCTAGAGTGCCATCCCGCTGTTCTTCTGACAGTAGTCTCATAGTCGCTGCAGGTATAAATAGTGTAAGAAGCCACGGAAGCGATGGCCTGTCAATTTCAAATTCTACGGTGAAAAGTGGTCTTAATGAAGTTTCGCCTACTAATATGGCGGTTTTGAAAAATGCCCAAGAAAGCATTGACATGAAAACCACTATAAGTATGTAGCCTGTTGGTTGATCGAAATAACCTTTAAGATCTTTTCTTATGAGTGCGAAAAAGGGTGAGTTTATCAAGAGGATTTTTCCCTTTGATTCTCGTCGGCTACGGTCAGAGTTTGAAATACATCCTCTAGTTTCATTTGTTCTTCGTGGAGTTCCCACAATACCCAATTGTTTTCTGTGGCGAGCTTGTAAATGTGAGGACGTGCATCCTCAGAGCCAGATAGATTAATACCGTATTTTTCTCTTCCATGATCTGACGATATATGGTCCACTGATTCTACGGATTCTAATTGCAACAAATGATTTCTTACTTCTATTCCTTGAACTTCTATGTAAACACGGCGAAGTGAGGGAGTGAGTTTCAATATATCTTCTACGGGGCTGTCGGCTATTAGACGACCCCTGTTTATGACTAAAACTCGTTCGCATGTGGTTTCAACTTCTTGCATAACGTGTGTTGTGACCAATACTGTTCGTTCCACACCTAAAGATTTAACTAAATCTCGCATGCTGATTCGTTGATTAGGATCGAGACCTTCAGTTGGTTCATCTAATATTAAGATAGAGGGCCTGTGTAAAATGGCGCCAGCAAGACCGACTCTCTGGTGATAACCTTTGGATAATTCACTGATCGGTCTGTGAAATACCTCAGATAAACCTGCTTCTTCGATGGTCTGTTCAAGATTGTTTTTTCTGACAGGTCCCTTCATGCCCCTCAGGTCCGCAATGAAACTCAAATACTCACTTACAAGTAGGTCCTCGTAGAGAGGATTATTTTCGGGCAGGTATCCTATACTCTTCCGAGTTTCCAGATCATGTTCTGCATTGTCTACACCATTTATTAAGATTTTTCCTGTGTCCGGGGTGTAATAAGATGTCAGGAGTCTCATGGTTGTGGTTTTCCCTGCTCCGTTTGGTCCAAGGAATCCAACTATTTCGCCTTTCTTTATGTTGAAAGAAAGATCTTGAACTGCTTTAAACTGTCCAAAATTTTTGTTGACATCCTGTACTTGGATGGTCGTTTCTTTTTCTTCCTCGATACAGGATGTTTCAGAACTGATATCTTCTGTCATATTTAACTAATGCTCTGATTGCATTCTAGTCGTCAAAAGGTGCAGGAAGTTTGGGAGGATCTAACTCTGTTATCAACGATTCCGTAGTGAGTACCATGGCGGATATACTGGCCGCGTTTTCTAGGGCGGACCTGGTCACCTTGACTGGATCAATGATTCCGTACTCATACATACTGCCATATCTGTCTTTTTCTGCATCAAAACCATAGTCGTTTACACCGTTCTTCACTGCTTCTACAACAACAGGACCGCTAAACCCGGCATTTTGAACTAGTAATGCTAGAGGTGCTGTAACGGAGTCAAACACGATCCTCGCTCCTGTGTCCTCATCTGTACTTCCTTCAAATTTAGATCGCACAGTTTCTGCAGCACGTATTAACGAGGTTCCACCTCCGGGTAATATACCTTCTTCCATAGCGGCTCTAGTCGCGGAAAGTGCATCTTCGAGTCTTTGCTTTTTCTCTTTCAATTCTATTTCTGTTGCTGCTCCCACTTTGATGACGGAAACGCCACCTGAAAGTTTTGCGGCTCTTTCATCAAGTTTTTCTCGGTCATAATCGGATTTGGTCTCAGACGCTTGAGATTTGATATTGCTTACTCTCGCCTCTATATCGATTTGGTCCCCTCCACCTTCAACGAAAGTAGTATCATCTTTTGTTGATACCACTCTTCGGCATCTACCAAGATCCGAAATTTCTACCGAATCGAGTGTTCTGCCTGTCTCTCCGCTGATTACCGTAGCACCAAATAGGATCGACATATCCTCTAATATCGATTTTCTGCGGTCACCAAAAGCTGGGGCTTTTACTCCGAGACAGTTAATGGTGCCCCTCATTTTATTAACTACCAGTGTCGCTAACGCTTGACCATCTATGTCTTCAGCAATTATGACTAAATTTCTACCAACTGCTGAAAATTTCTCCATAAAAGGTACAAGTTCTTCAGCACTGGAAATTTTTTCAGAAGTCAGAAAAATATATGGGTCCTCTAATTCCGCTATCATTTTTTCTTGATCTGTGACGAAATACGGGGAGAGATATCCTCGGTCTATTTCCATACCTTCTACATATTCCACATCGTAATCGAGACCCCTTGATTCTTCTACTGAAACAACCCCATCTTTGCCTATTTTCCCAATGATAGAACCTATCAGGTTTCCCATTTCCTCGTCATGAGCCGATAGAATTGCTACTTGAGATATTTGAGCATTGTCTGTGACGGATTTTGACATTCCCTTTAGCTCTTCAGTCATCGCATCAACGGCCCTATCTATGCCCCTTTTTAATGCCATAGGATCAGCTCCGGCCGCAATATTCTTGAATCCGTTTTTCAGGATGGCTTGGGCAAGGATAGTCGAGGTTGTTGTACCGTCACCGACCGCGTCATTTGTTTTTGATGCGGCTTCTTTCAACAACTGGGCCCCCATGTTGAGGAATGGTTCTGCTAGCTCAATCTCTTTAGCTATTGTCACTCCGTCACTGCACACCTGCGGGGGGCCAAATTCCTTGTCTAGGATCACATTTCGGCCGTTTGGGCCCAAAGTTATACCCACGGTTTTTGCCATGAGGTCAATCCCCTGCATGAGCTGCTCTCTGGCGCCTTCTCTAAATTGAAACTGCTTAGGCATTTCTACGAAACCTCTCTGATTTTGTTAATTATTCTCAATAAATTTTTTATTTCTTTTTCGCCAAGGCTTTAAGTACAGACGAAGAATTCATTGGTAAGTCGCGCATTCTGACTCCAATGGCGTCATATATAGCGTTTGATAGTGCTGCTAAAGGTGGTACCAATGGGGATTCTCCAACTCCTCTGACGCCATAAGGGTGGCCTGGATTGGGCACCTCTACTACCACTGGGTCAATCATTGGAAGATCCAAGCTAGTTGGCATTCTATAGTCCAACAGACTTGAATTCATAACTTGGCCTTCTTCACTCATGAAATATTCTTCATTGAGTGCCCAACCTATTCCCTGTACGCTCCCGCCCTGTATTTGCCCTTCAACATAATCTGGATGGATAGCCTTGCCGGCGTCGACGAAAGTGGTGCACCTCAATATTTCTGTTTTGCCGGTCTCGGGATCTATCTCCACATCAACTAGCATGGCAGCATATGATCCTCCTGCACCTGTTGGATTTACTCCTGCACTACCAACAATTGGGCCTCCTGTTCCGTTGGATCCAGCCGCCAATTCCTTAAAAGTAAGACTTAATTCTGGGTCAGATTTATGGCTTGCCACCCCGTTCGAAAATTCGATTTCATCTGGGTTTGTGTCCCATACTAAAGCTGCCCTATCAATTAATTGAGCTTTCACGTGTTGGGCGGCTTCAAATGCAGCCCAGCCTGATTTGAATGCGACTCCACTGCCACCAGTTACTGAGGTATATCCAATCGTGTCAGTATCCCCAATTTGAGGGTTCACATCCTCAACGGGAATACCAAGTACTTCTGCAAATTGTTGAGCAATAGCCGTTCTGGATCCTCCGATATCGACAGATCCTTCTGTTAGATTAACTGTGCCTGCCGGGGTTACTACAGCAATACATGACGCCGGGCCAGTATTATTTCTCCAGAATCCCATTGCTACGCCTCTTCCTCTCAATTTTCCGGATTTTTCTTCAAGTGGCTCGTTGTAGTGATTGTGAGCCTTTACTATTTCGGCCGTTTCTACCATACCTATCTTGTTGTTTACAACACCATCTGCTCTACGTGTCCCTTCTTTCGCGGCATTAATTAGCCTCAAATCCATTGGGTCCATTTCTAGCTTTTCAGCTAACTCGTCTAAGATCGTTTCTATGGCCAACGCCCCCAAGGGCGCACCTGGAGCTCTATATGCAGTCGTCTTTGGTTTATTGTCTACAACGTCGTATCCATCCAGTTTCAAATTTTCTATATCATAGGGAGACAACATACATGCTGTTGCTCCTCCAACGGGTGATCCAGGGAAGGCTCCGGCTTCGAAGTATAGTTCAGCCTTGGCCGCAGTAATTTTTCCCAAGGAGTTAAGTCCGATTTTTGCTTTTATCATGCTTCCACACGTCGGACCGCTGGCTTCTATAACCTCCGCTCGGCTCATGTGCATTTTTACCGGGTTACCACTCTTCTTAGATAAAAGAGCGGCTAAGGGTTCTAGGTAGCAGGGAAGTTTGCCACCGAATCCTCCTCCTATTTCCATTGGGATGACATTGGTGCGGGGGACAGGTATTCCCAATACCGTGGATGTTGCGTCTCTTATGCCGAAGTGACCTTGACTACTGCACCAGACCGTGACAAATCCGTCTGCTCGCCACCACGCGGTTCCATTTTGGGGCTCTATATAACCCTGGTGTACGGTTTTGGTTCGAAATGTTCTTTCAATAGTTAGATTAGATTCAGCTTCTTCAAATCCTTTTTCGACATCTCCTAATACATACTGATCATGGCTGGCAATATTAGGGCTATCAAATTTGTTCTCACCTAGAGATACTGAACTTATGCTGTCATGCAGCGCAGGAGCACCATCGGCAATGGCGGATTCTACATCAGTGACCGATTCTAAAACTTCATATTCAACCTTAATGAGGGATAATAATTCTTCGGCTTCATGTTGGCTTTGTGCAGCAATAGCAGCAATAGGATGGCCTTTAAACAGCACTTTGTCTGAGGCCAAAATTCGATCTTTAACATATTTCATGTTTGCGTATAGGTCCTCACCAACTTCAGCGGCTTTGTCCGGAAGAGGGGCGAGGTCATTCGAAGTAATTACGGCTTTAACTGATGGATGAGATACTGCTCTGGAAATATCGATCGATAATATTTTTGCATGTGCGTGAGGGCTTCTTAGGACTTTTCCGAAAATCATCCCTGGTAGATTCATATCGGCACCATAAAGGGCCTTACCAGTGACTTTATCAACTCCATCATGCCTGACGGGTCTTTTTCCGATTACAGAATATTGCTCATTTGTTTGAGTAGCCAATTTTTAAAGCTCCCTATTAACCTGTTTTCGTAATCATGAACTTCTGAAATACACGGGAAATAATATCATAATGATCAAGGTAATTTGTGCCTGAGGAGCAACTTCTAACCAGTATGCCTATATCGCATTAAATTTTCCTCGTTAAAGTTTACGCCGAGACCCGGTTCCTGTGGCATTAACATCAAGCCATCTTTTATTGTCGGTTCTCTGTCGAAAAGCTCAAATGTCCAAGGCATATGTTCGACCCACGCTCCATTTGGGCAAGCCGCTATTCCATGGGCCAATACTTCTGTCGCTAGATGACTCACGACAGGTTTGTTATACGATTGAGCCAAATGTGCCACTTTCATCCATTGAGTGATTCCTCCAACTCTCAAAAGGTCGACCATAACAATATCGATGGATTTTAGCTCGAGCATATTTCTGAAAGCCTCTATTCCATAATGATATTCCCCAGCTGCAATAGGAGTGTCAAGTTTGTCCGCTATAGATGCTAGGCCCATGTAGTCTTGATGATTGATAGGGTCTTCTAGCCAGTAGAGGTCATATTCGGATAATTCCCTCCCTATTTTGATAGAAGTGTTGACGCTCCAGCCTTGGTTTATATCCACCATAAGAGTAATATCCGGGCCTACGGCTTCTCTCATGATTTTCATTCTTTCCAACTCTTTTTTCGCCGTAGGTTCAGCTCCCATTCTGAACTTCATAGCAGTAAAACCTTTTTCTACAAGATCTCTAGCAGTGCTAGCTAGCCTATCAAGATCATAATTTCTCCATAAGTATCCACTTGCGTAGGCTGGTACTGAATTTCTATGTCCCCCAAGTAACTGATATATAGGTAGCCCTGTGTATTTACCTTTTATATCCCACAGTGCTACGTCAATTGCAGAAATAGACCTAGTAACTAACCCAGCGGGTGCGCCACCTCCTGCTATTTCCGTTAAATAAGAAATTATTCTCTCGTTATTTAGAGGATTCTCACCTAAAATTTGTTCAATTAATGCGTCTATGCATTCCTTGAGAGCTTTAACCATGATATCGCTCGTGAAGCCCGCATATGAGATTCCCTCCAGGCCGTCTGAGGTTCTTAGTTTTATGGTTATAAAATCAGCCTTTGAGCCCATTCCGCCTGTTAATGGACCTTCTTCCCTTGGTAGGCTGACCACAGAGGTTTCGAATTCAATTATTTTTGGCATAAATTCCTCACTGACTACAACTTAGGACACAACAGGATATAGAAAATTTACCTAGTTATTCAAAGAATACTATGAGCGCCAGGCTAACGAAATAATATACACGACTATTGGAGCAACTATGATCCATAATAAGAGTCTTGGGTGAATTGGCATAAAATTAACGAAGTTAAATCGGACAAACTATTTACACTAGGAATGGATACTAACACAGTGGTTAAAAATCAAGGTTTAAATAAATTTAGAGTAATTTCATTTGATATTGATGGGAGTTTAATAGATCAAACGCTGAA
>CAZCOH010000025.1:0-21014 GCA_964500645.1 uncultured Dehalococcoidia bacterium
AGACATTTATATCATTTTTTTGTAGCGGATGAATTGCCTGTTCCCCAGTGGCCTCACGAATCCCCTAGGGATCCGGCTGCTATTGATGCTCTAGTAAAAGCATATTTCGATAGTGGGCATAATATTAAGGCCATGTTAGAAGTGTTATTTAATTCTGATTTTTTCAAGTCTGAGTCTGCGAGAAATGCAAGGATAAAAAGTCCTGCTGAAATGGTAATTGGAACTATGAGGCTAGCGGGTCCGATTACCTTGCCAAGCGACGATATTTTTGCGGCTGATGCAGCATGTGGCAATATGGGCCAAGGTCTTATGAGGCCTCCGAGTGTGGAAGGTTGGCAGGGAGGTGTGGAATGGATCAATACAGGTGCCTATGTTGAAAGGGTTAATTTTGCAGGTAGAATTCTCAACGATCCAGGAAAATCTGGAGTGAGGGACATAATAGACCGCATAAAGACTTATTCTGACTCGGGATCAATGACCACAGCTAGACTGGCTGAAATTGCTTTTGATGTTTTAGGACCCATGGATGTGATGGAAACGACAAAATCTGGGTTGAAAAATTATTTATCTAAATATGGCGATTTGTCGTGGGAACATGATGAGGAATCAAATAATTTTGATAAAGCGGCTGTGGCGGCTATTCAATTAATTGTGTCTAGTCAAGAGTACCAAACTGTATAGATCTGGGGAGCGATAGGAATAAGGAGGCAGGTAATATGACGACAACGGCTAGCAGACTAAAATACTTAACCAACGTTGGGTTTGCAGCTGATTTTGGTGGTCGAGGATTTTCTCTTCCAACTTCCATGGTCATAAGATCTGATGGAAGAATATTTGTTGTAAGTCGAGGAAAGCCGAGCACAAAAGGTTCAAATGGTATTCAGATGGTCAGCAAAGACCATGATTTTTATGGCCAGATAGGAACTAATGATACTCAGTTGGGCGGTATGATTTGGCCGACTTCAATAGTGCTTGATGAAGATGAAAATATGTATTTGGCTGATGAGAAATTACAAAGGATCACTAAATTTGATCGGGATGGAAATCCTCTAACGTACTGGGGCGAGAAAGGTACTGGGGAGGGACAATTTTGTAACCCGAGTGGCCTTTTAATACGGGGTGACCGTATGTTGCTGGTGGACTCTGGTAACAATAGAGTGCAGGAATATTCTCTCGATGGTAAGTTTTTTAGACAATGGGGGTCTGCTGGAAGTATGGACGGTCAATTTGACCATCCTTGGGGTATTTGTGACGATGCTCAAGGGAATATTTATGTGGCAGATTGGAGAAATGATCGAATACAGAAATTCACGGCTCAAGGTGAGCATATAGCCTCATTTGGAAATTCAGGGCCAGGGGAAGGTCAACTTAGTCGCCCTGCTGGACTAGCTGTCGATGCCGCAGGGAACATGTATGTAGCTGACTGGGGTAACCAAAGGCTCCAAGTGTTGGACTCGGAAGGCAACTATTTAGATAGTCATAGGGGTGCCGCTGACTTGAATCCATGGTGTATAGAATACTTTGATTCGCAGGCAGATGAAAGAAGGGCCAGAGAGTCTTTCGTTCCTGTCTATGTTCCCGACATAGATGATGAATCAGAAATATCGGCTAGAATGGAGCCATATTTATGGGATCCGGTAGATGTACAATTGGATGAGGACGGACGTATATATGTGCTAGAAACAGGAAGACATAGATTTCAGATTTTTGAAAGGTAGATAAAATTTTACTTTGAATGGTTGTTGAAACATTTATAGGAGTAGTTTGATGGGTGATAAAAAAATCGTTGTGGTACAGCTGTCAGGTGGTAACGACTACCTTAATTGCATAATTCCGTATAACGACCCAAATTATGTCGACAACAGGCCAAACGTTAGGCTAAATGATGATCAAATAATACCCATCGGAGATGGTCTGGGCATGAATCCTGCCATGGCACCTATAAAAGATCTCTATGACGAAGGGAAAGTGGCCATAGTTCATGGTACAGGTTACCCTGATCCTAACAGATCCCACTTTAGGTCAATGGATATATGGCATACGGCGGAGCCCACAAAAGTAGGAAACGAAGGTTGGCTAGGAAACACAATTAACCAAATGTATCCAAAACATGACAATGTGGTTGCTGCCGTTAATTTCGGTTCGGGATTGCCTAGGGCACTTGTATCCCATGGAGCTCCAGTTGCTTCCGTTACCGACCTTGCAACCTACGGACTTATGAATCACATCGGAGAATCTGATCAAAGGAATGATGCTCTTCAGGCGTTTCGTGATATGTATACCCAGGCGCTTGGTAGTGGCCCCGTGATGGATTATCTGACCCAAACTGGTTTAGATGCACTGAAAGGTGCAGATATATTAGGGACGGTGCTGGACAAGTATTCGTCGGATGTAGAATATGCGGATAATTCATTTGCGAAAGCAATGAAAGGAGCCGCTCAGGTGTTGCAGGCAGATATTGGGACAAGGATTTGCTACACACAACATGGTAGTTTTGATGCACACACCAATGGTATCGCTTTGCAAGAAGGGCTACTTACCGATGTGTCAGGCGGTATATATGATTTCTATACCGATATGAAACAGGCTAACAAAAGCGACGATGTAATATTATTTGTCTTTTCCGAATTTGGTAGGAGAGTCAAAGATAATGGTAATGGTACTGACCATGGCTCTGGTGGGGTAGCCTTTGTAATAGGCGATTCAGTAAATGGTGGGCAGTATAGCGAATACCCTTCCTTAAGGCCTGAAGATCTTCTTGAAGGAGATTTACGTTTCAATGTGGATTTCAGAAGTTTGTATACTGAGATCATGGAAGATTGGATGGAGGTTGATGCCCGCCCTGTCGTTAAGGGTGAATATGAAAGAGTAGGGTTTCTAAAGAACTAAACGGAGTATTAGTAGCTCCAAAGGGGCCAAACCGATATGAAAATATTCGGTTTGGCCCCTTTGTTTATACAATCGTTCCCTTTATGATATCGGCCCCAGATAATTTTTTAATTTCGTCTTTTGACATACCTAGAACTGTTTCCAAAATTTCATAGGTGTGCTCTCCAAGAAGTGGTGGATGACTTTGAGGCTTTGCTGGTGTTCTGCTCAAATGTTGCAATGCACTTCCTAAAAGATCTATTTCTCCAAGAGAAGAGTGTTGTACTTTCCAAATTGAGTTACGTGCTTGAGCTTGAGGATCTTTCAATACGTCTTCTATAGTGTTTATAGGTGTTACGGTTAATCCCGCTTCCTGAAGGACTGTCATCCAGTGCGATATAGGGTTTGATGAAAGTTTCGAATTTAATATATTTGCCAATTCTGTTCTGTTTTCCACTCTTTTAGCGTTGTCAGAAAATCTAGGGTCATCAGATAACTCCGGACTACCTATTGCTTCGCATAATCTTCTGAATTGGTCATCATTATTTGCTGCTGTCATAAATTCACCGTCGGAAGCGGTAAAATCTTGATATGGAGCAACTTGGGGATGCGCGTTACCTATTCTTCCAGGGGCTATTCCAGTCGCTAGGTAGCTTTGTGCTATGTTAGCTAGGCTGGCAATTCCGACGTCGAAAAGAGAGACGTCTATGTGTTGTCCCTTTCCGCTAAGTTTTTTCTCATGCAACGCAGCAAGTATGCCAATAGTTGAGGTCATACCTGTCAATATATCTATCCATGCAACTCCTACCTTAGTAGGTCTACCATCTGGCTCACCGGTAATACTCATTACTCCGGTCATACCTTGTAAGGCCGCGTCATACCCTGGTTCTGATGCTCTTGGTCCAGTTTGACCGAAGCCTGTTACGGATGCATAAATAAGGCCTTGGTTTATTTTAGATAAACTTTCATAGTCGAGACCGAATCTTTTCATATTGCCAACTTTGAAGTTTTCTACAAAAACATCCGCCTTAAGCGCAAGTGATCTGATAATTTCTTGCCCTTTTGGGTCTCTCAAATTAACTATTATGCTTTTCTTTCCCCGATTCGCAGATAGGTAATATGCACTTTCTTCTCCGATAAATGGTGGTCCCCACCCCCTTGTGTCGTCTCCCCAGGGGGATTCCACTTTCCAAACTTCTGCACCTAAGTCCGATAAAATTTGTGTTCCAAATGGTCCAGCCAGAATCCTAGATAGGTCAAGTATTTTGATATCACTAAGAGCGCCCAATTAGTCACCAGTCCTTTATTTAAATTGTGCCTATGTTAAACCCTTATTTTGTATACATACAATATCAAAGCTTTTAGGGTAGATTTCCTCGAGACAATTTATAGTGAATATCATACCTCCGTATTCTATAAATTATTAAAGCCGAGATCATTATAAGAATCGTTCCCGATAATATAGAAGATAGTATTAAAGGTAAGTTAAGTAAGGTTCCCCCAACTGAAGGGGATTTATATTCCGTTTTTTCTAGTGATTCTGTACTTGGATACCAATTTAGCCCATATATACCTGGCTTTCTAATTAAAGGGGCTTTAATAATTAGTCCTGAATTCTGGAAATCGGATTCTGTTACCTGGTTTAGAAAGGTTATAACACCATTTTTTTGTCTATTAAATGTGACCAATGAACGAGATTCTTGGCTTGTCACGTACACCTGTTTTCCATTTGGGCTTATATCTACTGAATTAACGCCCTTTATCCCTTTAACTTTCCCAATGCCATTTTTAACATATCCTATATATTTAAGAGATCCCGTTTCATGATTTCTAACGAAAACAGATAACGAATCATCTAAATGGGCGGCAGCATAAATGTGGTTTCCGTCAGGGCTGATAGATAGGTCTGATATTCCCTGAAGTCCCTCAACTCCGTACACATCATCTTCAACGTACCCAATTAGAGCTAGTGATCCATTATCAGAATTGCGAGTGAATCCGGATAATCTGTTTTTGTCCTTAGACGCTGCATATAGATGGTTGCCATCAGGAGTTATTTTAATAGAGGACAAGGTTCCAAGCGTTTCGTTGATTTTTCCAATATATGTTAGGAAATCTTTATTGTCAGATATCCTGTAAACATAAATGTAATTACTTTCTTCTGCTGTTAAATAGAGATATCTGCCGTCTTCAGAAAGTAAGGTGTTAGACACGTTGATGAGGGCCGTATCTTCCGTACTAAGGTCATGCGTATATAGTGTTTTTACTTTAGATACGTGATCTTCATGTTCTATAAGGTTTATTTCTCCACTATTTGTTATTAGTATGCTTCTGTCAGTTTCAGGTATTTTTGTAAAAGAAACTGTAATCTCATCCGGACGTAATATTAAATCTGAAATAGTGCTTCCTATTTTTGTTAGTCCTGGTGAGATTGAATAGTTGTAAATTGATATCAATCCTTCTTCACCCGGAAGACTGAGATCTCCATTGCCTCCATATTCGGATACCCAAATATCTTGATTTGAGTTTAGATTGGTAAGTAATTTGGTTCCAATGTACGAAACGGTTCCAGATGGGTCTCTACCAAAAACTGAAATACTCGGTGGATCAGATGAATTAACAAGTACTTTTGTTCCGTCTTGAGTCACTAACAAATTTACCGGAGAATTTAGACCAGTAGTAGGCCGATTAATAGTGTATGTTGTGTGTATGTCAATCCATTCCATTCCAGGTCTTCGTTTGTCAAACCCTTGGTATTTTAATCTTCCAGACATAGCTTCAATCTGAGCTTTATCTAATCCGCCAATTAAATTTAAGTCTTCTTGAGTTAATGTTGTACTTAATATACTAGGGGACCAAAGATTTACGTCTTTTATTGAATTTCCGAGGTAGTCATAGGAATTCATAGAGATACATCGCAAGGTGATGCCTGTGTTGGGTTTTCGAGAACATTTCGAGTCATCGAGATCAAGTAGCATTTGAAAACTAATGTTGTGGTTTAGCTTTTCTACTAGTAATTTAGTTGAAGGATCGACAGAATTTAAGCTTGATCGTTCATTTGGATGTATTATATGGGCAGTCGTTTTCTCGTTATTGAAAGACAGTGACTTAAATTCATTGTCGTCTATTTTTGTGCTTGTTGGAGGGGGTGTTGGTTCTGGTGTGTCGGATGGCACTACAGGTTGCTGTGTAGGATATGGGGTGTAAAGTAGTGATAGCTCCTGACCCAGGAAAGCCGCGATGGAATTTTCTTTTTCCCCAGATATATAGACGAGTGAGTTGTCAGAACTTATTTCAACACTAGAAGCGCCTTTTAATCCGTCGACTCCTAGGCTACCGTCTTCCAGATACCCCACAATAGTGATATATCCTGTAGATGTATCTCTTTTGAAGACTGTGACAGTATTGTCCTCCGATGCCGCTACAATTATGTATTTTCCGTCAGACGTTATTGATAATGAAGATGGCCAATCCAAACCGTTTATTCCAGAATTATTGTCTCTGAGAAATCCTATAAGAGAAATATATCCGGTATTTGAGTCCCTTTTGAAGACGGAAAGTGTGTCGGATGTTGCTGAAGTCATATAGACATGTTGACCATCGGGGCTTACGTCTATATCTGATGGTGACCAGATTACATTTCCACCATAGTTTTCGTCGGCCAAGTACCCGATATATGTTAAAAGTCCTGAATCAGTATCTATTCCAAATGAAGCAATTGAATTGTCTAACCAGTTGGCACTGTATAAATGTTTTCCGTCCGGAGTTATGGTTAGGGAAACAGGCCCAGAAATACCATCCATGGAATCAGGAATTTCCTTGTATGATTTTATAAATGTCAACACGCCGCTTGTCGCATTTCTAGAAAATACGCTGACTGAATCTTCACCATAGCCTGCTGCATAAAGGTAATTTTGATCTGGGCTTATTTCTAGATCAGATACATTTTTTAACCCGTCAACCCCTTCTGTTCCGTCAATATAGTTGTCAATGTGAGTCAACGTTCCTGTCGCGGAGGTTATTTTGAAAAGAGTTATTGCGTTTGCTTTGTTGCTTGCTGCATATAAAAATTGCCCTTCTGAATCTATTTCTAGTGAATCAACTCCTTCAAGGAGGGTCACTGAGCCTTCGTTGTTTTTTACTCTTCCTAAGTACGTTAGTTCTGAAGATGTGCTATTTGCTTGAAAAATACCGATTTTATTTTCTGATGGGGACGCAGAATATAATATGGACTTATTGGGTAAAAGCGCCAGATCTGAGACTTGGTTGATACCGTCAACGCCTTGGAAATTATTTGTGCTTTTATTTATGTAAACAAGCTCACCGGTAGCTGGGTTTCTGGCAAATTCTGCGACTGAGTTATCGCCTTTTCCGACAACATATAAGTGCTTTCCGTCACTTGTTATTTCTGACGAGACTGCAAATTTTAGACCGTCCACTGAGGCATTACCGTCGATCCATGAATCAATATAGATTAAAGAACCATTTATGCTACTGATCCGGAAAGCTGCTACCGCATTATCGTTCAGTGATGATGCGTAGACATGAAGGTTGTCTGGACTCATAGTTAGATCCATTACCCCGTCCAAGCCATCGACTGATAAAAGTCCGTCTGTTTGAGAGGTGATAAAAGTTATGTTTCCAGTAGTTTCATTTCTAGAAAAGGTTGATACTGCGTCATCATTTGAAGCGGCGAGATATATGTACTTACCATCTGGCGATATTTCTAAGTCATTCGCCCCGTCAAGGGTGTTTAATCCAGAGACACCTTCTTTATAACTTTGTATATATACAAGCGTACCGGTTTGAGAATTTCTGGAAAATATGGATACCGCATCATCTATTGAACCCGTTGTATAAACAAATTTGCCATCTGGACTAAGCTCTATGTCTGTTATACCGTTAAGACCGTCCACGCCAAGTGTATTGTCAACTAGTACTTGAGAAAAACTAAGCCTTCCTGTGTAAAGATTCCTGTTAAATACAGATAGGGCATCATCTTCCATACCGGCGGCATACACGTTTTTCCCATCAGGGCTTATCGAAATGTTTTTTATACCTTGTAATCCATCGACTCCCAATAAGTTATCTTTATGAACTTCAAGAAAGGTTAATTCGCCGGTGCTGCGCTCTCGTGAAAAAACGGCAATTGTATTGTCTTGGAATCCAGTAGCATAGACGTTAAGTCCGTCATGACTCACTGTTACATCAAATACTTCAGATAAACCGGTTATGCCATTCGTTCCATTTAAATAGGATTGTTTTTGTAATAGCCTTCCCGTATTTTCATCACGGATAAACATTATTAATGCGTTGCTGCCGGATGCGGTAGCGTAGACGTATTTATTGTCCGGGGAAATGTGTACATTAGTTGGTACTAGAAAGTTACTGACGGTCCAAGTTCCATCTTTTTCTACATCAGAGAAAGTTAAAGTGAAATAACTATATACTGCACTTTTCGCTTTGTTGTCTGGTATGGCTAGAAAAATCAATGCGCCTGCTACAAACGCAAAAGTAAACAATAAAAAACCAACAGGGATTCTGTTAGATATACTTTTGAGAACTTTTTTAATTGAGAACTTCAAAAAATTACCGTTGTCTATATTGGCCATCACGTTACGTTTAAATATTAATTGTCCCAAATTTCAGTTGAATTGATAGACTTTTTGTCCATTAAATGTTGGAAATAAATCTAGTGACATATAAAGGGGTATAGAAATAGATTTCTGTACGTAGTTTGGATTCTGATATTTGTGATGGTGTGATTGACTACCGATATCGCTTCTCTCACTATATTGAGGCTACGATGTTCCAGTTAAATAATTGATAATTATCTACAGTTTTGTTCCGTCACATAAGAAAGTAAATTAGCAGTTTAGGGATTGGCAAAAATATATTAAGGAATAGAGTTTGACCTCAAATATACATACTAGTGGCATGTCAGATAAGAGACTATCTCTGATAGATGATCACATAACTAAAAATTATTTGGAGAATGAAAGGCTCACTGGAGCTTTAACGGTGGTATACCGGAAAGGTAGGTTGGCTCATTATTCGACTTTAGGCTTAAGTGACAGAGAGCAAAACAAACCGGTTCTTTGGGACACTATATACAGAATTTATTCGATGACTAAACCTATAACTTCTACTGCACTGATGATGCTATATGAGAGAGGCTTGTTCCAACTTGATGACCCTGTTGAAGAATTCATTCCAGAGTTCAAAGGGATAGAAGTTTATGTCTCTGGCGATAGTGAAGGGTTTATCACCGAGAAACCTAAAAGAGCTATGACTATTGGCGATCTTTTATCTCACCAATCGGGACTTACTTATGGGTTTATGCATAGAACCGAAGTTGATGCTGCTTACAGGAAAATCGGATTGGATCGCAATAATCAAAAAAATCTTAAAGAATTTATAATTGCTCTTTCCAATTTACCTTTAGAGTTTTCTCCAGGTGATAGGTGGAATTATTCTGTTGCAACAGACGTTTGCGGATACCTTATAGAGGTACTATCTGGCAAAAAACTCGATAAATTTTTCAAAGAGAATATATTTGAGCCATTAGCTATGGAGGATACAGGATTCCATGTTGCAGAAGACAAATTCCATAGAGTAGCTGCAAATTATCTTTATCATTTGGATGGCCCCCCTAAACTTATAGAAGAGAAATCGGATGCGTATGTCAATTTGAATCCTAGTTTTCTTTCGGGAGGAGGAGGTCTTTTTTCAACAGCTGAGGACTATTTGACTTTTTGCAGAATGATATTGAATAAGGGATATTTGCGTGGTGAACGACTATTAAGTCGAAAGACTGTTGAATTGATGTCATCAAATCATTTACGAGCGTCCCAATCACTTGCAGACATTGCATATGGTAGATGGAGCGAATCTACTTTTGATGGTGTTGGTTTTGGTTTAGGGTTCTCGGTTCTAATCGATCCTGCGCGAGCTCAAATTTCTGGCACCCAGGGAGAATTGGCTTGGGGAGGGATGGCGAGCACAGCATTTTGGATTGATCCTGTAGAGGAACTCATAACAATATTTATGACTCAACTAGTTCCTTCAAGTACTTACAACATTAGAAGAGAACTGAGAACGCTTGTTTATAGTGCCATAGAGGATTGAAAATTAGATTTTCTAGTTCTTTTGCAGTGCGTCGGTCTCGTTACCCATCTGTTTAAGTTCTTCTTGCGTGTAGGAACCGAGGCTTCTGAAATTCAATTCAGTATAGTTTTCAATCCACTTAAGACAAACTTTACGAGCAATCTGATAACGTGTTTTCGTATTTATGAAATCGGCCTCGTCAAGTTGAGATTCCCGTATTTTTAGGATATTAGTTGTAGCATCATCTACCATTTCTTTTACAACCTGTGGAGTGTGTATGACTCCTGTTGTCTGACACGATACACTATGCAAAATTCGCTGAGCCACCTGACCAACGGAAATCCGCGCTGTAGCAAGGTCTTCCATTAAGGATGGTCTTTTACCATCTTGGCCTTCCATACTATCTATACCCTTGGCCCCTCTGCCATTCAACCAACCCTCCACGTATTCTATTATGGTTCGAATGTTTCTTATTGTCCCTTCGGATGTGATTTTGCCTTCGGGTGTTTCAATGTGAACAGGATAATTATCAGGATTACTCATTTCAACAGTTGGTTGCCAACCAGTTCCCCACCATTCCTTAAAAGGGTCAGAAGCGGTTTTCATATGGTAAATGTGTGCACTCCATCCCCTGAGAAATCCCTGTCTAGCCTCCCATTCTTTATCGCTTTTAATGGAGTCTGCTGCTATTTGGTTCACCTCTTCATCCCTACTGGGAAGTGCTGTGGCCATACCGCCTATTGCAACCGCTTTTCTTTTCAAGCATATAGCGACAAGTCTTCTGAAAATATTGGACATAAATTTGGTGGTTTTGATATCAACTTCAAATCGGTCTGGCCAAACAGATTTCGGGTCAGGGAGGATATATTCCAAGATACTTGCTTTCAGGTCCCATCTTGCTGCATTTAGTCCGGCTCCATATTTACCGAGAGCATAGAGCATGTTTTCCATTCTAAATACAGCGGGGAGTGATTCAACAAGGATGATTGCCTTAATCGTAGAGTCGGAATCTAGATGTAAGAGATCTCTACTTGAGTCGAACAGGTCTTTATAGAGTTCTGCCTCAGGTACACTTTCTAGTTTTGGAAGGTAAAAATAGACACCCCTTCCTTGTCTCATCTGAGACCGTCCCACATGAAATAGTGTTAACGCTGTGCTTAACAAAGTTGCCGAAATTGACTGACGGTCAATAGTGACTTCGTGTTCATCTAGGTGTAGTCCCCTTTCTCTATGCATGAAAAATGGGAGGTTTCCAGGTTCAAGCTTATAGACTCTTCCTCTCTTGGGATCTTCATAAAAAAGAGTGCCTTCAGAAGCTTCCAATCTGTTTATAGCTGAGTTTACTGTATCTTTGAACGAGTGGCCTCCAGAATCTTCATCATCATCGAGATACCCTACAGCACGTTCCCCTTCAGGGCCGGGATTGACGGCATTAATGAACATGTTGGCAATACCTGCGGGGCCGGATATTTCAATCCCAGGTGACTTGAGTTCTGAGGGAACAGCGTCAACTGCCCATTCCCCTGTATTTATCTCACTTAGAGGCAAAGATAGAGAATCAATTCCTTTTGAATGAGCCTCTGTCAGTGTCTGTTGTCGTACAGTTCTAATGGATTTAATACGATCTGAGAACTGATCATGTAAAGCAATCAGATAATTTATAAATTCATCGGTGAATAGTTTGGTTGTACCATCGATTCTGGGGTATTCGATTCTGACGTCTTTATTTTGCATTAAAGGTTTTAGTGATACACGGTCTTTAAGAGATGCGAATGTCTTTCTCTTAGCTTTATCACTTTTGGAGCTATTATGAATTGGCAATATGGCTGATAGGCGTTATTTGTGAAATAAGATTGATGATACGTTTCCCCTTCGTAAAACGTTCCAATTTCATTTATTTCAGTAACAATTGGATCCGGGAATATCTCGTCTTCCTCTAGCTCTTGAACAACTTGAGTCGCAATTTGTTCTTGCTCCTTGTCGTGGAAATATATTGCCGACCGATATTGAGTTCCAATATCATTCCCTTGCCTGTTTAAAGTAGTAGGGTCATGGTAGGCAAAGAATATTTCTAGAATAGTTTCATAATCTATAACATCAGGGTCGTACTCGATTTGCACAGCTTCTGCGTGGCCCGTTTGACCTGAACATATTTCTTCGTAGGTGGGATTTTCAGTATTCCCGCCGGTGTATCCAGATATCAAGGTGTGAATTCCTTCCACTAGCTCGAAAACAGCCTCTACACACCAAAAGCAACCTCCAGCCAACGTCGCGGTCTTGTGTTCAGACATCTTATTCTCCTCCTTGCCATCCATTTTGCTATTCTCCTGACGGGCCCCAAATTATACACTGATTCACTTGTTAGATACTTGCACTTACAAAGTGTTGCCTATACTTGTCTTTCCTGTAACATTTCGAACTATCTATTCCTCAATTTGCCGGTAGGGACACGTAAGATATTTAAATTCAATCAAATAACCAGTCAATTATTTGTATCATTACAAGTTCCCAGATACAGGCTGATGTGGCTGTCTGATATCGCGTTACATTCCGCTGAATTTATGGAAATTTTGATTCTTTCTTGGTTTATTCTGGAAACTACGGATTCACCTTTGATACTGGGTTTGTTTGGCGCTTTAAGATTTTCCGGGACTTTGGGAGCTCCTTTTTTTGGAGTTTTTGTTGACCGGATAGGATGGAAAAAAATATTCGTATCGTCAAGGTTAGCTTTTTTAATTTTTTCGCTATCGATATTTATTGCGGCTGCAACTGATAATTTAAGTATTCCTCTAATACTGTTCATGACAGTTCTAATAGGTCTATGGAGGTCAGTTGACATGATTGTCCGGCAGTCGATTTTGCCGGAAGTTGTTGGATCTCATCGTCTCCAAAATGGTGTTGCCTTAACAAGGACCGGGAGAGATATCACACAAATTTTTGCCCCGGTATTAGCGGGGATTTTGATGGATGCATATGGAGTTACCTTGTCATATATAGTCATCGTTTTTTTGTATGCGATATCACTCATCCTAATAACATTTCTTAGCAATATTTCGAGATATCCAACTGAAAATAGAGATTCTGTTTTACGAAATCTTATGGGCGGATTGAGGTACGTGAAGGCTGAAAACTTTTTGATGGCATTGCTTGTAATTGCATTCATTGTGAATTTAACGGCGTTTCCCTTCAATAATTCTCTTATAGCGGTAGTAGCAAGGGATGTCTTTGATACTAGTGCAACTGGTCTTGGATGGCTTATGGGTGCTTTTTCTTTGGGAGCTTTATTGGGGTCACTGGTTGTTGGATCATTTGTTTCTTCAAGGCCCACCAATAAATTAATGATTGCCGGGTCATTTTTATGGCATATCGCTATTTTGTTGATGGCGGGAATCAAGTTGTTTTATGCTTCATTACCAGTTCTTATGTTCATAGGTATATTCCAATCATTTTCAATGGTCACCATGGCGGTAATGATTTTGCAATATACGGGGTATCAAATGAGAGGAAGAGTACTTGGCTTGAGACAATTAGCGGTCTACGGGCTACCAATTGGGTTGCTATTGTCCGGTTTCATAGCTGATGAGATTGGTGTTATGTGGGCGTTGGTTCTCAATGGGACTATGGGAATCGCATTGTTAGGTGGCGTTTTAGTCAAATGGCCGCAAGTCTTGGTGCATGAATTTAAGTAATTTTAAATTGATCGTTTTAATGCAGGAGGTTTTAAATGTCACCTGAAGAGGAAAGAGTGAGGAATTACTTACTAGGTCAGGGAGAAAAATACCCTTTAAAGATTCTTTGGTTAAGAGTTATACAGGCTCGATTGCAGTTAATTGAGGAAATTTCTGATGTTAACCAAGCTCAGTCAGATTTTAGCTACGACAAGCAGGAATGGACTATTTCGGAAATCGTTTATCACGTAGTTCTTAGTACAGAAAGAGTAACTAAATTGATGCGTGAATTGTCAAAAGGAATAATGGAAGTGGAATCGGATGTTGAGCCCGAGAGAACAGAATCATCGTATGGTATTGAAGAGTTAAAAGATATGATTTTGAACGGTGCACATAGCCTCACTGCTATTGCCAGTGAATTGCCAGAATACCCAGACACAAAATTCACTTCTAACCACAGTTTTTTCGGAGACCTCCATGTGGGAGCCTGGTATATGTTTCAAAGAGTCCATGATCTAGATCATCTCAATCAAATTCGAACAGTAAAGAAAGAAGACGGCTATTCAAATGTGGAAGCGTAAGTGAGGTATTTAAATTGAAAATTGCACTAAATGCTTTTCATGGTGTTCGGTCAGATGTTAATGATTGGAAATCAGTAACTGATTTCGCTTCGGCAGTCGAAGATTTAGGCGTTGACTCTATTTGGAGTTCAGAGGCGTGGGGATTTGATGCTTTGACGCCTTTGGCGTTTATTGCAGCCAGTACGAAGTCAATCAAGTTAGGTACTAGCATAGTGCAAATAGGAAGCCGAACTCCGGCTAATCTGGTAATGACTTCTCTGACATTACAGTCTATGTCAGCGAATAGATTTATTCTCGGGATTGGTACTAGTGGACCACAGGTGATGGAGGGATGGCATGGTGTTACATTTGATAGTCCTGTCACCCGTACCAAGGAGATTATAGAAATTTTCAAAATGGGTACTTCTGGGGACAAGATTAATTATGATGGCGTACATTATTCACTTCCATTGTCTGGGGGAGAAGGTATTTCCATGCGGACTAGTGCGCCTGTGGTGGAGGTTCCTTTATATGTAGCTTCTTTGGGACCATCAAACTTGAGAATGACTGGTGAACTTGCTGACGGTTGGATAGGGGGGTGCTACATGCCAGAAACGGGACATGTTTTTCTCAATAATATAGCCGAAGGAGCTAAATCATCCGGACGAAAATTGGAAGATCTGGAACTTATCATACCTTTGTCGCTGGAATTTACAGAAAACGTCGATGAAGTAGGAAAGCGCCATGCAAGGGGTTATGGTTTTACTTTTGGAGCTATGGGATCAGTAAAAAACAATTTTTACAAGAATGCTTATGCTAGACAGGGATATGGGGAAGCCGTTGACTACGTTCAAACGTTGTGGAAAGAGGGAAGAAGGGAAGAAGCAAGAGAGCTGGTACCAGTAGATATAGCGTTGAAGTCAAATCTTATAGGAACACCGGAAATGATAAAAGAAAGACTTAAATTGTATAAAGATGCTGGGATTACAACTTTGAAAGTTTCGTTACCGGGAGATTCTATTGACGAGAAAATTTCTGCTCTCGGTACTCTAATGGATCTAATGAAAGAGGTATAAAATGCTGTGTAGTATCGATATGGATTTTGGTTAGAGAAATTCGGATATCCAGTTGTCATATCGATTTGATGTGGTGTATTTTTTCATAAAGTCGTCATAGTTTTCTGTACCACTTAGTTTTTCAGGGGATTCTCCAGACCTCAGTTTATTAAGTGTGTCGTAGACAGCCTTGAGACCAGCCATGTATGGGATATGACCTTGAAGAGCGATTCGCACCCCCATATTTGCCAAATATTCACGATCATTGAGTTCGCTGCTTAAACTGCCGAGCATAATAGGTATGGAAATAGATTCATGTATTGATTCCAATTGCTTGCGCGTCGATAGACCCGCAAAAAACATGGCATCTACTCCGGCTTTTTCATATTCTTTGGCCCTTAAAATTGCATCATCCGTTCCTGTGATTTGAAACGCACTAGTTCTTCCAGCTATGACTAGTTCTGGATCTGTACGTCCTTCCAGGGCAGCTTTCATTTTGCCTATACCTTCATCTACTGATATCAATTTTGTTTGTTGGGACGCATACTGTCTTGGTAATAAAGTATCTTCAATCGTCAGGGCTCCCACACCAGCATTTTCAAGTTCTTCTACCGTCCTTTTAACATTCAGAGCATTACCGTATCCGTGGTCGGCATCGACCAAAATTGGTAAGTTGGATCCTCTGCATATCCTTCTCGCTTGATCTGCAAATTCCGTCAGGGTGAGAACAATATAATCAGGAGCCCCAAGAACTACGGCGGATGCGATAGAACCCGCAAACATTCCCATTTCAAACCCTATGTTTTCAGCAATTCTTGCAGACATGGTGTCATAAACTGACCCTGGGTGAATGCATTCTTTTCCAGACAGGATTTCCCTGATTGCCAATCTTTTTTGATTGTTTGACATTTATATGGTCTCCAGATGCTATGGTGGGCAGGTATGTTTTCTAAATAAATTTTTGAGATTGTAAACTTAAGGCAAATATTTATGAGATGTATAGTACATGCTTGCCTCGGTCATTGTAGATTGGTATTAATAGAAATGAAATGTGGTGAATCAGAGTGTCAAAAGTAGTTATAGCGGTTTTTGATGGTTTGCAGCTTTCACAAATTTCGCCTGCCGTCACACCAAACATATATAAGATAGGGATTAAAGGATGCATTTTTGAAAATCACCATCCTGTTTTTCCTTCAGTAACGAGGATCAATGCGGCTTCTATGACAACCGGGGTATATCCTGGGACTCATGGATTGTCTGGGAACACATTTGTTGCTCGGGACTGGGATGAAAGAAGGGTCATACCTGCTCTTGAATTGGAATTGTCGAAAATGCTGGCTGGCGGAACAGATCCTTTGCTTACTGACAGCCTACAGATGATGATTTCAGATTTTGGCAAGGAATATTTTGCTGTAGGTGTAGGTACGTCGGGAAACGCCTATGTTCATAACTATATGGCACCGGTTCTTGGTGGAGGAACTGTACATCCTGATTTTTCACTACCAAATGAATTGAATAGGGACTACGCAAAGCGATTTGGAGTATGGCCGGCCCAAACACTGCCGAATACACCACGCTATAAACACGCTATGAAGATATTTATTGACTCTATCCTTGAGGAGAAGAATCCTGATGTTGCTTTGATTTGGTCTTCTGAGCCGGATAAATCACAACATGAATATGGAGTAGGTCACCCACTATCTGATAAATCACTCCGTGAAGCAGATCAGGAATTTGGCAAACTACTCGACTATATAGAGAGTCGTCCAGACAAAAGTGACATTGACATAATTGTATTGTCAGATCATGGATATTCCACAGTAATGGGAAAAATTGATGTCAAAAAAGAAATGGAAGAGGCAGGGTTTGGAGATGATTTGTCTGAGGGACGTATATTGCTTGCTCCCAACGGAGGGAGCGTATTGATTTATCTGAATAATTTGGAAGAAGGATTACCAGATAAATTAGTTGCCTGGATGATGTCACAACACTGGTGTGGTCCCATACTTGCTACTGAAAAGCTGTCCTATTTGGAAGGGACTTTACCTGCATCTATCATTGGAAATGATGGATGCAGGGGGCCTGACCTAACAATGTCATTCAAGTGGAATGATGAAGATAATCAGCATGGATATAAGGGTCATGTTTTTTCAACTAACGGAGATGTTGGAGTAGGTCAGCATGGATCCATGAGCAAGTATGAGATGAATAATTTACTTATTTGCTACGGGAAAAGTTTTAGAGAAAGCGAGCGTATTCTGTCACCTACAGGTAACGTGGATATTTTGCCGACTGTTTTGAAACTGTTAGATGTGCCTATTCCTAAAGCTGTAGAAGGTCGGGTGTTGAATGAAGCACTAGTTGAAAATGGTGAAAAAATTGTTTCTACCCTTGTGACACACACTGCCTCACGGTCTTTACCGCAAGGTGAGTACTTACAAGAATTATTGGTATCAAATGTAAATGGGACACTATATCTGGAGCAAGGGAATGCTTTTGTGTCTTAAGCATTAAGAATGGAGTTATATTAATGTCTAATGGGCGAACTATCACATTGCAAAAATTTATTTGGGATCAGGATGAAGCGGATAAAGATGCTAATTTCAAGAAAGAGGTTGCTCTATATACGATGAACGACCCTATGCCGACAATAGATCGTATTAGTAGTAATCTTGACGTTCCTGTTGGAGCCGTAGTTAAGTACATTTTAACTAAATGGGCAGCCTCTGGTAGCGAATCTCTTCTTGAAGCGGGTCCAGATATGGTAGAAACGATGTCGGATATTTTTGAAGATGCAGAGAAGTCGGGAACAGAAGATTCTCGACTTCAGGCATATTTTTCCGTAAAGGACATAGTGTCTTGGCTCAGAGTTCCCTTGGACGATCCTGATTATCGAAACGTAGGTAACGATTAACTGATACCTAGTTCCTCGCGCAGATCTGAAATTGTTTGAGCTCTGCTACGGCTGGGACGTCGCTCCCGTAGCCCAATAGGGAGATTTTCAACTTCAGGATGAACTTTTATGGCAACAAATATTGGTCCTTCTTGAGACATTATTTTTTCGAGGCTAGTTGATAATTCTTCTAGATCATCGAAATTGTATGTAGCTTTGTATCCGGACCCCTGTGCCATGACAGCATAGTCGATGTCTTCAGAGTTTGGTACAGGTTGGCCTCCCGTAGTAGCGTAACATCCGTTGTCTAAAAGGAAATGTACAAAATTTTTCGGTTGTTTTCCCGCTACAGATGCTAATACTCCCAAGTTCATCAAGAGGGCGCCTTCTGTGTCAAAGTGGACTACTTTTTCATCAGGCAATCCTAGAGCTAATCCAAATATTGCAGAAGTAGATTGTCCCATCGCTCCGCCCAGGGAAATATCTCGATTTTTGTTGGATGTGAAATCTGACCAGTGTTTGCCAGAAGTTCCTTGGACTGAAACTATCGAATTTCCTCTGTGTTCTTGAAATGCTTCAAAAACTTTTTTCGCTTCTATCATTTGTTACTCCTAATTATTAAAATATCGCGGCATTTATTAGATGTTTTACCTGTTAAAGCCGTGGTATTCGTCTCCAATGAGTACTACAACGGGTTTCTTTGTGTTTTGAGTTTCTTGGAATGCTTCTGTAATTCTAGGTCCATCTGCGTCGTGCTCAAGTAGATAGTAATTTAGCCTGAACGCATTTAGAAAAGGTTCTGTATACACTGCAGCTGAATCGGGAGTGTTGCCTTTTCTCGTCCATCCTCTATATCCTACGACCATTAGCAGTGGAAATCCTGCATCTAACGCCATACCTCTTATAGAGTCACCAGACTCCATCATTCCGGTATTTTGGATAAGAACAACAGGAACTTTACCAGCGACATTTAACCCAAGAGCGACTGCCATTGACTCTCCTTCCCTGGATACAGGGACTACGTCAAGCCAATCTTGTTTCTCCATGAGTTCGTATAGATAATTTGTCTCGCTGTCGGGAATAGTGATTATGTGTGTCACACCATTTTTCTTGAACTCTTCAATTAGAGTTTCTGGTCTAAGTATCTCAGTCTGTTGTTCTACCATAATTGCACCTTGTGTTGAAATGAATATTTCTTTTTCAGTACTCAGTTAATACGAGCGCTCAAGCGAATTAATTTATCCGGAGCGATGGAAGTATATACGACTCTAAAAGATGTGTCCTGTTGTCAAGTATGTAGAGTATTATTTCGGGCAAAATGCTTAAAACTAAATACAAATAGTTAATCAAGGAAAGATAACGATGTTTTATGATACCGAACCTTACAGAGTAGGAATGCCAATTCTCAGGGATGATCGAACTCATGCTTTGGTTAATATTCTGCCTAGAGAAGGCAAACGTTTGATCGCGAAGGGAGTACTAGCAATACCTGAGGTGAAGAGGGTACTTGAAAAAGGGTGGTTTGTTGTATCGAGGGGGATAACACCTTCCTACATTCTTGAAGAGCTAACTGGTGATGATTTTGACAATCCTAACTGCACGGCAGGGATCATCACTGAAGGCCGAATGGCCTCTGTGGTACTAGAGGACCGATTAGGGCCCTGGGTTTTTAAAGATGGTGTACTTAATGAAACACCTGCTCCACAGGCATTGGATAATTTTGGTGCATATGATGTGTCTATTAAAGGTGCTAATGCTCTGGATTTAGATGGCAACATAGGTGTTTTTGCAGCTGATAAGAATGGAGGTACCGTAGGAGGTATATGGCCTGCATTGACTGCACGAGGATCCCATTGGATAGCTCCAGTTAGTCTTGAGCGATTGATTCCATCGGTTATTGAAGCTGCAAAACATTGCGGTAACCATCTATGGGACTACACCATGGGGCAATCAGCTGGATTTATGCCAGTTGTAAATGCCAAGGTCATAACTGAAATACAAGCTTTGGAACTTCTCACAGGAGTAACCGCGATTCACGTTGGATCTGGAGGAGTTGCAGGTTCGGAAGGTGCTGTAATGTTAGCCCTGGAAGGAGAACATGATGTTGTTTTGAATGCATTTGAGCTCATAGAAAGTATAAAAGGTGAGGAGCAATTTGAATCTCCTCGTCTGGTCCCATATGTGAGAGAGCCGGAGACTGCACCATCTAGATAAAAATTCCGGGTAGCGGTTTTTTTGTCGTCAATACTGCTTTTGGAGACTTATGCCTATTTACGCATCTGCATTTCATGAAATATGATTACATATTATTGGCGTTTATTTCTAATAACGATTATTAAATTGTAGATTTATATAAAAGTGAGTCTTTAATATTGTCACTCAATGAAATCAGTTAAAAAGCTACCAATTTACAACGCAAAAAACGCGATTTTCTATGGATGGTGGCTTGTTTTAATCACCCTTTTCTTAAACGCTACAACAGGGTCTCCTGTTTTTGGGGGCGTTGGAGTTTGGGTAGATGCATTTGAAAATGAATTCGGCTGGAGCAGGGCTCAGTTGTCATTGGCTTTTTCTATTGGTCAATTGGAAGGTAGTGTCGTAGGGCCTTTGGTTGGAATAGTTGTCGATAGGGTTGGTCCCAGAAAGGTTGTCTTGGCCGGTGTTCTGACAATAGGTGTAGGTTTCTTGATTTTAACTCGTACCGAATCGTTAATGATGTTTTATGTCTCTTACGCGGTCATTATGCTTGGTGCCTCAGGTGGTGGTTGGTTACCTATGATGACTGTATTGAATAATTGGTTTGATAGTAAGAGAACGATAGCTATGGGTATTGGGGGAATAGGATTCTCTCTGGGGAGCTTTT
>CAZCOH010000026.1:0-10047 GCA_964500645.1 uncultured Dehalococcoidia bacterium
GACAGAGATAGCCATCAGGCTAGAAAGTATCTTCTCGCCCACACTAGGCAATCCTAAGGAACCAAGTAAATGTGCTTCACTCGCGCTTGCTTCTACTACAGTTTCTGGCGCTTCCTCAACAACTGGCAACTCGCTAGCTGTGAGAGTGAACGACGCCATGGATTGCCCCACGGCGTATGCCTGAGCTCCACCACCTTCTCCTGCAGTTGCACTGATTGCGCCACTGTTGTCGGCATCCCATCCATTTCTGGCGGCCGACAATTGGTTTATTACATTTGCCACAAAAATCTGAGCTACTGCTGAACTGCTTTGAGGCAGTATGTCTTCCTCTGCGGTTTTCTTTGCGGATGTTGACCATGCACTTATGTTGGAAGTTATTGCTTCTATTCCAGAAACGTTATCAGAGATACCACTTTCGTCAGGCGCAGCCTCACCGGCCGCTACCGCATGTGCATTAACCTGTCCTGATAAGTCAACGATGTTATCTACTGCACTGACAACCAAATTAATTCCGTCGTTTATCCCGGCAGTGTCTGAGGCAGAGCTAGCGGAGTTTGCAGAAGAGATCGCTGCATCGATGGCTGAGTTCAAAGCTACGACGTCGTCGAGTAGTGCTTTTATTTCTGATACAGCTCCTCCTGGTAATGCGTCACTGTAAACGACTGTGCCAGATGACCCCTCTGTTATTTTGACGCGACTGAAGCTACCTAAAAGATTGCTTCCGTCGTACCCTGCTGAAGAGCTGTCATAGGTAATTACTAACGAACCTGTACTCTGGATAACACCATGGACCACGGGTAGTTCAACTGAACCGGTCCCTAGATTTAAAGTGTTCGACCCATCCCCAGATTCTAGATATGCGTTGTAGCTAGTCCCGTCTGATGCTTTTGGAATTCCGGTGAGTGATATAGCTATCGAGTCACTAGACGCTTGATCATCTTGTACACTCGCTGTACCAACAGACTCAACCTCATCATCAGCGTGCGCAGCCATTACAGGCGTAGCTAGCGTAAACAGCATGAGGGCCAGAATTGCTAATGTCTTGGTCCTGAACATGGCGTGTAAGCTGCCTCCTTGACCAGTTTCGTGACTGGGATTCCATTTTGTTTAAAATATATACACGAACAACGTTATCACAATAAACAGCAGCATAATAGCACTAATAGCTGTGGTTAAAGCCGAATTTTACTTCGGCCAGATCTTAACGCTAATTAGACGATTTATCATCCGGTCTATTATCATCCGGTCTATTTGTCTAGTAATAGATACGCCTAGCCTAATTACTGCAACTGAGGGATGATAACAGCACCAAACCATATAGTCGATACTCCTCTGTAATATCTCTTACTAGGTCATCATTTATTTACGGGGTGTATCTTCGGACGGTTTTCGTCTTCTTAGTGGTATTGATATTGTAATTTTACTAAATACCTAGTTTTAGAGGTGTTAATTGGACTCCA
Source organism: uncultured Dehalococcoidia bacterium (assembly GCA_964500645.1). Classification (GTDB taxonomy): domain Bacteria; phylum Chloroflexota; class Dehalococcoidia; order Lucifugimonadales; family UBA826; genus CAYFIW01. The sequence continues at coordinate 1,461 of CAZCOH010000026.1, forward strand.
ATTTTAAGACGGACTATCTTAGGAAAAGCCTAGCAGACATGGGTATCCGTCCACACGTACAGGCTGTTAATGATTTTGTTAGATTTCATAAATTTCTTATGTCCTGGAATTCTAAATTGAATTTGACTGCAGTTACGGATTGGGAAGAGTCGGTAGAAAGACATTATCTAGATTCAGCTTCAATCTCGCTTGGGTATCCATTTAACACTCACTTAAGCCCCAAATATGTGAAGGTTTTGGATGTTGGGTCTGGGGCTGGATTTCCGGGTATACCGCTTAAAATTTTATTCCCAGATATTCGGCTTACATTGCTTGATTCAGTCAACAAAAAAACAGATTTCTTGGAACGTGCAGTTAGTCATCTTGGATTGGATTTCACCTGTGTACAAAGAGAACGAGCGGAGGATCTGGGTAGAATTGATATGCACAGAGACGCCTATGATTTGGTAGTGGCTAGGGCAGTTTCTAAACTTAATGTTTTGGCCGAACTGACAATTCCATTTTGTAAAATAGGAGGATATGTTATTGCTATGAAAGGCCAAAAAGTAGAATCTGAGATTATCGCCTCGACAGAGGCAATTACGGCACTGGGTGGAGAGATAGTTGAAGTCATTGACTGCAATAGATTCCATAGGTTTTTGAAAGGGTATCTAGTAGTTCTTAAAAAAGTAGTACCAACTCCACATAGATTTCCAAGGAGGCCAGGCATCCCTTCCAAGAGGCCTATCTGAAGGATAGATAAAAATGAAATCCCAATCACAATTAGATCGAAACGATATATCTATAAAGAGAAAGGTTTTGTCATTTCCAACCTTGTTGTCATTTCTAGTGGGGGGAGTATTAATATATTTTCTTTCTTCTAGGTTCAACTTGGACTGGTCACAGATGTTTCTACATGTAAAGGAAATGAATGTGGTTTCCTATATTTGTGCTTTTTTTCTGTACTACGTCAGCTTTGTATTTAGAGGTATTCGGTGGAGAGTGCTTGGATTAAATGCTTCAAGAAAATTGTCAGAAAATTCAGAATTGAGTTTTCGTAAGCCGCCCCTATCAGAATGTTCGCTTCTGATTCTAATCGGATGGTTTGTTAACTCGATAGCTTGGCTACGCATGGGTGACGCTTACAGAGCCTATGCTTTTGGGTCTAGAACGCGAGCGGGATTTTCTTGGAGCTTAGGAACTATCTTTGCAGAAAGAGTCCTAGATATAAGTACAGTGTTTGTTCTGCTATTAATTGGTGGAGGATTATTAACAGCCGGCATTGATCACACAATGTCACGAATTTTGATTCTTTCTGCTTTTGCCATGTCTGTTGTACTTGTATTAGTGGTGTTGGTTATTTTCTATGCAGGTAATTGGCTAATTTCATTTTTACCTGAAAAATTTTCTAGATCCGTCGTAAATTTTAAGGAAGGAACGGTTGGTAGTTTTGATCGTCTCACCCTTCTGGTTATTTTGGGTGCTTTGGGTTGGGGGATCGAGATATTGCGACTCTGGTTAGTCATCAATTCTCTTGGAATTCAAACAGAATTTGCATTGGTTATGGTTGTGGCTTTGGGGGCATCTGTTTTATCCACTGTTCCCACGCCTGGTGGGGTTGGCGTGGTGGAACCTGGAATGACGGCACTGTTAGCAATTGGTATGAATGGTTCTGAGGCTGCTGCTGTCGCTTTATGTGATCGAGGGATAACCTACCTTAGTGTTTTGGTTGTAGGAATGTTTGCTTTTTTTGGATGGCAAGCAAAATTGGCCTTGAAAGGTCAGGATCCCGGTAACCAGAGTTGACGTATTTTGTTAATCACTTCGATTATTAAGGGAGAATGCACAAGTAAATCCCCTTTTATATTCTGAAGGGTTTTTCATGTATTTGGGTTATTGACTTAGAAGTCAATTGCACCTAGACTGGGCAGAATTATCTTTGATTAATATTAAGTATTTGTATCAGTAATGCTTAGCTAATAAGTGATTGAGAGGATTTTAATATGGCTTTAAAGCAAGTGCATCACGTAGTCACTAGGCCTGGTCGCGTAGACGGGGATCCAGATGTAACGATTCAGGTGGCAAACGAATTGGCGACTGTTCCAGGCATACCTCAGGATCAATTGTCAGTTGACTTTTATAGCCGAAATTACCCTGAAGAAACTCAAAGCGTAGATAAGGCGGCTGATAGAGAGTGGACTTGGACGGTGTACACGGGGGAGATGTACGAGTACAGAAAACAGCATGACAAAGATAACAAACCCCTTGTTGATGCAGCGTTTACTTCAGGTGATCTCATTCCCACTGGCACCGCTGTAGCTGGTAAAGATGTTACTGATGAGATAAGAGATAAAGCCAGGCAGTTGGGATTTGGCGAGGTCGGATTCACCAAATATGATCGACGATACACCTACAAGAGTAAGAAAGGCTGGGTTAAGTACGAACATGCAATATGCTTGGCCCTAGAACAAGATTACTGGCAGACTCAGACCATACCCAGTATGGAGGCAGAGTTCGCACATTTTGGAACCTATGAAGAGGAAGGGGCTTATGCCCTAGAGCTTGCTGACTTCATTCGGTCCTTGGGATATAGGGCGCAGGTTCATAGCCCTAACGACAACAGTGCTCCATATATACCAATGTTTGTCGCAGCTGGACTTGGTCAGTTGGGGGCGAACGGACAACTTTTGTCACCTCATTTCGGATCACGTTCTAGAATTATGATTATATCTACCGATGCCGAAGTCACTTATGACGAACCCGTAGATTATGGAATTCATAAGTTTTGCGAAGAGTGTCAGGTGTGTGTCAATCGATGTCCTGGTCGTGCTCTTGTAAAAGAGAAAGTCTGGTGGCGAGGGGTTGAAAAGCATAAGCTCATGTACGACAGGTGCCGTCCAGTCATGGCTACGTACGAAGGCTGCGGAGTTTGCATGCTTACGTGTCCAATACAAAGATATGGAATGCCGGCTGTTATGGAACATTTTGTTTCGACGGGAGAGGTTCTAGGGAAAGGAACTGATAACTTAGAAGGATTTGAATTTAGAGGTAAAGGTTATTTTGGGCCCGGAGAACTGCCATCCTTTGATAGGGAATTCTTCGATTTTCCTCATGGCACAAAAGACGAGTGGTTATTTGAACAATTCAAGGAAAAACTGCAGGCAAAAGGGTCAACTTCGGATGAAGATGCCAAGGAATTTGTTCAGGAGTTGGGTGATATTCTTTCTGAGAAAACGGGATATGATGCGGGTTTGTGATTCGCAGAATCGCAGTAGAGATTTTACAGAAGTAAATTAAAAATCAGTATGGTGGTTTGGTTTTATGTCAGTTAGATTAACCTATCAAAAAGAGCACATTGATGGCCTTTTTGGAGAGTTAAATTCAGACAAATACAAAAGTTTGCCGGATAGTGAACAGTTACATCGGGATGCACATCTGGCGATAGCATATTTTGATTCTGGAAGAGATATTCCTGATTCTATAGATTCTCGGGTCCGAGATCTTATGGATAAATATGGCCCTAGGTAGCTCTTAGCAACCGCAATTGCAGATTGCTTTATAATTCAATTATCAGTTTCATTCTCGAATATCGTATTTAATATCCTTATCAGTGGGGTTGTGTTCGTAGTATTTGATTATGAAAATCCGATTATAATTTTTTAATTTTAGTTTGAGAACTGGAGAAATAATGGCAACTAAAACTACAGATTTGACTCTCCTTAAGCATAAATCCGCAGTAGTTAGTTTAGGTCCTGATCGCGCCCCTGCCAGATCTATGCTACGTGCGGTTGGATTGACAGACGATGACATGGAGAAGCCGTTTGTAGCTGTGGCAAATTTAGCCAGCGACGTGACTCCCTGTAACGTTCATCTTACTCGCATAGCGGAGCAGGCGAAGCAAGGCCTGTGGGATGCGAAAGCTGTTCCATTTATGTTCGGTACGATTACGATCAGTGATGGTATATCAATGGGAACTGAAGGCATGAAAGGGTCTCTTGTTAGCAGGGAAGTAATCGCAGATTCCATAGAGACGGTTTGTTTTACGGAAGGTATGGATGCATTAGTAGTGGTTGCAGCTTGTGATAAGAATATGCCAGGGGCGATGATGTCAATGGCCAGGCTTAACATTCCTTCAGTGTTTGTGTATGGCGGAGCTATTTTGCCTGGTTCATATGCCGGCCAGGATATTAATATACAAGACATGTACGAGGCAGTAGGAGCCTATTCGAAATCTCAGATAACACTTGATGAGTTGTTGAATATGGAAAGGGTAGCCTGCCCCGGTGAAGGAGCATGTTCTGGGATGTTTACTGCAAATACCATGGCGTCCGCGATCGAAGCCATGGGAATGTCGATAGCTGGTGCTGCTTCTATACCAGCGGTTGATGATCGTAATCTTGGTGTTGCCCACGAGGCTGGCGAACATATTTATTCCATGTTAGAGAAAGGTATAAAACCTCGAGATATTATGACTCATGAGGCGTTTGAGAACGCCATAAGACTTGTATTATCAATGGGAGGTTCTACAAACGCTGTATTGCATCTTTTAGCTATAGCAAGGGAAGCTGAAGTTGATCTGACGATAGATGACTTTGATCGATTGAGTCGGGATACACCATATCTCACTGACTTAAGGCCGGGTGGAAAATATGTAATGTCAGACGTTGATAGAGCAGGCGGAGTTCAGGTGGTTTTGAAAGAGTTACTAAACGCAGGACTATTACATGGTGATGCTCAGACTATTAATGGTAAGAGTATTGCTGAGAATTTGGAAAACGTGAACACCAAGCCCGACGAGAAAGTCATATATTCCGTACCTAATGCGAAGAGTAAGACGGGAGGCCTGGCAATTTTAAAGGGTAATCTTGCTCCTGAAGGAGCTGTTATAAAGGTTGCCGGCACGAGCCACCATACTCACGAAGGCCCTGCAAAAGTCTATGATGGTGAGCGGGCTGCATTTGAGGCTGTAACCAATGGTGATATTAAGGATGGGGATGTTCTAGTCATAAGGTACGAAGGACCAAAAGGTGGCCCCGGAATGCAGGAGATGTTAGCTGTTACAGGAGCGATTATGGGGGCGGGTCTAGGTGAGACTACGCTACTGATAACTGATGGACGCTTTTCTGGAGCAACAAGGGGCCCCATGATTGGTCATGTGGCTCCAGAGGCCGCTGTGGGAGGTCCAATAGGGCTGATAGAGGATGGCGATATAGTCTCCATGAATGTTGAATCACGCAGTTTGAATATCAAGATCTCAGACAAGGAATTCAATGCCCGAAAAGATGCGTGGAGGCCGAGGAAACCCAATTATGAAAGAGGTGTCCTGGCCAAATATGCCAAGCTTGTTTCATCAGCTTCACGAGGCGCCGTTACTAGTTAAATCTTCTTGTAACATTTGCCCCGCAGAATGTTAGAATTAATTGGCATATATTACATTTAATTAGAACAATCACCGCAGGATGTATTTTTTTGGGGAGACTTCATTAGCGCCATATGAGAACAGTATTTCTTATCATTACTGCTCTATTGATGTTAGTAAATATGTACCTCATTTTCATGTGGGTACCAACAGAGCAAAATCTGGGCATATCTCAGCGTATATTTTACATTCATGTTCCTGTAGCCTGGGTAGGGATGGTAGCCATTTTCGTGGTTGCAATAGGAAGCATACTTCATTTAATCACACGTCATGATAGATGGGATGCCATAGCTTATTCAGGGGCGGAAATAGGTTTGATTTTTGGCACATTGATGTTGGTCACCGGGGCCTTGTGGGCAAAACCAGCTTGGGGAGTCTGGTGGCAGTGGGACCCGAAATTAACTACTGCCTTAATACTTTGGTTCATTTATGTTGGTTATCTGATGGTCCGAGCATATGCGCCTTCCGGTTCACAGGGGAGGAGGTACGCTTCCGTGGTAGCCTTAATCGGTGCAATCGATGCCCCTATTATCTATATGGCTTCTGTGTGGTGGCGAACAGCACATCCAGATTTGAATATAGGTCCTCTAGCAGAATCATCTCTTGACACAGATATGTTAATGGTTTGGCTGTATTCAACGTTGGTGTTTACGGTTTTTTATGTGTATCTATTGATTGAAAGGATATCTATGCGTAAGGCAGAGGATGATATTGATGAGGTTTATCAGTATGCAAATTTCAGTTCATAAATTGATTATGATAGTTCCAATTTTGATGGGATTAGTCATGGCATTAAATTTCTTATGGATTCCATTTGGTGTAGCTGATGCGTCGTTTCCGGAAAGGGCAATGACACAGAATGAAGGACCGGAATCTAATCTAAAATTCTTGTTCGCCGTTTTTTTTATAACTTGGTTGGCTTTTTTTGCTTATGTGTTTTTCCTGTCTAGGCGTTTAAAAAGTATGAAACAAGAGATTAATGATTTGAAATCAAATCTCGGTGAGAAATAGAACTGTTCAATTAGGGATTTGTTAAATGGAAAATCAAATTGATAATGAAGATAGCGAAGACTCAACTACACAGTTTCTTTCTGCCAATAGGATAAAGGCATTAGTTGCCGGTATAGTTTTATCTTCTGCATTGATATATTTCGCCTTTGTGGCCTTTCAGGGTGCAACAGTCTATTACTTTACTGTCGGCGAGATAAATGAACAGCCCGCAACTGCTGATGGTAAGGTCGTCAGAGTAAGCGGAAAATTAGTTTCGGAATCCTTTTCCAGATCAGAGGGGTCGACTTTAGCTCATTTTGCGTTGACTGATGGGGAAAGTATCATGACAGCTAAGCATGATGGTGTTCTTCCGGATCTCTTTTTTAACGAGCATTCTGAGATAATTTTGGAAGGGGTTTATATACCCGGACATGATTTTCAAAGCGAGAATGTGATAGTTAAATGTCCTTCTAAATATGTGGCTATGGAGGAAGAGAAACAGGAAAGCTAGGCTAAGGATCCACAGAGTACCACATCATAGTCTAGTTTTTAAAAGCATAATTCCGCTACGGGGTTTCATGATCTGCGGGACTTTTCAGGAGAATAGGTAATAATCCGGCTACTATCCATGCAAGGCCAAACACTACAAAAGAAATTGAATAACTATATTTATCGCTCCATAAAAGGCCACCGATTAAAGGGCTTGATGCTGAAACGATCATAGTTATTGGAGATAATGCTCCTCTTATGCTCCCCAGGTGTTGGCGACCGAAATATGCAGGAAAAGCGACTCCGGTAATTGTAGGAAATCCACCCATAAAAAATCCGTGAAGTATTCCCCATCCAATTAGTGTGTTGATGGAGGAAGAAGGCAATATCAATATTGTTGATATTCCTGCAGGTATGAAACATATGGACAGGACAAATCGTATATCGAATTTGTCTGATAGATATCCAAAAGGTAATTTGCTTATCATTGCCGATGCTGCTAGTGATGTTGCCACAATAGCTGCTGATCCGGTAGTAAATCCTTTATCTTGGATATAAGGTATTTCGTGAAATAAAACGGATACTAATCCACATAGACCCAATGATTGGACTAGGGTTAGGATCCAAAAGGTTTTTGTTTTGATCACCTGTTGAAGAGTCCATGACTTGGCTTCCTTTATTACGTTTAGCTCGGATATGGATTTTTCTTTGTCCATACCATCGGGTAATAATCCGATGTCTTCGGGGCTTCTCCTTATGAATAAGGAAGACACCGGTACTATGGAAACAATAGCAACTATACCTAGGACTATCCAAGATGCTCTCCATCCGAGCATTGAAACCGTTAAACCCGCTAATGGCGCTATAATTACACCACCCGCAGATATCCCCATGGTGCCAATTGCCATCGCTCTTCCTCTCATACTGATAAACCATTTGGAGATAAGGGATGGTCCAATCAGTTGAGCACCCATGGCTGAAGTGGCAAGACCGTATAAAATCCCATAGATAATGTAAAACTGCCAGACCGTACTTACCTGGGATGTGAGGACTAGAGCTAGGCCACCTGACAAGGTTCCTATTGTCACTATGAGTCGTGCACCGTATTTCCTGTCTACCATCATACCTAGCACGGGTAATATGGGGATTGTAACCAGCTTGAAAAGGGGTATTAGAGAGAACTGTTTTCGGCTAATTTCTAACTCTTCACCCATAGGGATTATGAAGAATCCTAACGCATAACTTCCCGTTCCGGAATTCATCATTTGAGAAAGGAAAGAGGCCAGAACAATGAGCCATCCGTAAAAAAACCAGCGGTTTCCTATATTTTCAAGCCATGAGTCAATGTTTTTCAATTTAAAGATACGTATGTACCTCTTTATGTTGGTATGGGTTACTCATTAGGCTTTTTATCAAACCCTATTATATTTTCCATCCAGTGAGCTACGGAGAGTAATTTGTGTTCTGAAAATTTCCTCCCAATAATTTGAACTCCGATAGGTAATCCAGCATCGTCGATGCTGTAGGGTAAATTTATTGTTGGGGCTCCTGACATTGTCCAGACGGCCTGGAAACTTGGATCTCCTGTGGTCTCTGTTGATGGTGCGCTTGAGATAGCCGTTGGGCATATCAAAACATCATAAGAATCGAAAATATCTTCCACCACGGCAGATAAAGTTATTTGGCTGGTAATGGCATTTTTGTATTGTG
>CAZCOH010000026.1:10147-20178 GCA_964500645.1 uncultured Dehalococcoidia bacterium
ATCTGATTTCTGTGAATAGTATTGATTTACAAAACCTATTCTTGGGAGCTCATTTTTCTCTGACTCTACCTCATATTTCGGTATCTCACTATAAATAGATCCATTATCTCTGTGATCGTATCCTGCAAGACACTGGAGTAAAATTGCGGAGTCGCGAACACTCCTTGTAAACCAACCAACAGTGTCTAGTGATGGTGATACGGGGTATTGACCGTAACGGCTTACCAAGCCATATGTAGGTTTAAAGCCTACTAACCCGTTGAATGCTGCAGGCCTTAAAACTGATCCTGCTGTCTGTGACCCTATGGATGCTGGAAAATATCCTGCGGCAACGCCCACGGCAGAACCACTACTGGACCCGCCCGGGGTTTTATTGAGATCCCATGGATTTTTTGTAGGGGATGGGTCTCCACACGCAAATTGAGTGGTTACGGTTTTCCCCATGATGATGGAACCTGCCTCTCTCAATAATTGCACTACTTCAGCATCATATTCGCTCTGATAATTCTGATAGATTGGTGAGCAACATGTTGTTGGCATATCCTTTGTAAAATAGATATCTTTCACACCCAGGGGAATGCCGTGAAGAGGACCTCTGTATCTTCCCGCAGCTATTTGTTCGTCACATTTCAATGCTGTCTTTATTGCTAGGTCTGGATCCATCGTTACCCAAACATTTAAAGTTGGTTCATAAATTTCCGATTGATCTATAAAGCTATCTATGACTTCCTTAGAGGAGATTTTTTTATTCTTCAAAAGTCTTGATAGATCAGAAATTGTAATGTGCTTGTCGATGGTCATATGTGGACTAATATGTGTAAATGTTATTAAGAATTAAACGTGTTAAAAAGTCAAAGACACCTTCAGTGCGCCATCTGACCTCTCATTTGCGAGATCAAAAGCGTCCTGTATATCCCATATTGGGAAAGTGTGTGTCACAAAAGGAGCCATATCTATTTCTTTGTTTTTTATGTAATCTACCGCCAATTTGAATGCGGGAAGCCCGGGTTCATCCTGCCCTCTGAAAACAGTGTGGATTTGCGCACATTTCCTGAAAAACGTATCCCAGTCGAATAAAATCTTATCAGCCGACGGAGGCAGACCAAAGGCGGCTATTTGTCCAAATAGACGTACCATTTGAAGTGATTGATTAAAGGTTTCAGTGCTACCTACGGCCTCTATAACGAGGTCGACACCCTCTCCATTTGTGAGATCTAGAACTGCCTCTGTAGCCTTGTCTCCAGTGACATCGATTGCGTGATCAATTCCAAGATTCTTTCCCGCATTTAATCTGTCTTTTATAGGCTCTATTCCAATGATTTTGTGTGCACCTATTTTTCTTAGCATGAAATCGTGAAATAGCCCTACAGACCCTTGTCCGATAACTGCGACGGTTTTTCCAACCAGAGATGGTAACCTGCGGCATCCGAAGACCACTGTTCCCAGTTGTTGTGCCATTAGAAGGTGTGACTCTGGTATGTCCGTTGGCATACGTAATAAGAATTGTGTATCAATTAATTGATATTCAGCGAAACATTTTGACTGCCATATATTAGGTACAGTTAGAACTAGATCTCCGGGTGAATAGCCTGTATCCCCTCCATCGACTACTTTCCCTATTCCTTCATGTCCAGGGTATCCGTGCGGTAGGGGAAATTCGGATACATTCCATCCCATGTATGAAATATGTAAGTCGCTACCACATATTGATGACATGTTTGTTTTTACCAGGACTTTGCCTGATTCAATAACTGGGATTGAAACTTCTTCGCAGGACCATTTCCCTAGTGATCTTGCTATACCAGCAGGCATTTTCCCCATTTATGTCTCCTCGATGTCTCTCTGGTTGCATTAAACCTTCAACGACTAGTTTTTCAAAAATTGTTTATGTTTTTAGCCGTGTCAAGAAAATATTCTGATATTACGTACATGTGAATGTTATTATGATTTGGTGAATGTTACTTCAAAGAGATGGATTTGTATTGGAGCTTCCATGGGAGGAATTTCGGTTCTTTTAGGGGCCGCTTCTTCTCACTGGTTACAAGGGATCATACTATCTGAGCATTTTGATACTTTTGATACCGCGGTTAGGTTCCATATGATTCATGCTATTGCCTTAATCCTTGCCTCAATTGTAAAGGACAATACTAGTAATTCCAGCCTCCTGAATGCGAGTGTTTGGGGATTTTTATTCGGGATAATTTTTTTCTGTTGAAGTCGTTATTTAATTTTTATAATCGGATACGTACTTTTGGCAATTTTAGCTCCCATAGGAGGTGTCTCATTTGTTGTTGCCTGGGGCTTGTTCGCAGTTGGGGTCATCAAATCAAACAAGGTAGCTAGAAATTCTTAACATGAAGTTAGCTAATAATTTTGTATGGATTGTCCTTGACTAAAATACTGGTTTCATTTTGTGACAACCCTGATGCGATCATGGTTGAAACTGCCATTCGCATACCTTCTGCGGGAGGAGGATGATACCAATCGCTGAAACCTGAGGATATGATACTTCTTTCAATCCCCATAGTTTGGATATCATTCGCCATGTTGATGGAAGGAAAAGAAGAGTTCATTGGCATGTAATCCGAGAAAGAAAACTCAATGAACGCGCCATAAGATTTAAATTTATCAAAGTTAGATTTAAACAAGTCGGAATTATGATCGTATTTGACGATTATTTTGGATATTCCCCGTTTAGCGGCGGTCTCTATTAAAAGTAATGAAATGTCATTGGGCATTTTTCCTATTCCCAAAGTCATTTTATGGGCTTCAACTATATCCATCACTTCCAACATGTTATGGGTCAACTGTCCATGATCATCAATTAAGCCGGGATAATGTGGAGGTTTTTCATGTGAGCCTGGGGTGTTGCTCTCATTAAAGTTCGGTATCCATACAATTTTGGCATCTAGCTCCGCAGAAGATCTGACCGCCGCGGGGTTAATACCACCAACTGAATTAGTCAGACTAATAGAACCTTCAACCCTCACATTTGGATACATACGGGTAAGAACATAAGCAAGTGGAGCTGTCGGATATGTGTTGGATTTCAAAACAAATCCACCCATTTCGTACTCATAAGCAGATCTAGCAGCCTCCAATGCATCCATTCTTCTTTCCTGTGTGTCAGGGGAGACGTGGACATGAATGTCTATTGAGCCTTTCAATATATTTGATATTTTAGAACTCATTATTTGCCTCAATGAGATTTTCTAGGAGGTCTGGTAGTTTACGCATGTTACTGAAGGTAATAGCCCCATGAAAAGCTAGATTCCATGTGTCGCGTGTGGGCGTGTAGCCGACCACTTGCATTCCAGCCGAGATTGCTGCCATAACTCCAGGTAAAGCATCCTCCACTACGATACATTTCTCAGGCTTGGAATTCATGGACTTACAAGCGTGGAGAAATAAGTCGGGAGAAGGTTTACCTTGCATCACATCATCTGCACTAAAAATACGATTGTTGAATCTATCTAATAACCCTGTTATTCCCAGAGTTGTTTTTATTTTCTGATGAGAACCACTCGATGCTACACAGAAATTATAATTGATTTTTGATAGGACTTCTTCAATCCCTTCTACTGGCTTCAGTTCTCTGTAGAACTCTTGAGTCATTCGGGATGTATAGATCTCTAAGAATTTTTCAGGTGGTGCAGTACCAAGCATTTTTGTTATTGTTGAAAGGTTTGTGCTCCAAGACTTACCCAAGAATAGTTCCAATGACTGCTCATAGCTGATTTCAAGACCTATCTCATTCAAAAGTAAAGTAAGTACATGGTTGGATATTGGTTCACTGTCAACCAAAATACCGTCGCAATCAAAAATAATAAGTGGCAAATTCTTAGTCATAACGTTGATTACAATTTAGTAAAATCGGCACCTTATTTTATGGAATATTTGGTTCAAGTGGGAGTAACTTCTTTACTTGATTTTAATTCTTAATTTAAAGTTAAGTTAGTGTAAAGCATTTACTGTCGGTTAAGAGATTAAATAGTCCATTTCTGTTTTATATGTCTCAGCAAACATAACCATAGAATATTAGTAAAGTTGACACAATACGGATCAACTATGTAACATTATTCCCACTTATAATTGTACAATTAGTGCAATTCGTAAATTGAATTTAGGTTGAATAATCCATTAATGACTAATAGAAATCCTAGAAGACATGGTCATCCGAGCGAAATTTCTTCTAGAAGAATAATAAGGTTGGCTGTAGGTCTTGATAGGCCGTCAACCTCTGTGGGTCCGGATATGACCGATGATGGCTTATACGTAATAAGCGTGGCTGCGAGATTGTTGGAAATGCATCCTCAAACTCTCAGAAAATATGAGAGAGCGGGTCTTATAAGGCCTACCAGAACGGTAGGCATGCTACGACTTTATTCTGAGGAAGACATAATAAAACTTAGATTGATAAAACATCTAGTAAGTGATCTGGGATTAAATATAGCTGGGGTTGAACTCGCTTTGGGGATGTTCAATCAGATGTTAAAAATGCGCTCTCTTCTTAATCAAAATAACAGCAACGACAACAACATATATATGGAAAAATGCCTTGATGAGATGTTTTCAGTCTTAAAAGTCAGACCATCTTAGTGTTTTACTCATGTTTGGCGTCGACAAAACACAGCATATTATCACGATGTTGACGGAGATTTTAATTGAACGAAAAACTGAATGATGACTCTAATGAGAATCTTGAATTAGACCCGAAAGATGCCGTGTCAGGTTCTGGAGACTCTGATGAACTGGAGTTTGACAAAGAGCATTTTGATGAAATCGTTAGGGAAAAAGAACAATTTCGGTCAATAGCCCAGCGAGCCCAGGCGGATCTAGTAAATTACAGAAACAGAGCGACTCAAGAACTTGAAGAAGCAAGACGCACTGTAAAATTTGGACTTCTTACCAGATTTTTGGCAATTGCCGATGATCTTTCAAGAGCAGTAGATAGCGTGCCTGATGACGCTGATCAAAATTGGTCTGCAGGTATATTGCTTGTATTGCGGAATTTAGAAAATATATTTGAGATGGAAGGCGTAAAAAAAATAAATGCTTTGGGGACGCAGTTTGACCCTTACCTACACGAAGCTCTTTTGTACGAAGAAAATGAAGATGCAAATGAAGGCGAAATAATGACTGTGATACAGGAAGGTTATTCGATAAACGATAGAATTCTGAGACCGTCACGTGTTGTGGTAGCTCAGTCTCTAAATGTTGAAGAAACTTTAGCTGACGAACTTAAAACTGACCAAGTAAATGAACAGGAGGAAGACTAATGCCGAAAATACTCGGTATTGATTTGGGGACCACGAATTCGTGCATAGCTATCATTGAAGGTGGTGAACCAAGAGTAATAGAAAATGCAGAGGGTAATAGGACAACCCCTTCTGTAGTAGGTATAAATCCACGATCAGATGAACGTTATGTGGGTACAACTGCTAAAAGGCAGGCAGTCACAAATCCTGACAATACTGTTTTTTCGGCGAAAAGATTTATGGGTATGAAGTTTGATGATGAATCTGTAGAACGTAACACTTCTCTCGTTCCATACAAAGTTGTTAAACATTCAAATGGGGATGCCCATGTGGAAATGGGAGGAAAAACTTACGCTCCTCCTGAAGTATCAGCAATGATATTACAAAAGCTTAAACAAGATGCAGAATCTAAAATTGGTGAGGATATTACTCAGGCAGTGATAACTGTACCTGCATATTTTAATGACAGCCAAAGGAACGCCACAAGGGACGCTGGAAAAATTGCGGGTCTAGAGGTTCTACGTATTATAAATGAGCCTACAGCTGCTGCTCTGGCCTATGGACTTGAAGACGATAAAGATCAACTTATAGCTGTCTTTGACTTAGGGGGTGGGACTTTTGATGTGACCATACTTCAGATGGGTGATGGAGTATTTGAAGTTAAAGCCACAAATGGGGACACTCATTTGGGAGGGGATGACTTTGATCAGGCAATAATCGATTGGATATGTGACAAATTCAAGCAAGATCAAGGAATAGACTTGAAAAACGACAGAATGGCTTTACAGAGGCTTAGAGAGTCTGCTGAAAGAGCTAAGATTGAGCTGTCAACATTGATGCAGACTGAGATAAACTTACCGTTTATAACGGCAGATGCTTCTGGTCCAAAACATTTAGTTGAAACGTTGCAGAGATCTACACTTGAACAACTTGTTGATGATTTGATCAAGAGGACCATAGAACCCTGTAAAAAAGCTATGGAAGACGCAGGCGTGGCTAAAAAGGACATAGCCGAGATAATCCTAGTAGGTGGCATGACACGAATGCCCTCCGTTCAACAGGCAGTGGAAGAGTACTTTGGAAAGGAATCACATCAAGGGGTTAATCCTGATGAGGTTGTTGCCGTTGGCGCAGCCATACAAGCTGGTGTTTTACAGGGAGACGTTCAGGACATTCTCCTTCTAGATGTTACCCCTCTGACTTTGGGAATAGAAACTTTGGGCTCAGTAACCACTCCATTAATACCTAGAAACACTACTATTCCAACCTCTAAGAGTGAGACTTTTACAACAGCGGCAGACAACCAACCTTCAGTAGAAGTTCATGTTCTGCAAGGTGAAAGGTCCATGGCTTCAGAGAATAAAACAATAGGGAGATTTAATTTAGATGGGATATTGCCGGCACCTCGTGGAGTTCCTCAGGTCGAAGTAACATTCGATATTGATGCTAATGGAATTTTAAATGTTTCTGCAAAAGACCAGGGGACAGGTAAAGAACAAAGTATAACCATTACAGCTAGTTCAGGATTGTCCCAAGATGAAATAGACAGAATGGTGGATGAAGCTGAACAGAATGCTGAGCAGGACGCTCAAAAAAGAAAATATGTGGAGATCCGAAATGGTGCTGAAACCGCTGTATATGCGGCGGAGAAGATGATTACTGAGAACGAAGAACACATTTCAGAAGAGTTAAAATCTGATCTTGAAGGTAAAATAGGCGCAGTTAAGTCAGCTCTTGAGGGTGAGGATTCTGCTGCTATAGACGGAGCTCTTCAGGAGCTTCAGGAAACCGTTCAGAAAGTAGGCCAAGAGGTTTATAGCAAGACAGGAAATGTACCAGGATCTGAAGAGGAATCAGGATCTGAAAATCCAGGTAGTGAGGCTGGTGCAGAAGAAGATAACGACAACACTGTAGAGGGCGAATATAGAGAAGTTTAGTTTTTGGGATTTATCTTTAACATATTGATGAATTTTCAGTTGTCCAATGTAACATTATTTACATTGGACAACTGAAAATTATGCAGAACAATTAAATGAATTTCCTATAGCACGTGATATGCAAGAAGGTGTTGTCGCATAATATCTTCGGCAAAGTCATTGTCGACATCACGCCATACAGAATGGATATGGTTTGCGCCTCCCTGCCTGTTGTCAAACTCGACGACGAAATTTCCTCCATGCAAACGATAGTAGTGTTCTTGTCCCATTTCAGTGCCACCAGCCCAAGCGAAAAACACGTTTTCTAACCCATATTCTTTGAGTTCTTTCATCTTTCTGTCGGCTAGTTCGTCAGGTACTTGGTTTATATATTCAGATATGAGACTGGATACTATGGTTTTTTGGGTGTTGTTCATTTTTCCAATCGACAGGCCTTCCTCTTTTGGTAGGCTTACCTTAGTGCTGTTATAGGTGAGAATGTCATACGGAGCCTCTCCGTAGATGATAGCCTTACTTTTTTGTCCAGTATCGAGGTTATTCAACAGGTCGAAAGCTATGTCTTCACGATCACTAAGTATTCTTAATCCTTCACTAGGTCCGCTTCTAACTTCTGCAGGATTGGCTCCAAAGAAAAATGGCGTCATTGAAATGACTTCATCTTTCCAAATACTGAAGTGGAGAGAAACATGATGACCTTCTGCTCTCCAAGCCCATGGGTCTTCCCCTCCTGGGATACCAAATATGGTGAAGTAATAGAGTTCAGGGTCTCTTTTAAATGATTTGACGCCTCTCTCTTTTTCTATTGGACCTAGAACACTTTCTAGATCAATTATTTTCCTTGCTTGTTGGTACGATCTTTCGGTGAGACCAGTGGCCATAAGAATAAAGGCAAGGTCACGTTGGGTAGAGTTCATATCCCTGAGCGCCAAACCATGTCGATTCATGGGAGGGTAGTACCAAAACAATCTCTCGCCATCCAGATATTCAAAGCATGCTTTGTCTTTTTGGTCAGAAGACAGGCTTTCCAGAAAGTCACGCCCTGCTTCGTTCATTCTCTGTACAAGTGTCAGATTAGCTTGTGATGTTGCCATATTAAACCACCTCCATGAATGTTGTATTCAACCTCTTTAAATATTTTTTTACTGACAATTTGACGCAAGGTTAGCACCAGACAGAAAAATTATCCAACTCAAACCACTTTTTTTAGTTTCTGGAAGCTTCTAACGTTTTCGGGAGGTTCCATGAAATGACTAATATTTGTTCTGGCAACCTCGGCAACGTAAATATCAGAATGGGAATCTAGACAAATTCCGTGGGGAGCTATGAATTGTCCATGATTCATACCGTAACCGTTATGACCAATTCTCTGTACTATTTGCCCTTTTTTGTCCAGTACGCTGATACGGGGGCCAATATTAGGAACATTTTTACTTGTTGAAACCCCATATCCTAGTTCAGCGACGTAAATGTTTTCTGATTTATCGATGTATATTGCACAAGGTCTATGTACGTTTGCCCAAAGGGCCTCAAATTTGCCCTGTTGGTTAAATACTTGTATTCGGTGGTTTTCTCTGTCGCAAACATATAGGTAGCCTTCTTTATCGGTGGCAATATTATGAACGATATTGAATTCAGATTCTCCTACACCTGGTTCTCCCCAAGACTCTATATACTCACCCTCTATTGAATATCTGTGTATGCGTGAGTTACCGTACCCGTCCGTAACAAAGATGTCGCCGGTTTTTGGGTCTGAGGCGGTATGCGTGCATCGATTAAATGGGAATCCGCTGAAAGGGTCTGATGGGTTTCCTGCCGATCCTAATGTCAGCAAGATTTCCCCGTCTAGTGTGCATTGGCGAACAGTGTGGTCGCCGTCGTCAGTACAATAGATGGTTTGATCTGGACCTAGACTAAGGCCATGAGGCCTAACGAATATTCCCTCTCCCCAGGATTTTAGAAAGTTACCGTGCTTATCAAAGACAATCATTGGATGTTCACCGCGATTAAACACGTAAACATTATCTTCATGGTCTGTAATGACGCTTGCCGTCTCAGGCCATGAGTAACCATCGGGCATTTTTTCCCAATTCTCTATAAACTCGTATCTGAAATCTCCGCTGCCTATACTAGACGAACTAGTCATGTTAAATATCCTTGGGAATGTTCTGGGTTTTTACACATAGTCAGGCCGGCATTATATATAACCAACCGTCTTTAAAGGCAATGTACTGATAAACTCTACCCAGTTGTAATATGGTAATAAAAAGTTTTTCGTCAATTAATCCTATACGAGTTAGTATTATTTCCAGGAGGGATGTGTATGTTGCAAGCAAATGAAGGTTCAGTTGTATCTATGAGATTAAATGTCGGAAGTCGCAAGCCTATGAAAGAAGTTGATAGTGCACGTGTTATAACCGGACAAGGTATTGAAGGTGATAGACATCTAAAAGTAGATGGCTCGCGATCGAGACGACAAATACTCATTATGGATCGTGAAACATTAGGTAATTTTTCTTTGGACGATGGGATAATTCGTGAAAATATCACTGTTGTTGGCATGGATTTTTCATCGATAGATGCTGGCGATAGGGTATCTATAGGGCGAGAGGTAGTATTGGAGATAACGGGGGAATGCGAGCCATGTGCTCGTATGGATGAGATAAGAGCGGGCTTGCAGAATGAATTGGATGGCCAAAGAGGCATGCTTGCATATGCCGAAAAGGGAGGATTAATTTCTGTTGGCGACGCCATTAGCGTGAAATAACTAAATTTTTGCTTGTGTGTGTTTATTTACATTAATAAGTTGATCTTCCACCACTGATGTCGAACGCCGCTC
>CAZCOH010000027.1:0-18580 GCA_964500645.1 uncultured Dehalococcoidia bacterium
GCATCTTATATCCACCGAGTTCTTCCTTGCTGAGAGTTTCCCCTATAGCTCTTTGCACTACGGGAGGTCCCGAGGGGAATATCTGAGATTGTTCTTTGACCATGACCGTGAAATGGGACATCAAAGCATGAGCAGCAGGCCAACCGGCAACGGCACCCATTACTCCGGCAGCACAGGGAACCCTTCCTAGAACTTCTATGTTTTTCCACCACATGCCACCGTTTGGCAGTCCCATGTGTCCTTTTGCTTCGTCAGCTTTTGAACTATGGCCGGCCCCTTGAATTAACTGGACATAGGGTATTCCATATTGCATCGCCAAAGGCTGAACAAAGTCGCTAGGTGCTTTATGGACGTTATGGGGACTCCCTCCAGATATTGTGAAATCATCTCCCCCCAAAGCAACAGGTCTACCGTTAATTTCTGCTAGGCCCATCACATATGCGCCTGGTGTGAATTCTGTAAGGTTGCCGTCATCATCAAATTCTGCGGCACCAACCATTGGTCCATACTCTACGAAGCTTCCCGGGTCAGCAATTTTATCTATGCGTTCCCGAACAGTATAGAACCCTCTTTCGTGGTGTCTTTTTACACGATCTTCGCCTCCGAGTTCTTTTGCAATCTTTTTGACGTAATCCATATCCTCGAGGGCTTTTTCCCAGGGCATACCTGGTTTCCAGGATTCTCTGTTCGGATCGATCGGCATATCTGTCTCCTTAATTCAGAAATTCGGGCCGTATGTATTGTCAGGCACAAACATATCAGGCACAAACATATCAGTTTCGCGCTCTAAGTTAAGTAATATTGAAGCTATCAGCCTCTGGATTATACTTGAGTCGACTAATAATTTGGGTCGAGTTGATAAGTTTGTTTTATGTGTAAAAGGTCGGAGAATATCTTATTATTTCTTTAACGGGTAATTCTATAAATAGCCATTGTGAAAGATATATTTACTTTTTTAAGTGACCACCGATGCCGAGATTGGATTTTTCCCCCTGTAATCCCTCTCGTTCCATAACATCTGCTGCCAGACTGTTTTCTTGGATTTTGTTCATAACCGCATCATTAGCTCTATTCCAATAATCTCTATTTTCGGTTACGAAATTGTGAGATTCTCTATAGCTAGTTAGCATTCCATTAACTTCAGGTACAACATATCTAGCTACAAGATCCCAACTTTTCTTTGTGTCTTCCCTGTTGGCCCAATCGTGAGCGAAACCTATTAAGCAGCCAAATCCACCGGTCAAATCTAACATTTGTTGAATGCGTTCTAATAGATCGTCTGGAGTGCCGATAACAGCAATACTTTTATCACCGAAAGCGACGTCATCCACCGCCTCATTTGGGTTTTTATAAATAGGTCCGTCACCGCCGCGAAGTGTTCTGACAGTATATTCATTATTATGCCTCATCAGTCCTTCTCCGGCCTGATCTCTCGCTTTCTCTCTCGTTTCAGCGATGTGCCAACTCATAACGATTCGCCAATTCTTTCTGTCAACTATGTTCCCATGTTTTTGAGCTGATTCTTCAGCGAAACCCCATTGGAGAGGAAGAGCCTGTATACCAGACTCTGTCATAGCTCCGATTGAAAGAACTCCTGCATTGTGTTTACCGGCTAAAGTCATTCCTGATGGGCTTCTAATAGATGCCACAGCGAATTCGATATCTTTTTGTAGGGGCTTCATTTGTAGCTTGGCATCTTGTAATTTGAACCATTCAGACTCATAACTAAATCGCTCTTCTGATACAAAGAGTTTTCTGATTATTCCCATTGCTTCGTCTTGCCTGTCTCTTAAAAGCATTGGGTCAATCCCGAGGGTATGCGCATCAGATGGCAGTGCACCTGGTCCAGAGCCAAATATTACTCGGCCTCTTGATTGATGGTCTAATTGAACAATTCTTTGGGCTACCATGAACGGGTGGTGATAGGGCAATGATATTACCCCGGTTCCGAGTTTAATTCTTTGAGTACGCTCCGCTGCAGCAGCTAAAAAAACTTCAGGAGAAGCTATTACCTCCCATCCGGTAGAATGGTGTTCCCCACACCAAAATTCGTCAAATCCCAAGTGGTCTAAATGGGCAGCTAATTCTAAATCACTTTGCAATTGAAGAGTGGGATTTTCGCCAATTGGATGGTGGGGTGCGAGAAAAGCTCCAAATTTTAAATCTGTCATTTTTACTCCTCTATGGGTAACCTGAATTTAGGTGCGTTCAAAATATCGTCAGATACATTATGACTAATTTATGACCTTGAAAGTAACACATTCTTAATAGAAAATGTTGAGGTAGTAGGAAAATTTACAGATCTACTATTAAATCATCATAGTCTAAGTAGGCTATTTAATTTTAAGGTGTAACCACATTGGCAAATTGTTCGCTAGAAATCGGTTCGAGAGCTCTACAATTGGATCTGATTAATCTCGAGGATAATGTTGACAGGGTAGGGACTACTCAAAGCCTTGGTGGTATTGAAGTTCATCTAACTAGATGGATACAGGCATTTGGCGAGTATCTCGAAGTGAGAGAGTTTCATACAAATGGCGAGTTTGGTGGTCCAATAGACTTATCTGAAGTATATGGTATCGATACCTCACCAGATTTGACTCGGGACTTATTATCTATCATTGGTGACAATGAGGAACAAGTTATGCTATCAGTCGAGTCTGTATTAAATGTGATTCATGAAGAAACTGATGGAGGTGTATTAATACCAAGGATAAGACACCATCTAAATTATGCAATCACTGCGTTAGCTGTAAATTTTATGGATCATGCAGAACTGTTGATTTGTTTTCTAAGCTGTCTTGATCGTGAAAAATGCAATAAAGGAATTTTGGAGGAAAATAAAGATTTAATGCCGTACCTTAATGGAATGGCTGCGAACTTATAGACCTTTGCCGATAAGGAGCAAGTTTTCAAAATGCCGCTTTACACTGAAGAACTACAGAATTTGGAAACCCCTATAGATGTGATGTTTCTGATGCACAAAGTTTTCCTGCTGCACTCGGATAAGGTGGGAGATCTGGCTATGGAGGCTCAATCAGGGGGGGATCTAAGTGCTTTCAAAGTTGCCTTGGATGAATGGCTTAAACACCTTTTTTATCATACTTTGACAGAGGATGAATATATGACAGGCCCTCTCAAGGATAAGGACAAGGAATTGCAGGATGGCCGTTACCCACTACGAGATAACGAGAAAGAACATGTTGATATTAGGGAGGAGGGTGACGAGATTAGAGAGCATATTAAGGAGAATAATTCTAGGATCCTACCAAATATTGCTACTTCGGAAGTTTTGGCCATGGAAGAAGAAAATCATGCTTTAGTTATGCAAAGAGTAAAAGAAGTGGAGGAAGTGGTCAGGAAATTATTGGGATCTGACAACGTCCAGTCACAACTTAGACGTCATCTTTACAAAAGCGTAATGGCGTTAAAGGTTGCGGAGTATGATCATTTTGAAAATGAAGAGGCTTTTGTATTACCTCTCGTTAAAGAGCATATGACTGTCGAGCAACAAATGGACTGTGTTCGGAAACTTTTGTACGAGGAAAACAGTGAACATCCTCGGTGGATTTATGATTTCATCTGGGAGAATCTGGGTGATGGAGAACGAAAACTTTTGGAGGGTTTGGGTAGTGATATTGGTGTAGAGCTGGTTGGATGAATAGCCATTATAAATTTATGCCATTGGAATGGTGAAAGTTCTAATGGTAGATATCCTGACAAGTATTATTACTACCCTGGAGTAAGTCATGGTTTTAGAATTTGATGCAATTGTAATCGGGGGTGGTGTTGTGGGAGCTTCAGTGACTTTTCAGCTAGCAAAGTCAGGGAAGAAAGTACTGATGTTGGAGAGAGGGGAAATAGGGGGACAAGCATCGTCGGCTGCATCAGGTACTCTAGATAGTCATTTTCCAGAATTGGGACGTGATTTCATGGAAGAGAGCATGAACACTTTTTTGCATGTTGCAGATGAAATCGAAAATCTTACTGGCATAGACGTTGAGGTTGAAAGGTCTGGAGAGTTAATTCTCTCATTTGATGAGAAATCGTCCGACGATTTTTTTCACATGAATGAAAAGTGTCGTGACTCGTGTTGCGGAAGCGAATGGTTGACGACATCCCAAATTCACAATCTTGAGCCTGAAGTATCAAACAATGTACTAGGGGCAATTTATCGCCCAAACACTGCAAGAGTTAATAATCAAAGGTTAAGTGAAGCATTCTCTAAAGCCGCTATTTTTTATAACTCAAGTGTGGAGATTGGCTCTGAGGTCATAGAGATAGACAATTCCGGCAATGAAACAATTAAGGTGACTACAAGGTCTGGGACATTTTATTCCTCTAAGTTGATCGTCGCTGCTGGGGCATGGACCCCATCTTTGCTGACTAATCTAAAGATAAATTTACCTGTTAGGCCGATAAAAGGTCAGAACTTGAACTTATCCCCCGATTTTCAAAAAGTTCAAACTGTTGTGAAAGGCAATTCAGGGGTTATTGTGCCAAGAAACGATGGATCAGTGATGGCTGGTGTCACACAGGAAGAAAAAGGTTTTGATAATAGAGTTACAGCTGATGGAATAAAGTCAATCATGAATGAAATCACATCTTTAATGCCAGCCTTGGGTAATGCCACATTCAACTGGTCTATATCTGGTTTACGGCCTGCAGCAAGTGACGGACTGCCGATTATTGACTTTCTACCAGGTAGTGATCGGGTAATAGTTGCTACTGGACACTATATGTGGGGGATATTTTTAAGTCCGATTACGGGTGTGATTGTGAATAAAATGCTGGATACTGGAAAAAATCCGATGATCGATTTGCTTGGATTGGATAGAGATACTTTGACCGAATGAAGATTTTATGTTCATCTAATTACAGATATATCATTGTCAACTAGATCTAGATTACCAAAGATAAGTTAAAAAAATTTTTTCTAAAAATTCAGTAAATAAAGTCAGTTTATCCTTTCGTGAAAAATGGATTTACTCATTTTTTGCCATCTCGTGGCGTGGCGAAAATCTCTATGAGTGAAAATAACAGTCAGAATTCCATGTCCGAAAGTTTGCAGCAAGTTACCCCTTCAAGCAACCAAACAGATTCGACTCTATGGGGAAGGACGTTAAGTTCCTTAAAATATCGGGAATTTAGGTATCTTTGGTTGGGGATGCTTTTTTTGATGACATCCATGCAGATGCAAATGGTGGTTAGAAGTTACCTAGCATATGAAATCACATCCTCACCATTTTTACTCGGTTTGGTTAATGCAGGATTTGCAATGCCTATGTTGATATTGGCTCTATTTGGTGGAGCTCTTGCAGATCGCGTGGAGAAAAAAATCATCATTCAGATAGGGCATTCTATAGCTTTCATACTCGCAGTTTTCATAGCTGTCTCAATTGCTATGGACACAATTACCTGGGTGCATCTGCTGTCGGTGTCCATGTTACAGGGAGCACTTTTCTCTTTCTTGATGCCGGCTAGACAGGCACTAGTTCCTCAACTTATAGGTAAGGAAAGTATTTCTAACGCATTTTCACTGGATGCCGCAGCTATGAGTGCAACGACCCTGATATCTCCCGCAATTGGTGGAGGTCTTTATAACGTAATAGGACCACAGGGGGTGTATGTATTGATCTCTGTATGTTGTGTTTTGGCCTTTATATTCACCGGTTTAGTTAGGGTTCCAAAAATTACAGGAGAGCGTAAGAAAACTGATGTGCTATCAGATATTAAGATTGGTGTTTCATACGCCCTGCGGAATAGAATGATTTTCGGGTTGTTAATTCTTGGGCTACTGACAACACTTCTGTCGATGCCATTTCGATTTATCCTACCTGTATTCGTTGTGGATATTTACGGGTTGGGGCCTGAGTCGATGGGATTATTAGTCACTCTCGCAGGGGTTGGAGCTATTGTAGGATCCGTCTTCATTGCCGCAATCGGCAAGTGGAGACGAGGCATCATCCTTCTTGTTAGTGGCTTTCTTTCCGGGATAGCCCTTGTCTTAGTGGCTGGCATACCTGTTTACATAGCAGCAACAGGTATTATGATCCTTTTGGGCCTCGGTGATGCACTAAGGCAGACTTTGAACCAGGTGATAATCATGGAAGAAGTCGAAGACGAATACCGGGGACGGGTGATGAGTATTTTTATGCTGATATTTGCTTTAATGCCACTTGGAGTTTTACCAGCAGGCCTTCTTGCCCAATTAGTTAATGCTCAGTTTTCAGTTGGATTGATGGGTGCATTATTGATACTTGTGAGTGTTGTCCTCTGGTTTAGTCAAAAACATCTCAGACACCACATGTGAGGTACAAGTTAAGGCAATCACAAGCAGACTAATCTTATATCTGTTGATTTCCTACACACGTAACGCACTTTCCAAATAATTCAAGCGAATGTGATTCAATGAGGAAATTTTGTTCTTTTTCAATCTTTAACGTTTCTTTTTCTAGTTCCGACTCGAGTTGATGGTTTATTTCTATGTCAGTGATAGAACCACATTCCCTGCAAAATAAGTGATGATGATGATTGCTGTCTTTTGTGTTCAACTCAACAACCATCGTATTCTCAGGCGTTGTGAATTCAGATATCAGGTCGAATTCCTTTAGGTCATTTATTACTCTGTAGAGGGATGACTGAGCTATATCACCTTCAGAAATTTTAAGTAACTGATCAATTGTCAAAGGGCGATTCTCTTTCAGTAAAATGTCGAGTACTATGAGCCGTGGATTAGTAATTGAAGCTTTTTTTGAGCTTAACAAATTTCTGGATTGATTCTGTGAAGATTGCATTTACGATTGATTGTAGTTCATGAAATTTTGGGGTTCAAATCGCTCATCAAGTTTTTTGTAGAACTTATTGGGTTGTCTTTAATTTCAGGTCATCTGGGTTCACGTATGGTTTTCTGTGATTGAGCCAGCTCTTTTTCATATGACCTTTTTCGGTCATTTTCTCAAGGTGTTGTAACTTTGCTTCAGCCTCTTCTTGAGTGATCTTTCCGGCTTCAAGTGCGCTTTGTATTTTTAATTTCAAGTCATCTGGATTTGCAGATTTTTTGATTTTTAAATGTTTTGGGATTTTATTTTCTGTGTCATCAGGTGCTTCTGCTGTATCTTGATGAACGTTTTGTTCGGGACCGTCATCAGCAAATGTGTTGCTTATTCCCCAAAATGAAAGGGCGAATGCGGAGACTAATACTACGACCACAACGACGTTTCTTATGTGTATGGGAACTTTTAGATGTGACATGTTTCTCCCCAAATTAATCACACTATATATTAAAGGCGATGTAAAAACTCCTACTAATTAATATTATTATGAAAATCTTGTGTGGTTCATCATGATTCTCTAATAGTTTAGATATATATCAGAGGTTATATTAGATATGAAAATTAAGACTCCTAAATTCGGACTTAACCGGCATGACACCTCCTCAGTTAGTGCTTACGCGGCTGATGTTGCGAGGGCTGAATCCTTTGGATGGGACGCTGCATTCCTTCCGGATTCACAGCTAAGAAGACGTGATACTTACGTTCTTCTCTATGCTGCTGCAATCGAGACACAAGAGATTGTTATAGGGCCACTTCTTACTAATCCTGTTACCAGGCATCCATCTGTAACTGCTTCAAGCATTTCAACAGTTGCAGAACATGCTCATGCAAGAACTATTATTGCCTGCGGTATCGGTGATACTGCGGTCAGATTATCGGGATTGAAGCCTGCGAAGATCAATGAACTAAGGGATTCGACGATTCTTTTAAAATCTTTGTTAACAGGCGATCCGGTTGAGATAGGTTCAGGACGACCATCTGTATTGCCTTTCCGTCAAGACGTTCCGGTGTGGTTAGCTGCAGGAGGGCCGAGGACTTTGGAAATGGCTGGAGGTTGTGCTGACGGAGTTTTTATACGTGTTGGAACCAATATTGAGAATATAAAAATAGCCGCTCTAAATATTAATAGAGGGGCTGAGAAATCTGGGAGAGATCCCGCTTCCGTAAAACTGGGTGCAGTATTTCATACTGTGTTTGTTGAAGAGGAAGGTAAAGCGATGATGATGGGTAAGTCAATGGCGGCTGGATACTATGAATACTCTCCGATGCTTTTGAAAAATCTCAACATGCATTGGCCTGGACCGCATCCTGATGTAATAAAGGAAGAAGAGGGGATATGGCCCGATTTTCATCATCATACAAAACTTGAAGAGAGCGGTAGAGCCGTTGACTTTCTTTCGCCCGAGCATGCCCGTTCATTTGCCTTAATCGGGGATGCAAAATCTATATCAACACAACTCGTCGAAATCATTTCTGAAGCAAGTGTTTTGGGAATAGATTTTGAATATGTAGTTCTACAACCAATACCCAATCCTCCAACTCCAGATCCTGGTCCGGATTCATATTTAGAAAGGGTACCAAAAGAGATCATTTCAGTAGTAAAAAAATCTATTGATTCGGGTAATTTAGACGTTTGATTTTTACGATTCGACAAAAAACATATTGAGGCTTGACACCTTTGCAAAATGGCATTATATTTTTAAGAATGAGAATTATTCTCAAATAAATTTATTCAAGGGCAGGGCACTATTAGCTCTAGTTACTTCCATTACTAGGGCCTGTCTAATTGCAATTATAGAGGTGGGCAATGACCAAACTAACCTTCAATCTTTTTTTTCTATTTCTTCTTACATTCGCATTCGCATGTGGCTCACCCGAAGAAACTGCAAGTAGTCAGAGTGCCCTGTCCGATGCGTCGGTGGCTACAACTGCGGTCAGCGAGGAAGCTAGAGCTACCATAGCAGTGATGGGTTCTACATCGATTTTGGCCGATTGGGTAGAGAATGTTGGGGGCGATAGGGTAGAGGTCAAATCTGTTGTACCCGAGGGTGTTGATCCCCATTCCTATAAACTTGGAGCAAAGGATATTTCGGTCATCAGTGATTCTGATATTGTCTTTGTTGTAGGCCTGGGATATGAGGAAAGCTGGTTGGCGAAATTACTTTCTAATGATGATGACATTAACCTCGTGGAACTGGGGACATTCATTACTCCTGTAAAGTCTTCCAATGAGCATAGTCACCATGGTCACGGTCATGGAGATGAGCACGACGAGCATGATGAAGGCGAAGAGCATGACGAGCATGAGAAGCACGACGAGGACGAAGAACACGACGAGCATGATGAAGACGAAGAGCATGACGAACATGACTCTGAAAAGAAGTATGATGACCCGCATTTCTGGTTTGATCCTGCACGAGTCGCCATACTCATTGACGTAATTGCATCTGAATTGTCAGCGCTTGATGCTGCATCTAGTGATTATTACAACCAAAACGCGAACGTTTACAAAGAGAAAGTAAGTGAAATGGATTCGTATGTGATGGCAGAATTTGGTAAAGTCACGGGGCGGGCGTTTATGACCACACACGATTCGTTGGCATATTTAGAGGATAAGTATCCTGTCAGTATTGTCGGCTCTATTATTCCGACACTACAGGATAGTGATCAGTTAAATCCTGCCGACCTTGTTGAGGCGATAGAAACCGTTAAAGAAGAATCAGTTCGGGCGATTCTCGTCGCTGATACAGTGTCAGCCAGATTTGCCGAAGCGGTCGCTGAGGAAACAGGTGTTAAGGTTGTGACTGGGCTGAATGTTGAAGGTTTGGTCGGCGAGGGTGATACATACATTGAATTTATGAAAAGGAACGTAAGCCTCATTGTAGAGGCTTTGTCCGACTAAATTAGGAAAGGGTATAACTAATGTCCACTCAGATTATTGATAAACAAGAGTCTGAGTGGGCTATTGAATGCTGTGATGTGTGTGTGGAATTCGGTAATCTTCTCGTATTAGATGATGTTACATTTACTGTGGGAAGGGGAGTTTTTACGGCCGTGGTTGGACCTAATGGCGGAGGTAAGAGCACTCTTTTCAATGCCTTAGTAGGTGTCCAGGATATCGCTCATGGGGATATTTGGATCAACGGTGTCAAGCCAAATGAGGCGGGTTCTCGAATAAGTTACGTACCTCAGAGAGAACTCGTTAATTGGAGATTTCCTCTAACTGTAAAAGATGTCGTCGCCCTGGGTCTGCTGAACAACGGTTCTCTGCTTCAAAAATTAGGATTCGTTGATAGTCCTTTTGTTGAAGAATCCATAAGAAAAGTGGATATGTGGGAGGCTCGAGATCAGTTAGTTAAGAACCTATCTGGAGGGCAGCGCCAAAGGACATTTATAGCAAGAGCACTTGCTCAAGAATCCGACATATTGCTCCTAGATGAAGCTTTCAGCGGGGTGGATGTGGCTTCCCAGCATGGGTTGATGGAAGTGCTGAAAGACCTAAGAGATGAAGGCACTACCATACTCCTTTCAACTCACGATCTTAATACTATAGCTGACAGATTTGACGAAGTAATTTGTCTGAATAGGCATATATGTGCTCATGGTCATGCAGAGTCAGTTTTCACGGAAGCTGTATTAACAGAACTATATGGATCTCACGAACTCATGTTTTCAGATCATCGACTAGGAACACATGGGTCCGATGATTGATATTTTCCTCGATCCTTTTCAGTATTCTTTTATGGTAAGGGCTTTAATTGCCAGTGTTATGGTAGGGATAATGTGCCCGCTTCTTGGATCATTCGTTATAAATCGTGAAATGGGATTTATGAGTGATGCTCTTGCTCATGCTGTTATGCCTGGCATGGTTGCGGCATATGCAATCGGTGTAAGTCCACTGTTTGGTGCGGCTCCCAATGCAATTTTAGTGGCGTTGCTGATTGGGTATTTAGTTCGGAAGACTAACGTCTCAACTGACACGTCCGTTGGTATACTTTTCGCTACTCTTTTTTCCGTGGGTATGCTAGTGGTGTATCTAGTTGGTGGTATTGCTGTCAGCATAGAAGAGATTTTGTTGGGTCAAGTCCTTAGTACTTCATCCTCGGATGTTTACGTAACAGTTTCAGCGACGGCTATCCTTTCAGTATTTATGGTGGTGTTTTACAAGAGATTTATTTTTATTGGTTTTGACTTCCAAGGTGCTGTTGTTTCAGGGGTACCGGCACAAAAATTAGATTATTTAATGTTGGTACTAATTTCTGTTGTGATTGTACTAGCCTTGCAGGTGGTAGGGGTGATCTTGGTAGTTGGGATGTTAATCACACCGGCCGCTGCAGCTAGCCTGATAGCTAAGAAATTTGATAACGTTGTTATTTTGGCAATTGTTTTCGGGGTCATTTCGGCTCTCGGAGGGCTTTATCTGTCTTATTATTTGAACTTGCCTTCTGGGCCTTCCATCGCGCTTTTTTCTTCGGGAATTTTTGGCATCGGATTTATCAAGAAAATTATTTACAAATAACGAACACTTAATTTTCTATTCGTAGGTTTTAAACTTTTATGATTTTCCTTGGGTGTTATTAGGAGCTTTTTATAAATTTTCTCAGATTTCCTGTTGATCCTTGACGATGTTACGTATGTAAAAGACAATTACTTCGTTATGAGTATTGAGGTTTCGACTTCATTTATTCCGTTTAGTAGAAACTCTTTGTTGGGTTTTATATTGAGGATTACGTATTATTTGGGCCCGTAGCTCAGTGGTTAGAGCGGTCGGCTCATAACCGATTAGTCGCAGGTTCGATCCCTGCCGGGCCCACCAAACCTTGGAGTTAACCAACTTTGAAGAAATTCCCTTTTGTTTTACTTTCCTGCTTAGCTGTGATTGTCGGTCTACTTTACTTGCAGTCGACAACTGTTTTTGCACACGGTGATATGAGGGAAGTTTTTAAAGGTTCTGTCGACGGGTATGGGATCTCCGTAAAAACTTTACCTCATGATTTGGCTGTTGGTCAGGTTCATTTCACGATCCAACCTACTGAACTTGAATCGGGGGAACCAATCGTGGAAGCGCTTGTTACCTTGCTTGTTCATCTTGAAGAAGACGGCTTCCAGTCTCGGGCTGTTAATTCACCTTCTTCCCCTACTATGTATGATGCTAATTTAACTTTTTATCGAGAAGGGACGTGGGCAGCTGAAGTAAAAATAGAGACTATTCCCGGAAAAGAATCCAGTGTGTACTTTCTTTTGAATGTAAGCGGAGAAAGTATCGTGTCTGGAACCGAGGCGGGCTTGTTTTTCATATTCGTATTTGCAGTATTAGTTTTTGGTACTGTTTTTCTCATATTCAGGTACAGGCCCAAGACGAGTCGGGTAGACTGATCTAGTGTAAACGACCATTTTGGGATTCAATATCCTCGACCATAGAAGCATTAAATTTCTCGCCGTTTTCGTAATACGTAATTACTACCGGATCTCCGATCAACATATGTTGCCTCATATGAGATGGGGTGAATGAACCGATAGAACCTTTGACTTCAAAACGCATTAATTCCCCTGAATTTGTCTCAATTTCGAACCAGTCGACAGTAAGCAGATTTGCTGCGGACACATTGGTTACATATCCTTCTATTATTTTTTCGTTTTGTGTTTGGTCAGATTGTGTACACGAAGTAAAAATCAGCAATGCCATGACGAATATAGTGTAGAAGCTGTTACTCATAAAAATCTTATTTACACAACTATTGTTTGTTGGCATTAATGATCTGATATTTTTGTCGTAAAAGTGAACTCGTTTCTCATTGACCAGAAGGCGGATGGTCTCTAATTTCTAAAGTGGACGGAGGTACCAAATGAAATTATTGATCCAAGCCGGCTTTCTTGCAATATCTTTAATCATTGGAATGGTTACCACGACGGCGGTTTTTGCCGATGAAGGTGCTGGTAAACCCTCAAACAGAATAAATATTCTGATGCTGGATATGGATGTCACATCAGAGGAATCTGGCAAAAATATGATGGAATCTCTTATGGGATTGTTATCAACTTTTGGTGTCGGTGATTATTATCTATCAACAATGGATACGCCTGAGGTGTTTTATGGGCCCTATAAATCAGGTGACATAAATTTCTCTAATATAAACGTCGCTCTTGATACCCTTGTTAATGCTCACCAAAATGGGTTGAGTGTTGATATGCCAGGTACCTTGTCCGAGGCTTACAATTTTTTGGCTTTAGGATCTGCTCCCGTTGGGTCCACTCTGTATCTTATAGGGAATGGTGAAATCGAATCGGATTCTACATACGCTGCTAAATACCTTGATCCATTATCAGATTTGTTTTCAGAAAACGACTGGAAAATCACAGGTGTCACAACGGAAAATTCCTCGGTAAGTATGATTAATGTGTTAGATAGAATTTCCAGTAATACTGGTTCTGAATCTTATCTGTTGAATGCGACTGGAGGATTGAAAGAGATCACTGATTACCTGATGAGCAAAAATTCTCTTGGTTCCCTCATGGAGTCCGGAAATGGCAATTTAGCTGTATCAGATGTTTTAAAAACGAAGGTAAATGTTGCACCAGGCACAAAAGACTTAACTCTGCTTTTCTTTAAAAATGATTCTTCTGGATCGCTAAGACTTAATAATCCAAATGGAATCGAAGCTTCTGCTGGGGATCGAACTTCATCCAGAGTATTAGAAACCCCATATGCGGTGATATGGGAATTAGAGGATCCGTCTCCCGGTACCTGGAGTGTTGACGCCAAAGGAATCGACGGGTCAGTGAGTGCCTGGCATTTTGCGACAAACAAGTACAGATTAAATCTTATAAATGACAAGATTATGCCCACTGGGGAACCAGTGACGATTACTGCATATGTGACTGATGAAGGAGTTATGGTTTCACCTGGTGTTGACGCTGTGATGAAAGCAACAGTAACTGGGCCTACAGGAAATGAAGTGGTTTATAGCCTTAATGATATTGGTAAGGAAGGTGATGTCACAGCAGGCGATGGGTACTATTCAACCTCAATCCCAATGTCAGATTTGGCAGGTTTGTATGAGGTGGTTTTGAACCTTGGATGGTCAGGACTGGATAATACACTTACTGAATCGAGAGAGTTTAAAACACAACCTTTTCCAAGTCTTGAGGTTACTACTTTAAACACAAGTCAGTTATATGCAGGAAATACAGCGGTTGTTGCCAATGTCTTGGTGAATGTGGCAGGAGAACCAGTCGCTGTAACGCCAGACTCAATCACTCTAGGTTCTAGTAATGAAGGAACGGACTCAGGGATATTAGAACTCATTCCTAGAGAGTTAACACAAGATGGGAGAGCGTGGATGTATGATGTTGCATTCACTCCCAAAAGTGACGGTATAACCTCTCTCACAATGAGCTTGGATATAAATTATGCGGGACGATTGCATATGTATGTGGCTGATACATTGACCCTCGACGCAATTAAGATACCTGTGGTTCCACCAACTCCATATGAGAATAACGTTGTAACCAGTGTTGTTCCTAATCCGGTTATAGTGGACCAAAATGGTGGGTTCCAGATTCCCATAGAGCTCGTAGGAATTCCTGTAGCCATCGCCGCCTTGTTACTTGCATTGACCCTATATCAAAGATCGCTTACCAGGCCATTTGGGATATTGAGTAATGAGACTTCAAATACTCTCGTAGACTTCACGAACTTGAAACGTTCCAGGTTTAGAAGCATTTTTACTCCAAGTGTTGTACATGGAAGTGAGACTGGGATTTTGGAACTTGATGGGATTACATTTAGGTTTAACGGCGATCGTGTTGAAATGTACAGTGTCAGTGTTTCCCCAACTGTAAGAGTCGATAATCAGCCCATAGTAGGTGAAGTCGTCTTGAAGGATCGTACATGGATTGGAACTAGAGGAAGATTATTTAATTTCGTAACTGGTGTTAACAATGATCCTTCGCCCGAATCAACTTTTGGCGATGACTAAATAATGAAAATCGATTGCCAATAAATATAAAACCCGGTGCACGTTGATCTTGCAGGCACCGGGTTTTATGGTTGATGCTATTCAGAAACTATTCTAATCGTTTTGATAATGTCTCCGGGGATTGTCGCTGATGATGGATCCCTGACTGTTATCGCATTTACTACATCCATTCCATCAGTTACTTTTCCAAATACGGAGTGGCACGATTCCCCTGATTGATTACAATCCTTTTCCTGACTGAAGCTGTTGTAACCATCTAGGAAAGACGTGTCAACAAATGTAATAAAGAATTGGCTTCCATTGGTTCCTTTGCCGTTCTGCATACCCCTGTTGGCCATGGACAAGATACCGGGACCATTGTGGCGAGCCTTTTTATGGAATTCGTTTTCAAATGTATATCCTGGTCCCCCTGACCCTGTGCCCGTAGGGTCTCCTGATTGTGCCATGAAGTCTGGTATTACCCTGTGGAAAGTTACCCCATCATAAAACCCGTCGTTTGCCAAAAACACAAAATTGTTTACTGTGATCGGGGCCCATTGTTCATAAAGGTCTACTGTAAAGCTTGCACCTTTTTCTAGTTCGAAAACAGCGGTGTAATCTTTGGTCTCATCAATCGTCATCTCTGGTGGAGAATCATATGATTTGGTCTTAGGAGGTTCAGGTGTGCTTGTTGGTGCTGCAACAGGTGCCACCGTAGGAACAGCAGTAGGCTGTGGGGCAGGAACTGCTGCTGTAGTACTTGACTCTGTGTCGGATTCCGAACTGCTTCCGCAAGCAAAACCTGCGATTAATAAAATCGCGAATGCTGTAGATATGATTATTTTGGTTTTGTGAAATACCACGGCTATTCTCCCGTTTTTATTCCTGGTGTTCTTTGACTAGATTAGAATTTTTTAAGAAGCTCTCAGGACTTCTGATCACTCATATCAATTATTGCCTTGATGGCGATGTAATATCCAAAAAGGCCAAAGCCTGTGATCACTCCTTTACATGAAGGAGCTATTTGTGAAACGTTACCCCTGGCTGCAGGGTTTGATATGTGTACTTCAATAGTTGGAAATGCGACCTGGGTCAGGGCAGCAGAAAGAGCGGGGTACCCTGATTGATATCCTGCAGGATTTATGATCGCAGCATCATACCCATCCTCATGTGCCTGGTAGAACTTATTGATTACCTCTCCTTCTATATTGGAATGAAATATATCTACTTCAACTCCCAATTCAGAGGAATATTCCTGAATTTGTTTGCTGTAGTCATCCATGGTTGCAGTTCCGAAAATTTCGACTTGAAATTTTCCTCTCATGTTAATTCCTGCTCCGTGGACCACAAGTATTTTGGTCATATGAATATTCTCCAAGGTCAGTAATTACTAAATTTGAAGGCAAAGTTTAGCACAACCGGCTGATACTATTAATTTAAATACTGTTTGTTCGGCTTGTCACTTTCTAGATATCTAGAGCTGCGAAACAGGCGTTAATTATGGACTCTGAGTCTGTTCCATATTCTCTATATAGGTCTTCACGATTGCCTGATTGCCCCCATTCATCGACTCCTAATGGGATTGTTTTACTGCCCAAAGCTGAACCTATCCAGGCTAATGAATGAGGGTGGGCATCCGCTATTGTTACTACTGGAGCACCAGGGATAGCTCCAGGCATTAAGTGAGAAACCCCTTTTGATAAATCTTTTCCTGTTCTGATGGTTTCCCTAGTGTAGTCATTGTATTTTCTGTATAAGGGACCAGGACCTGTGACGTTAATAACGTTGGTAAATATTCCTTCCTTTGTGAGGGATTGACTGGCTTTATATGCTTCGGGAACCATGGCTCCGGAAACGAAGACGTTTACTACATTACTTTCGGGATTAAACCCAGGTTGCGAACTCATGTCTACCAGGCAATAAGCCCCATTGAGTACTTGAAGCCTGAGTTTTTCAAGTTCGGCAGGATCGTCTGGCATGCTCATAATGCCCTGGTCTACAGGCTTACTTGTAAGCCTTAAATAAGTGCAGCGTCCCCTTTTTCTAATTTGATGGAGGGCAGATAACATAATCCATTCAAGCTCTTGTCCAAAGCAAGGTTCGTAGGCGTCCAGTGTGGGCATCTCGGCACCGATAGAGGGTGTCATCATAGATTGGTGAGCGCCTCCCTCGGGTGCAAGGCTGAGTCCTGATGGAGTTCCGACGACGATAAATTTTCCGCCACCATACACACTGTAAACAAATGCATCTAACCCACGTCGGATAAACGGGTCATAGACAGTTCCTATTGGGAACAGCATCTCTCCGTTCATCTCAAAAGATGTCCCTAATTGTCCCAACATCATGAACAGATTGTTTTCTGATATACCCAGTTCTATATGTTGTCCGTCCTTAGATTCATTCCAGTTGAGGGCTCTTACAATACCCTCATCTGGCAATTCTTCGTCTTCTTCTGTTCTCCATACTCCTACTCGATTGATCCACCCTCCAAGGTTGGTTGAGCTGGCAACATCAGGACTTACAGTGACTATCCTATTTGAAATATCGCCAAGGCTTCTCGACATGTCAGTTAGTACTAAACCGAATATCTGTTGAGTAGACATGGTTCCGCTGTACCCACGTCCCAAATCCCAGGGTATGTCAGCACTGGGAGCAGGTGATCCGACACTGTGATCGGTTAGTCTTTCCGATACTTGAAGAGTTAGTTCACCTTCTGGAGTACCTCTATCAAGTTTCGGCCAGTTAGCACCGTTGGCTATTCCAAGGGTGATTCTCAATTCTTCCATTTGCTTTTCGGACAATGTTACTGAATGGTTTTGAGGGTCACCCACCGATGGCAATTTAAAACCTTTCAAAGTATAGGCAAAGACTACAGCTGGACCGGATATTGAGTCAGCATGTCTAAAAGATTCCCTGAGCATCGTAAAGTCATGACCACCAAGATTATGAAAAAGTTCATAGAGTTCAGTGTCATCCCATCGGGATAACAATCTTTTCATGTCATCCGGGTAGCGGCTGTAGCTTGGCAGCCATTCTCTCATGACATTAGTATCGACTCTTAACAACCTCTGATACGCCTGGTTAGTCATTTCATCGATAGCTATTCGAAGCAGTTCGCCGTTAGGTTGTGCAAAGGCATTTTCCAGTATCTTGCCATATTTGGCATCGATTACTGTCCAACCGTTCGCATCAAACATTTCCCTCCATGCCCGAACTCTTATGCCTGGTATAACCCTGTCTAGGCTTTGTCTGTTGAGATCGACGATCCAGATAATATTGGATGCCTGGCTCATTTCTGGTTCAGCAATTGATTCCCATATGGAACCTTCATCTAATTCAGCGTCCCCAACGATAGATATGTATCTAGCATTTTTTTGTATAAGATCCGATTGCCCAAATTCATGAGAATCGACGTAGGATCTTACGATTGACGAAAAATTAGGTGCTACCGGGCCTAGTCCGACTGATCCGGTGCTGAAGTCAACATTATCCGGATCTTTCGTTCTGCTTGGATATGCTTGCAGTCCATGGAAGGCCCGTAGTTCTGTCATGTATGAAATATCCAGGTTGCCCAGTAAATATTGAATCGCATGATAGATAGGCGAACCGTGGGGTTTTATAGATACCTTGTCCCCTTTTTCAAGGAAATCGAAATACAGGGAAGTCATTATGGTTGAGATAGATGCACTGGAGGCCTGGTGACCTCCAACTTTTGTGGCATCAGGATTGTGTCGCACATTGTTGTCATGGTGCACCAACTGCATCGCGTTCCATAAGACAGTGTTT
>CAZCOH010000028.1:0-17703 GCA_964500645.1 uncultured Dehalococcoidia bacterium
TAAGGGTTGGGTGGAAAGGCAAGAGGAAAAGGATAATTATTTCTGCGTGGTTGATTTACATGCCCTGACGGTGACTCCTGATCCCATTGAATTGAGAAAACAAACAAGGGAACTTGCCGCAATTTTATTTGCGTGTGGTATTGACCCGGATAAGAGCACTTTGTTTGTACAGAGTCACGTTTCTTCGCATGCAGAATCATGCTGGCTTCTAAATTGTGTAACTCCTATCGGATGGCTAGAGAGAATGACTCAATTTAAAGACAAATCTAAGGGTCAAGAGAGGGTCTCCACAGGTTTACTTGATTATCCAGTTCTTATGGCGGGGGATATTCTTCTTTATGATGCTCAAGAGGTCCCTGTAGGAGAAGACCAGAAACAGCACGTGGAATTAGCACGAGATATAGCAGAAAGATTTAACAGGATTTACGGCGAGACGTTTGTAATTCCTGAACCTGTGATTCCAGAAATAGGTGGCCGTGTAATGGGCCTAAACGATCCGAATGTCAAAATGTCCAAGAGCTATTCTCACATTAGAGGACATGCTATACGAATGCTTGATGACCCCAAGGAAATTGAAAGATCGTTCATGAGGGCGGTCACAGACTCTAGTAACGAAATTCGATTTTCCGATGATCCGGATAAAGCGGGAGTTAACAATTTACTAGGTATATATAAGGTGATAACAGGGAAGCCAGAAGAATCTGTGGAAAGAGATTTTTATGATGCTCGGGGATATGGGGATCTGAAGAAGGCTGTCGCTGAAGTTGTGATAGAGGAATTGTCTCCTATACGTGAGAAATATCATCAATTAATTAATGATGTGGAGGAATTAGATAGATTGCTCTCAATAGGTGCAGAGCAAGCACGAGCAATTTCTGATCAAAAACTTCGGCTAATGAAAGAGAAAATGGGTTTGATAGTGTCTTAACCCTGTTTTAATTTGAGGCTCATATTTAGGAGAACAGTAGAATGTATTACCCGTCATTAGAGGAAGTAAAGCATTTGGCTAGCAAAGGTAATCTTATACCTGTCTTCAAAGAAATTGACGCGGACTTGGAAACTCCAGTTTCTGCATATCTTAAGGTAGCACAGCCACCTTATTCATTTTTACTTGAGAGTGTTGAAGGCGGAGAACATATAGCAAGATACAGTTTTATAGGTACTGAGCCAGATGATGTTGTAGTAACAGGTCCTGGGCAGAAAGATGGTGCCGTTGATCCATTAACTCTCGTTGATAATATGCTCTCTGAGTATTCACTCGTTGATCCTGGCAAAATTTCTAAATTTATCGGTGGTGCGGTCGGATACCTTTCCTATGAATCAGTACGATATTTCGAAGACTTACCTTCTCAAGAGGAGGATCCTTTAAACTTGCCTGAATCTATATTTATGTTGACTAAAACTTTTTTAGTTTTCGACCATGTAAGACATAAAATCACAGTTATTAGCCATGCACATATTACCGACAATGTTGAGGAATCATACGATCTTGCCAAAGAACGTATTGATTCGATTGTGGATAGATTAAATCAACCACTGAATCCTGCCGATATACCTAGGTCTTCAGGGTATGAATCTTCGCCTATGGTATCTAATATGAACCCTGAGTATCACAAAGACATGGTCGAAAAATGTAAAAGATATGTAGTTGAAGGAGACGTTATACAGGTTGTGGTTTCTCAGAGGTTTTCAAAGACTACCTCTGCTCATCCTTTTCACATATATAGGTCTTTGAGGGCTATAAATCCTTCACCTTACATGTATTACATGGACCTTGATGGATTTCAAATAGTAGGAGCCTCTCCCGAGATGTTGGTTCAGGTACAGAATGGGGTGGTAGCAACTCATCCTATAGCTGGCACCAGGCCTCGTTCAGAAGATGAAATAGAAGACACGAGATTAGAGAGTGAATTAAGAAACGACGAAAAAGAAAAGGCCGAGCATATCATGCTATTAGATTTAGGTAGAAATGACATTGGTAGAGTTAGTAAACCTGGCACCGTCGTCGCATCGGATATTATGGAAATTGAAAGATATTCTCATGTTATGCATTTAGTGTCACATGTAGAAGGTAAATTAGAGGATGGCTATTCTAATTACGACGCCTTGAGAGCTTGTTTTCCTGCGGGCACCGTCTCCGGAGCCCCAAAAATACGAGCTATGGAAGTAATTACAGAACTTGAGAAAGATGTACGTGGCCCATATGCAGGGGCAGTTGGATATTTTGACTTTGCAGGAAATATGGACACTTGTATTACTATTAGAACGATGATCATAAAGGATGGTGTGGCTCATGTTCAGGCAGGAGGAGGTATCGTTTATGACAGCGAACCTGGATTTGAATTTGATGAAACTGTGCATAAAGCCAGTGCTTTGATGAGAGCAATAGATTCGGCTGAGGAAACTGTATAGGTGTCTACATGATTCTCCTTATTGATAATTACGATAGCTTTACATACAACTTATATCAGTATTTATGTGAGCTAGGAGCCGAGGTTAGCGTGGTTAGGAATGACAAAATTACTTTGGGTCAGATACGAAACATGAACCCTGAAAAAATTGTTGTCTCACCGGGTCCTTGCACTCCTGATAAGGCCGGCATTTCAAATGAGGTTGTTAGAGAATTTGGGCCAATAATACCTGTCTTAGGTGTCTGTTTGGGGCATCAATGCGTTGGCCAAACATTTGGAGGCATTGTAGGAAAGGCTGGAGAAATCATGCATGGTAAGACTTCATTGATACACCATGATGGCGAAGGTGTATTTTCCGGTATTCCTAGTCCCTTCGAGGCAATTAGATACCATTCTCTTGTGGTTTACAAAGAGGATTTACCTGACGAATTGGAAGTGACTGCATGGACGGAAAGTGGGATTGTAATGGGGCTTCGCCATAAGGAATATGATATTCAGGGCATTCAATTTCATCCGGAATCAATAATGACGCAATACGGAAAAGAGATACTTGGGAATTTTCTGATTGGAAAATAGTTAAATGTTGGGTTTGAAGACTATGCAAGATTTTATACAGAAATTAATCGACGGAAACAATCTCACTTTTGAAGAATCTAAGATTGCTATGAATCACATCATGGAAGGGAGCTCTACCGAGGCACAATTTGGCGCATTTGTGACTTCATTACGTATTAAGGGTGAAACAGTAGACGAAGTTGCCGGGATGGCAAGCGTTATGAGAGAGAAGTCGTTAAAAGTTAATGTAGATGGAATCCTTCTGGATACCTGTGGAACCGGAGGGGATGGAAAAAATACTTTTAATATATCAACTGGTGCCGCTTTTGTGGTCGCTGGCTCAGGAGTTAAAGTTGCAAAACATGGAAATAGAGCCATGTCAGGAAGTAGTGGCAGTGCTGATGTATTGGAAGAGCTAGGTGCAAATATAAACCTTTCGCCTAAATCTGTGGAACGACTTATCAATGACGCCGGTTTTGGATTTATGTTTGCGCAAGTATTTCATCCATCCATGAAATTCGCGGCTGGGCCTAGAAGAGAGATAGGCATCAGGACTGTTTTTAATATTCTTGGCCCACTTACTAATCCTGCTGGGGCGACGAATCAACTAATTGGAGTGTCAGATTCTACCGTAGGGGAGTTGATGGCTTCTGTTCTCGCGAAATTAGGAGTAGCTAGGGCCTTGGTGGTACATGGTGATGATGGGCTTGATGAAGTGACGATAGCTACTACTTCCACTGCATGGCTACTTGAATCCGGAAAGGTGTCCGAATTTTCAATAAATCCAGAAGACCTTGGGGTTTCACTTGGAGATCTTGATTTAATAAGAGCGGATGACCCCATTCAAAGTACAAATATGATAGAGAATGTTTTGAAAGGGGATAGAGGACCAGCTAGAGACATTGTTTTACTTAATGCGGCTGCTGCCTTATACGCTGCTGGAGTTGAGCCTGACATAGAACATGGTATTAGATCTGCAGAATTTTCAATTGATAGTGGCAAAGCAATCGGCAAACTCAAAGAATTTGTAGGTTTGAGTCAGGAATTGGAATGATAAATTCAGACGCGCCTGACATTTTAAAGGAAATAGTTACGGCAAAGAAAATTAGAGTTGAAGCACAAAAATCTGCTATATCTCTTCTAGAGCTTGAGAATTCTATAAACACTTTGAGCACTCCATTGAATTTTGCTGGTAGATTAATGGGATTTGGAACTAGAGTGATTGCCGAGGTAAAGAAAGCTTCACCATCAAAAGGTCTATTTAGAGATGAATTGGATGTAAGTAAACTTGCCAGAATATATGGTGAAAATGGAGCTGCAGCTATCTCTGTACTCACTAATGAGGACCATTTTAAAGGTAGTATTGACGACTTACATGCAGTTCAAAAATTAGTCAGACCCATGGGAATTCCTGTCTTAAGGAAGGACTTTGTTTTCGATCCATATCAGATTTATGAAGCTCGTGCGAATGGGGCTGATGCAATTTTGCTAATAGTGTCTATGTTGAATGAAAAGACAATTTTAGACTTTATGTCTCTAGCAAAGTCAATGTGGTTACAATGCTTGGTAGAGGTTCATAATGAACATGAATTAGAAACTGCTATAAAGTGTAATGCTGAATTAATTGGGATAAATAATCGTGATCTAAGGACTTTTGAAACAACATTAAATGTCACACAGAGAATCGCGCCATTGGTGCCGGGAGGTGTGTTGACGGTTAGCGAAAGCGGGATATCAACTAAAGCTGATGTTGATCGTATTAAATCTTATGGTATTAACGCCATTTTGGTGGGAGAGTCTTTAGTCCGTTCAGATGATACGGCTGCTGCACTAAAGGAATTATTGTGACTAAGTTCAAAATTTGTGGTCTCAGAGATTTTGATAGCGCTGTGCATTCTAGGAAGTGTGGGGCCTCCCTGTTGGGATTTGTGTTTGTTGACAATGTTAGAAGACAAATATCCTTGGAATTAGCTGTTGAAATTATTACAAAATATCGTGAAATAACAGGAAATGGTGGTCCTGAGCTAGTTGGATTGTTCGCAAATCAAACTACTGATATCGTGAACCGAGTCGCAGAAGTTTGTGGCCTAGATATGGTCCAACTTTGCGGGAGTGAAAATTCTGATTACTGCAAAGATATTGAAATACCGATTGTAAGACAGGTAAAAATTTCAATAGAGCAGCCAAGAGATGTGATAATAGATCAACTCAAACGGGACGTAGAAGAAGTAACGAGATACGGGGCTATACCTCTTCTTGACCGTATGGTAGAGGGTAGTTTAGGAGGTACTGGAAAAACTTTTGATTGGTCTATAACATCTCATTTAGATGATGATTGCAAATTTATACTCGCTGGGGGTCTTACTCCAACAAATGTTGAAGAAGCCATTAATATGTCTTCTCCTTGGCTTGTTGACGTTTCATCCGGTGTAGAGCACGCTGGTATTAAAGACAAAGATAAAATAACGGCATTTGCCAAGTCGGTTAGAGGAAATTAATTCCTACTCAATAGTATTGGCACTTATGTAAGCTAAATTGCCCGGGGTTAGGGTATAGGAGAAATTTATGTCATATTCTTTCAATCATGTCCATTTAAAGTCATCAGATCCGGGGAGTACAGCCCAGTGGTACGTTGAAGCGTTCGGATTCGAGATATTGAATGACGAAAATCCTAGACCGCAGGGAGACAGATTCATTAGATGTAGGACAAAGGACGGAATTGCGATCAATATTTCAAGCGCTCGGACAAACGAAGATATGGGGGAAGGAGATTCAGGTGCACATTGGGGATTGGAGCATTTTGGAATAGAAGTGGATGACATTGATTCTGAATTGTCCAGATTAGAAAATTTGGGGGCCAAGACTTTAGAAGGACCTATTCGCAGTGATAATGGTTTAGCGATAGCCTTTATAGAAGCTCCTGATAACGTTCGTATAGAGGTTATGCAACTTCCTTAATTGTATATTTAATTCTCCAGATAAAAGAGAGCGATTGATGACACAGGAAGATTGTGTGTTTTGCAAGATATCGAAACGTGAGATACCTGGAGAGTTTCTGTACCGTGACGAGACATGTTTTGCTATAAGAGATATAAATCCCGTCTCTGAGATTCATTTTTTATTGATTCCAGTCTCACATACCTTGTATATGTCCGACATACTTGAATCCAATTTCGACATTTTTTCGCACATGTATCTTGTGGCAAGAAATCTTGCTATATCAGAGGGAATCTCTGAGTCAGGTTATAGGATCGTATTAAATCAGAAAAATGATGCAGGTCAGGAAGTTCCACACTTACATTTGCATGTTCTTGGAGGTAATAAATTAGGATCTATGGTTTAGGGAATGACTAATTTGCTTGATCGGATAGAAGACAAGGTAAGTTTATTACCTGAAGGTTTGCAAAATCATATTCAACGGACTCAAATTAAAGCCAAAGAGATATCTAATATTCATGGGATTGATGAAATAAAATGTGAACTTGGAGTACTTTCTCACGATCTAGCTCGGCATTTTAATAAAGAACATCTTGA
The DNA here is from genome assembly GCA_964500645.1 of uncultured Dehalococcoidia bacterium. Classification (GTDB taxonomy): domain Bacteria; phylum Chloroflexota; class Dehalococcoidia; order Lucifugimonadales; family UBA826; genus CAYFIW01. The sequence goes on from CAZCOH010000028.1 coordinate 6,501, forward strand.
AGATGAGTCAAAGAGATTACAAATCGAAACCAGTGAAATAGAGAAAAAGGAGCCTCTTCTTTTACATGGTCCTATAGCAGCAGCTTGGCTCAAAGATTACTATGGTTGTACAGACGAAGATGTTATAGCTGCCGTTCATCACCATACTACGGGTCGTCCTTATATGTCGGATATTGAAAAAGTTGTGTTCATTTCTGACAAGATTGAACCTGGGAAAGTGTCGAAGAATCCAAAATTAAAACCCGTTGCTGATACAGCGTTGGTAAATTTAGATGAAGCGATTTCACAATATCTGTCGTTGAGGATAATAAATATTTTAGAAAGTGGTGGATTGGTACATCCAGCGGCTCTTGATACATGGAACTGGATAAATCTGAGCAGATAAATCGCAATTTTATGGAGTGTTTTTCTTGATTGTAATTATTCGTGAGTCTACCTCTCCGTCTCTCACTGTCAATTCAGCTATAGTGCAGTCGACCATAAATGAACTGTAGCCTTGACCGGGATTCACGAAAAGAACTTTTTCAATGTGCCTATTCATCGGCACATGAGTATGTCCAAATAGAATTACGTCCGGGACTTCATCAAAATCTTTGAAAAGTTCTTCCGGAGGAAACTCTGGTCCACCCCATGCTGGGTGTATAGCCCCTATTTTGACCCCTTCAACTTCAAATACTTCTATGTAAGGGAGTGCCGCTCTTAATTCAGTAGGATCCGAATTCCCATGGACGATATAGCCTTTTTGTGCATCTTTCAAAAAACCGTCTACGACTGGTTGCCTGACTATATCGCCGCAATGAACAGCAATGTCAGCCTCGGATACTTTTTTTCTGATGTCTTCACTCACTTCATCCCATGAATGACAATGAGTATCGGAAATTACAATTATGGTAGTGGTCATATTAATTTCCGGATTTTATTACTGAGGTTACCCAAATCAATTTCTAATTGTGGAATCCAGTCTTTACTCTGTCCAATATTGCATTACCTACTTCATATTTTGACATTAACGGTAATCTCTCAAGAGTTCCGTCTGCATGGATAATTGTGACTTTATTTGTGTCTGTTCCAAATCCACTGTTCGCTTCATTTATATTGTTGGCAACTATAAAGTCCAGATTTTTCTGAGTTATCTTATAAGTTGCATTTTCAATAAGATCTTCGCTTTCTGCAGCAAAGCCTACTTTTATAAGCTTGTCTTTTTTTATGCCTGCGATTATGTCTGGGTTTCTGGTCAGTTCAACGACCCATTTATCAGAAGTACCCTTTTTTACTTTGACATTTGATGGGTTTTCAGGTCTCCAATCTGCCACCGCAGCCGCCATAATTACGGCGTCAGCCTCTGGCGTTTCTAACTGTAATTGTTGTTGCATTTCTATGGCACTATGAATTTTTATCGTATGAACGCCAACTAAATTGGCGAGGTTGGTTTCAGCTGATATTAATGTTACGGAAGCTCCTCTGTCTCTTGCTGCTTCCGCTATTGCATAGCCCATTTTTCCGGAGGATTTGTTTTTGATAGAACGTACAGAGTCTATGTCTTCTTGTGTTCCACCTGCACTTACAACTATGTGCTTGCCTTCGAGATCTCCATTTTTACCTAATGTCATAGCTAGCACACCAAGTAATTCCTCTGTTTCAAGTAACCTGCCTGTTCCCACGATACCTGAGGCTAACCTTCCTTCAGCAGGGCCAGCTATAAATAATCCTCGGGACATTAAGGTTGCAACATTATGTTGTGTAGCTTGATTGTTAAACATATTCCCATCCATTGCAGGCGCAATTATGACAGGTGCTTTGGTGGCTAGTATTGTGGCTCCTAAAGCATCATCAGATATACCACTTGCTATTTTTGCTATGGTGTTTGCGGTAGCAGGTGACACGATAATCACATCTGCTTGTTCTGCTAACGCTACATGATTAATAGCAAGATCAGATTCCAAGCTATATAGGTTTGTTATAACCCGTTGGTGAGTGATGCTTTTGAATGCCAAAGGCGACACGAATCTTTGAGCAGATTCCGTAAGGATAACATCCACAATGGCACCAGACTGCGTAAGTTTACTTGCTAAATCTAGGGATTTGTAACAGGCAATGCTGCCAGTGACACCTAGGACAATTTGCTTATTTTGAAATGAAGATGACATTGATTAACTGGGATCCTTATTGAGCTCGTGTACTATTTGTAGCCCTTTTAAAGTTAGGTCCGGATCTATTATGTCAAAAAGGGATACTTCTTTTTCCACAACTTGAGCCAAACCTCCAGTCGCAATAACTTTTGATTCTTTTCCAAGTTCAAGCTTGAACCTCCGGATCATACCTTTTACTAATTCTGAGTATCCTAGTACTAAGCCAGATTGGATCGAGTGCTGTGTATTTTTACCTATAGCGCTATCTGGAGCTGATAATTCCACTCTTCTTAATTGTGACGTTGCTCTGAAAAGAGCGTCTGCAGACACCCCCATCCCTGGGGCAATAGCTCCTCCAAGATATTCACTAGATGCTGTTATAGCATCAAAAACAGTCGCTGTTCCCAGGTCCACTATTATCGCGGGGCCACCATACAAATGTACAACAGCGGCTGCATCCACGATACGGTCTGTTCCAACGTCTCGTGGGCTGTCATACATTACCTTGATTCCAGTTTTGGAGCCGGCCCCTATTGTCAAAGGATTTACTTTGAAGTATCTACGACACAAAACTTCAAATGTCGGCGTTAAAGGAGGTACTACACTGCAAATCGTGACTTCATTAATTATTTTATTTGATCCAAGCATGTTGCTAATTTGAAGGCCATATTCATCTGAGGTTCTGCTGGAATCCGTTGAAACTCGCCAAGTTTTTTGAAGTTTTTGGGCGTCGAATAAGCCAATTGTTATGTTGGTGTTACCTATATCTATTGCTAGCAGCATATTGGGTATTTTTTACGAAATCACTTATTTTTGATCACGTAGTTTTTATCACGGGTCCAGTTTGACTTTAATAACTTACTTGCGCCAAGTAATTTGTCTATGGTCGGGTATATAGAGTCTCGTAGCCTTTTAAACCCTAGTATTTTCGCGGCTTCTCGGGCAGCTGATTGACCGTAAATAGTTTCTTTATCTCTATTTTTCCATGCGTCATTTACTTGTTCTTCCCAATCGTCAGGTATTTCGGATGGTACGTTTAGGTCCTCTGGGGCGTCTGAGGAATGATCATTTCCGTGAAGGGATTTTTCGTATTCTTCCGGTTCTTGGTTGATTATTCGAGGGCTAACTCTGGGAGGTATAGGAGTTATGGACTTACTATCGCTTTCTAATTTATTACTAGAGTCGATAGACTTGAGTGACACCGTAAAATCGGTCCCTTCATGGAGAGTTACATTTATTTCATCTCTTGAGAATAAAAATTCTCTAAAGGATCTATGCCCCAGATCTCTGTAATTAAAGCTTGGATCGATTCTGGTCATCGTTTGAGCCAGTCTCGTTCCGAGTGCATTGCCCGCATCGTCCATGGTAGTTTCAACGGCTCTTGCCAATAATTTCGGTACCGAATCGGATTGAATGGATCCTGAATCTGATGGGGCTCTTTTATTTCTAAAAGCAGGTCTCTTAGGCCCATTAGTTCTATGGTTTTGAGTTCTACCTACGTCTAATCCCAAAAATATGTAACGATCACAGGACTTCACCATTGTCGTTGAAGTCACATCCCGCCTTCCAGCCCCTATGACTGATTTGCCTGATCCACGCAGGTGATTAACCAGCGGTACGAAATCACTATCAGAAGATACTATTACGAAGGTGTCTACTTGAGCGCTATGAAGTAGTTCGACTGCGTCAATGGTCAGCTTGATATCGCAAGAATTTTTTCCGGATCTGTTTCCTCTATAATTGTGAACAGCTTCCACCCCGAGTTCAATTAGGACTTCTTGCCCTCTTCTCTGTGTTGACCAGTCTGCATAGGCTCTTTTAACAATGATTCTGCCCACCCCTGATAATTCTTCAACAAGGTTTTGCATGGAATCTATTCCGACGTTTTCGTAGTCTATTAATAAAGCTATATTTGAATCTGTCAAAAGTTGGTGATCTCCGGAATATCTCTGATCTAGAGGTTTTTCACTTAGGTTGGTTGCACGTATTTTAACGCCTGCTACTTTTACAGGGTTAGGCCTGGAGTTAATTACCTTAGAACGCAATTATATCATTAGCTCGAATATCTATATTAGAGCTTAAGCATTTAATAAAGGTATTCCATAAAATTACATTAGATATATTTTCCAACTACCATTGATTGGTTAGGTGTTTGGGTAATCTGATTTTGTTTGAATACTAATACTCCTGAATGTTATAATCCGCTTTCAAATCTAAAGTTCACTAAACGTTTTAATAATCGGAAATATTAAAGTGTCTAGGAATAGATTAATGCGAAGTTTTGAATAAATGTTATCGGAGGGTAGAAATTTGGCTACTCAAGCTAAACCCAAGACTCTGACCCCATATCAGGTTAGTAGATATAGCAGACATATAATCATGCCTCAGGTCGGAAGTGTTGGCCAGAGGAAATTGTTAGATGCCAAAGTACTTATGGTAGGGGCGGGAGGTCTAGGATCTCCTATTTCTATATACCTAACTCTTGCGGGGGTTGGTACGGTAGGATTGGTGGATTTTGATGATGTAGATGTTACAAATCTCCAACGCCAAATATTACATTTCAATGACGATATAGGCCGCCCTAAAGTGGTATCGGCAGTTGAGACGTTGAAAGCCTACAATCCGGATACTGTTGTAAAGGTTCATGAAGAACCAATTTCCTCTGTTAATGCAATGGATATAATGGAAGACTATGACATTATTGTTAACGGTGCAGATAATTTTCCGACCCGTTATCTTGTCAATGATGCAGCTTATTTATCAGGTAAACCCTTAGTAGATGGCAGTATATTGCTATTTGATGGGCAGGCAACAACATATTTGCCCGGACAAGGATGTTACAGGTGTCTATTTCCGTCTCCTCCTCCCCCAGGTGAAGTACCGAGTTGTGCAGAAGCTGGAGTTTTGGGTATGTTGCCAGGTATGGTTGGGACCATACAGGCTACTGAAGTTGTAAAATTAATATTGGGAGTCGGAGATTCTTTGTCCGGCAAACTACTACTAATTGATGCTCTTAGTATGGATTTTCGTACTGTTAAAATAAGACGTAATCCAGAGTGTCCTCTTTGTGGGGATAACCCGTCAGTAACTGAATTGATAGATTATGTCGCTTTTTGTGGTGGGGCACCTCTAACAGGTTAATCATATCCAGTCTCCGGATATGACTTTGCTGAGGGGAATCTAGTTAATTAATCTCTACCGGTTCACTAGGGTATATCTTCTTATAGAAATCTCTTTCCTCGTCCGTAATTTCTCTGGGCACTATAGGTCGTATTACTGCATATAGGTCACCGTGATTTTCGGGGGTTTTTAATAATGGCATGCCTTTTCCCGACAATCGAAACTTTTGACCATTTTGACAAAATTCCGGAATCTTTAATAAAACATTGGTTTCATTTAATGTAGGAACTTTTATCTCTCCACCAAGAACAGCTACAGCAAATGGGATCGATATATCTGTGAACAAATCATTTCCATTTCTCTGGAAGTCAGGGTTTTTATCTACTGTAATTTTTATCTTGATTTCCAAATCTTTTTCTGGCCTCAATGTAATAATTGAACCGTTGTCTACGCCTTTCGGAATAGTGACCTCTATGACTCTTTGCCGTCTGCGGTCTTGGAAGCTTAGGTTTTTGGTTGTCCCGTAATATGCCTGATATAGGCTAACTGAGAAGTCAGTGTTCATAACCCGACGATTGGGCTTTCTGAAATTTGATTCACCAGAAAACCCACCGAACAAATCTCCTAAGTCTTCTATTCTGAAGGAGGAATTATTATTATGCCCAGATCCTGAAAACGGATTTCTGTAGTTGCCATATTTAGGATTTTGGTCCACATTTTTCCAATTTGGACCATACTTATCATATTTATTTCGTGATACTTGATCTGAAAGAACCTCATATGCTTCATTTATTGATTTGAATCTTTCTTCTGCATTGAAGTCGCCAGGATTCAAATCTGGATGGAACTTTCTGGCCAAAGATCGGTAGGCCTTTTTTATATCTGCTTGGCTTGAGTTACGATTAATACCCAATTCCTTGTAATAATCCATGAAAAATTCCCATCTTTTTAAAAAACTAGTTATTAAAATTAGTCTTTACATATGATATATCTATAGCAAATAAATAAATATATATAGTTATAGTAGATACTTTAATTTTGATCATTTATATCTCTTGTCAGTTAAATATTTGGCATTGTTTGCGGCTGCTATAATTTGTCTAATATTAGTTAGTTTTAACCTGCTTATATTAGGAGTCAAATACACTTGAAGATTTACACCAAAACTGGAGATGAAGGAAAGACGGATCTGTTTTTCGGCGGGAGAGTTTCTAAAAATAATCCGAGATGTGAAGCGTATGGTGAAACTGATCTAGTTGTGTCAGCAATGGGATTGGCGAGGTCATTATGTGTGTCTTCCGAAGTTCGGACCATATTGATTTCTCTCCAGAACGAAATGTTTACTGTTGGTGCAGAATTGGCAACTTTGCCTGAAAACTATGCGACTATGAAGGAGCATTACAAAATTGTTTCCCCAGAGATGGTTAAGAATATTGAAGAAATAATTGATGACTTGGATTCAAAAGTTTCGTTGCCACCTAATTTCATACTTCCAGGGGCTTCACCAGGTTCGGCTGCTCTAGATCTCGTGCGCTCTTCTCTAAGATCTGCTGAACGAAGAATAATTGCCCTCTTTGAGTCAGGTGACCTGGAAAACAACACAATCTTGGAATATGTTAATAGGTTGTCTGACTTGATGTTCATGCTTGCAAGGTATGAAGACAGAGAATTGCCAATCGAGGTGATAACTGGACAGAGAGTAGAAGATTAGGGCAGGTAAATAAAAATTGAAACCTACGATTTCGATTATAGATTATCAAGCTGGTAATTTGAGAAGTGTTCAGAAAGCGTTGGAAAAATGTGGAGCGAATGCGGTCATATCTGCTGATCCGGAAACAATTATCAACTCCGATGCAGTGGTGTTTCCAGGCCAAGGCGCCTGCGATACATCAATGAATAATTTAAAAAACACCGGCTTAGATACTGTTGTTAAAACTATTATTGAATTAGGGACTCCGTTTCTCGGAGTTTGTCTAGGATTGCAGCTTTTGTTGGACCATTCTGATGAAGGTAATGAGCCGTGTCTAGGTGTAATTGGAGGAAAAGTGGTTTCACTACCTGACACTGGGAAAATTCCACACATGGGTTGGAATGAGGTAAGAGTCCTATCAGACCACCCCGTTTTTGCTGGTATGCCGGAGAACGGACATTATTATTTTGTACACAGTTATGTGGCAGTTCCAGAAGATCACAAGTTGATTGCGGCTACTACTTCTTATGGTGTTGAGTTTTGCAGCGCGGTTGCTTTTAAAAATGTGGTTGCGGTTCAATTCCATCCGGAGAAAAGTGGGGAACTTGGACTTCAACTTTATAGGAATTTCGTCAAATTTGTTGATGAAAATAGGAGACTTTAACTTCGATGCAAGTTATACCAGCGATAGATATTAGAGGTGGTAAATGTGTCCGACTTTTTCAAGGAGATTATGATAAAGAGACTGTGTATGCTGATGACCCAGTAAAAACTGCAAGGCGTTGGGAAAGTGAGGGTGCTACGAATTTGCATGTTATAGATCTTGATGGGGCTAAAGATGGTTTAGCCTCGAACAAAACTTATATACAAAATATTTGTCGAAGCACCGAGGCTAGAATACAGGTCGGTGGCGGAATTAGAACTCTGGAGATAGCCAACTATTATAAGGAACTGGGAGTGTCAAGATTAATTCTTGGTACCACAGCAGTGGAGTCACCAGAAATAATATCTTCTATAATCGATGCACATGGAAGTGAGTCGGTAATAATTAGTGTCGATGCTAAAAATGGTTTTGTAGCCTTGGATGGATGGACTAGAGGAAGCGAAGTAACGGTTAAAGATCTTATACGGTCTATGACGGAATATGGAGTTATACGATGCATGTACACTGATATAACAAGGGATGGAACATTGACAGAACCGAACTTTCAGTCAATCGAAGACATCATAAATGAAACCGATATGAAGATAATTGCAGCGGGTGGTATATCGACAGTGAAAAGCATAAAACATCTAAATGAATTGGGGGTGGAAGCGGCAATTGTAGGCAAGGCCATTTACACTGGGGATCTTAGCCTCAGAGATGCTCTAAATGCGGTAGAATGATGGCCTGTTTGAATATATTTAATCTACTAAAGAGGATTTCTCGTGGCTATGTCGTCTAATAATCAAAAATATAAGATTAGGCCAGAACCAGGTGAGCTAGATATTTATCATATAATGTCGTTGCTTCCAGTTATGCCATACCAAGAAATTGCTGATGTTTGTTGCGGAGAAGGTATTTTATCTGTTCCTTTAGGGAAATTAGTTTACAGAGGAAAAGTTACAGCTCTAGACACGGTTAAAAAAGATCTAACTGTTGCTAGGAAACAACTAAAAAATATTCGTCTAACCAATGTCAAAGCCGCGCATATTTCGGATGAAGCATCACTTCCGCTGAAAGATGAAAGTATTGATGGAGCAATGGCTTCATTTTTTTATCAAGCTTCTAAAAACCCTCAATCGATTTTGAAAGAACTCTCTAGGTCGTTGAAGAAAGGTGGTTGGATTGCATTAATTGAATGGCAAAAGGAGTTTGGAGAATCCGGTCCTCCTGAACAGAAAAAAATTTCTCCAGAGAAATGTCGAGAAATTGCTGAAAAAGAAGGTTTTAGATTCTATATCAGGCACAATTTGTCCGACATGGCGTACATGCTGCTGTTAAGAAAGTAGCTTTGTGAGGTTCAACTCCTAAATGCTGACAAAAAGAATCATACCTTGTCTAGATGTGGACGATGGACGAGTGGTGAAAGGCGTCAGTTTTGTAGATTTGAGAGATGCAGGAGATCCTGCTGAGCTGGCATATTTCTATGATTCAGAGGGTGCTGACGAATTAGTGTTTTTGGATATAACAGCCTCTTCTGACAACAGGAACACAATGGTTGAAGTAGTGCAGTCTGTTTCAAATCAAGTATTCATACCACTTACTGTCGGAGGAGGGATACGTGCTGTTAAGGACGTTAGAAAGATGCTGGAGGCTGGGGCGGATAAAGTCTCTTTGAATACGGCTGCTATTAATAATCCTTCACTAATTTATGATGCTTCAAAATATTTCGGTAGTCAATGTATTGTTGTTGCTATAGATGCGAAGGCTATAGACAGATCTCAAATCGACTTAGATAGATATGATGAAGATTCTCATGATTTGTTGTGTGGCCTTGACTCGCGATGGGAAGTTTATACACATGGAGGTCGAAACCCTGCCGGTTTTGATGTGGTGAAGTGGGCAAAGAGAGTCGCAGATATGGGGGCTGGAGAGATCTTGCTGACTAGTATGGATTCTGACGGGCATGAACAAGGATATGACTTGGAACTCTTAGATGCAGTCACTAATGCTGTAAATATTCCAGTGATTGCTAGTGGAGGAGCCGGAACACTCGATCACATGCTACATGCCTTGGTGGAAGGTGGTGCTGATGCTGTTCTTGCTGCCAGCATATTTCACTTCGGAACTTACACGATAAGCGAAGCTAAAGATTTTCTTCGCTTTAATAATATCCCGGTAAGGCCGATTTCCAGGGAGAAAATTTAATGGTAAAGAAAATTCTTTTGGACTATAAAGGGCTGATTCCTGCAATCGTTCAACATGAGGAAACTAAGGAAGTCCTGATGTTGGGTTATATGAACCAGGAGTCACTAGATAAGACTTTAGAGACTGGTGACGTGTGGTTTTATAGTAGGAGTAGAGATCAACTTTGGCACAAAGGGGAAACGTCTGGTAATTATTTAAAGTTAGGAAGTATATCAAGTGATTGTGATGGTGATGCTTTACTGGTTAAGGCATTGCCGGCAGGACCTACTTGTCATACGGGAATGCCAAGCTGCTTTGATCATGGTAATGTCGATTCTCTTGTTGAATTTGAAAGAATGCCTTTGGGAGTGTTCGTTATAGAAGAACTATTCCAAGTTGTACAAGACAGGAAGATTAATTCACCTGACGGTAGCTATACGGGCCAATTGCTAAAAGGAGACATCAATCGCATAGCCCAAAAGGTGGTGGAAGAGGCGGGTGAGGCTGCAATCGCAGGGGCAACGTTGAGAAAGAATGAACTGGCTGAGGAATTGGCAGATCTTTTCTATCACACACTTGTTCTATTGGCAGCAAGCGACATGTCTTTTGATGACGTTTGTGAGGTTCTTGAGGATCGAAGGTCTAGATCGTAAGTATCTAAGTTAAGTCTTTGTCGGCTTCCACTGCCGCTACCATTGCTGATATTGCTACCTCTATCTGTTCGTCGTCAGGTTGTCGGGTAGTAAGTTTTTGTAGCCAAAGGCTCGGAGCCATAATTAGACTCACCATAACGTTTTGAGAATATTTTCCACTTAGTCTTATTACCTCGTAACTGAGTGAGGCTATTACAGGTATGAGTACTATTCTTGAGATTATTACCATCCAAAACGGGTCCCTAGGTACCAATGTAAAAACTAGGATCGCAATGATCATTACCGTCAGAAGGAACGCGGTTCCGCATCGTGGATGGGCCGTAGGATATTTTCTGATTTCAGCGACAACTAATGGGTCTCCCTTTTCCATTGCGTGGACAGTCATATGTTCGGCCCCGTGGTACATGTAAACTCTACGTATATCACTCATTAGCCCTATGCCGAATATATATAGGACAAAAATCACTAATCGTAGAACACCTTCTACTACGTTGCTTATTATGTCTGATCCAAACAAACCTTCAAAAGGTTTGCTGGCTATTAGCGGTAGGAGGAAAAATAATACTATCGCTATCAAAATAGAGAATCCGATCATTGATGCTATGGATAGTTTGCTAATTTCTTCGTCAGATTCCCCATCAGAAACACTTGCTGAATACGATAGTGAGTCCATCCCAAGATATAGAGTTTCTGCTAATGCTAAAATGCCCCTAACTAGCGGGAATCTTCGTGGGCTCCCAGTGAAAATATTACCTATAGGCTTTACCCTTGTTTGTATTTG
>CAZCOH010000029.1:0-17544 GCA_964500645.1 uncultured Dehalococcoidia bacterium
GAGGGCAGACAACCCCGCTATATGAGGCGATGATTGACTGGTTCCCATCCAGTTTCCCCATATAGCCGAATTTGCATTGGCGATCCCCACAACACCTGGTTTGAGACGCCCGTCAACTGTTGGTCCCTGGCTGCTATAGGCTGCGATCTCACTTGTGTTTTGTGGATGAGTCGCTCCAACAGCCAACATTCCAGAGTTACTACTTTCAGCAGGGGATCCAATAGAATGAGCAGAGTTTTGCGTCAGGTTATCCCCATAATAAGTGAGTTGGGATCCGAACACTTGGAGTTGTATCCAATCAGGTTTGTTATTGGGTGTATTATCAAAAATACGCAAACAATAAGTACCTGCACTATTGCTAGTGAACACGAATTCTTCCGTTGGATCTTGGTTAGAATTCCCTGATTGTTGATAATCAGACCCAGCAACCTCGTTATTTCCCAGGTACAGGTAGACGTCAAGATCTTTTACTGGACCAGACCAATCATCGTCCCAACGCATACCCACTGTGATCGAGTCATCATTGGACAAAGACATGCAATTTTCTTCTACCTGTGTAGACAAGTAATTTTCATGAGCTATCTCTATCCAGCCATCAGAATTGGTGTCTTTGTAATCCGTCCCATACCAAGTAGACTTCCCTCTGTTACCAGCTGAATTAACCCAAATAATTCCAGCCTCAACGGCATCATCGATAGCATTTAAAGCACTGGCATAATAAGGAGAACTTCCGTCTCCTTTTGACATAGTAATTGACTGAGACAAAGACATATTGATTACATCAACCCCATTTTCTACCATCCAATCCGTCGCCTCTCTGATATCGGGGCCGTATATCGTATTCGCTATATAAAAGTCAGCTTCAGGGGCTATATCAAATATTGCTTCCGCGACGGCGGTCCCGTGTTTGGAATCGGTCTCACAGTCTGCAAGATTACTAGTATAAGAAGTGGACGATGTTACACATCTGGCAACCACAGTCCCCGGCAAATCGCTACCCATTAAGGAACTAAAATCCTCAAACCCGCCGTCAATGATGCCTATCTTGACCCCATTTCCCCTGTAGTTAAGTGCGTTCCAAGCCGAGGCGTTATGTAATGTTGAACCTTCTGAGACTACGGCTGGATAAATAGTTTTATGTCCATATATCACCTTATCGATGCCTTCGGTTGATGAAATAGAAGCAAGAATATGAACCGGGATATCCGCATAAATAACGCCTTCTCCAGCGAATAGAACATTAGCCCCGGTATCCAAAAGGAAATCAACGATCTCTTCTAGATTTTCACTGTACCTAATCCTGACTGAAACCAAATCTTGAATCGCAGTTGTAGCCAATGATTCAGACAATTCAACAGCGGAACTCCAATAACTGCCTTGGTAGACATCTGCTTTACTGCTCAGATGGCGACCCAGCTTAGGATGATTGGATTTCTCTGGGGGTTGAAAATCCAGCCCATCTGCTTCGATTTGAGATCCAGTCCCAATAGTAGAAACAAATGTGATGAATAATAAGAACATGGCCAAAAATAGTTTCACCGTGATGCTACTCACAAGCAAAAACCCTCTACACCGCCAGATTTATGGAACATTATTAGAAAACACAATTTCATGTTTATATAGCGCCAGCCGATATCATAGCTTCTATATCTGCATCTGAAACAGTAAATTCCCTTAGGATTTCTAGATTATGCTGTCCAAGCCGAGGTGTTGGATAACGCACAGGATAATCAGTCCCTGGAAAGTTGACAAACCTTTGCAGTAATTCAATTTGTGAGCCAGAATCAAACTTCAACTTAGCAACCATACTATTTGCCAATATCTGAGAATCGTCAAACACCTTTCCGCTGAAATCTTCGAAGGATTCTATGGAAGGAATATCTCTAAATGACATCAATCTGACCGCATCATTTGAGGTATAGCCAAGAAACATTTTCTCAAGTATTTGGCCAATCTTGGTGTGTTCAAAACTTTCTTTAAATGGCATGGCCTCAATACGAAATGTCTTCAACACTTCAAGGTAAGCTTCGTCTTCTTCGGCATTGAGAAAAATCCACCCATTCGATGTCCGATACAATCTTCGAAAATCACTCAGTCCGTATTGATCGGGGTCGGCCAATCTTCTTACGGGTTTATCTTCATATCGAGTAAAATCATCTCCAAGCATCAACGTACCCATATTCAGGAGATTCGTATCTATCTTCTGGCCTTTTCCAGAAATTTCCGACACATACAAACCCATTACTGTTCCAAATGCAGCTAAAGCGCCACCACTGAAATCACAAGGCGCGAGAGCTGAAAGATAGGATGGTCGGTTACCCACACCACCCTGGGCATCCTGCAACCCCATGTATGCCTGAGCAAGCGGATCCACGCCCGGCATCTGGGACAAAGGTCCATCCCAACCAAAGGCGGTTATGTGGGTATCGACAAGTTTGGGATTCAACTTTCTTAATTCAGTTCCTCCCAATCCCATTCTTTCAATAGCACCTGGCCTTAAGTTAGCTACGAGTGCATCACATTGGCTCACTATTTTCTTTATAACTGACCTAGCGATTTCATCTTTCGCATTAATCGATATCGATCTTTTGTTTGAATTTAAGGAATGGAATATCGGGTGGGAGCCCCTTGAAAGGTCCCCACTCAGTGATTCGATTTTATAGACTTCAGCACCAAGATCCGCTAAATGTCGTCCGGAAGCAGGACCAGCAATAACATTGGTAATATCAGCGACCTTAATTCCATTTAGAGGCAGGTCGTTGTTGTCAATTAGCTTGTAACTTTTGTCAGGAATTTCGTTGAGCTGTGATTTCAACTCTTCCCACTTAATTTTTTTACGGGGTGACCTGATACTACCCTGAGTCTCAGATAACTTTAATGTAAGACCCGGTTGATCCATAGAACCAAGAACAGGATCAATCAAAGAATGAATTGATTTATTGTGAATGATCTGAGGGTGTTCCATTATTTCTGCAGCCGTGTGAACGAGAGCATGTGGGACGTCTGCAGCTTCAAATTTAGCAGACCAATTTTCTGCAGTATCAGTTTTCATGACCGATCTGACGAGATCAAAGAGTTCTTGACGGGCTTCGTTATCTTCTGGCCTACGACCGTCCCCATATTTGGGATCAAGTAAAACTTCAGACAATCCAAGGACTGCGGAAGCCTGGTCAATAAATCCCAGATGTATGCATCCTAACTGTAACCACTTAGCATCAGAGCATTCATGCACACTGTAAAAAGGAGCTCCCCCAAAAGGGGTTTGTTCCATGGGAATAGTTGTCACTTCATCTCCACGTGCTAAAGGTGTGAACAACATAGCACCACTCGCCATGGACGTTTCAACTGCCCTACCCGAACCTGTCATCAATCTTGAATATAGTCCTGCAGCGACACCCTGCGCCGCAAGAATCCCGGTTCCTATTTCCACCAGTGGGTGAACGATATAAATATGGCCATCCCTGAAACCCGGGGTAGCGTCATACATACCCATTCTGGCCTTTACAAGGTCAGCATCCTGATATTCGCCATTCAAATCACCCTCGGTTCCGTAAGCGCTTATGGAACAGTGAATCAATCCTGGATTCAACCTTGAAAGTTCTGAAAATCTATTGCCTGAATCGATATCATGAAACTGCCCGAAATCCTCAATGAGAACATCAGCTTTCGATAACAGAAAATTGAAACGTTCAGTGTCCTCTATGGAGATATCAACAAATTCCTTACCTCGATCATAGATGGCGTAAACTGGGTCCGGATCACTAAATTTCCTGGGATTATCTAGACGAATGACACGCGCACCATTATCTGCCAGTAGCATCGAAGCTACCGCTCCAGGTTTCCCAGCGCTGGCATCAATTACCAGCAGATCTTTTAGAGCTGACATACCATCATGAACCTCAAAGCCAAATCATCTCTATGAAAGTAACGATACATCATGTATTTTGCAATTAAACACTCAACTTATTTTACTATCTATATAGCGCCCAAAATAAAGAGTTAAGCCTATAGAACTTGACATAGGCAGGCTGATTTTAGATAAATGCATCAAATTTTGTTATTCACGTAAGTTTCAAAAGGTAGAAATATGTCTTTTAATATAGGAATACATGGCGCTCAGCAGGACATAGAAATTGACGATTTGAGACGTTTATGGAAGTTTGCAGATCAGGGTGGGTTTGATTTTATATCAGTGTGGGACCACTTCTATGAAGCTCCACCGATTGACGGTAATTCACCCGTATTTGAAGCTATCGCCTTGATGTCTGCTCTCGCATCAGAGACAGAAAACGTAAGGATAGGTTGCCACGTTCTTTGCATGACCTATAGAAACCCAGGATTATTAGCAAATTCTTTAATGACAATTGATCATCTTAGTAAAGGACGCTTGGAAGTAGGACTCGGGGCAGGCTGGCAAATACCTGAACACGAAGCTTACGGATTTCCATTTGATAGCCCTGCTCGACGTTCAGATCGTCTAGAAGAGGGAATTAGGATCATCAGGAGCATGTTCACAAAAGATACAACAAACTTTTCAGGGAGCTACTACAAGTTCTCAGACGCAAAGCTGTATCCCCGACCCGTACAAGAAAATATCCCGATAGTGGTTGGAGGCAGAGGTGAAAAAAGAACATTACCGGCTGCTGCAAGATTGGCAGACGGATGGAACGTACCTTACGTTACGTCGAAAGAATTCCTCCGGTTAAACACTATCCTCGACGAACTTTGCCGGATAGAAAATCGAGAACCAGACTCCCTACACCGCAGTGTGAACCTTCATATGAAAATGTCTGCTACTGAAACAAGCGAAGATATCGGTGTGGAAATCTCTGATCTGGCAAATGGAACTCTAACAGGCGGACCATCTCAGGCGATCAAGATAATAAACGAATACAGGGATTCAGGGGCGGAAAGAGTTAGCATAGCAGTCCGCCCTCCAATAAACTGGGATGCTTTATACGCTTTCACAAAGGAGGTCATACCTGCATTTAAATAACCTACGCTCATGAAAAGCACCACAATGTGATAGCCTCACTAAACCAAATACAACAGGAAATCCCGACAATTATTTCTAAAGAAAAAACGCAATCTCATAACAGCGCACTGGGTGGAATTCGTATCTGCGATTTTACGGGTCAACTTGCAGGCGCTGGAGCGACTAAAATTTTAGCTACCTTAGGCGCTCAGGTTATCAGGGTTGAGGACAACATTAATAAGGGTGGATGGGATATTTTCAGAGGAACAGGACCATGGCCTGACGAGCGCCGAGGTGTCAGCCTTGGGGGAGCATTCAATAACCACAACATTGAAAAGCTAGGGATGACCTTAAACATGCGAGATTCTAGAGCGAAAGACCTGCTCTCGGAATTGATTTCAATTAGCGATGTTGTGACGGAGAATTTCAGTAAAGGTGTGCTGGATCGGTGGGGCTTTTCATACGAAGAGATGAAACTAATAAAGCCTGACTTAATATATGTCTCAAACAGTGGATTTGGCCACAGAGGACCGTATTCAGATTACAAGACCTGGGGTCCCATCGTCCAGGCTGTATCAGGACTTACCTTTTCATCAGGATTACCCGACATGCCTCCTGCAGGATGGGGTTTCTCCTTTATGGACCACACAGGCGCTTATCAAATGGCGATAGCTATATTGATGGCTGTTTACTACAGAAACAATACCGGAATTGGCCAATGGGTAGATATGTCCTGTTCTGAAGGGGCTGCCACATTAAATGGTCCGTCTTTACTAGATTTTACTGTGAACAATAAAAAGACTAGAAGAGTTGGAAATCCAAATAGTAATCGCAGCCAGTATCCTAGAATGGCCCCACATGGCATTTATCCATGTAAAGGTACAGACAGATGGGTCGCTATATCTATCCGCGACGATAATGACTGGGCTAGGTTTGTTGAAATAGACGAACTTAGTCATCTGGCAAACAACTCTGAATTTCAAACTGTCGACAATCGAGTAAGAAACCAGGACAAACTTGACACTTCCATCACAGAATGGACAACACCTAGATATCAACAGGAAATTGCGAGGATTCTTCAATCTAGAAACATCCCCGCTGAACCAGTCCAAGATCCTCCCCAGAGGGTCGATCACGACAATAACAACAAATCCTGGAACTTGTTTCCGGTTGTAGAGCATAGTGAGATCGGCAAAATCAGAGTAGACGGCATGCCTTTTAGGCTTTCTCAAACCCCTCCTAAGGTGGAAAGAGGTGCTCCCGCACTTGGCGAACATAATGATTTTATTTTTAAAGATTTAATGGGTGTAAATGACCAAGAACTCTCCCAACTATACAAGGATGAGGTCATATAACTTGTCTATAGAAAACAAAAAATCAGTCCTAGCAGGAATTAAAGTTCTAGAAGTTGGCGATGAACTAGGAGAATGGTGCGGCAAACTTCTAGCCGATATGGGGGCTGAGGTCATAAAAATTGAACCGGTGACAGGATCAATAACCAGAACCTATGAGCCATTTTATAAAGATGAAACGGACCTTAATAAAAGTCTTTATTACTGGCACTACAACACCAGCAAGAAGAGCATAACCCTGGATCTCAATAACAGAGAATGCCTGCCTATAATGGAAAATTTAATTCGGAATACAGACGTCATAGTCGATAGCACATATCCCAGTCATCTAGATGCTTTGAATCTTGACTACGAGGCCTGTAAGAAAATAAATAAGACGATTGTTCTAGCTTCAATTACACCTTTTGGTAAGGCGCAACCCTATAGCGATCATCAAAGTACCGATTTAACCGCTCTTGCGTTCGGTGGACCAGTCTGGAGTACAGGATACGACGATCATTCAATACCCCCTGTACGAGGGAATGGAAACCAAGCTTACCAAACGACTTGCCACTACGCCTGCATAGCAATAATGTCAGCACTCATATACAGGCAATTTACAGGAGAAGGTCAGTATATTGAGACTAATATGCATGCCTCGCTAAATGTCACAACAGAAGGATCCACATATAACTACTTGGTTGCAGGAGAGGTACTCCAAAGGCAAACCGGGCGGCATGCCTCTGTAAGAACGACACCGCAATCACAGATGATTTGTAAGGATGGAATCTATATAAACCTAGGATTCCCAGCACGAACTGAGGAGCAATGGTTTCATTTATTAAGCTGGCTAGAAGAAGAAAATCTTATAGATGATCTAGGCGACTACCTCAGTGTTCCTAACTGGGATGCGATGAGGAGAGGTGAGACAGCTGCAATAGAACAACAGAAAAAAGTTATGGAAACTGTTGGAAAACTCGCAGCCAAACTAAATGCCTATGACATGTTCCAGAAGGCCCAGTCCCTGGGATTTCAATGGGGGATCATATATTCACCGGAAGAAGTCCTAGATGACCCACACTTTAAAGCAAGGGGTTTCCCTGTCGAGGTATATCATCCAGAAACCAGTGAAACTTATATCTATCCTGGCGCTCCTTACAAGCTCCCCGCATCACCGTGGAATATACAGCGTTGTGCACCTCTGCTGGGTGAACATAACGAAGAAATTTACCTTGATACCCTGAACCTAAAAAAAGAAAGTTATATTAAATATAGAGACTCGAAGGTAATATGATCTCTGCCAGCCTATGCAACTAAGGAGAACCTTATGAAATATGTGGACATCTTATATTCCAAGTCTGATGGAGTGGCTCGGGTAACAATAAATAGACCTGAGGTTTATAACGCCATTCGTGGTAGAACAACAGACGAAATGTCGGAGGCTCTCCTCGATGCATCAAAAGACCCGGAAATAAGGGTTGTAGTGATAGCTGGAACAGGATCGAATGCATTTTGCTCTGGACGTGATCAAAGTGAAGACCCGACAACTGAGGCCTACAGAGGCACCTCCGAACATAGTATTAATGATCTAATAAGGAAAATGGCGATGCCGGTTATAGCCAAGGTGGATGGCTTCGCAATAGGCTCTGGAAACATCCTCGCCTACATGTGTGATTTTACAGTGGCTTCTGAAAGATCCACTTTTGGTCAGACTGGTCCTAGGGTTGGTAGTCCAGCAACAGGTTGGGAAATAGGTTACCTGGCTAACGTTGTGGGTCAAAAACGAGGAAGAGAAATATGGATGTTGACTCAACAATACAGTGCAACTAAAGCCATGGAATTAGGACTGGTGAATTCAGTCGTACACCACGACGATCTCGAGGCTGAAATTGACAGGTATTGTGCAATTATCAAAAACAACAGTCCAGTAATACTGCAGTTGGAAAAACTTACCTTCAATGAAATTGCTGAATTTTCTAAAAACAATCCCAATCCCGCACAACAATTCATACCCAATTACAGTGCCTCAGAGGAATCTACCGAACGAAGAACAGCTTTTCTTGAACGGCGTCCCATTGACCCATCTAAAAATCTTCCATACGTAGAAATATCTGAGGAAGATAGAAAGTAATAAGAATAAAGAAGGCTCATAAAATGCAAAATATATTTAAAATAAATTTGAAATTGCCCTACCCCACTGCTGGAGTTACTTTTGAAATCGATTGCGACTCATCTATTTCAGGTGACAATTTTAAGGTCACAGTGTTAAGTTACAAAAATTCAACCCCGGTAAAAATAAACGATGAAATTTCCTTACAGTTAGTGGATTGGGCAAAAGGTTATGCCCGATGGCTCAACAGGGCCAATGTTTCGGCTCACTTTGATGAAACCGGTGTTAGTGGAAGACTGAAAGAGGGGCTTTCAACTTCCGAACTACTTAATGGGTTGAATTTGGCATGTGACATGCTTGACCAACGTTTTTTGCATTATGATGAAGTCATCATCGCAGCCTAATTATTTAGAATTGAACTAGGAATCTTACAGATGCCAAGACTTGAAATACTACCTGAAAAGCAAAGAATAATGATGGAAAATTATCCGTGTCCTGAATTTGAGGATACGCCCTGGAAACCATTGTTAAAACCTTTATCTCAGAGCCGAGTAGCCCTAGTTAGCACTGCGGGACTTCATTTACGGGGAGACCGCCCATTTGCAACGGCACGTGGAGGGGACACCTCTTACAGGGAAATCCCCGGTGACTCCAGCCCTTCGGACATAATACAAAGCCACACCAGTATAGGTTTTGATCGCACAACCTCATTTCGAGATATTAATATTTCGTTTCCGATAGATCGTCTTAAAGAACTAAAGGACAACCATCAAATTGGTTCTTTATCAAAAAATTATTATTCTTTTATGGGTGCACTGAGCGACGTAAGTAGTCTTATTGAAGAATCTGGGCCCGAGGTCGCAATTAAACTTCTTCAGGACGAAGTCGATGTCGTCCTTCTTGTCCCTACTTGACCTGCCTGTTCGAACGCTGTGAGCGTTCTCGGTAGAGTGCTTGAAGAGAAAGGCCTAACAACTACTGGAATTGTCTTGATAGAAGAGCATGCACAAAAAGTTAAGCCACCCAGAATGCTTTCTGTTCCTTTCAACTTCGGTAACACTTTAGGAAAACCCAATAACCCTGAACTCCAACATGATGTCCTTAAAGATGCATTCGCACTCTTAAATGAACCAGTGGGGCCCGTACTGAAAAGATACCAAACTAACCTAGAGCCCGAGATGATTATTCAAGGTTCTCAGGCATCTAATTCGGTAAGCCGAACTGATATGGACCCCATTGATGAACTAAAAATATTAGGTCCTGAATACGAAAAATGGTTAGCTGATAACAACGGTCGTACCGGCGTTGGATTGAGCACAGTTCCATGGACCGACTTTGGAAACATAATCGTTTTCCTGAAGCGTTACATAGATGACGAATCAAGTGACATCGCAGAACGCCCAGATGACTTTTCTATCCCACATTTTGTGCGTTACTGCGTAGATGATCTAAAAACATTTTATTTTGAGGCCAAAATGGGCGATAAACCCGATTCTGAAATAAACGAATTACATTCGTGGTTCTGGTCTGAAACAGCCTTGGCAGAATTCCTTAACAGGTTAGCTAAAAAGATGAGATCATCTGAAAATAAAGAAACCAAAGCCATATCAAGAGGGATTGCCAGATAAGCATTGAAATATCAGTAGAAGTGTAGAGAGGTATAGTTATGAGATTCGGTATGTTTGACACTATCCGTTGGCACGAGGATTGGACTGCAGAAAGTACGATCGATGCAACACTTGAACAGATAGAATTGGCTGACCAATCTGGAATTCAGGATATCTGGCTTGGTGAACACCATTTCTCTAGGCATGGGATCCTCTCAGGTATTTTTTCCTTCATGGGAGCTGTAGCCGCCCGGACCAAAAATGCCCGAATTGGAACGGCAATTATTATTCTTCCGTTTCACAATCCTGTACAAGTGGCAGAAGAAAGCGCGACTATCGATATTATTTCTAATGGGAGATTTAGCCTTGGCGTAGGTGCCGGATATCAAGCACAAGAATTTCACGGTATGGGTATTGATATAACACAATCGAGGGAAATGTTTACAGAATATCTTGAGGTAGTCCAAGAGTGCTGGCAAGACAAACCACTCAATTACAAGGGTAATTTTGTTGATATACAAGACATCAACGTAATTCCGAAACCCATACAAAAGCCCGGCCCGCCAATTTACATTGCTGTCAGCACCAGCCCGGAGAGCGTTGATAAAGCAGCCAAACTAGGTCTGCCGATCCTTGTTGGAGGTCCCACTACTACTCTCGGTCAAACTCCAGCCGTCGTGGACCTGTGGCATGAAAGAATGGAACATTACGGTCATCCACATGAAAATATAGATTTACCAGTTAGTGCAAACATCTATGTTGCCCCCACAATGGAAGAAGCTGAAAAAGATCTCGCAGGCCTGGAAGACAAAATCAACGAGGAATTTTACAGAGTTGGAAACCCAGCCGATAAGAATGGCAATATCCCAGACAATTACAAACACTGGGTACACCGCGACAGAGACAGACAAGTTTCAGGAGAAATGGCTAGAAAGGAAGGAATACGGCCTCTTATAGGAACACCTGAAGTTATATGTGAACGCATAGAGGTTTTGAGATCAAAAGGTATTAACCGGATATTTGGCAGGTATGGCTCTGCAGGACTAGATCAGGATAAAACGCTTAGATCTATAGAAATGTTTACGAGTCAAGTTATGCCTGAATTCCCTGATATAAGGACTACAGAAGCAAAGCCCGTCGTATAGTAGCAAAGGACTCTGCCTTAAAATGATTCCTAGTCCGATTGGCCTTCTTGCTCTTTCACCCATTCTCTGGCGGCCGACCGGGCTGAATGCCTGTTTGGAGCTTTCATGCCTCTTTTCCTTAAATCTATACCGGCTTCTCTTTGCTTTAAGGATCCCATGTCAGAGACCCCCGGACCCCTATTAAGCAGCCTTTCCGAAAATTCCTCAATGTTTTTATGAAAAGCATTTCGCCATCCGGCAGTTCGGTCAAATGCAGGATGAGTTTCAAGAACCCCTACTTCATTAAATCTATCCATAAACTGAATATCTGCGAGATCTTCAGCTTCCCAGATAAAAACCCTTTTATCATTTCCCAGGTTGTAGGCTCCAATCAAATTTATTGATGGAGGAGGGGAACCTTGCCATATGGTCGCCCACAATTCAGGATCCCTGGTTCTGTCTGACGTAAGTATTGATACGTAAAGCAACTGTATACTCCTATATATGATTTATCCATGACCGGATTATAGTGAATTTCGAAAATCAATTTAATGAATTTGGAGTTTCTACATTGAAAAAGATAGGTTTGGCAATAATTGGATCCACCGGGGCAATTGGGGACAGGCACATAGAGGCCATCAACCAACTTGATAGCTGTGAATTAATTGGTGTAAATGCGAGACGGCAAAAACCACTGATAGAACAAGCGAATCGCCTGGGAGTAAAGCCCTACCCTACCCTGTCCGATGTTTTCAATGATTCAGAGGTTGATGCAATCGTCATAGCAACACCACATCCTTCCCATATGGAGATAACCCTTAAGGCATTTGAATACGGGAAACATGTACTTGTTGAAAAACCTATTTCCGTTACTCCGTCTGAAGCAGATCAGATGATCAAAGCATCGAGATCAAACAACTTAAAACTCTCCGTACTTTTCAACAATCGTTTCAGAACCCAGTCAATAAAGATGAAGGACCTTATCAAGTCGGGAGAACTTGGAGAAATTTATCGTGCCTCTGTCAGCAGTGGTATGTTTAGAACACAAGACTACTACGATCAACTCGACTGGCGAGGAACCTGGGAGTGGGAAGGAGGAGGAGCTTTAATTAACCAGGGAATTCATGCAATAGATCTCTTTGTCTCTCTTGTCGGTCTTCCACATACAGTCTTTGGGCAAATGAGAACTCTAAAACACAAAATAGAAGTAGAAGATTACGCCAGTGCATTATTAGAATACGACAATGGTTTTCTTGCCACGTTAACGTGTGACACAGTACAAGCCCCTCTCAAACAAAGAATGGAAATATACGGTGAAAAAGGAGCGATAATAATGGATGACTGGAACGTATCCATCCATCGTCTGAAAACACCTCTGCAAGAATTCATGGATAATACGCCTGGTATGTTTGTATCCCCGGAATCAGTGGAAGAAAAATTCGATCTAACAGAGATTGATAATACTCACGCCCCAGCGATTGATGACTTTTGCAAATCCATTATTGATGACAGAGAACCAGAAATCACAGGAGAGGAAGGCAGTAAGGCACAGGAACTTGTATCAGCGATAATAATGTCAGGATGTACCGGTCAGAGAGTCTCGCTTCCTGTAGATCGAGTTGAATATGAAAATGTTCTTAAAAGTCTTGTTAAATCAAAACGACTACCACATTGATCATCCACGTTCTCGAATAATCTGTCTCCCGAAGTCTTTAATAAGATCGAGGGCGTTCTGTTTACCGACTACAGAAAGTGCTACATTATCAACCCCAATATATTCAAGTTTGTCCAATTTTTCATTAACCTGTTGGGCTGTGCCCGATAAAGTACGGGCAATCAAGTCACCTGAAACAAATTGTTCTTCACCTTCTTTAAGATAAACGTAATGCCCTTCATGAACATCAAGATATCTTCTATCATGATTTAGGTTTTGTGACCTGTTTTCCGAATACTCGTTTATGTATTCGTTATAGGAGTTGGCAATCTCGGAATTAGACATTCCTAGATTAGAACCTGGACCAAAAGAACTTTCCCACATCGCATGCACACCCGGAACCAGTGCAGGCCCCACACTTTCAATCACTCTAGGACTGGTAAAAGTCTCTCCGGGACGCAGAAGACATGACGAAGTTAATACGGTCACATATGGTTTCCAAGACCTACCCCCAAATTCATCAAATAAATTACCCGATGCCTCCGCACTTTTAGCAATTCTGGGGAGCCCATTCGGAACATTATCCGACCGGCTAGTTGTGATCCAACCATCGGATAATTCACCCACTATCTTTTGACCTTTTGGACCGTTAGCCGCCAACATAACCGGAATTGGATCTTCAATATTGAAAAATTCTTCCCTTCCAGAATTTTTCTTTGTATGTATAAGTCTTATCCACCTTTCTCGGCTCCCTTCATTGATCAAGACATCATCGCCCACTAAAAGTCCCTTTAGCTGTCTGGCATAGTTTGCAAAATCATCCATTTTTAAGGCAGGTAATCCCATTGTGTTCCTACCTGTATACCCGGTCCCAAGACCCACAATAACTCGACCAGGGGCAATTTTATTTATGGTTGCTGCTGCCGCAGCAGTTACGGATACAATCCTATTACTCGGAATCGCAACCAACGTACCAAGCTTTATCTTTTCTGTATTGTGTGCAGCAAGGGCCATCGTAGCCCATACATCTGAGTAGATAAGTTGAGAATCAAAAAACCATGCATGAGTGAATCCTGCTTCCTCAGCAGCCTTTACTTCTTTCCAGGCATCTACATACGAGGGAATTGCTATACCGTAGTCCATAGTTATCACCCTTACCCTAGTTAATTCGTTGATACGAGCCTAAATACTAAAGGCTCAGTCAAATTAAAAACTTATATGTCGATCCCGAACATTTCGGTCATCGCAATAGACATATTTAGTTATAGCTTGCATTTTGCGATAAAAACCATGGTTAACTACAATGCCGTAAAACAACGTCTATAAATGTAGGAGATGATGATATGAGGCTTGAAGGTAAAGTTGCTTTAATAACTGGCGGTGCACGAGGTCAAGGTGAGGCAGAGGTTAAATTATTTGCAAAGGAAGGTGCCAAGGTCATCATAGCTGACATACTTGACGAAGAAGGGAAAAAGCTCGAGGCAGAAATTTCGGAACTCGGCGGTGACTGTTTATACGCCCACCTCGACGTAACCAACTCAGAAAATTGGCAAGAAACCATACAAAAGACTGTCACCCGTTTCGGTAAATTAGATATCCTCGTGAATAATGCTGGGGTCGCCGTTTGGGGAACTAATGACGACACCACCGAAGAAATCTGGGATACCGTGATGGATGTAAATGCCAAAGGGGTTTTCCTAGGGACAAAATATGTCATACCTGAAATGCAAAAATCAGGCGGGGGATCAATCATAAATATATCCTCGATTTCCGGGCTTATAGGGCAGTCGAATATACAACCAGTCTACAATGCCTCAAAAGGGGCAATTAGGCTATTCACTAAATCAACTGCCGTTCAATATGGAAAGGATGGAATCAGGGCAAATTCTATTCATCCCGGAGGTGTAGACACAGATATGATTTCTCATATAACGCAGGGTGAAAAAATCCAGGAACGTCTAAAAGCAACAGTCCCTTTACAAAGAATTGCAAAGCCTATTGAAATTGCATACGGTGCGTTGTTCCTTGCATCAGACGAATCTTCTTACATGACAGGAAGTGAGATGGTAATGGACGGCGGGGTCACGGCGGGTGCTCCCAATACTGGAGCCAATTCTTAAGGTAGCATTCTGGAAGACTATTGCCTATGTGACACAAGTCCCATAGGCAACATATCCACTAAACACATCATTTATCGATATAGGTTACCTTTACTAGCATTCACAACAATGATCCGCAGAAGGCGGAACGTCGAGGGCGGGATTTCTATCAAAGAACCCTGACGGCTTGATTGAAAATCCTGTATACGCAACAGGCATCACAGGCCAGTCCTCTAACCTAGGAATATGGTTATGCCCAAATGTATACCACACCACAACATCTTGATCTTTAAGATCACGATTTGAAGACATCCATTTTGGTAATCCATCACCCCCAGCGTGTTGTTGAGGGTAGTTACCTGCCGCATACATTTCATCTTCATTAAATGGTGTCACCCAGACATGACCATTCATAAAAGCTGCCCGCTTCATTATGACCGCATCACTATGATGAAATGGCAATACATTTTCTCCGGGTGCTATTTTGTAACTAACTGGTTCACCCATATAATTTTTGCTTGAGTGGTTGGTGACTGACCAATACCTGGCAGAAAATGGGTCTACAACCCTCACTCCATCTTTCTCATTCTCGATGAGTGTTTTTTGGACTGAAAACGCATTTCCGTGTACATTTTCATCGCTGATGGGATCAGTCACAGTGTCCACTTCATAAACAGAATTTTCCCTGCCATCTACCATCATGTCCAATCTCACATTGAAATAATGTTGGTGATTATGAGCCACGACCTGCGGCGCCACTAAGGTTCCGTTTTTGGGTTTGACTCCAGGAGGCAAGGCCGAAGAATTAACTATTCCCGTCAATTTTACTTCGTAATCGATTCCTCCGTCCTGATAAAAATACCAGAAAAAACCGTACTCATAATTACCTACGGTCGCAATTGAAGATATAACGAGCCGTCGAGAGCGCCTTGTTTCAGTCTCCCCTATCTTATTATCCGTATGTTTCCACAAAATCCCGTAGTCTTCTTCATGCATACATATAGCATTCTTTAGTTTGGTAGGATCTCCCCTCATATCAAAGAGAGCGACATCGAAATACCTGATCTCACCAAGACAATCACAACCCAATTCCAGTGAATTAGCACATCGTCCTATCCCTACTTCTCCAGCGTCGAACACCTGCTTCTTATAATGATCATTTGTTGGATCACCATATGGAACAACCATTTCTGAAAGAGCCGCGCGATAGATTATTGGTCGTACTTTGCCTCCATCCTCATAGCCAACCGTATGTATTACCAGACCTTCCCTCTTTGTATAACCTATTCTTAAGCTCCATTTTTGCCATTTGACCTCATTTCCGTTTACGACAAAACTAGGTCCTTCAGGCTGTGTGATCTCTATAGGCTTTAAATCTGTCCTAAATTGAGTCTGATATTTTGCTGCATAATTCCCGTCCTCCGGAGGAATTGGTACAACACCAAAATCTTGTACTTCCGCAATTACATTCTTATTTAAATCAAAGATGGGAGATAAACCTTCAATCGGTCTCGCATAGGCATTGTCACCCGGTTCCCTGCGAACCCAGCATCTTCCTATAGCCAGTCTCTTACCTTCTTCATCTTTATTACCAAAATTTGATATGGGCCAGGGATCTATCATTACAAGGTCTGGATCGGTTATGCCCCTCTTTTCAAGAGCCTCAACAAACCTGGGATCGTGCTTCATTTTTGTTTCCCATTGAGCATAATCCATCTCCAAATCCCCAAACATAAAGGCTGGCTGTACGCCAGGGATATGCTCAGATTTTATAATCTCATCTGAATCCAGACATATCTCTAATTCGAAGAGCTTCTCTTCTTTATAGTTAAGCACAACAACAAAAACGTTTCTCGAAATAAAATCACCCGGAGTAAACGACAGGACAACATCTTTCGGTGGTTCTTTTAACATTATGGTTTCAAATAGCAAATGTTCGCCCAGATCCGATTTTGTTTTTACAAGGGTCGCCGTCCTCTTAATCTCCTCTAAAGTTAAGGGATCTAATGGATGGTCCGTAGACCTCTGCAAATCTAATTGACTTGATGCCTTATCCTCTACAACCATGATGCCCTCCTTATAGGGTGTGAGTCGAATCAGAAAGATAATCCGTCAGAACTAAAAGCCCTAGAAACCTGACGCTCTCCATCTACTCTGAGGATTATCTCTCAATGCGACAAGGTTTCTCAAGTTCCAAATTTAGGAGAGTGTAATAATAAGTATTGTTAGCTACTCCGATATAACCTCGTCATTATTCATGAGCAAAATCCTGCCTTTCAATCCATAGGATCTCCGTTAATTTCCAATAAACCTTCATCAAAGTTAAAACACTTTGAGAAATACCTATATACAGCCGAGCCATAAGCGAAAATCCTAGGTGTTTCGTAAGCCGATCTCATTAACGATCTCCCGAATTGTAGTTGCATACACATATGTGTTTGACAATACATCTATGTGTACTATAAACTAAGTTTGTGTTCGTTAATACATTTTTCTTTTTCATGTTTCTTAAAACACAAATTAATGGAGGATCACAATGCAGATAGTAAACGTTTTCAGGAGTTTTTTTCTCCTCGCTTTTGCCATGGCCGCAGTATTTTTAATGGTTGCGGCATGCGGTTCAGAGGAGGAAGTTGAAACTGAG
>CAZCOH010000030.1:0-17303 GCA_964500645.1 uncultured Dehalococcoidia bacterium
GTCACTCATAGAAATAACTAATTCCCCACCCGACTCTTCTCGTCGCAATGAATCATGAAATCTTTGTACCACGTCTACAATCATATTGTTTACTCGTTCTGAATGTCTCGACCCTATAACTGAAGTCACTGACTCCGGTATATTAGTTTCAGAAATCACACCAGCTCTATATGCATCTAGAAGATCATGGTTTAGATAAGCGATTGCGTCTGAAATCCTTACGATTTGTGCTTCAAGGGTCAGATCAGAAACTAGATCAGGACTTAGAAAATCTCCCTCAGGCTTAGAATGATGTAATATTCCCTGCCGCACCTCCCAGGTCAAATTGAGACCTTTCCCTTCTTTCTCAAGACGGTCAACTATTCTTAGGCTCTGTTTATTATGACGAAACCCATTACTACAAAGTTTCCCCAATTCATCCTCACCAATATGCCCAAAAGGTGTATGCCCCATGTCATGTCCTAAAGATATCGCTTCAGTTAAATCCTCATTCAACCTTAGGGCCCTAGCTATCGTTCTGGCTATTTGTGACACTTCAAGGGTATGAGTAAGACGAGTCACGTAATGATCACCCTGTGGGGCAATAAAAACCTGAGTTTTATGCTTAATTCTCCTGAAGGCCTTACTGTGAATTATTCGATCCCTGTCCCTTTGAAACTCGGTCCGTAGATCAGATTTATGCTCATAAACTAATCTGCCTCTAGTCTCTATTGACTTTGTAGCATGACGAGAGAGTAGGTTTTCATTTTCCTCTAGTGACAGTCTTATATGTTCCAGGCTTTCAGGCATAGCCATTTCCTTCTAAATTTCTTAATCGTTAATCACTACAATTTCTTGCCACTGAGTCCGGCCCATAGCCTTGTTCAACTCGAATTATATTCTCGAAAGCGAACTTAGCTCTTCTGGACCACGTATCCCAAGTTGTACCAGCAACATGAGGAGTAGAAACTACATTAAGCATCTTGAGAAGTTTGTTTGAGGGACCAATGGGTTCGTTCTCAAAAACATCAAGACCGGCTCCAGCAATAATCTTATTCTCAAGAGCTTTTATCAAGTCTATTTCATTTACTATTGGACCTCTGGAGGTATTGATAAGAACGGAGGTAGATTTCATCAATTTGAATCTAGATTCGTTAACTACATGAAATGTTTCTTTGGTAAGCGGAGAATGGCAGCTAAGTATATCTGAAGTCGTAAACAGTTCTTCCAAACCAACATAATCAAGAGACAATTCACTGTTTGCATCTTCTTCTAGTGGATACATGTCATAATATTGAACAGAAGCATCGAAACCTTGAACCCTTTTTGCAACCTTTTTACCTATGTTTCCCATGCCTAATATACCCACTTTTTTACCAGCCATTTCGAAGGTATTGGTTCCGTCAATATTTCTCTGCCAATTTCCCGTTCTAGTCTGAGTATCACTATCCAAAAGCCGCCTGTATAACGCGAGCATCAACAAAACAGTATGATCCGCAACAGCCCATGAATTGGCTCCTCCATTGTTTGAACAAGGTATACCCATTTCTTTGAGCAAAATGAGATTAACGCTATCGTATCCAGCAGCCAATAATTGAAAAAGCTTACATTTTTCGGCAGCCTTGATGACTGTGTCATCAGGATTAAACCTGTAGGAGATAATGAAGTCTGCCTCTCTGACCAAATTTACTTGCTCAGCTTCAGAAATATCTGGCTTGATGATTTCCAGATCATAACCAGTTGGCAAATACGAAACTATCTCGTGATCAATTTTGGTAGAAAGTCCTGAAAAAAACTTGATTTTCTTTTCGCCATTCTGCGTCACTTTATACCTCCAAAAAAAATACTTAGTTAAATGAATACAATATGACCCATTTTATTTACACGTTGCAATATTAAATGAGATCGAACATTAATTTAAATATGCGAAATAAAATGCATGTCCTATATATATGGCCCAAGATGTTTGTTAGTAACAACACGATCTGCACAAACGGAAATGGTATTACAAATAAACTACCCCTAAATTAGAATTTATAAAAAATTTATCCCAAAATCTAGGCACTTTCCTTGACCATGACAATCTCAGGTCTATAATGAACTCCCTGAGCCAGATGATTTCCATCTGTAAGTTGCAAATCACGTTTTCGGGTCTGGAAAAGTGACGTACTTATGTTACATCGTCTAGATTAAAAACAAGCATCACAAATGTAGTATCACAACCCAGTTCAAATAGAGGAGTTAATAGAAATGGCAAGAGGTGAAATAGGATTCGTAGGCCTAGGAATCATGGGGAAGCCTATGGTAAGAAATCTAATAAAAGCTGATTACGAGGTTACTATCTACGATATCGTCGCAGAGGCAGTGGAAGAATTAGCTAGCGAAGGAGCCCATCCAGCATCCTCAGCAGCAGAAGTCGCCGCTAGCGTACCAACCATAATAACTATGGTGCCAGATTCCCCCCAGT
The DNA here is from genome assembly GCA_964500645.1 of uncultured Dehalococcoidia bacterium. Taxonomy (GTDB): domain Bacteria; phylum Chloroflexota; class Dehalococcoidia; order Lucifugimonadales; family UBA826; genus CAYFIW01. The sequence continues at coordinate 2,447 of CAZCOH010000030.1, forward strand.
CGGAGGCAGCAATAATGGGTCCCGGAGGTGTTCTAGAAGGAGCCTCTGAAGGGAACACCGTTATTGATATGAGTTCAATTGCCCCCGGTTCCTCTCAAAAAATTGCAGCTGCCTGTGAAGCAGCTGGGGTGAACTTCTTGGATGCACCTGTCAGTGGAGGTGAGACTGGCGCAATAGAGGGAACTTTGGCAGTAATGGTCGGAGGTAAGAAAGACATTTTCGATTCCAATCACGACATGCTTTCAACTATGGCCGGAAGCATTGTTCTTTGTGGTGGATATGGGGCCGGAAACACTACGAAACTTGCAAACCAAATAATAGTAGCAGGGAATATTGCGGCACTTGGCGAAGCTATGGTGCTAGCCAAAAAATCTGGTATCGATCCAGCTGTTGTGTTTGACGCAATTAAAGGTGGATTAGCCGGTAGTACCGTAATGAACACAAAAGGGCCGATGATGATAGAGGGCAATTTTGATCCTGGATTTAGAATAGTCCTTCATCAAAAAGACCTGCACAATGCAATTCTTACTGGCAAAGAGGTAGGAGTACCCCTAGTCGTTACAAGCCTTGTTCAACAAATTCTAGGATCACTTATTAACGATGGAAAAGGCAATTCTGATCACTCTGCAATAGCCAACTTTATGGAAGATATGGCAGGCGTCACTATTTCTGGTAAGTAATAGCCTTTTAATCAGGGTTCCTTAGTTTGAAGGTGAATTTTAAAACTAAGGAACCCTCCCTAAATATTCCGGGACTTTTGGGCCCTTAAAGTTGAAGTTTATGTTTAAAACAACTAGACAGATTGAATAGACAATCCCGTCTACTGGGTGTAGCAAAGGTAACCATATGACAAATCGGAGAATACCAAACAAAGAGGAAGTCAATTCCTTTCTGAAAGATACTAACTGGGGACGATGGGGTAGCAATGGATCCGCCGGGGCAATAAATCTCATAACACCCCAGAAACGAATAGCCGCAACTAAACTAGTAAAAACTGGACGAACCGTATCATTGAGTCGTCCTTTGCCTGTAACTCCATCAGGGGACAATCCTAGACCAGCACAGCATTACATGCACAAGGAATCGAGACCATTTAGCGGTGGCGCAGCCATGGACTACTACGGTGTCTTCTACCACGGAACGGCAACGACTCACATAGATGCTCTTTGTCACGTATGGAATCAGGACGGCATGTGGGACGGCAAAAACCCTGAGGACGTTATAAAATTTGACGGGGCAACTTATGGCACCGTCGATTCCTGGAAGGATGGCATATTAACCAGAGGGATTCTACTTGATGTCCCGAAATTTAGAAATGTTCCCTACGTGACTCTAGATCAACCAGTTCACGGATGGGAATTAGACGAAGTAGCGACTTCCCAGGGCGTGGAAATAAAGGAAGGAGATGCAGTCTTTGTCTATAGTGGGAGAGAAAAATATGCAGCAGATCATGACGGCCGCTGGGGAACGCCTGAAGGCAGACCTGGGCTGCATGCTTCATGCCTACCATTTGTCAAAAACCACGACATATCCATTCTGGGCTGGGACATGATGGATGCAAAACCAGATGAATATGAAATACCGTGGTCCGTACACGGAGTAATTTTTGCATATGGTGTTGCCCTCGTAGATAACTCTTTGTTGGAACCGTTAGCAAAAGCCTGCGCAGAAGAAAAAAGATACGAATTTATGGTTACTATAAATCCTTTGTACGTCAAAGGAGGCACAGGATCACCTGCAAATCCTATAGCAGTTTTCTAAATTGTTTATAGAACCAAACGCTGTAACTCTAAAATCCCCGAAGTCATATAATTTTTTTGAGACCTGTAAGTTTGCTTGTTCATCAAAGTCTGAATACTCTGTAGATAAATTCGAGGATGGAATTTACTCAAGAGTTCTGCGTATAGATAACAAGATTTGTTTAGCCAAAGCTGCACTCGACACCCATAATGAGGTAATAGTCACTGTCAAAGGTGAAAATTTAGATGATTCTAATCTCAAAGAATCTCTCAAAGTCATATCCAGAATAATAGGCATAGATCAAAACCCTCATGATTTCTATAAAATGGCGGCATTAGACCCCTTATTAGAACCCTTGTTATGTAGATATCAGGGACTCCATATACCTCAATCAGAAACAATATTCGAAGCCTTAATATTATCTATTTTGGGGCAGCAAATAAGTACTCATGTCGCAAGCATGCTACGTAAGGAGCTAATAGTTAACTACGGAGATCACTTAAAAATAGATGGATCTGTTCACTATGCTTTCCCTACACCTGAAACATTGTCACAAGCAACAGTTGAAGAACTAAAAACTCACAAATTAAGTGGCCGTAAGGCCGAATATATTCGTCAAATAGCAATAATGGAATCAGAAGGAAGCACAGATTTGGAGTCCTTCAGGAGCCTCTCAGCTGACAACGCAACAAGAAAGTTAACTGATCTCAAAGGAGTGGGGAACTGGACAGCTAACTGGCTTCTTGTCAGAGCACTTTCACACCAAGACGGATTCCCATCTGGCGATCTAGCTTTACAAAAATATATGGGGAACCTAATCCTGAAAAGATCCATCATGAGTGAAAAAGACGCCTTAAACTATTCTGAAAAATGGTCCCCTTATCGCAGTTGGGTAACTACGTATATGTTTGCCGACCTAAGAAATCAACTAACCACATAAGCAATACCGCTATCTAAGATCTATTTCTTTTTCTTCGAGCCACCTTTCTTGTTATCGTTTGTGGATCCATTTAATTTAGTCTTATCATCTTCCTCTAAATCAAGCTCGCTAACACATGCAATTGATGACACCGAATCGCCCGATCTTGGTGAAAATATGGTCACTCCCTGAGTGATTCTTCCTCGCAATGTTCTAATCTCACTAAGATTAGTTCTCATGATCTGTGCGTTTTCAGAAACGACGTATACTTCTTTAGATCCGTCTACGATTTGAGAATCAGCTATGAGCCCTGTGTTCTTAGTTAATTTAAATGCCCTTAGACCCAGACCTCCACGACCCTGTCTTCTATATTCAGACAGCGGATTTACTTTTCCTCTACCAAGCTTGCTTATAATCATTAGCAAACTATCGTCATTACCCACATCCATCGCAACTACTCGATCTCCTGTCCTGAGAGACATACCCTTCACTCCGCCAGCTGTTCTACGTCTGACAGGCAGATCATTAACAGAGAACCTTATACCCATGCCCTGCTCAGACACAAAAATAATGTCATCGTTATCTTTGGCAAGCTTAACTGAAACGACTTCATCATCTCCCTTGAGGTTCATTATTATTAAACCTGAGGGTCGTATCTTTTCGACATCCTCCAATTTGATTCTCTTTACTCTTCCCTGACGAGTACCAAGTACCAAGTATTGGTAGTCGTTATATTGTTTTTTACCAACGCCGATTAATGCACTGATATTTTCAGTGTCCCAAACATTTACTATGTTTTGTACAGGCACTCCCCTTGTGTTCCTGCTAACATCGGCGCGTAGTTCATATCCAACCTTAGATAGCACCCTACCCTTATTAGTAAAAAACATGAGGCTGTCATGACTATCTACAACAAGAAGGTCTTTAATTGGATCTCCGTCTTTCATATTCATGCCAGACACGCCTTTACCACCTCGATGCTGTCGACGGAAAGTGTCTGCTGTAATTCTTTTAACATATCCACTCTGGCTATATGTAACAACTATCTGCTCATGAGCTTCAAGTTCTTCTCGACTTAAATCCCAGGCCTCGCTACTTATCTGAGTGCGTCGCTTATCACCAATTTTCTTCTTGAGTTCTTCAGTCTCATCTTTAACGACAGTTAGTATTTTTTTCTCATCTGCCAAAAGTGCCTCTAAGCCTCGAATACTTTCTTGTAATTCTTGATATTCCTGTTCTAATTTTTCCCTTTCTAAAGCCGCTAGCCTACGAAGTTGCATATCAAGAATAGCCTGAGCCTGAGGTTGATCCAAACTAAATCGACTCATTAATTCGTTTCTCGCATTTTCCACATCATCAGAGTTTCTAATAAGTTGAATGACTTCATCCAAATTACTTATAGCTATCCTTAATCCGGCAAGTATGTGCGCCCTTTCCTGAGCCTTTCTAAGCTCATATTCAGCCCTTCTCCTAACAACCTCCTGTCGGAAAAGCACATATTGTTGGAGAGCAGTCCTGAGAGTAATCACATTAGGCGCACCATCAATAAGAGCCAGCATATTGGCAGAAAAAGATGACTGAAGAGCCGTCTGTTTGTAGAGATTGTTTAAAACGACTTGGGGCTGTACGCCTCCCCTAAGCTCATAAACAATCCTCATCCCATCTCGATCAGACTCATCTCGTATTTCAGATATCCCTTCTATTTTCCTAGCTCTCACTAAGGCCGCTGTTTTTTCCACTAATGTCGATTTAACAACCTGATATGGAAGTTCAGTGACAACAATCTGGAACCTATTACCAGAACGATTCATCTCTTCAATTTCAGCAACAGCCCTGACAATGATTTGCCCTTTACCTGTCGTATAGGCATCTCTAATGCCCTGCCTGCCCATAATGGTTCCACCTGTTGGAAAATCAGGTCCTTTCACATATTTCATAAGATCTTCAGAAGTCGCGTCAGGATTCTCTATTAGTGCATCAACCGCATTACACACTTCTCTTAGATTGTGAGGCGGTATGTTGGTCGCCATTCCCACTGCGATACCAGAAGCTCCATTCACCAGTAAATTGGGTAAACGAGCAGGTAGTACCTTAGGCTCTCTCAAAGTATCATCAAAATTTAGAGTCCAGTCGACAGTATCTTGATCTAGGTTAGCCAACATCTCATCAGCAACGCTGCTTAAACGAGCTTCTGTGTATCGCATTGCAGCTGCCGGATCATCATCAATACTGCCAAAATTACCCTGCCCATCTACCAATGGCATTCTGACTGTAAAATCTTGTGCCAGCCGAACCATAGCAGCATAAACTGCCATATCTCCATGAGGGTGCCATTTTCCGAGTACTTCACCAACCAACCGGGCACTCTTCTTATAGCTTGAGTTTGACCGCATTCCTAGATCGCTCATAGCATATAGAATTCGTCGCTGCACCGGCTTCAGACCGTCTCTGGCATCTGGTAATGCCCTCGATACGATAACACTCATAGCATAGTCAAGATATGAGTCGCGCATCTCTTCCACTATCTGAGTGGGTTTAATGAATCCAAATTCCGATTTACTAGATGTCATTTTTATTCCTCCGAACCCAATTCATAACCCAGTCTAGTCGACCGGAAACATGACACAATACCGTCAAAGATGTTGCTTTATTCAAGGGAGTGTCCACAACCTCAAAATCATCCCCATAAGTTATTAACATTCTATGAGGAAGTTACGTTGATAATACGAATTAATTTTACCACATTCGGTTGTGTTTTTAGGCAATATTGAGACCCTATATTGTGGATTTTGATCTACTAATGAGATTTTGAAAGAGTTTGTCAAAATGTGGTGGTATTTCCCCTCGTCGTTCAGGGTGAAACTGAACCCCTAATACATATTCATGATCTGGACTTTCAAGCGCCTCTATAACGCCATCCTCAAGTGACCAGGCCGAGGTCATTAAATCGGGTGACTTGGTATGTTCTTTAACACCTTGCCCATGTCTACTGTTTACTCTAACAAACCCTCCAGAGCCAACTGTGGCCGCAAGTCTGGACCCTGGAGATATAAATATTCTATGAAATGAACTTTCTGTTTCATCAGCGCCGTGACTGGTACTACGATGTTCATCCACCGTTTGTAACAATGAACCACCAAGTGCTACATTCATGAGTTGCATACCACGACACACACCAAGGATAGGCATATCACGACTAAGTGCGATGGTAAACAAACGAAGCTCCAATTCATCTCTGGTTTGATTGTAGTTAGGATAGCTATCCCCCAATGATTCCTCCCCCTTTTCAACAGTAAATTCAGCACCATAACAGGAGGGATGTACATCAGGACCTCCGGAAAGCAAAAGACCATCTATGTTGTCTATAATATCTTCAACCTGGTGAATATCATCAGGAGTAATAAAAATATTTTCCGTCCCGATTTTATTTAAAATATCACTATATGAAGATGAAAATCTTGGCGTAGAACAAGATATCCCTATCGTCATTTCAACTCCTCTGGGCAATATAAAAATCTTATTTTGAAACTATAGCTAACACACTCAGGCCTAATGATATCTGGGATCTCTTTTTTCCCTAAATGAACTTAAAAATTCTTTGTGGGCATCTGTATGCTGAGATTGCGAGAATATCTCACTTTCAATTTCCATGACTCTGTCTGGGTCATCTATGTAACAATGGTCTCTCAACATTCGCTTTATCTCTGAGAGTTGCCATACCGGATTAAATGCGATTTGAGATGCCAACTCTACCGATTTTTCCATCAAGTCTTCATCCGGGTACACATGATTGACCAATCCAGTTGCTAGCGCTTCATCGGATTCTATAAATCTACCTGTCAACATAAATTCAGCGGCCTTACCCATACCTACTATCTGTGACAGCAAATGAGTGCTGCCATACTCTGGTGTCAGGCCAATATAGGCAAATCTAAAAGATATCCTAGCACTTTCTGACATCACTCTTATGTCACAACTTAGGGGCATGGTTATTCCCATCCCGATAGCATAACCATTCAAAGCACATATCACAGGCTTGGAAGCCTTAATAAAAGAAGGCCATTTCGGAAATCTATCAGGTTCTGTATCCTTCGTTTCCTTATCTCCCTTTACAGTTGCTTCAAACCCACTCACATCAGCTCCAGCCGAGAAAGCCCTTCCCGCTCCAGTGATGACGATCGAACCGATAGTATCATCTTTATTAAATTCTTCTATTTGTTCACGAATCTCAATGCCCATCATCGAATTGACAGCATTCAAATAATCCGGCCTATTGAGAGTTATTAAGCCTACTCTTCCCTGTCGATCAATAAGTATTGTTTGTTTATCTTTTACCATGTCTTTACGTTCTCCCTATCTATCCTAGTCACCTAAAACAATGCTTACATGTCCAACGACTCAAATCAATATAGCTCCAAATGATCATATTGAACAATGGTAATCTTTAGAAACTGGGATACCAATCGAGGGCCAATTTTAATTTTGCGATGACAAACCTAATTTAAATCAGCTATTAAATTGACCAAGTCAGAAATTATAAAAAGAAGGACGATAGTAAAGTGAAATTAACTTCGGTCAAAGCAATATACCCAAAATATAAAAATGTTCGTACTTCTTGGAGAACTCATCTGTGGCAGATAGTGGTGAAAATTGAAACAAACACAGGCATAACTGGATATGGTTATGGTGGAGGAGGGAAAGCTTCACTCCCAATAGTAAACGGCCATTTCGCAGAATTACTACATAACCGAGATTTAAACTCAGTCGATGATATAAAAGCCATATGGGAAGATCTTTACTTTGAAAGTATCCCATATGGTAGGAAAGGCATTGCGATAATGGCTCTCAGCGGTGTTGATTTAGCTCTATGGGATCTCCTTGGTAAGGCAGAAGAGGATCCTGTGTATAAGCTAATAGGAACGAAAACTAAAGATAAAATTCGAGCGTATGCCACCGGAACGGATGTGGAATTCTACAAGGAAATGGGATTTACAGCGTACAAATTCCCTCACCGCTGGAACTCAGAGAAAGATTACCAAACTGCCTTCGAAACGAGTGAGACTGCTAGAAAAATCATGGGACCCGAATCTCTGATCATGATTGACACTTACATGTCTTGGAATTCATACGTGACGATAAAAATGTCAGAAACTCTTCAAGAACATGACATTTACTGGTTTGAAGACGTGACTACCCCTGATGAGCTAGAACCTCAATCCCTTCTAAGAGAGAAAGTAAAGCCAACTTTAATAGCCGGCGGCGAACACGAATTCACACGGCACGGTTTCGAGGAACTTGCAAAGAATAAGTCATTGGATCTATGGCAACCAGACATTACCTGGTGCGGAGGCATAACAGCCGCACTCCAAATAATGGACATAGCCGAAAAAGAAAACATTCCAGTTGCACCACATAGGGGTGGTGAGCCATGGGGACTCCACTTCATAACCTCAACTCAATGTGAGAATCTCGCAGAAATTCTCCCCGGATCTAAAGATGCTCCCAGGGATGATTTATGGATTGGGGAAAAGACGGCTCAGAATGGCTTTACCCACCCATCAGACGAAGCTGGATTTGGAGTCTACCCAAATCCAGACCTGTTACCTTAAAAATAGATTACATTAACTCAAAGTACCGATTTTCTTTGAGTTAATGTAATCCCAGTCAATCTTAAAACCAAGTCCTGGCGAAGTAGGAGCTTGTATGAATCCAGATTCGCTACGACTTATATTTTCTTGGAGGCCAAAAACATGGGCTTCTAATGGTTTCCACCATTCAAAATAATCACAATTTGTAATCGAAAAAATAACGTGCAAATTTGCAACGTTCATCAACGAGTTACCTGCCGTCCCTATCTCACAGTTATATCCAAAAGCCTCTGCCGTCGAACATAGCTTCTTAAGGCCAGTTATTCCCAGCTTTGAAGCTGTCCCTCTAAGTAATCTACTAGATCGGTCTCGTATCATCCCAGCTCCATAAAAAAACTGGTTATCAGATTGATCGCTCATACATATAGGGACACTTAATTTATTACTTAATTCAGATATGGAATCCGAATAATATGGAATTGGGTCTTCATACCAGTAAAATGCATTGTCATCCAACGACTTTCCCACCTCATACGCTTTTCTAAAGTCGTATCCGCAGTTGGGATCAAGCATTAACTCTATTTCTCCACCAACATGATCTCGCACTTTAGATACCATTTCCCTAGTATCCTTAGTACTAAGAACACCTGGATGGATCTTATAAGCCCTAAACCCTTCTGAAATAATTTCAGTGGCTTCCTCAACATACCCTTGGAAGTCTTTATGCCTAGGTGGGTATGTCGCATACGGTTCTATTTCGTATCTTTGGGCGCCCAACAACTTGTATATAGGTAGACCGGCAGCTTTGCCTGCTATATCCCACAGGGCTACATCTACTGGAGCCCAAGCATTCATTCTTAAACCTTTTCTGGCAGACAAAATCCTTAACCTACTCCACAAATATTCGCGTTCACTTGGGTCTCTACCAATCAACTCGGGCTTTAAAACATCAATAATTGATTTGTTTAATGAATTGGACCCGTTTCGGAATTCTCCGACAAAACAATTGCCCTCTATCCCCTCATCTGTAAATATTCTTAATACGCCCTGTTCGATTTCACCAAAAAACCTACCTAAATCGGAATCCAGTCCTATATCTGGCAAATCCCGCTTTATAACATCTATACGAAGATCAATAATTTTCACCAAAAATTCTCCAATCGTATTTTCCTGATTTTGAACATTATAGTTTCATCGGGATGATTAATTTCTGAAGTAGCTTCTATTCCAGTCTCCATAAATATTTTTCGGTCTAAGAATGTTAAACTTAAAGCGATGTACTCTCCCATAAAAACGCACGCACTATTGTTAGCTAGACAGATACTCTACAAGCCAATCCATCTGTTATTCTTTTTTCTTATTCTTGTCGCGTTATTCGGTTGCACAGCTCCTACAGAATCTGTGCCAATGGTAGAAAAAGAACCTACTAGATTAGCGATGGCTGTAACAGATGTATCTATCGGGAAAAACCGAATGGCTTTTGGCATCATACGACCCAAAGATGGTCCCGTTTTTAGCGATAACGTGACGCTGACGACGTATTACCTAGACGGTGATTCTGGGGACATTCCTCAAGAAACATTGAAGGCTACTTTTCGTCAATGGCCAGTGAATCAAGGCGGAGTTTACACCACTGAGGTTAATTTTCCTTACCCCGGTAAATGGGGCCTGATTGCAAAAGTACAAGAGGGGTCAAAATCTTTTAGCGCATCTGGCTACATTGAAGTAAAAAGCAAATTTTCAGCACCCAAAGTTGGAGATCATTCTCCAATGTCTCAGACAAAAACTATATCCAACAAAATTGATATAGAAAGCATCACATCTGATCCAAATCCCTATTTACCGATCTATGATTTAACTATTGCTGAGGCCGTATCTTCTGGAATGCCTTCAGTAATCGTATTTGCTACCCCAGCTTTTTGTAAAACATCTACATGTGGACCTCAAGTAGATGCCATAAAGTCCCTTCATCAAAATATGTCTAAATCCATCAATTTTATACATGTTGAGATTTTTGATAATCCCAGCGAAATAAAAGGTAACATGGACAGAGCTGTAATATCCCCAGAAGTAAGTGAATGGAACCTACCCTCTGAACCATGGACGTTTGTGGTAAATCCTGAAGGCATTATAACTAACAGGTTCGAAGGATTTACCACAAAAGAAGAAATACAGGAATCTCTTAAAATTTACCTTGATTGATACATTCTTAATCCAGTAGATGCTAAAATCGTAAGGTTGCGGTTCTATAATTCATGCCGATTATAGTGCTTGCCAAAATTTCAAATAGCCACTGATCATAGCAAGGTTTATGGGCATATACGCTCTAACAGAACTATTGGAGTCAGCTCCCGTTTACGGAGATCTGGCTGATTTAATGCGTAGAAAAAACGCATATGCGCGGACTCAATTAATAGACGAGGCAGTACCATTTCTTCTGTCAAAATTGTGGCAGGACCTGAAACTACCAATTCTTGTTATATGCCAATCATCTGAACATTCACTAAGGCTTCAAGAGAGAATCTCAGCTTGGACCGAAGGATATGGCTCACCGCTCCGATTCAATGAGAGTGAAACACTTCCCTTTGAACGTCTAGTTACTGACGACGAAAATAACAGGCAAAGAATATCTGTTCTTTCATCGCTTACAGACGAGAAAATCGAATATCCGTTGATTCTGGCCTCAGCATCAGCGATATGCCAATCAACATTGGATAGAAATGTTTTTACCAATGGGAAACTCGTTTTGGAGACAGGAGATGAAATATATCTAGACGAAATAATCAACCATTGGGTTCAAACAGGCTACACGCCTGTTTCCAATGTAAAGGCCCCTGGTGAATTCGCTAGACGAGGAGGCATTGTTGACATATATCCTGTGGGTTCTCAAGAGCCGTACAGGATTGAACTATGGGGGGATCAAATAGACAGCATCCGTATTTTTGATCCAACAACTCAGGAATCTGTAGGCCAAGTAGAAAGGATTGAAATACATCCAGCGAAAGAAACTTTGCCAAGCCTTGGGAAAAGTTCAGATTTAGACAGGCTATTAAGCAAAATAGATCTCTCCAATTGCAAGCCCGAAGAAATCGGCCGATTTAACGATGAGATAGACCAGCTATTGGAAGGTCATGAGATTGACAACGTAAGCCTGTATTCCGGGTTTTTCAATCATGGAAATTTTCTGGATTATTTTGCTGAAGATGGAATCATTATTGAATACAGACCCAACGATATCTCCTCTGCGTGTTTGGACCTTGAAGAACGTATTAATCAGCTCAGAAAAACGAAAGAAGATAGGGGTGAACTACCTTACAACTTTCCTTCAAACCACACTAAGTGGAGCGAAATGGAAAAAAGGATCTCGTCTTGGAATAGGCATATGACCATCGTACCCTGGGGATATGAGGATCTTGTCATACAGGATATGTTTGTGATGCCATTCAGTTCACCTCCCAGTTACGATGGAGACACTGACAAGTTCGCTGAAGACATAGAAGATTTCAGAGAATTAGGTGGCAGAATCATAGCCTCAACATCCCATACTGAAAGGCTAGGAGAAATTCTTAGTGAAAAAAACCTGAATGTTTCTATATTAGAAAACCTTTCTGAACTACCCAAAGACGATTCAACCACCCTAGTCAAAGTTGGGTCCGAAAATATTGGGCAGGGTTTCACTTTAAATACACCTGGTCACAGACTATGGGTGATCGGTGACACAGAACTCTTTGGATTTACAAAACAAAGGAGACGATCCAAAAGACAAACAAATTCTCGTGAAGCTTTCTTTGATGAAATTTCCCCGGGCGACTATGTAGTTCATGTTGAACACGGCATTGCAAGATTCCTCGGAACAGGCGCACGTCCTTCAGAAAACAAAAAAGCAGAGATGGAATCACAAGAGTACTTGATACTTGAATATTCAAAAGGTGACAGGCTATATATCCCTTTAGACCATCTCGATAGAGTCTCCGCATATGTGGCGCCTATGGAAAGAGCCCCGTCTTTAACAAGACTGGGAACCCAAGAATGGAGCAAAACTAAGTCTAGAGTAGAAAAATCAACTAAAGAAATGGCCTCAGAACTGCTATCTCTATATGCGAAACGTGAATTGGCAGAAGGGCACTCTATGGGTCCAGATACTAAATGGCAGCGAGACCTGGAGAATTCCTTTCCATACGAGGAGACCCCAGACCAAATCGAAACTTTAACAGAAGTGAAATCCGACCAAGAAAGTTCAAGACCCATGGATCGATTAGTCTGTGGTGACGTCGGTTATGGAAAAACAGAAATAGCATTACGGGCAGCTTTCAAGACTGTTATGGAAGGAAAACAAGTCGCAATACTGGTTCCAACTACGATACTCGCACAGCAACATTTCGAGACATTCGCTTCAAGATTAAACGCATATCCAATTGAAATGGATGTACTAAGTAGATTTCGATCACAATCAGAACAAAAAAACATAGTTGAGAAAGTAAATAACGGAACCATTGATATATGTATAGGGACACACCGTCTGGTCCAAAAAGACATCAGGTTCCATGACCTGGGACTGATAATAGTCGATGAAGAACAAAGATTTGGTGTTTCTCACAAAGAACGCCTAAAACAAATGAGAAGCCATGTGGATGTACTTACATTAACCGCAACACCAATACCAAGAACTCTTCACATGTCCCTAGCCGGAGTCAGAGACATGAGCACTATTGAGACAGCACCGGAAGAAAGACTACCGATAAAAACCTATGTTTCAGAATTTAGCGACGACTTGATACGAGAAGCAATTTTAAGAGAAATAGACCGAGGAGGACAAGCGTACTTCCTTCACAACCGTGTCCACAACATAGAATACATATCCGAATACATTAGACAGCTCGTTCCTGACGCTAAAATAGCGATAGCCCATGGACAAATGTCAGAAATAGAATTACAAAAAGCTATGATCGCTTTTACAGAAGGTGCAATAGATGTTTTAGTCTGTACTACGATTATAGAATCTGGCCTAGATATCCCAAACGCTAATACATTGATAGTGAATCGTGCCGACAACTTCGGGCTTGCCCAGTTATATCAACTTAGGGGTCGTATCGGTCGTGGCGCAAAACAAGCCTATTCATACCTGCTCATCCCTAGAGATACGAGTTTGACAGAGTCTGCTGAAAGAAGACTAAAAGCAATGTTATCTGCAACAGAACTAGGTTCCGGATTCAAAATTGCAATGAAGGACTTGGAGATACGAGGAGCCGGAAATATATTAGGGGCTGAACAAAGTGGGAATATTCATGCTGTAGGATTTGATTTGTATACAAGGCTGCTTTCAAGTGCCGTAGAAGAATTAAGAGCACAAGAAATTGCCCGAGAAACGGGAGAAGAGGTAATAGAACCAAATAAAAATTTATCAGTCGTTGTTGAACTTAGAATACCATCCTCACTACCGCAAGAATATGTGGAAGATCTTAGTTCTAGACTCGAGCTGTACCAAAGACTTATAAAGACAACAACGACTCTGGAAGTAAACGACATAGAAACTGAATTAATTGATAGATTTGGACCTGTGCCTTGGCAAACAATGAATCTCCTATACGTAAGAAAGCTCAAGCTGATAGCCGATAAGTGTAACCTTGAATCAATCATCCGAAATAGTGACAAAATAACCTTGCAATTTCCTTATGAAATTAATTCTTTCTCAAAGGTATTATCCAATATTTTGGGAACTAGATGGGTGATAGGTAATAAACAAATCCGTGCCACTGTTGGAGGATTCGAGGATGACTGGGAAGAAGAATTGATGGAGGCCGTATCAGGACTAGCAGATTTCCATTCGGAAATGGCGAGTAAGTTCGCGGATATGGCAATTTCGGTTCATTAATAATTAATTAATAACTTTAACCCAGAGTATCCAAGAGACTTAGGATTTCTTCCAAATTAATTATCCTGGGACATCCATCATATCCAACGTGATTACCATCTCTATCTAGAAGAACTGGCTTGATTCCCACTTGTATGGCTCCCTCAACGTCAGAACCTATTTGGTCCCCAACATGAACGGTTTTTTCAATTCTACACCCTGATCTTTTCAAGGCTTCAAGAAAAATTGGTGAATGTGGCTTTTCCGATCCAACTTCAAAAGAGGTTACTGCGAAATCAACATAGTCACCTAAATCAAATTTCTCTATTAACGCATGGCCTGGCTGATTCATGTTAGATATCAAGCCAATTACAACTCTCATATTACTCAAAGATTTTAAAACTCTTTGAACATCGTCAAACAAAACCATGTCATATGGAATAGTTTTTACTACTTCCCATATGCGTCCGGCAAGATCACTTTCGACTTGAATACCTGAACCTGATATGACTTTTTTTTCGTACTCCTGAAAAAACTCAAAAACTTCTGAAGAATTCCTTAACCTAAGTGGTGCAATAGCATTTTGCTGAGTCATATATGCATCTGCATCCGCATATCCTTTAAGAGTTCCAGATTCTGTTAGCTCAATGCCAAATTCTAAACAAGCTTCATTTTGAATTTCAAAGCGGGAAGGTTTAAACCCAGAAAGAGTTCCATACATGTCAAAAAATACTGCTTCTATCATCAGACCGATATAAT
>CAZCOH010000031.1:0-17186 GCA_964500645.1 uncultured Dehalococcoidia bacterium
AGGAAACTGAATACAAATATGAAAGTAGCACCCACGTACAAATGCTAGACGCATTTGCCACTGGCTTGGAAGACGGAAATCGAATGCCCATATCTGGAACAGATGGATTGATAGTATCAAGAGTTATAGATGCCGCATACAAATCATCATCTGAAGGTAACAGGGTAACGATTTAGAGAGAATATAATTTTAAATCGCTAACGTTGGTTGAATCTGTCACACCACGGATAAAATTGCTAACGAACTTAAAAGCAGCACTATACCTGCAACCTGAGTATAGGAAAGTCTTTCCTTAAACAACAATACTCCAGCAAAAATTGGTATCACAGGGTATGTTGTGTGAGCAACTGATACGATCCCTATCGAACCCAATTCGGCGCCTCTTGAAAACAAGAAAAAAGCTCCTATTTTCATAGAAGAAGTCATGAGCAGTAATCCAATGATTTTGATGTTCAATTTTTGCCAAGGTATTTCTCTTTTATGGAACGCAATCGGTACAAACCCAAATATGGAAAACATCATGGGAAAGTAAACACCGAGAAACCAACCCACTTCTTTGGATATTGCACCCTGGACAAAAAATTGGGCACCTATGATCAAAGTCGCAAAAAAACCTAGCACAATACCAATACCCAGATTAGAAGAAGCCAAGTTGATTTTCCCTGGTTTAAAAACTGTAATCACAGCGCCAATTAAAGCAACACTGATCACGACAATTTGTGGGAAAGTGAGTCTCTCATCCAAAAACAAATATGCTAGTCCCAAAGACACCACAGAAAATAATGTTGTAAGTGGAGCAATGACTGATATTGGGCCAATTTGCAAGGATCGTATTAAAACGAGATAACTCAGGAGATTTATAAATGCCAGGAGTATCAAAATATTCCAATATTGAAATACTATTTCAAATCCAGAGCTATTTAGTAAAAAATAGGGAGTGACTATTAAGACCGCCAATAATTTTTCCCAAAGGCCGGTGCTTATTAATCCTATTTTTCTTGCAAGTCCTATAGTAATGAGGTCTGCAATTCCAATGCTGGTAGCGCTGAGAACACCAAAAGCAATGCTTATGATAATTACGTTATCCAATTATCACGTAAATCACATCCAAATATACCTGTGGAATACTTTTATGATTCTAAATCCCTTTAGTAATTGATCAATGATGGTGAGTAGCAGATCTTGCCGGTTTTTTTAATTTAACAAACGCTAAAATTAAGGCTCCAGACAGCATCAGTAATGAAACAAAATAAAAAACATACTGCATTGAATAATTATCATAAAGAAACCCAGCTATTATTGGGGCTATGGCACTAAGCAAAAATTTGGCGAATGAAATTACACCGAGTGTAGTAGTTGCAACTCCTTCACCTACCTCATCCAGAGCAGCCGCAGTTAATATTGGCTGGTCACTGTAAAAAAATGTACCAAGTAACGCTATAAGCAAAATTAAAATAAAGCCATCATCAAATGAAGCCATGAGGAACACAATCACCGATAAGAAAACCATCCCTGGTAGAAGCACCACTTTCCGGCCATATTTATCTGACAGATACCCCATTAGAGGGGTAAACACGATGCCAACCGCGACAAGCAATCCTAAATATGCACCCCGTTTAAATTCACTTAAACCTAAGTCGTTTGAAAAATAAGACGGCAGAAAGGTGATAAGGGCCACAAATGCCATACCTCGTATGCCACCGACTAGAGTAATAATCCATACGATCCGATTTTTTAATATCTTTCTAGTTTGACTCAGCTGTCGTTCACCAGATTGTTCGTGGTTTTCAAGGTTCGAGTTAGAGCCAATATTTTTGAAAGCCCAGTACACCAGAAAAGCGACAAATATGGGTACAACTGCGTATATCGTTAAAATGTCTTTCCATGCCAAGTAACCTAATAGAAATCCCGTAGCTACCGGACTAATGGCGTCTCCTATGTTTCCCCCTATCCCATGAAAAGAAAGTGCGGTACCTCTTCTATGGGAAAAGTGATGAGACAAGGAGGCCATTGCAGGTAGATGCCATAGAGAGGCAGCGGAAGCAACTATCCCAACTCCTAAAAGAAGTAATGGAAACACGGGTGCTTGCCCAACTACCAACCAACCAAGTCCAAATCCTCCCATACACATCGCCAAGATCAGTCCCCAATGTTTTCTCAAAGCATCTGCGATAACTCCTCCAGGTAGGGTAACAATCCCAGAAACTAACTCTCTAGTTGTCGAAATAGATCCCACAGCAACTTTGCTTAATGAAAACGTAGATTCTATTTCAGGTAATAAAACGATGAAAGATTGCAAAAACCAGTGGAATACGCCATGCCCGCTAGTTAGTCCTGCTACAACAAAATTCCCCTTTCCCCTGATGCCGGAAGGCTCTTGTCCAGTGTGCCCCGCACCTTCATCCCGTCTATGGTCATCATGATGATTTTCATGTGAATGATCTGTATGCTTTGCGTTATGATCTGCCATGATGATCTCCTTTTACATTGAACCTGTTATGTATAGCACATTTTCGATTAACTTGGAGAGAATATTTATAAAATAAACGGTTGATCTACTTTAAGAATAACGAAAACCACATTTTTTTAAAAACCAAAATAGATTCGAGTTTAAGAAATGGAGCACCCACAATGAAAATAGGAATTTCTACCCCGTTACCGGCTTATAAAGTCAATGCCGCCTTCATGGCTTCAACTGCGGAAAGCTTGGGATTCGAATCAATATGGTATGCAGAACATCCGGTGATACCTGTCGAATCATCAAGTAGATTCCCGGGTTCAGATGACGGCCTAATTCCATGGACATATTCGCATTTTGCAGATCCGTATATTGCTCTTGCTCAAGCTTCAGGTACTACCTCAACAATAAAACTAGGGACAGGAATAACCCTGATACCGGAACGGAACCCATTGGTACTGGCCAAAACGGTCTCAACATTAGACCTATTTAGTAGCGGTAGATTCATAATGGGAGTGGGTACGGGTTGGCTGAGAGAGGAAACCGAACTGATGGGTGGAGATTTTGAACATCGCTGGAGCCAAACGAAAGAATCTCTGCTTGCTTTAAAGGAACTTTGGACAAAAGATGAAGCCGAATATCATGGAAACTATTATGATTTTCCACCCGTGAAAATGTTTCCAAAACCGCATCAAAAACCTCATCCACCAATATTAATAGGAGGGATGGCCAAAAATGTTTTAAAGCGGATAGTTGAAGTGGGCGACGGTTGGTTACCTAATAGAGTAACCCCTCAAGAAATAGAATCTAGTAGGAAAAAACTTGATGCTTTGGCTAATGAAAAAGGGCGAAATCCGAGTGATATTACTATAAACGTTTACGGACAGCCCCCTGATGCTCGGATATTGGGAGATCTATTTAACGCCGGTGCTGACAGAGTCATAGTCAGACCTGATTTGAAAGAAACAGAATTGGAAGTTACGAGAGAGCTTGAGAGGATAGCATCAGAAGTCCTCTAACATTAAACAGACTTTGGAGAGAATTCAAATGACAATCTCAACAAACACCATCCTTTACGAAAAACGAGACGGAGTTGGGTACATAACCCTTAACAGACCTGATTCTCTAAATGCGCTTAGTAAAGAACTAAGCTCAGGCCTTAGAGAAGCTTTGGCTGAAATAAGAGATGATCCGGAAGTTATACTCGGAGTGCTGACTGGCGCAGGAGGTCGCGCATTTTCTGCAGGGATGGATTTAAAAGAAAGGGCTATGCTCGATGCCAGGGGTGAAAGGGAACAACTAGACCCTAGGGGCTCAGGCTCATTTATTGACATGGGAGTATATAAACCACTAATAGCAGCTATAGATGGTTTTTGCGTCGCTGGCGGCCTGGAAGTGTCCCTACAATGCGACATTAGAATTGCCACTAAAAAATCTGAATTTGGACTACCAGAACCAAGATGGAGCATCCTTGCGGGATATGGACTACATAACCTCAACCGCATGATACCGCTCGGTGAATCCCTATATATGCAGTTAACTGGAAGTAGAATCAATTCTGAAAGAGCCTACAATATAGGACTCATACAGGAAGTTGTAGAAGACAGAGAAGACCTGTTCTCTTGTGTGGATCGTATCGCCGAAGAAATTAAACTATGCGCTCCACTAGCAGTACAGGCCATCAAACAAATAGTGTATCTCGGAAGAAATCTTCCTGTTGAATACTCCCAAAAATTCACGATTCCTATATCTCAAAGAATCTCTGGTACAGAAGACTCTATCGAAGGGCCTAAAGCATTTTCTGAAAAGCGAAAACCCAAATGGAAGATGAAATAACTTTAATCAAAATGCCTTCCGATCACTTCCAATTTTGGTAACAAGTTTGATCCCAAATGTGTTTTCGACGATGTTTTCGGATTCTTCCCATAAGCGAGCGGCCATAACTGAATCTTTCGCATTATCCGATGGATTACTTAGATTACAATCGACAAAATATTTACCTGTCACGCCTTCAAGACCAGCGTTAGTTCCTACGTAACACTGAGTCGCCGCACCTTGGTGGACATTCTTAAAGAAAAGCCCCTCCACTACCCTTGCACCATGCCGCATGAAAGGATTGTAGTTACGAAG
This sequence comes from uncultured Dehalococcoidia bacterium, assembly GCA_964500645.1. Lineage (GTDB taxonomy): Bacteria > Chloroflexota > Dehalococcoidia > Lucifugimonadales > UBA826 > CAYFIW01. Next base: position 4,589 of record CAZCOH010000031.1, read on the forward strand.
AAGATTAGTCCGTATTACCCCAGGATGTACGGCATTAGAAGTCAATCCATAGGAAGAATATTTTTTAGAAAATTCATTGGAAAATAATATGTTGGCTAATTTTGAATGACCATATGCCCTGTGAGGTTCATAAGTGTTCTCACCGGAAAAATTTCCGAATTCTATACCATTTTTAGGAGCGAGGACCTTATGGGCCACACTCGAAACAATAACTATCCTTGCTTTTTCATTCAACATATTAATTAGAGAATTGACCAATAGAAAGTGTCCTAAATGATTAGTTAAAAATTGTAATTCAACACCATATTTTATAGTTAAATCTGGAACAGCCATAATACCTGCATTGCAGATAATGATATCGATTTTATGTCCAGTTGATTCTATGACTTCTATGCATCGAAGAATTGACTCTGGTTCAGATAATTCGCATTCCAGAGCTATATAATTTTCGTTTAGTAAATGGGAAATTGAGTCCGATTTGACCTGGGTTCTGGATAAACCTAGGACACAAGCTCCTCGTGCCGACATAACCTTCGCGGTCTCAAGACCAATACCCGAATTAACTCCGGTAATTAAAACTCTTTTACCTGACAGATCTATTCCTTCCGTTGCCTCTTCAGCAGTAGTTGAAAAGCCTAGTCCATTAGCGCCCTTTCTTTTAAAAATTGATAAAACTGACATTCAATCTTCCTATGTATAAATCTACCCAAAGAAACATCAATACCATATTAAGTTCTATCTTTCATACTCCCATATATCTCGCGCTCCAACATCCACTCCACCATCCACGGAAATATTCTGGCCGGTAATCCAAGATGACTCGGCTGAGGCTAGAAATAAGGAAGAGTATGCAATGTCTTGTGGGTAGCCCGTTCTTAACAATGTGGCTTCTGCAGGAAGTATTTTTCCATCATCCAAGGGACCCCTAAACAAACCTGCGGCTATGCTGTTAACTCGTATATTTTCACCATGTAACTCCCTTGCCAAGTTTTTAGTTAAACCGACAATCGCACTTTTAGCAGCACCATATGCGGAATTACCTTCCTGTCTCACACTGAAACTCGCAGCTACAGCAACGATAGAACCCCCGCCTTGTTCTTTCATAATAGGCCTTGCCAAATGTGCCAGATTGTAGAGACTATTCACCGTATTAGAAATAGTCTGACTGAAGAATTCTTCATCGACATCCTGTAACTTCCTAGAAGGATCGAAATTACCTCCAGCAGCCGAGTAAATAATATCTAAGCGTCCAAACTCTTGAACAGCTTTGTCTATTGCGGCTTTCGCTTGATCTCTACGGGACACATCGGCTGGCACTACTAAGGAAGTCCCACCCATTTTTTTTATCTGATCTGACGTCTCTTTGAGCTTATCCTCTCCTCTGGCCGTTAGAACTACCTTTGCGCCTTCCTGAGCGAATAATTTCGCGGTGGCTCTTCCCATGCCTTGTCCGATCCCAGTCATCAAGGCAACCTTGTTATCTAATCTCATCTCAACTCCTGAATTTATTTTATTGATATTGAACAATCATATTCTAGCCTGATGTTAAACTGTCCGAACATTGAAAGAACATAATCTCCCTAAATATGAAATTATTTAGGAGCTATAGTCACATGATTTGAGGAGTACTTTAATTGGTAGATCTAAACAAAATCAAAGTCCTTGCATGGGATATCGGTGGGACAGTATTTAATTGGCGTGGAACAATTCAAAAGGAATTGGAATCAATCTCGATAGCACAAGACGTAGAACTAGATGTGTTTGAATTCGCCAGCGAATGGCGATACGGAATGTTTGATATGCTTGCTAAAGTTCGGAGCGGCGACATACCGAGGATGAATGCTGACCAAATCCACAGGAAAGTACTGGACGATGTCATAGACTCAAAGGGCAATCTTTCGTTGTCAAAAAGTCAACGAGATGATCTAAACAATGTCTGGCACAGATTGGAGGCATGGGATGACGCTCCAGAAGCCATTGAGAGGCTTAGAGAACGATACACAGTCATCCCTTTAACTGTATTGAGTTGGGCGATAGGTGTAGATTGTTCAAAGCATAACGGCATCAGTTGGGATGGGTTGATATCTTGCGAATTTTTGAGGCAATACAAGCCTGATCGTGGATCCTATCTACATGCAGCAGAACTTTTAAGAGTTTCTCCACATGAAATAATGATGTGCGCAGCCCATACAAATGACTTGGTCGCAGCAAAAAATGCAGGTTTCAAGACAGCATTTGTATACAGGGAAATGGAAAAAGCACGAGATATTGCAAACAACACGTTCTCAGAAGAGCCAAGCATACCTTTGGAATCTTTCGATGTACATGGAAAGGATTTCAATGAACTGGCGGACAAATTGCTAGTCTAACAATATAGTGAATGTCTACCAGATGAAGCTATCGAATACCATTTTTATCCCTGGAGTCTTACGTCTCCGAAAGAAACCATGCAACTATCAGGGTACCTGGCACAAGGTTGGGCATTTTCCTATCGCTACAATTTTGATTAGATTTTAAATTATCTTTGAAATCTTTAGATTCAGCGATCAAATCTAGGCGATTATTTTCGTACCGAGTTCTACTTTGATTATATTTAGAGGATTCAGAAATTGGTATTTCCGGATGCTCCAACGCCAAAGGGAGAACGCCGCTCCTCCATCTACTCTCACCAGTGAGGTACAGCACAAAAGTTCCAGGGAGAGGTGAATCAGCACTATCCATCAGCTCCCCCTTTTCATAAAACCCCACCCTGTCTATTAAAAATGTTCCTTTATATAAAGCTGAAATATATGAATTTGAATAGTTGTTCCATGGATTATCTATAATGCGATCAAATTCCTCTAAGCCTTCCTCTCTTAAATCACCAACCGTGTATTCTCGATTCTGGTAGTAGGACAAGTACGGACTTATGATCTGTTCTTCAGTAAATCCATCTTCATTTCTAACAAAAATAACCTCAACTCTTCCTGAATCACCTTCTTTAAAATCATAAGTAGAATAATCATCGCAATTCCAAACATCCTCCATTGAGAAGATTTCAATTTTCGATGCGTTTTTGTATAGATTCGGCAATGCGCTCGCTACAGTAATCTCTTCTTCCTCGGGGATTGCTGATGTCAACTTATCCATCGCTATGGATAAAAGAGACATCCTGTCTTCTAGCTCTTCCACGGTCTGGATCGTCTTTTCAAGAACTGGATCTAGGTCCTTCATCCTACCTTCAAGCTCTCTTATACTCTTCTCGGTATCTTTTATAGACTTTGATGTATCTTCAGTTGCTTCGTTAAGTTGAGCCATGTTCAAAACAGGTATCTGACTCGGCACGGTTTGAGGAGGAGTTACTTGTTGAGTTGAATTATCATTCAATTCGCCTATTGGCCCATCAGCAGTTTCTTCTTGATTTCCGCATGACAATACGGTTACTAAAATTAAGAATAGACAGGTCAAAATCAAAATGTTTTTCATATGTAAAACGTCCAAATAATAACTTTCAAAAACATAGACTCAACATCCAAATCATATTTTAATCCATGTCAAAATACATTTACATAAGCTTTGACCCATACACTTTAATAGTAGAATGCCCACAGGATATGGAAACCTGATTGGTACATTTGCGAGGTCATTAATGTTAAACAATAATCTAAGGAGAATTCTCACGCCTTGGATAGAAGAATACATGGGAATCTCTCTCTCAAAATTAAGTGATACCAAAGTTCCCATTTTCCTTAGCAAGAGACAAATAGGAAGCGGTGATGGTGAGCAAAAAGACTTGATTGCCATCGAAATAGAAGGGAAACGAGGGTTGGTGGTAAGCAATGAATCCTTATTATCAGGATTGGAAGATCTAATTGACAGATTAGATCCAACGACAGTTTATTCATCTTATGGCTTCTTCGAAATGTCTAGAATAACCTTAGAATATGGAATTTCCGTATGGGGCCCCGACTGGTTTTTATTCTGTGACAATGAAACAGTTAATACCGAAACAGACCCACGAGTCGAGCAAGTCGATAACATAGATCTTTCAACAGTCGACTATGACGAATTCTGGCATTGTGATCCTCAAGCAATAACCGGTTTTGCGATTAGACAAGGAGAGAATATCGCTGCCTTAGCAACTATTTCAAAAAGAAATGAACCCGTGTGCGAGATCGGAATGGATGTATCCAAAAATCAGCAGGGAACAGGATTGGGAAGAGCCGTAGTCTCGTCAGCGGCACGCTGGGTTTTAAAGACTGGCGACATACCCATGGCAGTTCTGAGCCCGTTCAATATTCCATCCATGAGAACTTTAACTTCATCTGGCCTAAGATACTTATTTCAAAGCATGAGCGGAGACACTAAAGAATTTAAAATACCTCCACAACCATTGGGCACGCCTCGGCCAAAGACTAAAATGTACAACCTCTACCCCGACTGGGCAATAAACCATCAAATATTGCCCAAAAAGAAGGATTAAAGCCCGAGTCTACCCAAAGATTAATTTATTGGAATGCAGCCACTACCTGGTCATCCAAACGCTCTAAGACTTCACGATCGCTGGGCCTTGGAGAAAACATTATCTCCGATACTCCCGCTTCAATAAATTCTCCTACCCTGTCCACAATGTACTCTGCAGAACCAGCAACAGTACCAGGGCCTACCTGTTCTATAAATTTATCTACCTCGGCCTGATCATTAGATAACTTTGTAGGCATGGAAATTGTGTAACTTATTTCTGAGGGATCACGACCCCATTCTTCACAATGCCTATTAATTATGTCTACTTTCCTCTTATACAATTCTATAGACATACCACCATATTGCCTTGAATCCTCTCTGCCAACTGCGAAACCATCCAGATTCCACACATCCCCATATCTTGCAAGAGTCCTCAGAGTCCTTCGTTCTCCCATACCACCAACCATAATCGGAATGTGAGGCTCTTGTACACACCCTGGAGACAAAGGTGCCTGATCCAACTTATAGAATTTTCCGTCGAAGTCCACCGGTTCATTAGAGGTGAACAATGCTCTTATAAGAGCACAGGCCTCTTCAAATCTATCTTGACGTTCTTTCATAGACGGATACTCCCATCCATAAGCCTCGTGTTCACGCTGAAACCAGGCTGCTCCAACACTAAGAGTAAATCTACCCTGCGATACTTGATCTATGGTGGTCGCCATTTTCGCTACTAATGCAGGATTTCTATATGTATTTCCAGAAACCATATGCCCTAATCTAATCTTACTTGTCATACCAGCAGCGGCAGCCATCAAGGTCCAGGCCTCAAACATCGGCTGATCCTCTGCCCCCTTCCAAGCTGCAGGTGGTATGAAGTGATCTGGGCACCAAACGCTGTTCCAGCGGCCGGCATCCATAGAAATTATTGAATCTCTGATATCTTCCCAAGGAGAAGAATAACTGGAAATAGATACTCCGAATTTCATATTAGATTCCTTGAAATTTATTGTTTTCGGTAAAGCCACCACAGTGTACATCAAAAATTCACAAATCTTATTTGTGAATTTGATTAAAACAACCTAAAAACCGGGACGAATCAAAGGGAATACAAGCCACTTTTAATCGTCATTCAACGACATTTATATCGTATATTTTCCTGGACTTCTCAATGAGTTTCATAGAATCTGGTTGAACATTTTTAAGATCCAATGTTTTTCCCATTTCTTTAAATTTTATTGTTTGAGAATCAATCGCCTCTAGTGCCGAGTGATCCAGCAAATTCGCCTTACTTACATCAAGCAACACATGATCTGAAGTATAACGACTAGGATTCAAAATCTCCTTGAACTTGGAGGTGGATCCAAAAAACAAATTACCCTGTAATTCATAGGTTTCTGCCTTTGAATCCTCTGATTTTAAGCCATTCAATTCAATGTGGCGCGAAGATTTCCAGGCGTAAACCAGAGCGGCAAACAACACACCCACCAAAACAGCTATTGCGAGATCCTGAACAACTGTCACCCCAGTGACCAGAATAATGATAAAAGCGTCTTCCCTTGGGACCCTTAAAAGTAGCTTTAAGGAAGGCCAGGCAAAAGTTCCAATAACGACCATCATCATTATCCCAGTTAAAGCCGCCAGAGGGATCATTTCAATTAAACCTGACAGGAAAAGAATGAATGCCAGCAAGGCAACTGATGCTGTCAAACCAGATAATCTTCCTCTCCCACCCGACTCCATATTTATCATCGATTGCCCGATCATTGCACATCCACCCATCGCCTTGAAAAATCCACATACTAAATTAGCCAATCCCTGGCCAAGGCATTCCACATTTGGGTTTCCCTTCGTGTCAGTAATTTCGTCTATTAGCGTTAAAGTGAGTAAGCTCTCAACTAGTCCTATCCCAGCAAGCGTAAATGCGAAAGGTATAATTATGATCAAAGTTTCCCAGGTCAGGGCAACATCTGGTATGTGGAATACTGGTAATCCGCCTGACACGCTAGCAAGGTCACCAACTGACTTCGTATCAAGACTCAGACCAATTGCCAAAAGGGATACTATTATTATCGAGGCGAGCGGTGCAGGGATTAATTTACCAACACTAGGTAATTTGGGAAGAACAACTATCAAAGCCATGGTCAATAATGTAAGACCGAGCATTATAATCATCTCAGTACCCTGCAGCCATCCTCCAGAAAAGACTACATCCAGCGCACTGTGCCCACCAGTCTCCTTGGATGGCACACCCTCTGAATCCAGATTATTTATACCTTTAAATTGGCCCAATTGAGCAAGAAAAATAACTATAGCTAACCCATTCACAAACCCCAACATAACAGGATAAGGAACCAACCTGATGAATTTTCCCAATTTCAATGACCCAGCCGCGATTTGGATTAAACCGGTGAGAACTATAGTTGCGAAGAGATATTCAACACCATGCATAACAACAAGACCAACCATGACAACTGCCATAGCCCCTGTCGCCCCAGATATCATGCCGCTACGGCCACCGAAAATCGATGTTATGAATCCCACAAAGAATGCAGCATATAAACCGACAAGCGGTTCCACATGAGCTACAAAAGCGAACGCTATGGCCTCGGGTACAAGAGCTAAAGCTACAGTAAGGCCTGAGAGAATATCGTTTCTCTTATTCCCTGCGAAATGATATTCACTTGTGATGGATAGAAGTTTAGATTGAATCAACAAAAATTACATGAACTTATAAAGATTATAGGTAAATTCTATAATATAACTTCTAAATTACCAATATTAATTTCATGAAATTAATATTGGTAATTGCAATACTGATTATTACATAACCCGCAACTTGGGTTTTTCAAACACAGATTAGCCGTGTAACTGTCTAACCCTAGGAATAGTCTAATGTGTATTCCGGAAAAAGACTTTCCGGAGTAATTTCATCAGGGATGATTTCTTGATCCACAGTGAAATCTATGAACTTAGCGATTCCATTTTTATCCTTATGAAATTCATAAGGTAAAGGATTAGCTTCTACGATTTCCTTCATTTCAAGTATGTGCTTTTCTTCCTCTGAAAAAAATGTTTTGGAATCCATTTCTTTAAAATGTTCGTCTCTTGCGGCTTTAAATATCCCATGCAATTCTTGTGCTATCCAAGGGTGATCTTCCAGAATTTGGTCCTTAACCACCAAAAGATGACTTATAGGATAAATCCCTGTCTCTCGATACCATTCTTTATCCAAACTTTTGGGATTTTCGAAAAGAGGAACCACATCCGGCGAATTAATTGGGCCAGCACCAATTAAGGCATCAACTTCTCCACACAGCAACATCTCCTCCAAATCATTTTTTTCTGATGAAATTACATTGCTAGGCGCTTTGTATTCTTGCACATGCTCATCACCTGATAAAACCCAAGTAACTTCATCTAAGTTAAGACCATATCGTGTTTTAAGTAGAGCTTTAGTCCAAACCCCAGGTGTTAACGTGTAGCTTCTCATACCGACTCTTTTACCTGCCAGATCAGTAGGCTGCTCTATCTTTGCTCTTTTATGACAGACGATTTGACCATGATAAAAACTACGTGTGATAAATACCGGTATAGCTGTAAATTTCTTGCCGTAATATTTTGAACATATGTAGGTGGATAGCGCCATTTCTGCAACGTCAAATTCCAAACCCCGCACCATCCTCCTAAAAACCATGGGTATTGGGGATATATCTATATGGTCAATTTCAAATTTGGGAGAAGAAATTGATTTATTAATAAGAGACCTTGTATATCCGTAGGAACCTATAGCTGTAGTTATTTTTTCTTTTAACATGTTCATCCCATAACTAAACGATAACTAAAATTTTGGTAGACTGAGAGTTAATATAACATCACCTTCTCACATCAACCTTGTCAACAGAAAACCATCACCACTTTTTAAAGTAACCCTGATTTAGTGATAGTTTAGTTGGAAAGACCCTAAAATTAAGAAAGGTCATCATATGCAACGTAAAGGAGATTCGAATATGAAACGAATTAATAAATGCATCGAACTATTAGAACAAGACCAGGTAATCTTTGCGTTGACCGCCCCCGAATTAACATATGACTGCGGTTTAGAGATGTCCCAGACATGGGCAGATCTTATTCAATACGATTTTGAACATCATCCCTTCGACACAAGCGGCCTTTCGCAGTTCATGAAAGGACTGAAAGATGGAGGGCCTACACCAAGTGGTCATACGACTCCCGCTGTTATAACTACAGTTCCCTCAAATTGCATGACAGTTGATGAGGTCAAATACAACGCATGGCAATTTAGACACGTTCTGTCAACCGGTATACATGGAATACTACACACTCACGCAAGACAGGCAGATGCCGTAGCAACTTTTGTAGCTGCATCTCGTTACGTATTTCAAACTATTGGTCGAGATAAGGGACTTCCAGAGGGCCTGAGAGGAGGTGGAGGGCAAAAATACCCTGCAGATATCTGGGGGGTAGACCCTGTTGAATATATGAACATCGCAGATCCCTGGCCACTAAACCCCAAAGGGGAAATTATGCTTGGGCTCAAAATAGAAGATAAATACTGTCTACCTGATGCCGATAACATAGCTGCCGTGCCTGGATTATCTTTTTATGAATGGGGGCCCGGCGATATGGGAATGTCTCATGGAGACCCAGATTTTCATGACCCACCTTACAACGATGAAATGAACCGTGCCAAAGAGATTGTGAAAGCAGCCGGTGATAAATCTGGTTTGACATTTCTAAGCAGTTGGAACGACGCCTCAATGACAGAACAAGAAAAGGCGAAACATCTAATTAACGAAGAAAATGCGCGAATACTTCATGTATCAGATTCTGAAATAGCCCACCAAATCAGAAAAGAAATGGGCAGAACGATGCCATGGTGAATCCATGACTGATATAAATTGATAAAAAGAGTAGTCGAGAGTATATGGATAGATCACCCTCCGAACAACAAATAAATATATCCAGTTACCAATGTACCGTTTACGAATGGGAAGGAGCAGAACCAACAATTTTGTTCTGTCATGCAACGGGTTTTCATGCTCGAGTGTGGGATCAGGTCATACAAAAATTAGAAGGTGTTCATTGCGTATCAGTGGATCTACGAGGTCATGGTAAAAGCACAAAAACCCCACCCCCATACCCGTGGGATTCTTTTGTTCCCGATATAGAAAAAATTACCGAAACCATAGGTTTGAGTAGAGTTATCGGCGTCGGGCATTCTATGGGAGGTCATGTGATCACAAAAGTGGCTGCTCGGAACCCGGGCATCTTCAGGGGTCTTGTTTTGTGTGATCCTAGTCTTTTTTCATCCGATAGATATCGTTCGAAGTCAAAATCTGAACGACTAGGTAACGGACATCCTGTCGCGAAAAGGCGAAACAATTGGAATTCTCCGGAACAAATGTTAAATCGATTAATAGGTCATCCAAATTTTGGACGTTGGGAAAAAAGAATCTTAGAAGATTATTGCAATTACGGTCTTGAGCAAACAGAAGACGGTAATTTTTCACTTTCCTGCCCTCCCTTAGTGGAAGCGTCGATGTACGGAGCCTATATAGATCCTGTAATCCTCAAAGAAATACGTGAGTACAATCATCCCGTAAGAATCATTCTTGCGAAATCTAGGGAACTCAACCAGTCGTTTAGTGATTTTGGCCCGTCAGTAAGTCGAGAAGATCTTGAGAATATATTTCCAAATGCAATTTCTAATCGGTACGACGATCTATCTCATTTTTTACCCATGGAAAACAGTCAACTAGTCGCTGATGAAATCAGGTTGCTGACATGCTTAATAAATACCAAACATCAATAGCTTTAATTATGCTATTAAATTAGATATCTCTTCTTCTATTTTACCTAGTTCCACGTACTCTTCTCTGGCTAAATGAAAGCAGCGTTTTAAATAAAGGTCTGCGATAGAAGCGGAATTATTCTCTAGACTTCCAGCCCACTTCAAAAGAGAGTCTATTTGATAAGAAGATGGGAGATAATTTGACAAAGCGTCAATATCTGATTCTGTCTCTTCCACCAGAATAGATTCTCCCGAGTCAACTGCGTATCGCAACCTGCCTACCAACTTCGTCAATTCTCCAAGCCTATCCGGTTCACTCATAAGTGAATAAACAACGTCGTTAACATGTTCCGTTTCCGTAAGTTCCTCTTCATCATCGGATATTACAAGCTGAGTCCCATTAACTTTTTCATAACACTCCAGGTATTCTTGCACGATGTCATTTACCTTCATCATTGAAGCAGCGACATCTCCTGCATCGCATATACCACCATAAATCAGATCATCTTCTCTTTTCTTTGACACTTCTCTTAATTTATCCAAACTCTCAACCTGTTCAGGGGACGGTGGAAAAGCAAAGGCCGACATATCTCCAGGGCCTATATCACCAACCTGGTTCATTAAAAAAGGTGGGACATATTTACTCACATCGACCGTTACTGGTAGAAGTACAATATAACTAGCATAGTATGTTTGATGCACGGAATCGTCAAAATACACTAGAGCATGCCCTCTTGGGCTGGATGCATCACCATATGCAAATTCAAGTGCCATAACTTACTCACCGTCAAGGATAAATATTTACCATTAATAACGTAGAGTATAAGTTACAAATGAGTTTAAATGTCGTTTTCAAAGGCGTTTCATGGAAAGTCCTTTAAATTGTCGCTCTACCAAAACAGGAAGATAAGTGAATTTATATAAATCTCTAATTAGACCAATCCTATTTCTTTTAGAGCCAGAAACGGCTCAGAAATTTTCAGAATTCGCTTTGAAAAGAGAACTTATCTGGAAAATCTCTAAAAACCTTTACGAATATAACTCAGAGTTATTAGAGACAAAATTAGCTGGAATCCACTTAAATAATCCCATTGGACTGGCTGCTGGATTCGACAAAGATTGCCAAGTACTCTCCTCTCTAGAGACATTTGGATTTGGATACCTTACGGGAGGAACAATAACTAGAGAAGCTAGACTTGGAAATCCAAAACCTAGAATGTTAAGACTAAATTCCCAAAATGGATTGATTAATTCCTTGGGATTTCCCGGTGGTGGTTTACAGTCAGCTGTCAAACGACTTTCAAAACTACCCAATGTATCAAAAGAGTCCAGTAAAAGGATTATAAGTATTTCAGGAACAACCGAGGATGACATATTACATTGCCACTCAGCAGTGGAAAAATTCTCTTCTGGCATTGAGATAAATATAAGCTCTCCAAATACAGCTGGACTAAGAATTTTTCAACAGCCCGAGAACTTTAGGTCTCTAATAGAACACGTCAACGAAAAACGCACTCGACCCATTGTTATCAAATTGCCACCATTCAACGCACAATTAGACGATTCCCAAACTAACTCCATTTTGGAATTGATTAGTATATGCGTCGATTTAGATGTCGATGCTGTAACCGCCGGAAATACTCATCCAGTTTTAGATAATAGACTTGCTGTAGGAAATGGTGGGCTAAGCGGAGCGACAATCTTTGACAACACCCTTGCAATGGTAAAAAAAATAAACAAGGAATTTGGATCTAAAATTGCAATTAACGCATGCGGAGGCATATCAACAGGACAGCAGACGTATCAACTATTGAGACACGGGGCAACAACAGTGCAACTTTACACATCAATGGTATACGAAGGGCCTGGATTAATTAAAAAAGTAAAAAAAGACCTCGTGAAGGCACTTTTGCTCGAATCAAGCTAAATATTCCATTAATTTTGAGGGGACATATCTAAATCTTTTAGGTATGGCATCGACGACTGCGCCCCCTCTCTACTCACCGCGATAGAACTACAAGACACCGCAAATTTTACAGCTTCATTCAATGTGTATCCATTAGAAATCGCAACGGCAAAACCACCCGTAAATGAATCTCCTGCTGCTACGGTATCAATTGCTTTTGTAGAAACTGCCGGAACATGTATGATGTCTTTATCGCATGAGTAGACAACTCCTAAAGAGCCCAAAGTTATTATGGGAGTTGCACTATATTGGCTTGCTAAATTTTCGCACGCCAAATAAGCATCTTCTAAACTGGTTATTTTAATACCCGCTAAGACACTGGCTTCGATTTGATTGGGTGTTATGAAATCTGAGTACGAAGCTATTTTTTCCGC
>CAZCOH010000032.1:0-16241 GCA_964500645.1 uncultured Dehalococcoidia bacterium
AAACTAGAGGTAATCCGCCTAGATTGAGAAAAACTTTATCAGTCCCAGGCATACGGGTACTTTTTCCAGCAGCAACTACAACTGCGATATTTCTTGCCATAAATTTAATCCGATCTTAGTGTCACATATCCTAATTTTTACAGAAAATCATTCTGTGCTAAAACTTCACAGAGCATAAATATAACTTAATCGTCGATCTTGCAGATATATCAGATATGATACTGCAAGGCATGAATAATCGATTACATAAAATCAGGAAAATACTGAGATGTATCATATTTACGGTGGTCGTAATCCTGTTAATATGCCTTTCAACAGAAATGGGAAGAGCCTCCATTAAAGCATTTTTGTTTATACCTCAGGTGATATCCGGATCACCTAAACCCTTGGAATATTTAACGCCGGCTCCTTCTAGGGAACCCATAATTTTTTTGACTCAGGATGGCCAACTAGCCAAGGCAGATCTTTATATTCCCTCCGGACGAAAAGACCACCCAGCTGTAGTCTTCTTTATGGGAGTGATCCCCCCGGAGAGCGATGACTCTAGAATAGTTGCTCTTGCCGAAGGTTTAGCTAGAACAGGTATGATCGTAATGATTCCGTGGCTAGATACTCAATACAACAACCGAATAGAAGAAAATGACATCACTAAACTAGTAGATGCCTTTATTTACCTTGAGAATCATCCACGAGTTCAAAAAGGTGAAATTGGAATGGGGGGTATATGTACTGGTGCTTCTATGATCACCATAGCTGCCCAAGATGTACGGATTAATGATCGAGTGAAATTCATAAACTCATTCGCTGGATATTTCGATGCGTCAGATTTCATAGTTGCAACGATGTCAGAAACACGATTCTATGATGAAACTATTCATCCTTGGAAACCAAATAAATTAACTCGACAACTCATTATTGATCATCTGATTAGTAATTCCGCTCGAAAAGACAGGTATATCATCGATAAAATTTTAGATAAAGGAGTTTGGACTGAAGCTGAGGAAAAGAAATTGTCAAAAAACGGAAAAGCGATTTTAACACTCATATCAAAACCAAGTACCGACTTAGCGCAACAAGCAATACACAACTTAAGTAAAGAAAACAGAGATTTTCTTAGCCGTATCTCACCGAGCACAAAAATCTCAAATTTGCGAGCTGACGTTTTGATCATGCACGATACTTTTGACACCATGGTTCCGTCGGAGGAATCTATAAGGTTGGCTGAATCACTAAAAACAAATAGTTCTGTTAATGATGTCTATCACACTGAATTCACACTCTTCCAAAATGCCGTCCAAGTCCACAAAGAATCCGGACAATCTATATCTACTCTAGCCTTCATTAGCCAAGCATGGAAATTATATAAACACATGTACAATATTATGAGACTGTCGCACTAAATGAAAAGCTTGATAATCTAGTTATAGATCAACTTAGGAGAAAAACGTGGGGACAAATTACTGGATGTTTGTCGAAACAGCGGAGAATGCATCTATTACAAGAGAAATGGGATATAAACTTTTTGGCATGGGTCCACGCTACAGGAAAAGAGCGCAACGAATGCAAAAAAACGATAGAGTTTTATTCTATACAAGAACAAGTATGAATTGGACTGCAACTGCAACAATAACATCAGAGTGTTTTGAAGATGCTTCCCCAATCTGGGAACCTAAGTCAAAACCTTCGGACTTTAAATTCAGGATAGAACTAAAGCCAGATTTTATTCTTCCTGAAGACGAATACATAGACGGTCTCCAATTAGGACCTAGCTTAGAATATGTCAAAAGATGGTCCCCAGAAAATTGGCCCCTTGCGTTTTGGGACAAATTACATCTACTTCCCCAGAGAGACTTTAAATTGTTGGAAAGCGAAATAATGAGAATAAAAACTGGCGAGCCGGGTGAATTATTACCGAAGAATATAGGAACCAAAAGGAAAAGACCCCCTAGAAATCACGCCCCTAAGCCTCCAATTATCTCAGATTCGCCCCAAAATAAGCGTGTTAACTAAAAAAATAATTCTTAAAAAGTGTCTTAGAGTTTGTGGGGTCACCAAATTTCTAATCCATAAGATCCTTTATCAGGGCTGTGATTTCCTCTGGCAGGAGGTTGGATTCAAGTCCTCTAATAAACTCATGCAACGTTTCTAAATCCGTTATGTTAGGCAAAATGGCGCTGACAAATTGATTTTGCAAAGGAAATCTCAAAGCCACAACACGAGGATCCAAGTCTAATTCCTCACAACCCTCTATAAATTTATCCACGTAGGGCATAGGATTGTCTACCCCTCCCAATCCTTCAACCGACTTGTTATTTTCTAATAACGAGTTCCGATCAAAGTTACCATCTAGAAGTCCGAAAAAATGTGTTCTGCGGGCCACTATGTACTGATTCGTTAACGTTGAGTTATCTTCAATAGTTCTTAAGATATCTATCTCAATGGGATTGTAAGGCAACTGAAAAACTTGACAGTTCCTCTCAGAGACAAGTATTTCGCATACTTCCCTCGAATCAGAGTCGATTTCTATAGCAGACCCCCAGGTTAGTATCTTCCCCTGCTCTTTCAACCTTTCAAGCGCCTCGAACGCACCATCATTTTCTACATCAGACAAATTTGGATAGTGCATTTGAAACAAGTCTATATAGTCAGTTTTGAGCCGCCTCAATGATTGCTCACATGAGTAAATCAAATAGTCAGGGGAGAAATGTTTCTTATTCGAATCTTCGCCAAAAATATCGGAGTTGTAAAAGTCAACGCCTACTTTAGTACTAATCACAATACTTTTTCTAACAGTAGAGAGTGCATCAGAAATCAGTTCCTCACTGTATCCTTTCCCGTATGAATCAGCGGTATCGAAAAAGTTAACGCCGAGAGAAAATGCCTCATTCAAAATATTGGACGCACCTTCATGGGTAATGGATCCCCATCCATGAGTACTTAGAGTCCACAAACCGAAACCCATCTCGGAAACATTTGTTTCTAAGCCTACTATTTCGTTATATTTCAAATCTTGTGGTCAAACCCTATGACGTGAAAAAATATCCAGATCTCACACTAAAGATGCAGACAAAATTTCTTTTAAATTTTTACTGATTTTTTTATATTGCGATTCATCAAGGACTGGAGTCATTTCCCCTATCTCAACAGGTTTATTGAATTCTATCCACGACTTGCACCCTGCAAATTCTGATGACACGGGAACTTCTATTGGCTCGTGTAATTTATAGACTCTCAACAAAGCAATAGTTAGTGGCTGTGATGGTCTCCAGTGAAATCTAGATTTAGCATAATCACCGGTCCAAAGATGATTTTCATTGATCTTTAAAAGGTCCTGTTCATCTCTAAGCTCGAACTTGTGTGTTACCTTGGCCCACAAATTAAATAAAACCACTCCCTCATCTAATGGGGGTGAATCAATTAAACTCTGACACATATCAGAAAACTCTGGCTTTACTAACTCAGGTTTTTGATGCTCATAAGTCTCTAAAATTAAGAAATTAGGATGAATTATTCTAAAATTCTTATCTTCTTGATGTATACCACCTTTTCTTAATATGAGTATTTGCTTTCCCTGCGACAACACCTTAGCAGTAACCGCCCATTCTTTTAAAGCCACTTGAACTTCTGATACCGCAACACCCATGTCCGAAGCTCCTTCAACATAATTATCAGCATGTAAACCTAAAATATTACTAAAACTACTCTAGCACAATGACGTCTGCATCTGATGCATTGATAAATTGAGAACAAAATGCCGTGAAAAAGATTTCAAGACACAGCCGTTGTAATTTCGTAAAATGATATTGGTACATATATCTCGTATAGTTCATATCAAAGTTATATTGCAAGAAAATTATTAGGAATCCGTGAAAAATGTCCACAGACCATAAACATGAACCTGTCCGATTAACTAGTTTGGCATCGTGCGCAGGTTGAGCATCTAAGCTTAGTCCCGAAGACCTGTCGCAAGTTTTGCGACAGCTACCAAATATGTCTCATCCAAATCTACTCGTGGGAACATCTACAAGTGATGACGCTGCTGTATATAAAATAAATGATGACATCGCCACAGTTATGACCGTAGACTTTTTCCCTCCTATAGTTGACGATCCATTTACATTTGGTGAAATTGCCGCGGCAAATTCTCTTTCAGACGTATATGCGATGGGGGCAAAAGCGATTGCCGCGCTAAACATTGTTGGATTTCCCTCTGATCTAGATATGAACATCCTGACGAAAATTCTTCAAGGCGGTGCTTCCAAAGCAACTGAAGCAGGCATAGTGATCGCAGGGGGGCACACAGTTGTAGACAACGAGCCAAAATACGGTCTGTCTGTTACTGGACTAGTAAAACCCGGAATGGAAGTTACAAATGCAGGAGCAACAACAGGAAACGTGTTGATTTTGACAAAGCCGATAGGCACCGGAATTATCACTACCGCTGGCAAGCAGGGAAATGTAAGTGAATCAGTATTGTCGGAAGCAATAGAGGTAATGTCACAGCTTAACAAATCAGCATCTGAAGCGATGATAGAAGTTGGAGTCACTGCTTGTTCCGATGTAACCGGGTTTGGGCTCATGGGACACCTTAAAGAAATGGTCGAAGGATCTGGAGTCTCTGCCAATATATCTGTTTCCGATATCCCTGTAATAAAAGGAACCCATGAACTTATATCAAACGGAATAGCACCAGGTGGGACGATGAGAAACCTAGACTCTCTGAGCCAGGTAGCCCAGTGGGAAAATGGAATAACCGAAAACCAAAAAATCCTTCTAAGTGACGCTCAAACATCTGGGGGATTGCTTATTTCTGTGGATCATCAGAAAAGTAAAAGACTTCTAGATACTCTCAGCAAGAATGGTGTCCAAACAGCCTCAATAATTGGAGACATCGTAGAATCTACTGGCTCACATAAAATTTACGTGAGTCCCTGAGTGACATAGAAAATGGGCATTACGTTTGATAGCAACAATTACAACGATAAGACAAAATTAATTTCAACAATCTTAAACATTCATGATAGGAGTGCATGAATTGAAGACTACAGCCGATCTTATAAGAGCGTCTATTCTTGAGGGATTAGAGAAAGCTATAAAATCAGGGGAATTGCCTACCATCATTATTGAGGAGGCATCGGTGGAACGTCCCCAGAATCCAGAACATGGGAATTTTGCATGTAGCCTGCCAATGAAACTGGCGCGTCAGTTCAAAATGCCTCCGACAGATATTGCTCGAATAATCTCAAACCACATGCCCCGTACCGACATTATCAGCAATACTCAAATAGCCCCACCCGGATTTCTTAATATATTTTTGAAGAAATCTTGGATTTTAGAACAGCTTCGTGAAATTCAAAAAAATGAAGACAGTTTTTTTGAAAACAAAATGACAGGAAATGGAAAAATACAAGTTGAGTACATAAGCGCAAATCCGACAGGTCGGCTTCACATAGCGCATGCAAGGGGAGCCGTCGTCGGTAGTACGATTGCGAAATTATTTCGTTTCTGCGGATATGAAGTTGAAGAGGAATACTATCTTAACGACGCTGGTAACCAGATAGATAATTACAATTCATCTTTACTCAAACGATACAAACAAGAATTTGGCTTAGATGATCCGATCACCGATAGCGAATACCCAGGTGAAGATCTAATAGCCATAGCAAAACGAATAAAGTCCATTCACGGCGATAAATTCCTGAATATATCCACAGAGAACGCACTTGTAGAAATAGGAAAACTCGGGAAAATATTTATAATCGAAGGAATAGCCGAAGACGTAAAATCCTTGAGGATAATGTTTGACAATTGGTTCAGTGAAAAGAGCTTGATTGAGACGGGTCAATTAAAAAATTGCATGGACAATTTAAAAAGCAAAGGTTTAGTTGATCAAAAAGACGGAGCAACGTGGTTGCTCTCAACAAAACTTGGTGAAGAAAAAGACAACGTTCTGGTTAGGAGTACAGGCTCTCCGACCTATTTCGCCACAGATATCGCATATCACCACAACAAATTCACTAAAAGGAATTTCGATCGCGTTATTGACGTATGGGGAGCGGATCACCAAGGACAAGTGCCTAGATTAAAGTCAGCTCTTTCTGCCCTCGGTAGCAATCCAGAGAATCTAGACATGGTTTTAGTGCAAATGGTGAGATTCAAAAAAGGTGAAACTTCTGAAAAACTATCTAAAAGAAAAGGAAACATAATTCCTCTGATAGATCTTGTAGAAGAAATCGGAGCAGACGCTTGTAGATTCATGTTTCTATCCCGTTCACACGACAGTCAACTTGATTTCGACCTTGAACTGGCACAAAAGGCTTCAGCTGAAAACCCTGTCTATTATGTGCAATACGCACATGCCAGGATTTGTAGCATAATAAATTTAGCTGCCCAAAAAAACATAGACTTTTCCAATGCTAGTTTGAATACAATTGAGCATAAGAGTGAATTAGATTTACTCAATAAGATGTTGGAATTACCGGAAATTGTCGAAACTGCCGTCAGTAATTTAGAACCTCATCACCTACCATATTATTCTATCGACCTAGCTAATCATTTTCATAATTTCTACCAAAATTGCAGAGTTATTTCTGAAAATGAAGGAAATGCTAATGTAACCATAGACCGTCTCGCTTTAGTCTCTTCTGCAAGAGTTGTCCTAAGAAAATGTTTGGATCTAATGGGAATGCAAGCTCCAGAAAAAATGTGAACCCCACTTGTGAATCTCCTCTTCATCAGATATTCATGTCTCATCCTCAACAATGGTTCCGAATAAATAAGAAAACGGTAAAACTAATGAAAATAACCAGCATAGAAACTATCACTCTCAACAATCCGAGGGCGACCCCAATACAGGATGCAACAACAGAACCCCCCGTTAATTTTTCTGGAAGAGGGCAATTATTCGTTCGCATATACACTGATGAGGGGGTAGAGGGCCTCGGTATGACATATTCGGCTCCAGGAGTGAAGGATGTCGTGGAAAATGCTTTGACACAGATCCTAATCGGCAGAGATCCCATGGACACAGAAAAGATCTGGAATGACATGCTATGGAAAGTAAGAAGCTATGGAAGGAAAGGAGTTGCACTCTGCGCCATTTCGGCTGTAGACATTGCGCTATGGGACCTAAAATCAAAATCTCTGAACCTACCACTTTACAAATTACTAGGCTCATATACTAATTCTGTTCCTGTTTACGGAAGCGGCGGTTGGACTAATTTAGCAAAGACAGAATTAATCCAGGAAATGACCGATTATGTGGAGTCTGGAATCCCCCGAGTAAAAATGAAAGTCGGAAAAAACTTTGGAGGTTGTGAAAGAGAAGACATAGAGCGTGTTGAAGCAGTTAGAGATGCTGTTGGCTACGATATTGCAATATACATTGATGCAAATAACGGCTACCGTAAAAAACAAGCCATATATATGGCTAAAGAATTTGAGCAGTTCCAAGTTGGTTGGCTTGAGGAACCTTTAATTCCAGATGATTTGGATGGTATGTCGGAAATAGCCAGATCCACAACCATTCCGATAGCTTCCGGGGAATTGGAATACACCAAGTACGGATTCAAGGAACTTATATCTCGTGGGGGGGCCGATATAGTACAGCCAGATGTGGGCAGAGTTGGAGGAGTTACAGAATGGATGAAGATCGCACATTTGGCTGAAAGTTTTAATTTACCTGTTGCTCCTCATGCACTTCAGTTGGTTCACCTACATCTTTGTTGTGCGATTCCAAATTTAAAAGCGGTAGAGTACATGAATATATCGTTGGAAAATGATGCCTTATGGTTTACAGAATTCCCTAAGCAATCTAATGGCATGTGGTCGCCATATCACGACAAGCCAGGTCTCGGTCTAGATCTTGACCATTATTCTGTTGCTAAGTACGCTCAATAGGCGAATACCTACCATGACACACAACTCATAGTATACCCTCTCTCCCCTCAACAGAATTATCTTGAACTATAAGACGTTTACAATAAAAGCCCACGGAGTCGATCAAAATTGGCAAAAGTAAGAGTTATGTACTGGAAAGAAATACCTGTACAGGTACAGGCTGAAGATGATTCAGAGACAATCTCAATGGAATTGGAACCTCGCTTTCAGCAAGCAGCAGATGCTATGTCGATGATAGATGGTAGTGCAGGTTCAGATGAATACTTAGATGGTTGGACTTGGGGACAGCATTTCGAAGTCAGTGGAAATGCTTCACAGGCGTCCAAAAGTCACGCTGATATGATTAATAGCAAAATGCCAAAGGATTTTGTCAAACGTATAAGCAATCTATTCAAGCAGGGCAATCGCATTCCGACACCCGGTTCCATAGATCATTGGTTGGAAGAATAAAATATAAGTTTGAATATTGAAAAGGCTAATCAAATATGACACTAGATAATACAGACGTATTAGACAAGTTGAAATCAGGAGAAGTACTCGTATCAGACGGGGCCACTGGAACTTTCCTTCAACAAAATGGCCTAGAGCCAGGAGGAGACCCAGAGGAATTCAACATGTCCCATCCTGAAGTTGTACGTCGGATGGCAAAAGAATACTTTGATGCTGGATCAGATATAGTCCTGACAAATTCCTTTGGTGGGACGGTGTTCAGACAATCGCATTATGGTTTTGGCAACAAAGTACGAGAATTCAACAAATTGGCTGCCCAACACGCCCGAAGCCAAGCACCAAATGACAGGTTCGTTTTTGGTTCCGTCGGTCCAACAGGAGAGTTTGTAGAGCCTCTAGGTACTGTCAAAGAAAGTGAAATGTACCAAGCTTTTAAAACTCAAGTGACTGCACTAGAAGAAGGTGGGGCTGACGGGGTAGTCATTGAGACTATGACAGCCATGGAAGAAGCAGAACTAGCAATAAGGGCGACTAAGGAAAATACTTCTCTAGTCATCGCAGCAACAATGACCTTTGACAAAGGGCCAAAAGGCTATTTCACTATGATGGGCATAACTCCTGAAAAAGCCGCACAGGGATTATCCGAAGCTGGAGCAGATATTGTGGGAACAAATTGCGGGAATGGCATTGATAATATGTTGGAAATAACTCAGAGAATGAGACAGTCCACTAACAAGCCATTATTAGTTCACTCAAATGCAGGAATACCAGGCATGGAAAAAGGGAAAATCATATATCCTGAATCACCTGAATTTATGGCTGAAAGATTTATGAAGTTAAAAGATGTTGGTGCAAATATAATAGGTGGGTGCTGCGGGACTGGCCCAGATCACATAAAAGCACTTCGTAAAGCTTTGACAAATATAGTTGAAGGTTAAGATACAACATATGGCACTTGTAAATTATGAATGTTTAGGACCATCTCAAGTAATAGGCAAATATGGCAAATGTCTAGAGTTAGTTCCATTGGACAAACATTTTGAAAACATATCTGTGGGCCTGTATGTCAAAAATAGAATATGCACTGTGTGGAGTTTCAGCAACAAAACAGGAACTGAGAAACGAATAACTCAAATAAGAAATTCACTGGTTGATATGGGAGGTATGGAAAAAGTTCCCAACACAAACAACCAGGCATTTCTTGCTTGTGGAGAACCACATAATAGAGCCCTAAGATTCCTCATGTCGCAGGCAGTAAATCGACCTCCAGAGTCAGAAATTGAAAATGATCTTGTCGAAGTGAAAGATACAAAGTCAGATCTAAGAATACACCCTCAGCATTTAGAAAGAGATCAATCGCACCTTTACAAGATCAACTTAAATGGCGAACACAAAAACAAAGCCATGAGAATGAGGATGATTATAGCCGGATTTTTAAGGTACGGAGAAATGGATAAAATATCAGACAACGAAATTGCTTTTTCATGTAGAAAAAGGCATGACGGACTAATTCGACTACTCACACCATACTCTAGAAATATTTCCAGTGTGGAGACAATGATGGCTGCTGAAGACATGAGAGGCCAAATGACCACAAGTACTCTAGGCTTCAGTCAAACTTAGCAAAGGAGGAGTAAATGAGAGATATATCAGATATTGAGAGTATGACTCCTAAACAAAGAGTACTAAATGCGTTAAATGGAAAGCCCGTGGACAGAACTCCGGTCGCTAATCCTACAAATGTGGCTACTGTAGAACTGATGGATCTAGTTGATGCACCTTTCCCCAAAGCCTGCCAAGATCCGGAACTTGCGGCAAAACTTGCCGCAACAGGGTACACAGAACTAGGTTTCGACAGCATATCTCCCTATTTCAGCATCATACAAGAGTCTTCCGCTCTCGGCTGCGAAATGCAATGGGAAGACAAAGATAACTGGCCAACTGTAAGAATGTATAACCCAATTTGGAAAGATTCCAGTGACATAAATATCCCAAGCAATTTCTTGGAGCATCGTGACGTCAAGGCAATAACAGAGTCAATACGGATTTTAAAGGCAGAATATGGAGACGAGGTAGCCATAATAGGAAAAACTATGGGCCCATGGACTCTCGCGTATCACGTTTTCGGGGTCGAAAGTTTTCTTCTAGGCACAATAGACAATCCTGAGGAGACTATGAAATGTCTTGAAAAACTTAAAGAAATCTCGATTTTGTTCGGCCAAGTACAGATAGATGCTGGTGCTGACGCACTTACTTTTCCCGACCACGCAACTGGTGACCTTGTCAGCGGCGAATATTATAAGAGATTTCTCAAAGATATCCATACAGAAATGGTTACAGAATTACCAGTACCATTAATACTTCATATTTGTGGGAGAACCTTGGATAGGATGCCTTACATCGCAGAAACAGGTATGGCCTCATTTCACTTTGACTCCAAAAATGATCCTCAAGAATCTATGGACGCTGTTAATGGAAAAATAGGACTCGTTGGAAACATCAATAATCCTGAGACCCTTTATGCAAGAGGGCCGGATGAAGTACGCCAAGAGGTTTATAAATGTCTTGAGGCTGGCGTTCAAATGATTG
The DNA here is from genome assembly GCA_964500645.1 of uncultured Dehalococcoidia bacterium. GTDB lineage: Bacteria > Chloroflexota > Dehalococcoidia > Lucifugimonadales > UBA826 > CAYFIW01. The sequence continues at coordinate 10,939 of CAZCOH010000032.1, forward strand.
CACCCGAATGCGCTATTCCATTGGCCACCAAGGTTGAAAATCTTTTAGAAATACCAATGGCAGTTAAAGACTGGACAGCAGAAAGAAAAAATTAACGTGAGCTTAGCCTATAGGCCGTATAATTACTAAATTAACTTATATTGAATTTAGATGCACCTGTATTACTAGATAAGATGCGTCACATATGATAACGAGGATTTTTGATGCCGGTTGTTAACGAACTGCTCGAACGAGAACTGGAATACGTAACCAATCAAGGGGAGCAAGACCATATACGAGCATTATGGGATGATGCGCATCCTCTCATGCAGGAGATATCAGTCAACCTAATCCAAGGGAAAAATCAAGATGTCTATGATTTGACCCAAAAAGCGTTGGCGGATGGGTTTTCCGCAAACACAATTTTAGACGACGGTCTCATAGCTGGTATGGCGATCGTAGGAATTAAATTTAGAGACAATGTGATTTTTGTACCTGAAGTATTGGTTGCGGCCAGAGCCATGAAGGCTGGCATGGAACACATTGAACCCATACTTTCAGCATCCGGAGTAGAACCGCTAGGAACCATCGTGATAGGTACTGTGAAAGGTGATCTGCATGATATTGGAAAAAACCTCTGTATCATGATGTTGAGAGGAGCCGGGTTTACCGTAGTGGATCTCGGAGTAGACACAGCACCAGAGGATTTCATTGATGCAGTGGAGGAAAACGAAGCAGATATATTAGGTATGTCTGCTCTACTTACCACGACTATGCCTAATATGGGAAGAACAATTGAAGCTTTTGAAGAAGTTGAATTAAGAGATGCTGTTAAAGTGATGGTGGGCGGAGCTCCATTAACCCAAGAATTTGCAGATGACATGGGTGCGGATGGGTATGGAAAAGACGCGATTCAGTGTGTAGACCTAGCAAAAGACTTTTTGGGAATTCTTGGACAAATAAAAACTGGAAATGGACAATAAATTAGAAAGGGTTTCTAATCAACCATATCTGAGATTTGTATGATAGATAAGGAAAAATACTCAAAAAGCCTCGCCAAGCTAGAGTCTATATTTAGGGAGATGTCATCATCCGTAACAGATGTATCTATGTGGCGTTGCCCATACAAAAATGCTCAAGATCGCTGTACCGCTAAATTCGGATGCAGAAATCAAGATTTTGATGTTCCAAAGGATGAATTATACAAATGTCTGGGCAGCGATAAACTAGACTACAGATCTGCCTGGGATATCTAAAAATTGGCACTTTCATCGGCCATTAGATCTAGGATTAACCTATTTGCCTCCAGATCTGAAGTCATGGATAAGTTGTTAGACCTTACGCTCATGCCTAAATGGTGTTCCAGCATCGAAAAATGTGAAAAAATTTCTACCAAGGAAATCGGTGTAGGTTCTAGGTGTAAAATTGAGTCAGTCCTTTTGGGGCGGACCTTATTCCACGAGGTTGAAATAACTAAATATATACCAGAAACTATCTGCTCAATTGAATCCTATTCAGGTCCGATACCTTTCCGATTGAACTTCAGATTAGAACCAATCGAAAGTGGAACTTTACTACTAATAGAATACCAACTAGATTTTTCATCTTTCGGTTCTTTGGTAGAGAAAATCGCATTTGATATGGCCACAGCACAAATTGAAAAAGACCTCGTGAATTTAAAGAACCTTGTAGAATCCTCAAGATGACCAATATGAATAAACTTCTCATTTAGATAGGATTTAAAAATGTCACCCGTATTTTCTGACGGACGCCAAGTACCTATTTCACCAAACGGCACATTGTTTGACTATGCTGACAGATTAAAGATACGAGTCCCTACTTCATGTGGTCGAACCGGTGAATGCCACGAATGCATAGTAGAAATAAAAAAGGGTTCTAAAGCCCTAAATACCCCAGCACCAGAAGAATCCTTCCTCCGAGAAGGCTACCGGCTAGCATGCAAAGCAGTTGTCTCTGATGTTGACTCCAACATAGAGTTTAGTACTCTAAGACGACAGCCCAGAATTCTAACGTCTGGCATAAAACGAAAAATAGATTTAAAACCTAGTGTTATCAAAAAGGACGGTTCGGTAATATCAAATAATGTCATACTAGATTCATACAAAGGATCTATCCTAGGCATTGCGGGTGATATAGGTACAACTACGGTTGTCCTTAACCTTGTAGATTTAGAAACTGGCGAGACTCTAATAACTTCCTCATTTGAAAATCCACAGCGTTTTGGGGGAGCTGATGTTATGAATAGGATTTCATACGACGGAGGAGCCTATCCGGGAGAATTACAGCAAGTAATGCTGTCCTCAATTAATTTTGAAATAGGCTCTATGACTAAAGAATGTGGAGTCCACAGAAGGCAAATTTACGACGTGGTTCTTGTGGGAAATACTACAATGAGAGATATCGTGTTCGGTATTGATGTTCAAAGCATAGGAGAAAAACCCTATAAATCATTAACACAAAGAGAATACGAAGAATCTAAAAGGAAAACTACAACAATAGAATGTGATGCAAAAACCCTAGGCCTTAGAGTACACCCAAAGTCCAAAGTGTATAGCGGTCCGTTAGTAAGTTCTCACATAGGTTCTGATGTCGCTGCTGATATGTTGGCAATCAGTCTAGATGAGACAAGTGATCCAATCATGTTGGTAGACGTGGGAACAAACACAGAAGTTGTCATTGGTAATAAATATGGGATGGTAGCCGCTTCTTGTCCTGCGGGTCCAGCTTTTGAAGGAGGCGAGGTAACCTACGGAATGCCCGGGTATGATGGGGCTGTAGAATCCGTTGAAATTGAAGGAGATACTGTGAGTATATCCACCATCGGTAAGGCTGATCCGGAAGGAATATGTGGATCAGGAATAGTTGACTTATTATCTGAACTACGAAGAAATAACATAATGAATGAACTGGGGGCCTTTAACGACGGATCGACCAAATTTACTTTTGCGTCAAAAGAGGAAATGTACCTAGACAGATCGGACATCAGCGCACTTGCTCAGGCAAAATCTGCAAATTATTCAGGACAATACATTACTTTAAGACATTACGGTAAACCTATAGATGAAATTGAAAAACTCTTCTTAGCAGGTGGATTCGCAAATTATGTGAACTCTGAAAACGCCAAATCTATTGGTTTTATATCTAACTTCCCATCCTCTAAAATTGAAAAAATTGGCAACTCGTCGCTAGAAGGGGCGACATTAATGCTTAAATCCACGAACCTAAGGTCACGGATTGAAAAATTGGTGAAAAATGTCTCCCACATAGAACTGGAAACCACTCCAGATTTTTTTGATATATTCGTCGAAGGATGCATGTTTAAAGAAATGCCCAAAGAAATTTTGTAGCAGTTTACGCAAACAGAAAAGGAAGCATTGGAAATGACTTGGAAAGTACTAATAACTGATTTCGTTTGGCCTTCTACTGATCCTGAAAGGAAAATACTAGAAGAGGGCGGAGCAGAGGTGATAATAGCCCCCAATAGTGAGGAAGAAACATTAATAGCACTTTCCCATGATGTTGACGCTATCATGACATGTTTCGCCAACGTATCAGAAAATATAATCAGATCGGCGCCGAATTGTAAGGTTATAGGTAGATTTGGTGTCGGCGTAGACAATATAGCTGTAGACGTAGCCACTGAATTAGGAATCGCTGTCACCTATGTACCAGACTACTGCATTGACGAAGTATCAGATCATGTTATAGCCATGATGCACACTTGGAACCGCAAAATCGCTACATTCGATAAATCTGTTAAAGAGAGAGGATGGGGACATCTCGGCCTGAACATGAGAATTATGCGATTAAGAAACAAAACCATTGGGATTGTGGGATTCGGACGTATTGGACAAGCGGTCGCCGAAAAATCAAAAGCTTTTGGACTAGATATTTTAGTTTCAGATCCTGTCATATCGCAAAGTTTTGCAGCAGATAAGGGATGTAAGTTAGTAGGTATGGATGAATTATTAAAAGAATCAGACTTCGTAACTTTACATGCACCTCTAATGGACTCCACCATAAATTTGATAGGAAAAAAGGAATTGCACCTTATGAAAAAGGATTCCTTTTTGATCAATGCTGCAAGAGGACAACTAATAAATGAAAATGACCTATTAGACGCCTTAAAAACCAACACTATAGGTGGCGCTGGGCTGGACGTTATGGCAGATAATATTCCTCCAATAGATCACCCTTTTTTTTCTCTTGATAATATATTAATAACACCCCATATAGCTTTTTTCTCCCAAGAAGCCACTATTGAATTAGAAGAACGTGCTGCAGGAGAAGTGGTACGAGCTTATCAAGGTGTCATGCCAGAAAACCTCGTCAACAAAGACGTGCTCCATCACCCAAGTCCCAGACACAAATTATCTCGTAAATGACAATTTGTGTCTTATATCATCGAGATACTTTGTCCTCCATCTATTACAATGCAAGATCCTGTAATCATTCCAGCTCTATCCGAAGACAAAAAAGCCACCAAGTCACCAAGAGGCTCTGGCCAACCAAATTTACCCATTGGCAGATTGTCCTCAATAAAACCTTCAACAACCTCTCTGGAATTTTCCGACTGAAACCTCTCCCAAGAACCATCCTTGTGGGCTATCGAACCTGGAGCAATAGAATTTACAAGAATCCCGTGCTTTGCAAGAGATACTGCCGAGTGCTTTGTAGCCGCTATTAAAGCTGCTTTGGCTGACATATAGGAAATATTACCGCCATATTCTCTACCCCATATAGAGGCTATGTTTATTATCCTCCCCCATGAGCTTCGTTTCATGTGAGGTATTACTTGCTTCATCAGTTCATAACCACCAAATAAATTCAAATCAAACGTACCTTTAAAATCCTCCAAATCAGTGCCCGTAATATCTTCTCTCGATCTAGACCCTCCAGCATTGTTGACCAAAATATCGATAGGACCTAATTTCGAGACAGCTTCTTTGTGAAGAACAGGAACTTCATCTACTTGAGAAACATCAGATACTATTCCTATGCAATCAACCCCGTTTTTCTTAACATCGTTCACGGTCTGCTGTAGCGTCTCTTCAGTTCTGCCACATATAGCTACGTTAACCCCTTCCATTGACAGGGACAATGCGCTCTGTCTACCTAAACCTCTACTACCCCCAGTTATGAGTGCATTTTTCCCAGCCAAATTTAAGTCCATGTCTATCTCCTTACGTTTAATATAAAGGCCTTATTTTAAATCCTGTAAAAATAGACTACCACCAGATTACGAGGCATACCATGCCATACTCTTCAAACCGCTCAAATTGTTGCTTCTTGACTGAACTATT
>CAZCOH010000033.1:0-16218 GCA_964500645.1 uncultured Dehalococcoidia bacterium
TCATGCAATGGAAAAGACACCTCCGAGAACGAACGGAAGTGTATCAGCCAATGGGTGAATGGCTGGAATCTCGAAACGAACTTCCTCCCACCTTTGATCAGATACGTGACAATCGAGCATTCATAGGAACGCCAGAACACGTGGCAGAGCAAATATTAGGTCTGAGAGAACACGGAATAGAGTACTTCGGATGCAATTTTGCTATGGGAGGACTGTCTCAAGAAAAAATAATCGCTTCAATGAAGCTTTTTGAGAAGAGAGTGATCCCATTAATTCAATAATTACACTACTATCTGAGCCTATTAAGTCTAGTTACGCTCGGCTCTTACTGAAACGGAGTAAACAGGAGAAATACCCATGACTAAAAGAATAAACAGAGCAATAGAGCTATTGGAAACGGACCAACCCATTTACTACACAGGCTTGCATTCTTTTTCCAGAAATTTTCTAACTTATGAACAGGGGAAAAAAGACTCTTTAATATGGGCCGACTATATCAATATCGGTATGGAACATGGAGCTTTTGATATGTCAGGCCTCGAAGCCTATATGGAGGGGTTATTCGATGGAGGCCCAACAAATTCTGGACACTTCACCCCAACAGTGATTATCGAACTCCCAGTACAGGGCGAAAACGCAGAGATAATCAAATATAACTCCTGGCAAATAAGGCAAATCCTCGCACGCGGTGTGCACGGAATATTATTGTGTGAAGCCTCCTCCGCAGAAGCTGTTTCTGCATTTGTAGAGGCTTGCCGTTACAAGATAAACGAGATTGGAGTCGGATTAGGCCTTAAACCGGGAACTAGAGGTGTAGGCTCTGAATTTATGGCAAAACGTAAATGGGGCATTGGGGATGACAATGAATACAGAGAAAAAGCCGATCCATGGCCATTAAACCCAAATGGCGAATTATTATTGGGCTTAAAAATAGAGACATTGGAAGGATTAAACAACTGCGAACAGATATTAAGTGTCCCCGGTATTGGTTTTGCGGAAATGGGACCTGGGGATATGTCGATGTCCATGAAAATAAAAAGAGTTCCAGGGGCTCAGCAAGATGAACGATTAATAGCGGCCTCAGCAAGGGTAAAGAAAGCCTGTGACAAAAACGGGGTAAAGTTTTTGGAATCTGGAACACCTGAAAACATCATTGAAGTAATAAATTCGGGCGCACGAGTTATCGCTGGACAAAACCCGGAAACTGCAAAGATAGGCAGAAAATATACCAAACGTGAAATGAAGGTTTAATCAAAATATTTTTCTGCTCAGGTCGATTAATCTCTGTATACTTCCGAAATACCAAATAAAGAATAAAAAAGGCTGGTGAGGACATGGTTTTAATTGGTGAGGGGAATTTTACTTATGAATTATCTGGAACTGATTGGGGGAATTTGCCTGACGGCTGGCATTACGGAGAAGCCACCGCTGTAGCTTCAGATTCTAAAGATAATGTCTACGTATTCAATCGTGGACCTCATCCAATGATCGTACTGGATAAAGATGGTAACTTTCTGAGGGCATGGGGTGAAGGGGTTTTTAGTAATCCACATGGAATAGCAATTGGACCTGATGATTCAGTATATTGTGTGGATAATGGTGATCATTCCGTTAGTAAGTTTACCCCTGACGGTAAATTTCTTTTAAGGATAGGAACTCAAAACAAACCTTCCAAACCGCTTAGTGGAATACCATTCAGCCAACCCACTCATATAGCCATCGACCCATTAACCGGGGATATTTTTGTGTCTGATGGTTATGATAACGCCAGAATACACAAGTACGCTGAAGATGGCACTCACATATTATCCTGGGGCCAATCTGGTACAGATGAGGGGCAATTCAGCCTACCTCACAACATCGACACCGATAGTAAAGGAATGGTTTATGTTGCGGACAGAGAGAACCAGAGAATACAAATATTCGATTCTAAGGGAAATTTTCAATATCAGATGGGCCTGAATATCGCTCGACCAGGGGCTGTGTGCATCAACGAAAATTCCGGTGTAGTACTTGCATACATAGGTGAATTTTTCTCGGGATTTAATACGTATGCAACGGCCGAAAGAATCGGCCCTCGTGTCTGCATCCTAGACAATAATGGGAATAAACTGGCAAATCTTGGCTACCAAAGTTTTGGAGACGGTCCGGGACAATTTTATTCTCCACATGCGATAGCGGTTGATTCCAAAGGGGACATTTATGTCGCCGAGGTTTCGCTTACCGAAAAATACGGGGGCATCGTCGAGCCTCCAAAACCGGGAGTTCAAAGAAGATCTTTTCAAAAACTTATAAAGCAATAACTGATTCAATTTTTTATCAAAGATGAGTTTATGGAACAAGAGAAGAACGTCAATCTAGAATTTTGGGACTCTGTTGTTTCGACTCACATGCAATCGCATTACTATGACCTCGATGGGTTTTTAAAGGGTAAATCAGCCCTCGACAGTGTTGAGGTAGACGTTGTTGGTGACGTCTCGGGCAAAGAGCTGCTGCATCTGCAATGTCACTTTGGCCTCGGCACGTTCTCCTGGGAAAGAAAAGGTGCCATTGCAACCGGGTTAGACTTTTCACCTGTAGCTATAAAATCCGCCAAAGAACTTGCAAATAAATATAATTATCTAAGCGATTTTGTTCTCTCTAATGTGTATGACCTGTCGACTAATGTAGATAGAACATTTGACATCGTGTTCACATCATACGGAGTGCTTTGCTGGCTCCATGATTTAGAGGAATGGGCTCGTCAAATTTATCTCAGCCTCAGGAAAGGAGGAAGCTTCCACATAGTTGAATACCATCCATTGCTGACAGCTCTAACTAAAGGTAACAGTGGTGAAATCATAATCCGCAATCAATATTTCAACGAAGGTGTAGAGGTGATTGACGTACAAGGGTCTTATGCCTCAGGAGCGCAAGTAAAAAATTTGAAAACCTACGAATGGGCTCATTCATTGGCAGAGATATTACAATCACTAATAGACGCAGGGCTAACAATTATTTCATTCAAGGAATATGAACATGCAAGAGATGCCGGATTTGTCGGTTATCTAGAAAAATCAACAAATAGAACATGGAAGATACCAAATCAGAAATGGAAAGTTCCACTTTCCTTCTCTATCTCAGCAGTTAAATAAAGGGGACCCTGAAAATAATAACAGGGGTTCAGAACTCGTCAAAAAACTCCTGTATAGCGACGACGTCACTTGTAAGCGTTAAACTCAACATCAAAAGTATTCTAGCTTTCTGAGGGTGGAGGTTATCCGCAACTACAAATCCAAGTTTAGAGGTTCTGGGAGTCGAAACAATTCGTCCGGCAGTAGACCTTGAGGCTAAAACTACAGCCATACCCTCTTTGATAGAATCCGAACCGGCCTCCAGCATTATTGGGGGGAATGTTCCGGATCCAAAACCACTCATCACCATTCCATCTGATTTATTTTCACGAACCGCGTCAATAAGAAGTCTGTCGGATCCACCATAAGCATAAACTATGTCCACTCTAGGTAATGTATCGTGATTAGACACATCAAACGGTGTGTCTAAAGTGTGGCTACGAGTGGGTTGCCTGTAATATACGATTCTACCGTCTGAATCGGAATAACCTAGAAATCCGAGTTCGTTTGCTCTGAATGTTTCTACCCGAAGTGTGTTTGATTTATAAACGTCACGTGCACAATGAATTTCATTATTTAGTACAGTCAGTACACCTTTACCTGAAGAATCTGGATGAGCTGCAACTCTGATTGCGTCCAACAAATTCAGGTCGGCGTCACTGCCCAAAGAAGTAGGGGGGCGCATCGCTCCTGTAATTACAACTGGCTTTGAAGATTTAACTGTAAGATGGAGAAAATATGCAGTCTCCTCCAATGTGGCCGTCCCATGAGTAATAACAACGCCATCGTTTGATTCATTGTCTAGGAGTTCATTTACCCTTTGTGCTAACCCTAACCATTGATCTGGTCCAATTGCCGGACTGCCTATACTAATAAAATCCTCATAGTCTAAGTCGATGGTTTCTAACCCCTCCGGGATTCTATCTAGCGAGTCACTTATGGACAGTTTTATACCTTTCTCGGCGTAGCGAGTATAGTCAAGTGTATTTTCCCCCACACCTGCTATAGTGCCCCCAGTTCCAATTACATGTATTTTCGGTCTCAATTTTGTCATTGATAAATACCAAATATGACCTAAATGATTTTCATTTTGAAGTACTATACCCCTAATAATAAATCCTTATGAAGTTTCTTATTTGGAGATTGCCTTGCGACCAAACATACTTTTCGCTTTTGCCGATGACTGGGGTCGGTATGCAAGCGCTTATAGAAATCAACCCGGAGAGAATAACATCCATGAACTAATCAAAACTCCCAATTTTGACAAGATTGCAAATGAAGGGGCTCTTTTTCTAAATGCGAATGTTCCTGCACCTAGCTGCACACCATGCCGAAGTTCTATTTTGTCAGGGAAATATTTTTGGCAAACCGGAATGGGAGCAATATTGCGAGGGGCCCGATGGGACGAAGCAATACCAACATATCCACTCATGGTCGAAGAAGCTGGATATCACATCGGTTACACCTATAAAGTTTGGTCTCCTGGATTGTCTATTAACGCTCCATATGGAGGTGCACGAACTTCCTATCAAACTCATGGAAATCGATTCAACAATTTTTCAGAGGAAGTATCAAAAAGGCCTCCAGGTCAATCAATTGAACAGGCAAAAAATGAGTTAATTGAGGAAACCCGACAAAACTTCCAAAGTTTTCTTGATTCAAGGCCCGCAGATAAGCCTTTCTGCTATTGGTGGGGACCTACAAATACTCACAGAACCTGGCAACAAGGTTCTGGTAAGGAAATATGGGGACTTGACCCTGATAATTTAACAAACCGGATGCCAGACTTTCTACCTGATGTTCCTGAGATTAGAGAAGACTTTAATGATTATCTTGGGGAATGCCAGGCGGTTGATGCGGGACTAGGAGCGATCATCGAACAATTGGAAAAAACGGGGGAAATCGATAACACAATTATTGTTGTTAGTGGCGATCATGGGATACCGGGTTTTCCACGCGCAAAATGTAATTTGTATAATTTAGGGACAGAAGTCGCTTTAGCAATCCGATGGCCGGGACACATCTCAGAGGGAAGGATCATCAGTGACTTCGTCAACTTAATGGACCTCGCTCCCACTTTTCTCGACATAGCTGAAGTAGAAAAACCTTCTGACATGGTAGCCAACAGCCTCATTCCATTGTTGGAATCTTCGAATAGTGGCCGTGTAGAGGAAACACGGGATTTCGTGGTAACCGGCAGAGAAAGACATGGATTGGCCCGTGAAGGATACCTACCATATCCATCAAGGGCTATCAGAACCGACGATTTTCTGTATATTTACAATTTTGCGCCTGACAGATGGCCCATTGGGGACCCTAACGGACTTGAAGACGACGATGCGATACCTCCCACAGCGGAGGACATACTCGAGAGTTATGACACTATTTTTCAAGATATCGACAAAGGACCAACGAAAGTTTGGATGATATACAACAGGGGGAAGAATCAAGTTAAGCCATTGTACGAACTCGCCTTTGGAAAAAGACCCCTTGAAGAACTCTATGATCTTCGAGTCGATCCGGACTATATGTCAAATGTTGCTGAACAAGCCGAATATCAAATTAAGAAAAATGAAATGAAAACGCGACTAATGGTCATATTGGAAAATGAAAACGACCCCCGTGTTACAGAATCTCCTTCTCGGTTCGACCTACCACCATTTGCGGGACCGGTACCCGAAGAATGGACAGAAGAAAGCAATCGTCAATCAAAGAGACTTACCTCATAAACAATAATCTGGATTAAATATATCCAATTTAGTTAAAATGCTGTTTTATTAGTATTATTTAGTCTTTTTAATATTAGGAGGTTTGTAATGATTTTCCATATAAGTGCACAACATGACCACACCACATGTCTTAGAGTGCTGGAGGGGAATGATGCCATGCGGGAACGCCAAGCCTGGCTTGAGGGAACCGAATCTGTAAATGTAATTGGTGCGTGGGCCTATCCGGTTTCACACCGCCAATTTGCGGTTGTTGAGGCAGAAACTTTTGCGGATGTTGCGTCACTGTTTGAATTTCACCTTGGTATGGGCCCTGTAGAGGTTTTACCAGTGCATGACTCCGTACAACGAAGGAAGGAAATGGGTCACTGGGGCTCCAATTAGTAGTTATCTATAAACTATGCCTTAGGACAATCCGCGATAGCCCAAAGAGGAATAGCTTTATTTTTTAACATCGATTTACAATCCTCGATGTTTGGAAATACTTTTCTAAGTTCTCGCCAGAAATCTTCAGAATGATCGAGGACCTTAAGATGCGTTAGTTCATGGTGTATCACATAATCCACTGCAGCTATAGGCATTAGCATGAGGTTCTGATTGAGATTTATATTTCCAACTGCAGAACAACTTCCCCATAAAGTCTTTTGTCGTTTAATTCTTACGTTTCGAAATGGAAGACCTAACTCTTCTGAAATTTCATGTAATCGAGGAGGAAGAAATTTGACCGCTTTATCATGCAACCACTCTTGAAGGAGACTTGCATTAGATAAGCTTCCTCCATTTCCTATAATCTCTAATCTTCTTCCGGCAACCTCTCTCACCTCAGAAATATTGCCGTCACATTCTTTATATATTAATTTCCAATCTTCCTCAACGGATGAGATGGTTATAGAGCTTGGCCTGAGGTTGCCTCGAGCAGAATCTATATCCCTAAGATTTGTCAGGATATTAAGTTTCCTGTTATTCACCTTTTCAAGGACCCAATCGTCGTCATAAAATCTAGGTAGAACCAGTTCAAAACCGATGCCAATAGAGAATTTAAATATCACATTTTTCGCTTTATTGCTGTGCCTTATTACAACAAGACTAGATAACTCGTCCGGAAGTTCAAGCAATGCTAAAATCTGATGAACATTTATCAATATAAATTTGAATTACACCACATTTTGTGTGTCTAAAATGTTAGTGCCATCCTCCACTCGTGTCGATCGTCACACCTGTCACATAATTTGCATCATCTGATGCAAGAAAGGCTATTACCTTAGCCTGGTCTACTGGCTCAGCGAGTCGCCCAAGTGGAATTTTGTTTAAATACTCCAGCTTTTCTTTCTCTGAGTTCATATTCCATCTGGGGGCAATTCGTTCACTCAACGTCTTACCCGGAGCAACAGCATTACATGTGATTCCATAAGGGCCTGATTCTTTTGCCACCTTTTTGGTAAAGGCCGTTATACCTGCTTTAGCTGCTACGTACGCAGTGCCCGGTTCCCCAAGACTCAGAGCAGCCTCAGAAGAGATATTGATTATCTTGCCACTATTTTGTACTTTCATATGTTTTACAACTTCATGAGTACATAGAAATGTACCATTAAGATTGAAATCCAAAACTTTGTCCCAATCCTCCAAAGTAAGTTCATTAACAGGCGAGGTACTGTTTTCGATGATAGTACTTCCTCCGACTGCATTCACCAAAATGTCGATCCTTCCGAATTCTTCGATAACAGAATCGATTAAATTTCTTACCTGGTCAGATTCTAAAACGTTTACTTCCTTCCGTGTTATAGATAAATTTTCTGCAACGAGTTGCTTTTCCAAATCCACAAGTGATTCAACATTCAAATCTACAGCTACGAGAGTAGCTCCCTCACGAACCAATATTTCTGATGTCGCTTTACCTATTCCGCTACCAGCTGCGGTGACCACAGCGACTTTACCTTCGAATCTCATTACTAAATCCTTTTTGAAGATGTTGGGTTTTTAGTTCTGCGGCGATTATAGATCAATCATCAACAATCAGGGTTTTGTTATGCAAAAGAGAATATCCATTATTATGAACCAGATGAAATTGACCATTGAGTTATGCACAATCCTATATGGATTAATTAAAAAACCATTACAAATAAAAACATGAGGGGTGTCAGATGGGCAGAGTCCATAATCAAATAGCAATTGTGACAGGTGCCGCCAAAGGACTGGGACAATCAATCTCATATCGTTTAGCTAAGGAAGGAGCCAAATTGGTACTGGCCGACATAGATATCGCAAAATTGAAAGAGACTGGTAAAGTTATCGAAAATGAAGGCGGGCAAGTGATTGCAGTCGAGTGTGATGTCACTGAGGAAGAACCGGCCCAAAATCTGATCAAAACCGCGATGGATGAATTTGGGCAAATAGACATACTTGTCAATAACGTAGGTGGAAGTAAAAATTCTAAAATCTGGGAAATGCCATTAGACGATTGGGATTACACAATCAAACTGAATCTACGCAGTACATTTTTATGTACAAAAGCCGCTGTTCCACACATGATCAAGAGAAGGCAAGGCAAAATTATCTGCTTATCCTCTGGGTCTAGAGAAGGAACACCATGGACAGCTTATTATGAAGGTGGATCAGCATACTCAGCCTGCAAAGCAGGTGTACACGGATTCATGAGAGATTTGGCGCTGGAACTTGCAGAATATAATATCAATGTTAACTGCGTAGCCCCTGGACCTATCGATACTGAAATAGCAGGAGAAAATCTAAGGAGGCTCAACGAAACTGTTGAATACAGCCCCGAAAAAATGACGCCAATGGGTAGGTTGGGAAAGCCTATTGAAGTCGCAAACGCAGTATTATTCCTAGCCTCAGATGAGGCTTCTTATATTTCCGGTCATACTCTGTCAGTTGCCGGCGGAAGGTAAATTCCACAAACTATAAAAAGGAATAAGACGATACATCAGGCAGTGCTTTAATCCAATAATCCCCTGGATTTCTTACTCTCGACTATACCTTCTAGGTCAAGAATATGCGTTAATTTATTTAAATCGCGTCCCGGGAATAATGAGGCCCATTTATATATATCGAGGGCTTTATTATTCTCAGTAGATAACAAGGGCGTCTCTTCTATGACAGCATCTAATTCTGCAATCACCAAACTCGCTATTTTTCTGTAGAGAGAATCGGCAGTGTCAAATACTCCTTCGCCATCTGAAGTAGCTTTCTTTTCTCTTTGATACCACTCCATCGAATTGAATTCTAATTTTCTCGTCCTCGGATAAAATGAGGCCATCAAGTTCCATCTATCACCTTCTCTGTCCTGATCACCGCCACCCCGGAAATCTGATCTGATTACCACCGATGGGACATCCAATAACTTTGCATACAGGAATTCAACAACAGTACCTGAAGATAGCTCAGTCCCATCAAAGTTAAATATTGCTAGGTCGCACGCGAGTACATAACTCAGATCCTGATTTCTAATATCGACTAATTTATCAGTAGCCTGTTCTAGATTCTGTGGGGCTATACATCTGTATTTACCTTCAGAAACTTTGTCTATATAAGTAGATAAAATCGCATTGCCGATCAAATCTTTATGATCAAATAAAGGCCCAGCAAAATATATTGTGTATTCTTTAATTTCTTCCGAACCCATTCTGATAACATCTCCTATATCAACTTATATTGCCCATCCAATTCTTTTAATTCATGTTAGAACTTAATATAAATTCATGATTGAGGACACCTCAAATAAATTTGTTTATGATTAGAGGTTCCTATATCCAAAATATATATAGGCGCTTATTTATGTAAATAACTACATAACATTAACATCCTTAAATGGGATATAGATAAAAGGCTATCAATTATTCAGGAGGGTCAAACCAATGCCGACAGTAACTTTACAAGAAGCAGAAAACATCATTAAAGGAGCAAAGGTAAAAATCGGGCAACTGGGAGTTAAAATGAGTGTGTCGGTCACGGATGCTCGGGGTGATCTCATAGCAATGATAAGAACTGATGGGGCATCATGGAGAACTCCTTTTATTTCAAAAGGAAAAGCAATAGCTTCAGCCTGTTTTGGTTTGCCGTCTGTCGAATTAGAAGATAGGTCTAAGGCTCCCGTGTTTCAGGCTTTTACAGTTCTTCAAGAAGGAAACTTCATAATGGGGCAAGGAGCGCTACCAATCTACAAAAACGGGGAAATTGCCGGGGCAGTTGGCGCCAGTGGAGGGACCTCTGAAGAAGATGAGGAAGTAGCAAGGGCAGGGTTAGAGAGTGCAGGACTGGAAACTTCATAATTGATTAAAATCATCAACTATATATTGGTTTTTTTAAAAGTAGAAATCACAGATAGGACTAGCTACTTTTATCTAAATAGGAGATTACTTTTTGATAGAACCAGAGGCCCATAGCTAACTTAGCAACCCCTTGTTTTTCTTGGATAATACTATTGATTCTAAATTTGACGGAATCTCCATTTCATTGGGACTAACTCCTGGAAATGATGATGCCCATTTATATATATCAAGAGCTTTATTATTCTCAGTAGATAACAAGGGTGTCTCTTCTATGACAGCATTTAATTCTGCAATAACCAAACTCGCTATTTTCCTGTAGAGAGAATCCGCAGCGTCAAATACTCCATCGCCATCTGAAGAAGCTTTCTTTTCTCTTTGATACCACTCCATCGAATTGAACTCTAATTTTCTCGTCCTTGGATAAAAGGATGCCATCAAGTTCCATCTATCACCTTCTCTGTCCTGATCACCTCCATCTCGAAAGTCTGATCTTATGACCACCGATGGAACATCCAATAACTTTGCATACAAGAATTCAACAACGGTACCTGAGTCGAGTTCTGTCCCATCAAAATTGAATACCGCGAGATCACAAGATAGCACGTAGGTGAGATCCTGGTTTCTTATATCAACTAGCCTACCCGTGGACTGTTCACTATCTTGGGGAAGAACACATTTATACATACCTTGTGACAAATTTTCTATGTAGGAAGACAGTATTGCATTACCGATCAAATCCTTGTGGTCAAATAGAGGCCCTGCAAAATATATTGTGTAACTGAAGCCTTGTTTATTGTTCATTATAGAATTTTATTTATTTGGATAAGTTTGTTTGTAATTTAAACAGGATAAAACAACTAAAGACAATTTTATAGAATCCAATCTCAGTCAATACATCTCTAAATATGTTAAAGTCGCAGAAATTCACAGGAGCTTATTTATATGACTTTAACTCTAGAAAGTAACAGCTTTAGCGAAGGAGAACGTATCCCGAATAATCACCATATGAGTGAGGCCTTTGGCCTAGGTTGTTCTGGTGGCAACATCTCCCCAGAACTCCATTGGGAAGGAGTTCCAGAGGGAACAAAATCCATAGTAATTCAATGTTTTGATCCTGATGCCCCAACAGGCAGCGGATTCTGGCATTGGGTAATAGCCAACATTCCCGCTGACATTACCTCCTTGCCTGAAGGAGGCCCGTATCCCGCAACGTCTCTTGAGACCCGCACTGACATAGGAGCACCTGGTTGGATTGGGCCATGCCCGCCGGAAGGCCACGGATTGCACCGGTACGTATTTACCATCTCGTGTCTGTCTGTGGAGGCTATTCCTGTCGAAGCCGATAGTTCCGGAGCTTTAGTCGGATTCATGACTAACATGAATGCAATAGAACAGGCGAAGCTTACCGGGATCGTATCAAGATGAGGAAATATTTGCATTAAGAGTAAGTTTGACAGCAAAAGAGGGTTTGTTTTTATGTATTTCTTTGACGAAAGAGAACACAGACACGAACCCTCTAGGCAGTTTACAGCTCGATCCTTATAACTTTACCGGCATCCCGCCATCTACATTCATGATTTCCCCTGTCACAAACCTGGAATCGTCACATGACAGAAAGAGGACCGCATTTGCCACATCTTCAGGATATCCAGTTCCTTCCAGTATTTGGGTTGCATCAAAGAATTTTTTTAACGAATGTTCGCCCGTACCTTCTCTATCTGCCATGGGAGTCAATATCTGCCCCGGGCGTACACCATTAACTCTTATATTTACCTTGCCACCCATGCTAGCAATATATCTTGTAAAAGCATCAACTCCAGCTTTAGCAACATTATAGGCCGCAGGAGGTACTCTGCCAGTCGTACTTCTCATGTACTCTGAAAATCCCATTGTGGCGGCACCCGAGGACATATTAACTATGGCACCTCCTCCTGAAGAAACCATGTGTGGCCATATTTCTGTACACATATTGAAAACCCCGTTTAAGTTTACGTCCAATATGTACGACCAATCTTCGAAAGTTTCATTTGGAAAATTTCCAGGTCCGGCTACACCAGCATTATTAAACAAGACATCTATTTTCCCAAAAACTTCAAGGGTGCTCTTAACCGATTGTTTAATGTCTTCTTGCTTAGATACGTCACATTTTATGAATTCCGCTGTGCCACCGAGACTTCTCACTTTGTCCCTAACCTCAATACCTTGCCCATCTCTCCTGGCCATTATCACTACGCTAGCTCCCTCACGAGCATAGGCGTGAACAGTAGCTTCTCCAATTCCACTGTTACCTCCAGTGACAACAGCAATTTTTCCTTCTAATTTTCCAGGCATTTTTAATTCTCCATTTATCTTATTTTTTTGGATTATAAGTTAAAACTACACCGTATATATAAGAATTATGCTATTCGTTACAAATCCAGTGACTCCTCTTTCAACACATAGACTGAAATGTAAAAGTTCACTTAAACTGTAAAAAAACCAAAGGGATAACTTCATGATAAAAAATTTTTCAGTTTTCTATGTTGGAAGTATAGATTTGGATGACGTGGGATTGGATGGCATACCTGCTAATGATAGAAATTACAAAAATCAACACCTTATTCAATCTATGGAAACAGCAGAAAAAGCGGCAGTTCTAATGGATGATCTTGGTTACCACTCCCTCTGGATGGCTGAACATCATTTTCAGCGAGAGGGCTATGAATGCATACCAAACGTAATAATGCTTAGTACTCACCTTGCAGCAAAAACTAAACATCTTAAATTTGGGTGTGGGTTCAACATCGTACCAATGTGGCACCCATTGAGGTTGGCAGAAGATTATGCAATGGCCGACATTTTGACTGGAGGAAGAATGATTTTTGGAGTGGGTAGGGGATACCATTCCCGGGAAGTTGAAACATTTGGCGCGCCAGTTATAGACAACGATGCAAACAGAGAGTTATTTGAAGAGCAAATTGAAATAATACTGAAAGCATTCAACAGTGATTCGTTCAGTCATCGTGGAAAGAACTACACAATACCTGCACAAGTTCCATATAGAGGTTATGACCTAGAAAACATAACCTTGGTCCCAAGGCCAATTACTTTACCCGTTGAAACGTGGCAACCAGTTGTGAGCGGAGGAAGTATTGATTTCACCGTAAAAAATGGCTTCAACGGGGTTGTATCTCTCACTGGTGAACAATTAGTTGATCAGGCTTTTCACAGATTCAGAGATTCTTGTTCCGAAAACGGTAGAGGCGATCTTTTGGGTAGTAATTTAGCTCTGGGTATAGGCTTTTATATAGCAGACACACAAGAGGAAGCGATGGAACGTCTAAGGCCGTACCATGACGAAAGGTTTAAATGGTTTGCTCCGTTTGGGTTTGTGAGATATGCAGATGAAGAAGGACGGGTCTGGGGAACTCCCGGCGCCCCTGCTAGAACACCTAGAATTGAAGACGGTGTGCAACAGAAGGCATGGATTTGTGGTCCTCCATCAGAGCAGATCCAGTTCCTCAAGAAAATGGAGGATAAATACCCTGGCCTGGAAAATATTATTCTCCACTGGCCTGAAGGAATGCCTCGTGACGAATATTTGTACCAACTCACCACGTTTGCTAAAGAGGTTATGCCTCACTTTGTTAAGAGATAATTCTAAATCATGACCGCCATTAATAATTGTTATTATGCGCTCGACCAGTCCATTGGAATTAATATCGCAAACGAACATTTAAGGAGACCTCATGGATTTTAGAGAAATATTGAAACTCCAACTCAACGAATATCAAAAAGAAGTGGAAAGGCATTTAGATGGTTTGACCGAACAAGAAAGAAGATTTATGCCATCAGAATCATCGCATCACATAGATTTTGCACTCTGGCATTCGATAAGGGCAGAAGATATTCTCCTTAATTATGGGTCAAGGGAGGAAGAGCAGCTTTGGATAAGGGGTGGCTGGGCCGAAAAATTTGGTATCCCTGCATCAGACATAGGAGTTGGATATACTTCGGAACAGGTCAGTAATATGCCAGTCACACCAATAGAAAACCTGATGGCATATTACCAAGCCGTCAGGGATGAGACATTCGAATATATTAGTAAAGTTGATGTAAAAGAGTTGGATAAAAGATGCCCGTTTGATGCGTTACACCATCAATTGCCGGATGTCACCAAGGGCGGAGTTTTGGCACATATCGTGGTTGAAACCTCCCAACACTTAGGACAAATAGGTTATATTCGAGGAATCATTCGTGGCATGGAATAACGTTTTAATCAACTTCGATGTTATGACGACTCCAGGCAACATTTAAATAGAAGGAAATTAAACATGAATACAGAAAATAAACCTGTTGCCGTAGTGATTGGGGCGACCTCCAAATGGCAGTCTGACGGTGGAAACACAAGGCTCGTCCATGGTAAAGACATCGACGACAGTAACTTACCTGTTGGAATACGTTGGGGAGTCGGCGGTGCAATAGCTCAGAAGTTTGCCGAGGAAGGCTTCTACGTTGTCCTCACGACGAGGAAAAAGACAAATGCATCTGCACTCCAACAAGCGATTAAAGACCAGGGTGGTGAAAGCGATATAGTTGAGCTTGATCTGGTCTCTGAGAATTCTATATCTAAGGCATTTTCGCAAATAAGAGACGAGGCCGGCGAGCCTGAGGTCCTGGTCTACAATGCAGGTTATATAGAAGGTCGAGACCTTCCACCTGAAAAGGAATTACTAGAACACATACCTCTCGAAATGTTTGAAACAGCACAACACGTTTCGAGTAGAGGACCCTTCTTGGTTGCAAAGGAAGTCCTACCATCTATGAGAGAAAAAGGGCAGGGGAGCTTTTTGATTTCAAATAATGCCCAATCTCTTCGTGGTAGAAAACGAATGACCGGACAATCGCTATATTACCCAAGAGTGATGATGCGTACACTCGCACAGGTACTAACGGAAGAATATTCTGAGTTTGGCGTGCATATAGCTAATGTCATCATTGACGGAACGATTGATTCTCCGGGTACAAGGGCCATGCCTAGATCACAACAGAATCCAGAGCTCGTGATGAATCCGGTGAAGATAGCAGAAGCTTTTTATTACCTGCATACCCAGGACAGAACCTGTTGGACTCACGATTTACAGCTGACGCCTCACCCGACCAAACCCAGTTTTTAATAAATACAAGGACTATAAGTCTTCAATTAGTTCATCTAGATATCCAACAAATCCAGGTTTCAAGACAAATCGGCCCATATTCGCAGACCAATCAAGTATTCCCTGGCCGGTACCAAGCATAATGTTTTCGCACATAGCCCTTTTACCTCTATTTTGAGCCTCGAATAGAACTCCAAATAGAGGTAAAGAGATAGTATATTTAGATAGAAACTAAAAGAATTGTAATTACTGCCGAGCCATTATTTCGCGGGCCAATTCCACCATCTTTTCTTCATGCATAACAGGGTTTATGTCGAAAGCCTGTTTATAGGGAAATGAGTTTACCCAAGCACCAATTTTTGAACTATCCTCTGTTTCCATAAGTATATAAGAAGCATGTTTGGGAGCAGCACTAACCATAAACAGAATGTTAAGACCCAATTCTTTAGCCAGGTCTCCCGAAGCCTCAATTGCATCCAACATTGGAGGCATTAATTCCCTGTTATAGCCCGGACAATTATCCTCAGTATGAGTTGCAGTTATGTGAAAAAGCATATCGTTCTCCTATTCTTACTTACATTTTGTTAACGGTTTATAATTTTCCTTTATATAGCGTGATGATGCACAGCAGATATCGATATATAAATTCTTGACCGCAATTTTTAGTTTTTCATACGATTATCAGCCTCTCCGATAGAGTGATAATTATCAACGCTTAATATATATAAAATGGCCTAAATTATCTATCACTAATCTATTATTCGACTTAACGTATAGTACTGATGCATTCCCATATTCAAAATGCATCCACGTAGGAACGCCAATATATGAAGGAAATTGATGTCGCGCTAACCGATTACGGCCTGACGGTTATATGTCTTGTATTCGCATGGATTCTTGTTAGAAGCATTTCTCACGATCGCGTCTTATCCATCTGGTTCACAATACTATTTGCATC
>CAZCOH010000034.1:0-15271 GCA_964500645.1 uncultured Dehalococcoidia bacterium
GAGATAGACTGGGCTGCGGTTGCCGCTTCCGGCTAACCTAGTATTTGAAAGTTCGTAATAAAAATCCCAGTTCTGTGAATTTATATGGAAGTGGGATTTTTCTTGTGCGGAGTATTTGATAGCATTATTGATAAGGTTATAATTTTAAATCGAAAGGCAATATAACCAAACAAATTGATTTCCGTTAAACCCACTCCTCTCAAGTCTATTTCCCTGGTAATCATGGGATCTGCATTTGTAGCAGCATGTCTTGTATTAGCTAAAATTGTTCAAACTGACCTGCTGGGTGAACCTCTCCATCCCATTCAAGCAACTCAAGCACGTTTCTTATTTGGCTTCATAGGTCTTTTTATTTTTTACTCGGCTTTCCCAATTAGATTTACCAAGCCAGATATTAAACTTCACGTCATTAGAACGTTGTGTGGATTCAGCGCAGTTACAGTTATGTTCACGGCGGCAGCCATCATACCTGTTTCGGATGCAACCGCAATCAGTTTTTTGAATCCTGTATTTGCCATGATTTTCGCATTGCCTTTGCTGGGTGAGAAAATTGGAAAATTAAGGTGGACTTCGGCGTTAATTGGTCTAGTAGGAGCCTTTGTTCTTCTGCGACCTTCCGCCTCAGCTTTTGAACCCGCTGCATTACTAGCGCTAATTGCGGCTGTGGTGATGGGGTTGGAATTTATATTAATCAAAATATTGTCGACAAGAGAGCAAGTCTTACAAATTTTATTGATTAATAATGTACTGGGGTTATTGTTTTCCAGTATATCGTTACTCTTTGTATGGACTTCTCCGACGCTGATCCAATGGATTGCATTATCCGGAATTGGCTTTTTGATGCTTGGTGCCCAAATTTGTAACCTTATTGCACTAAGAGGGGCGGATGCTAGCCTGGTTCTTCCCTTCTCCTTTACCACGCTAATATTTGTAACTGGCTATGATTTCATGGTATTTGCTGTGACCCCAGATCTTATTAGCTTGGTGGGTGCAATAATAATAATATTTGGGGTCTCAACGATTATTTTACAGCAGATATCTGATGATAAAAAAACAATCAATTGATCTTTGTTTTATCATCAGAATCAACCTCTAGATATGAAAAAAAACAGTTTTTTAAAAATTGATTTTAGTCTGTTTCTAAAATATTCACCTTGTCCGAATATTGTTCCCACTATGATCAAAATCATGTAATAGAGGGGAGGGATTATAAGAAGGTAACAAATCCTGTATTTCCACGGACCTTTAATCACACCTCCTTCGAGTCCTATTATTTGCTGGAGTACAAAGGGGGCGATTTGAGTAATTAGGAGCCCTGTTACAGCAAACGTACACAGGATCAAAATCCTCTGTTTTATCAAATTAGCTCCTGAAAGTATTCGGTATGCCTAGATTTTTTATTGATCAATAGGGTTTTTGACGAGAAGGTGTGCTACGGATGAACCTATTTGTACGGTTCCCACAAAAAAATATACTATTTTCATCCCTATGATGAAAAATTCTAACAATCCACTATTTGTCTTTGCCGTGATAACTGATTCGACGTCTGTGGAATAACCCCCTGCATACATCGTAGCTGCAACTATCGCAGTAGCGACTGCGATACCGGTGATATTTCCAGCGTTTCTGGAGAGGCTAACGAGGGCGGAAGCAACCCCGTGTTTTGACTCGCTTGAACCTCTGAAGATTGTCGCATTGTTAGGAGACATAAAAATGCCGAAACCTGAACCAAAAATTATTATAGAAATAATAACGTACCAAAGTGGCGTTGAAATTCCCATGAAGCCCATCATGCACAGTCCGATACCACAAATTGCAAGGCCAGAAGTTGCAAATATCTTTCGGCCGTATCGGTCCGACAGGTTTCCTGATAGAGGACCTAGTATGACTCTAGTAACAGCGTTAGGAATCAACACATATGAAACTTGGGCAGGATTTAGCTTCAGGACCGCCTGAAGATAAAAAGGGATTAAAAATGTGAAGGCGCTACTTCCAAAAAAAGAGAAATAATTGGTACTTATCCCAACTGATAGTAGTTTATCTCTGAATAATCGCAAATCCAACATTGGACTTGAATATCGAAGTTCCCACCAAGAGAATAAAATTAGCGTCGTTATAAACAACAGACTACCCAATAAAATATATGGATGTGCCCATCCTAGTTGACCCGTATTAGATAGAACTAATAAAAAAGTTAGGAGAACAATTGCAGATAGAGCCGCACCGACCCAGTCAAAGCTGCTTTCTTCATCGGGCGACGGTAAGGATTCAACTCTATTGAGTATAAAGAACGCAAATATTAGGGTTATCCCAGAAAGAGGAACATTTATCCAGAAAAACCATTGCCAATTTAAATAAGTAATTAGAAGGCCAGCTATAATCGGACCGCCTACCGCACCTACGGCAATTACGGATGCATGGGCACCCAATCCTTTGCCTCGCTCGTTTTTGGTAAATGAGGAGGTAACCATTGCTAAGCCTGTAGCCTGAGACATTGAAGCTCCTATTCCCTGGACTATTTTTAAGGAGATCATCAACATGATGGGTGATTGAAGACCAAGCGCTGTAGCGATCCAAGGTGAAGAGCCTGCTAGAAATGCCATAATTCCAAATAATGAAATCCCTAGCATATAGATTGTTCGGCGGCCGATAATGTCGGAAAGTCGGCCCATGGGCAGGAGAAGGGCACTTATTGTGAGAGATTCTCCCAGAACCACCCATTGGACTATGGTTAACGAAACACCGAAGTGTTGGGCTATTGTAGGTAATGCAACATTTATTCCAATATGGTGAAAGACCTGCATCAGAGACCCTAAACTGACGACGGAGAATACCAGCCACTTGTAGTGTGAGGATACGGGAGAGAAAGATAGCATCAAACTATTTTATATTTTAAATGAAAAAAGTGAAATCAATTCTTAAGTAAGCCATTTATTTACATTTATTTGTTGATCTGTACCTATCTGATTCTAATTACAATACAATCTTGTTTTCTTAACACTTATAAACCTCATACGGGTGAGACACTATGATGAAAGACACACAGATAATTACAAAGATTTCACAACAGTATTCTTATTTTTTGCAAAATATTCCTGAAACAAACGAAGTGCCACGCTTTTATTCAGAGCAAGATGGATTGTTCTTTGCCTCCCCAAACTATTGGACATGCGGGTTTCCACCTGGAAGTCTATGGTATTTGTATGAACTCACAGGCGACGACAAATGGAAGGACTCAGCAACTGTTAATACGTTAAAACTTGATGAGGCCAAAAGCCGAACAAATACCCATGATCTTGGGTTTTTGATTTTTTGTAGCTTTGGTAATGCTTACAGGATTACACAAATCGAAGAATACAAGAACGTAATTATTGAAGCTTCTGATACTTTGATAAAAAGATTTAATCACAGAGTTGGATGCATTAGGTCATGGGATCATGGAACATGGCAGTATCCGGTGATAATTGACAATTTGATGAATTTAGAAATGTTATTTTGGGCGAGTGACGTCACTGGTAACAAAATTTATCGTGAAGTTGCTATCTCACACGCAGACTTAACCATGCAAGATCACTATAGATCCGACGGCTCTTGTTGCCATTTAGTCGATTATGATCCAGAAAATGGCCAAATTAACGGGAAATTTACACACCAGGGATATAGTGATGAGTCCAGTTGGTCACGCGGGCAGGCCTGGGGCCTATATGGTTTTACAATGTGTTATCGCATGACCAGTGATGAGAGATATCTGCATTTTGCTGAAAAAATTGCAGCTTTTATCATTGATAGGTCGCCGGATGATAACGTCCCATATTGGGATTATGACGCGCCGAATATTCCAAACGAACCACGAGATGCCTCGGCCGCTGCATTAATCGCATCAGCTCTCTATGAACTATCAAGTTTTGTCAGTGACAAAAAGCACACCTATGTTGAATTGGCAGATGACATACTTGAATCCTTAAATTCCAGTTCATATTTTTCAGAAATTGGAACTAATGGGGGCTTTTTACTTATGCACAGTACTGGTAATAAACCTGCTAATAGTGAAATAGATGTCGGGATCAATTATGCCGACTACTATTATTTAGAAGCATTAAAAAGGCAGCAAGAATACAAATTTTAGATATCCAGATTAAACCGTAATTTAATTTAAGATGAAGCGATTCATTCCCTTAATCACCCATTTTGTGGACTCATATTAATACTCATGAGTTCATCCGCGAAAACAATCTCTCCATCGAAAATATTTGATAAATGACCTAGGGTTTTTGCTCTCACATCGTTTTGAGATAGATGGGGCCCTGTATGAACCAAGACCAATTTCTTAACGCCTGCTTCTTGTGCCATTAAGGCAGCCCCATCTGTTCCACACTGTCCTTGGTTTTCACCGTTGTCATCCATGATTTCTTGTTCATCCCAACACATACAAAACATCACATCCGCGTTGTTTGCTAGGGCTGTTACCTCCTCGCAAGGCTCTGTATCCCCCGTAAAAACTACACTTCCACTTTTAGTTTCAAATCTATAAGCCAGGCTATCTAAGTAGGGTTGAACGTGCTTAGCTTCTGCCGCATAGACTTCCCACGTTTTCCCTGTGTAAACCTTACCTGGTACTACATCTTTTGATACGACCAATGGTGGATTCCTCGGTAAGGTTCCTCCCCTATTGACATAAACTTTTTGACTTAATGGATGGTTTACTCTTGCTATCCAATCGTGTGCAAATAATCCTGTCTTCTCGTCAAGAATTCCATTTGTAATCTTTTCAGTTAAAGCTGGGCCAAAAACTTTTAAGGTTCTCTCGTTTCCTATGCTTTGATCCCACCTGCAAAGAAGAAAACATGGATAATCAATATCGTGATCAAAGTGATGATGAGTGAAAAAAAGATGATCTATGTCAGTCGGCCAAAGTCCCGCCTGAACCAGTTTGTGTGTAGCCGCAGGTCCACAATCTAACATAATTTGATTATCTTCGGTTTTTATAACAAATGAGGAACCGAATCTTTGTGCCGTCGGGGTCGGTGTTCCCGCGCCTAATACGTATATTGAAGTCATGTTAACATCCCAAATTATTGAATTACGATACGTCTTACCTGAATTGTATATATTCAACAGTTACTTTTAATACTCGAGGAACAACACTGTTATTATTTTCCGGTACTGGAGTCTTTGTAAGTGTATCCAATCCCGTCTGAACAGTTAAATACCAATGCTTTTAATTAATGAATAAAGATAATTTACCCCCAGTTCCCCTGATAGTAACTAGCTTAGGGGTTGCAGCTGCATTACTTGGTGATGCGATGTTATATGTGGTCATGCCATCCCGACCTGAATTCTGGGCATTAACAATTTTCCAGGTGGGAATTTTGTTATCTGCAAATCGATTCGTCAGATTTTTCACTAATCCTTTAAGTTCATACATTGTGAATAAATTTGGAGTTTACAGACCGTTTAAGCTGACTCTGATTGGTTCCTTGGGTGTTCTAGCAATGTACGCACTTTCCACTAGTTTCATAGTTTTATTGTTGGCTAGACTTTTATGGGGAGCCTGTTGGTCTGTGCTGAGATTAGTATCACAGTGGATAGCATCAGATGTTAGTAATGAAGGAAACGTAGGCTTATATCTAGCCACTAATGCTTCCCTCATAAGGATAGGGTCCATAGGAGGAGCTGTGTTTGGCGGGTTGCTTTCCGATTATCTCGGGTATCGAATGACATTTTTGATATTTGGTGTTTTTACGTTGCTCAGCTGGTTTTGCTGGTTGAAATACTCTCGTTACGGCTCATCAAATGTCAGCACTAACTCAAATGAAGGTAATCGTAATTTCTTGTCCCTATTAAAAGACTCAGAAGTGTTTTTACTAGGTATTAGTGGCCTCACGGTGGGGATAGTTATTTCTGGATTAATGTCGGCAAGTTTAGGACACTTCATCAGGGCCAAATTTGGTGTCGAGTTTGACCTATTAATGTTTACTGTAACAGTCACGGGCCTTACGGGTATCTTACTTGGGTTTCGGAGTCTGGCTGAGGTTGGTGTTGGTCCTTTTGGAGGTTATATATCTGATAGATATGGTAGGTTAAAAGTTTTAATTTTTTCCGTGGCTATTACTTCGATAGGGTTGTTGTTGCTAGGAATGAGCGACAGTCCGGAGTTTATTACCGTTATGCTTTTACTGGTTTTTGTTGGAGGGGTTTTATTAACAGTCCAGCTTTTACCTTTGGTTAGTTTAATAGCAGAGAAACATTCTCGTTCTGAGGTATTCTCGGTCTATAACACTTTCCAAGACTTTGGTTCTGCTTTGGGGCCCTTCATCGGACTTTCCCTTATTAGCGCCGCTTATCTGCCCTATCTATTTCAGGCATGTTCCTTATTATTAATTGCTCTTGTTTTGGTCCTTATTTTCAAATTTAAGCGCCATTTTCAAACGTAAATAAATACTTAAGACGGTTGTATGGAGTTTCATGATTCCCTTATCTATACTTCCTTCATGGTTCCCCAAAAATGATTCTATAAATTATTCGATAGTGCGTTATTGATAAAGAAATAGTTAACAGAACTCAAAAGACTTTTCCCTTGATTCATTGGGTGCAAATCCTGATCGTTTCTTCCGGGGTTTTTCTAAGCGCCCTCGATGTTAGTGTCAACGTTGCGCTTCCGAAAATTTCCAGTTATTTCAACTCCCCACCAAACGTTGTATATCTAATGATAATCTTTTATCTTTCTACGACCGTTGCTCTACAACTGCCCTTAGGGAAAGCGGGAGACATAATAGGACTTCGTAAAGTATTTGTATTTGGTCTCCTAGCCTACACATTGTCTATGATAGCCATAGGTCTAGCACCAAGTATTGGCACTGTAATTATTTTCAGAATCTTTCAGGCTTTTGGGAACGCCTCCTTGTTAGCTATTGCTCCCGCACTAGTCACGTCCATGGTTACTCCGGAAATAAGGGGACGTTCCTTGGGAATAATGACTAGTATAGGGAGTGTTGGCATGATAACCGGAACTCTTTTTGCTGGCCTTACTTTGGAGTATTTTTCTTGGGAATGGATATTTTTAGGTCGAGTTCCTCTTTGTCTAATTGCACTGATTGGCTCTTTAACTCTTTTGAAAGGTATTGGTGTCCAGCAGAAATCAAACTTGTTAAAGGAAAATACCTATGATTGGTTAGGTGCTTTTCTGTTGTTTTTGGGTTTGATTTCTTTGGTAACTATTTTCCAACGTGGTAGCTCACAAGGATATCTGCGAGCGGAAATTATATTCCTTCTGGTTATATTTTTAGCGGCAGTGAAATTGTTCATATTCCGACAAAAAACGACAGATAATCCATTAATAGATCTTGCGCTGACAAAAAATACCGTCCTGGTATCTGGGTTTTTATCAAACCTATTTTTCTTTATGGGTTCTTTTATCAATTTTTTTATCCTTCCTTATTATGTGGGAACAATCTTGGAAAGCCCTGACTTAGTCTTAGCTATGTTCCTGTTTATAAATGCGTTGGCTATTTTTATATTTGCCCCAATTGGAGGGTATATATCAGATAAAATTGGTTCACCAATAGTAAGTTTGATTGGTCTTTCAATAGTCTCTTGTACTCTTTTAACTTATTTATCCTTAGATGGAGATTCGAATACCTTTGAGATTGCTATAAGAATTGGATTTGTTGGTCTTGGTACAGGGCTTTTTCAAAGTTCAAATTTGAACTTGGTAATGGGAACGATTAAGGTAAGGGAATTCGGAAGTGGAGGCGCTATATCCTCAATTTCAAGAGGGTTAGGATGCGTAGCTTCTGTAACTTTGTTAGGTGGAGCTTTTACTTCTTTATACGAATCAACTGTTTCAGATGTGGATATTTTAGACGCATTATCCTCGCCAAACTCTGTAGACGCTTTTATATTCTCTTATCATGTTTCATACGCAATCGGGGCTGCAATAGTAGGTCTTTCCATAGTTTTTACAATGATTGCCTGGAGGTCAATGAAGAAGAGTGAATCGAGAATCGACTATAAACATATTGATTGTAATAATCTAAAAACTAATAGGAAGGAATCATGAAGAAAGTAGCTGTTATTGGTGCAGGTATTGTAGGTGGCTCAGTAGCATTCCACTTGTCTGAACAAGGCGCTGAAGTCACTATTTTTGATAAATCAGGTCCTGGTTCAGGGGCGACGGATCATTCCTTTGCATGGATTAACGCATTTGCAAAACGACCTCGTACATATTTTGATCTCAATCATCGTTCCGTCGATATGTGGGGACGTTTCGGAGAGAATATTGGGGTGGGTACAGGATTGAAATGGGGAGGTAATGTTACTTATTGTTCAGACATTGCTTCCGGTGAAAAACTGAAACTTGAATGCGAGACGATGCAGACATGGGGTTATGCAATTCGCTCTATAACAAAAGACGAACTTTCTTCTTTTGAACCTAATTTAGAGATAGGGGAATTTACGTATGGCGTATACATGCAAAATGAGGGACATG
The DNA here is from genome assembly GCA_964500645.1 of uncultured Dehalococcoidia bacterium. Classification (GTDB taxonomy): domain Bacteria; phylum Chloroflexota; class Dehalococcoidia; order Lucifugimonadales; family UBA826; genus CAYFIW01. Next base: position 8,489 of record CAZCOH010000034.1, read on the forward strand.
TTGTAGGACGTCTCGCTGCGAAAGCATGCGTGGATTCTGTCGTTCAAAATGGAACAGGGACATATCTTGAGCAAAAAGTTGATTCGATAACACAGGTAAAAGACAAGGTCATTGTTGAATTTAATCAGAGTAAGATGGAATTTGACTATGTAGTAATTGCAGCTGGAATAGATTCGACAAACCTTTGGAGAAATTTAGGAGTGAATTTACCGCACAAAAGGAGTCCAGGAGTAGTTGTAAGGACAATTCCGGTTCCAAAAATCATGGATAAATTATCCACTATTTACCTCCCTCAAGCTGAAGAGGGAGGAAAGGAACTCCATGTCAGGCAAGACAATGATGGAATCGTAACCATTGGTTCCGGAAGTCAAGAGAACGAAACAGAAGACGATTCTCAATTCAATGCCGATGAGACTTTAAAAAATGCCTCAAAATTTTTTCCTGCCCTGAAAGATTTGGAAGCTATGACAGTTCCGGTAGGGTTCAGACCTATGCCCGTTGACGGAATGCCTGTAATAGGCTTTTCAGAGAAAGTGGATAGAGTTTACTCTTTGATTATGCATAGCGGCGTCACACTGGCTCCTCTTGTCGGATTGTGGGCCGCAACTGAGATACTTTCTGGACTTGAAGTTGAGGTGTTGTCTCCATATCGACCGTCAAGATTTGCAAAATAATTGAGGGATTCATAAAAAAGAGCGTAGTATTGTCAAATCAGAGGTGCAATATATGGTTAAGAATGGAACTGAAAAACAAACTGAGAATTCTTTCACCCAAAAATTCGGGTTTCCGAAAGTTACAACCGTGGACAAAATCGTTGATAAATTAAGGGATTCGCATATTCAATTTATAAAGGAATCTCCTTTTTTAGTCATGGCAACTTCTGATTCAGATGGCAAATGTGACGCTTCGCCCAAGGGCGGGATGCCAGGATTTGTTAAGGTGTTAGACGAGAAGACATTATTATTACCTGACATTGCGGGCAATAAACTCTTTCAATCCTATCAAAACATACAGTCTAATACTTATATTGGCTTGATTTTCTTCATTCCGGGTTTAGACGAAACATTAAGGATAAATGGACGAGTCAGAATAGTTTCAGAAGAAGAACTTGAGAACCTAAATATGGAACTTAAAGTATTTAATCCAGATGAGAATTCGAAAATCCTCCAAGGTATGATAATTGAAATAGAGGAGTCTTACGGCCACTGCCCTAGAGCATTTTCATTCTCTTCTCTATGGGATGTGGATCAAATCCTAGAAAAGAAAGGAGAGGTTGCTCGCCTGAATAAATAAAGGTCTACATATCATAGATGTCCTCCATTTCCCATGCATCCATTGTTATGATTTTCGCATCCGAACCTTGGGCTCTTATTGATACTCCAGTACTATTTTTTCCTGACGGATAAACACGAGTTGCAAGACATTGTTTTCCATTAACAAATACCTCAATCACGCTTTTGTCTAAAAATATACGTAGTTCAAGGTTTTCGTCTGGATCTAGCAAAACTGGAGCAGATTCAGGAGGCCTAGACAAAGCTGTTTTATGTTTTGACGAGTATGAGGTATCAATCATGACTATGCTGTCTGATGCGTTTTTGAATTTTTCGGGTTCCCAGCCATCGTAGACATCCCAATGTCTGAATCCACGATTAGGGTAGAAAGATATACGTGTATATTCGTCGTTGGATGGGGATGATAAAACTTTTAATTCAATCATAGGGGAGTCACAGGTGTCGATCTCCGTTTTTATCTCTAATACATTTCCATTTATTTTCTTTAGTATGACCTCTTGGTTTGCCTCAATTCGTAGCCCCGAATATGATGTTTTATTTTTTCTTAATGTTTGGGTCGCTACTGCTGGTTCAATTGTTAGTCGATCATTACCAGGGGGAACGTCACTTTGAAGTGATATACGCCTTGGAAGTGTCATTAATTGATTCCAACCTGGGGTTTCCATAGCAGCGTTCATATTAAAAATGGCTATAACACCCCCATCCCCATCAGGAGTAACTGAAGGGGCATGAACACCACCTGGGCCAAATGACCCGAAATTAAATTCATGATGAGAGGTTACTTCAAATTTCTGTGTCTTCTGATTATAGTCACCTAGCAGGGCCTGTCCCCCGCTCATGTGGCTGAAGAAAAACAAAATATGTCGATCTCCGATAGGCCAGAAATATGGACATGCACCATCATCTCCAATTTTTGTAAAATGATCCCCTTCCACAAAGGGATGCATGTAATCCCATTTGGTTAGGTCAGAAGAACGAAAAAGAAAATTAGCCCTAGTTCTTTTGCCAGAATATAGATGAGGGAGAGTGCCTCCCGACAATGAATAATAATATTTCCCTTGTTTCCAAATGCATGGATCAAAAACCCTGACCTCACTAGGTATTTTATTTGAGTGAAGTTTTATGACAGGAGCATCAGTTAGTTTCGACCAATTTAATAATAATGGATCATTAGAAATAGCTATCATGTTTCCTGCTGAGGTTCCGTGATACATGGCAATTACCCTGTTTTCTTCAACAAATGTTGATCCAGAAAAACATTTCTCCTCTGGGTTTGGGTAAATTGCATACGGTAAATCTTGCCAATGAACTAAGTCTTTGCTTACCGCGTGTCCCCAATGCTGTCTGGGATCTTCTGGAGGATATCCCTGATAAAAAAGATGCCAATTGTTTTGCCAATAACAAAGACCGTTTGGATCGTTTAATATTCCTTCAGGGTTAACATAGTGATAGCTCGGTCGATAAGGATCATCCATCATCGACAATCTAGATTGAGCCATACGCAAGATGATCGGGTTGTCTGATAATTCACGTTGTTGCTCTTGAAGGTTACCGGAAAAATTGTATTTCGGGACCTTAGAGGTATAATCGGGCACTTGCTGAGCCTCCAGCTTTGGAAGTTTCTAAAGCCTATATCTGAAAGTCTCTTAACTCTAGTGGGCGGAAGATTTTCTTAACTTGAGATATAGGCTGCTTGGAATCCCGGGGTCAGATTTCAATTTAAGTTCTGGGTGGGTTTATTTAACTCCCTTCAAGAGACCCGCCTGATCCATTTCATTCCACTCATTTAAGAAAATATCGTTCCATTGATCGGTCATTGGATGAGCCAACATCTCCTCATATACATTCCAGAATATAATAATTCCATCTGCTCCGTCCCTTAAAGCTGCATACGCTGTATCTACAGACCTTACCAACGCTGCCGAAATATAAGGTCGATTCTCCCATCCACTAAACATTTTTACACATTCACGGATCAATTTTGTAGGATCCCCACCTGCTTCTTTAACTGGTTCACAGAAAGGTAAAATATGAGTTGCTCCAGCCTGAGCAACGGCCGCTGCCTGAGGAAGGGAAAAGACGGTTGTGCAATAACTTTCTATTCCATGCCTTTCGAGATCTTTGAAAACATGAAGTGAGTTGGTCGTACAGGGAACCTTAATTATTATCTGATCAGACATATCATGAAAGAAATGAGCGGTTTCTATCAATTCCTCTGTAGAGGATCCATCTATCTCTATCACAACTGGTTTACTAGTAATGTCGAGATATCGTTGTGTTACATCTTTTATCTGGCCATATTTTTTCACCATTTGATTCAATACGACAGTGTTAGTCACAATGCCTGCGGCGCCAAAATCCATCCAGTTAGCTAGATCTTGAGGATCCCCAGCAAGCCATATGTCCGGTCCTCTCCCTGTGGCTTTTCTTTCCTGAACAGTTTGTCCTAATGCACCAGAACCAAATTGGCCTTGCTGATCTATCTTTGTTTGTAGAGCCATATAAGCCTCCCAAAAAGAACTTTAAATTGCTAAATATAATATGGGAATACTATATCTCTACGTTTAGCATATCAATTTCACATTAGAGAAATATGCTTTGTATGTCTGCTACTCTACTGACCTAATAAGGAATACATCAATCGTATCGAATTTATGTCTACTTTCTGGAGGAAATATGAACATCGGGTTATTTATCGGCGGGATTGGTTCTGCAGGAACCATATCTGAACAAATTAATTCATTAGTCGCTGCTGAAGAGGAAGGGTTTGATAGCTTCTGGATGGCACATATCATGGACGTTGATGTCATGTCCATGATGTGCATAGCGGCAGAAAAGACATCTAGAATTGAAATTGCTACAGCTGTCACTCCTACCTATTTGAGGCATCCAATTGCAATGGCACAACAAGCCTTAACCCTACAGACTATTGCAAAGGGAAGATTCACTCTTGGTTTAGGGGTGAACCATAAGCCGGTAGTAGAAAGTAGATTCGGCCTTAAATTTGATAAACCAGTGAGACATGTCCGGGAATATATAGAAATTGTCAAAGATCTTTTTCAAGAAGGCCAAGTGAATTACGAAGGCAAACTATTTAGTGCAAATACAGCATTTACTATGAAAGAGAGACACGAGACACAGATTCTATTAGCTGCTCTAGGTCCTCAAATGTTAGAGACAGCCGGAGAGATGGCAGATGGAACCATTACGTGGATGACGGGCCCGGAGACAATTAAATCTCACACTTTGCCCCAGTTATTGGATTCGGCCAAGAAATATGGGAAGCCTAAACCAAGGCTTGTTGCAGCCGTTCCAGTCGCTTTAACTTCTGATAAAGGGGAAGGATTCAAGGTAGCCTCTGATTATTTTCATCGCTACGGACAATTGCCAAGTTATAGAGCTATGTTAAATCGGGAAGGCGTCGAATCACCGGCGGAAATGGCGATTGTTGGGAATGAGGAGGAAATAGAAAAAAAATTCAGGGAATATTCTGAGGCAGGTACTTCGGACCTCGCAGTGCAAATATTTCCTGTGGGTCCAAACCAAAAAGAATCAATAAACCAAACACGTCAATTTTTAAGAAGTCTAATAGGTAAAATTTAGAAAAATTTATTTAAATAGTCATCAAAATATTTCCTGATGGATCTCTGACAATAATCTGAGGACCTATGGATAAGGTAGTTAAATCATCCGGTAAAATGAATTTCCCAGCGTAATTACTGTTTGTAGTTGAGATGATCTCTTCTTCTGCCCCAGGGCCTCCAACGATATGATAGTAAACTGCCAATTTTGGCCTAGCGGCTGAAAAAATTTTGGCAGCTTCATCCGGACTTGTATGATGATCTATAACAGCTTCAGTGTGAGAATCATTCCGTCCAATAGCGTGAGATCTTTTCCTTATGGCATTTGGAGCCGATACTTCATGTATGAGGATATCCGCGTCTTTTGCGATATTTGCCATTTTAGGCATGTATCTGGTGTCCCCAGAGATTATTATTTTTCTATCTTTTGAAGTGACTATATAGCCCCTAGCATCGGGAACGGGGTTATGATCTACAGCAAAACTTTCTAGACGAAGGTCAGTAAATTCCTGTATATGGTTATCGGTGATATCGTAACCAAATAATAATGCTCCATCCGGATGCAATTTTTCATCAAGATCCCGTCGAATATGTATATCTTCTTTGTAAGCTTCACTTAGATTAAACATCATGTCTTTGGTACCTGGCGGGCCATAAACTAACATCGGCTCCGCTCGGCCGTTTAACCAGCCAGTAAGCCAAATATCTGAAATGCCTATGCAGTGATCATAATGAAGATGAGTAAGAAATATAGTGTTGACCCTTTTAAGAGGTGTATCAGTTTGATAAATACGTTGAGCCGCTCCTCTACCACAGTCTAAAAGTAAATTGCTTTGAGGGGTATTGATTAATATGCTGCAACCCATTCTTTCTATTAGAGGTACTGGGGTTCCCGTACCTAGTATGGTTACTCTAAAGACGTCTTCCATTTGATAAGAACCATTGCTAAATTATTTTGTAAAATTAGAACTTTGGAGTTTGTCCCTTTCAATTATCTCAGATTAGACCATTTGTATAATCTGATTTGAATGTCTACTTATTTGATAACGGGACCATGCTGAGCGCTACTCTACCTTGACTGTCCCTGTCATGCTGCTATGGAAACTACAAACATAATTGTAATTTCCAGATTGGTTAAAGGTGTGGGAAAAAGTTTGTCCCGATATCTTGGTTCCACTATTAAAACCTGAACCTGAGACAGTGTGCGTGCCTCCCTGAAATTGCCAAGTTATCGTTCCACCAGTTGAAATCAAGGTTGCTGATGGAGAAAAACTAAAATTATTTACCGATATTGTGGCAGACAAGGGAAGAGAAGGAATCGCGGTGGGAGTGTTGGTAGGAATAGCCGTGTTGGTAGCAATAGCCGTACTGGTCGGAATTGGCGTGCTGGTGGGAATCGGCGTAACCGTGGGTATGGCTGATGGTGTCGGAGTCGGAGTCGGAGTTGATGTTGGTGGGTAATTGTACCCGGTGAATCTTGTAGGGGTTTTAGTTGGTTTAGGGGTATTAGTTGAATACGCAGTTGCAGTAGGAATAGCGGTGTTGGTAGGAGTGGGGCTGCTGGTCGGGATCGGCGAAGCCATCATTGTAGCCGTCGGTATAAGTGTTGGAGTCGGCGTCTTCGTTGAGACAACAATAACAGTTGGTAGCAAAGTAGCCGTTGGTATAGGTGTTGGTGTCTCATTGTTTCCGATGAATCTTGTAGGGGTTTTAGTTGGTTTAGGAGTATTCGTTGGATACGTAGTCGCAGTAGGTATAGCAGTGTTAGTTGGGATCTGTGTCGGTGAATTATCTGCAGTAGGTATAGCGGTGTTAGCTGGGATCTGTGTCGGTGAATTATCTGCAGTAGGTATAACGGTGTTAGCTGGGATCTGTGTCGGTGAATTATCTGCAGTAGGTATAACGGTGTT